>NZ_JBALCP010000103.1:0-53415 GCF_036919675.1 Nostoc sp.
TTGACCACTCTTCATCTGTTAAACTGCTTGAGTACATAAGTAATAAAAAATACTTTTAATCTCCCGGTACACCAGATCCCAAATGGGTTCTATACTCCACTGTTCACCTCTTCCTTGTAAAATTACATCACCAGCTTGCTCAAAATTACTAATTTCTACATAGTGATAATAAGCCTCTAAAGCGGTTAAAGCATCTGTGATATTTTTGACGGCTGCAACTCGTTGCGTCCAAAATTCTGCGGCTTTTCGGTTTACTAAATCCCATTCTTCACTGATTAACCTTAACCGACTGATAGCTTCATCACGAATTACAGGATGCAGCCAGTATTGTCCTTTTTTCGCTTCTATTAAAGACAAATCTTGCAGAGCTTTAATTACACCTCTACATTTTTGTTCTGGTACATCCCAAAGCAAACATAAAACTCCCTCAATAGGTAATGATGTAATATCTTGATAACGATAGCATCCTAAACGACACAGGAGACGATAAGCTTCTAAGTCATTTTCTTGGAGACGGGTAAATTGACTGGCGACTAAATCTTTTAACTCTCTTTCTATTAATAAATTTGTACAGTTTTCCTGCCAATAGGCATGTATGTCACCAGAAAAATCTGTCAATATTGCTCCTCGGAGAATTTGCATTGCTTTGGCGTTACCTCCACAAGCTTTGCACATTTCACTGAGAATAGTAGAATCACAATTGATGTGGCGACGGCTAAAAAACTGTCGCCACGCTTGATCATCTAAACCTTCCAGTGGATAGAGATGAACCTCTACACTTGACTCCCGCAAACGCTCACGACTCGTTACTAAAGTAACTGAATGCACATCTTGATCTGCTAATAGTCTCAATAGTTCAACATAAGGGCGACGAGATTCGAGAATCTTGCCATTTTTATCGAGAGCAGTTTCTAGATTATCGATAAATACCCCAATTTTAGAAGTTTGTTCTCGGAGTTTGCGCCGTAGTCGTTCTAAGCTGATACCAAAATCGCATCCAGGTTCTTCGTTAAAGTATCGCCGCAGCCATTCCTCAACCACACTCTCCACAGGAGTGAGGTTTTGGATTTCTGTGGCCATCCACAGTTCCAGTACAAAATTAAACTTTTGAGTTTTAAAATACTTACGTGCTAAGGTGGTTTTACCAACGCCGCCTTCACCCTGGATGAGAATAACTTTTGCTCCCCGACTGACAAGGGTGTGGAGATCGGCTATTTGGCGATCGCGCCCCACGAAGTTAGAATCTAAATCTTGAGGTTTAGTGCCATAAGTCACTAGATTTGGAATATGGGGGATTTTTTGCGACTGTTGCGTTGTTTTAAACCCCTGAACGACGCTTTGGAAGGTAGATTTTGAGACTTTCTCCCCTAGCACTTTTGATAGTAAATGCCAAAGTTCTGCACCAACTGCTTTTAAATGCGCTTCAGTGTAACCACGGCTATTGGCAATATCCTGGTAAGTCCGCTTTTCATCCTCCCACAAATGACGCAAGATAATCCTTTGAGTTTTATCTAAGTGTTCTCCCGTCGTGAGAAAAACCAAGTTATCTAGAAACTCTAAGGCCTCTTCTGCACCCATTTGCTAACTTATGTATCATTTGTAATTTATTATAACCATATTTTTACTACTTCTTCCTACCAGTCATACTACAAAATACTTTTTCCTACTCGGTAGGAAACTAACTTTATCCGACTGCAAAGCATTCTGGGCTGTCTTACTATTGTAATTAATACAGGCGAAGTTAAGTTAAGCGCTAAGAAAAGGTGGTTGAGGAGAGATTTTACCAGCGCTACTACTGCAAGCTTAGTAAATCACAGATATTATTTGTTCCTCTCCCATATTAATGACTCATGAAAGTGGTGTCTACTAAACAGGCAGTAGCTATTAACTAATTAGATTCTGTAGAGCGTATTTACAAGTAAATATGTAAGTCTTTACCCTACAGGAGGTTCAATGATGTTAGACAAAGATTGTCATCATGATTGCAATCAAAATCACTGCCCCTTTGCCCAAGATACACGTAATCCCAATAGATATGTTTGCCTCAAATGCGGTGTTGAGCGATAAATAAATAAGTATCCCTCTGGTTTTGGCTCATTTTTGCTGCTGTTGTTGGGCTTGTTTATTTAGTTCCAACTATTAGCTAACTATGAAAAGCAAAACGAGCCACAAAGGCAACAACAGTCTTTGAATAATTCACCAAATCAGGCAATTATTCACTAGTAAAATTAATCTTCAGACCAGGCATAATTTCCCATGACCTCGTTTTAAAAATGGGAAATGGGAAATTAAAAAGAATATTCACTGCTAAAAATTCAGCTACTTTCGTAAGTAAAATTATGGATACAAATCAGGATACGCTTCTATTTCGCTTTGCTTCCAAATCTTTGAAATACTTCTTGTTGGTGCTATTTGGGATTGCGCTCGCCTACGTTTTATCCAGTGGTTTAGGTATCTCACAAATCATCCCCATACTGCTGTACCTTTTACAACAGTTTTTGCTTCCACTAGGAATTATTGTGTTGTGTTTAATTACAACAGCAATAATTCTTGAATCCCTGCGTTAAGAATCCAGGGAATGACTCAATTTTGGATTTTGGATTTTAGATTAACCTCATACCTTCATGTAGTTGCTCTGGGAGAGGAATTTGGGATTTTAGATTTTTCTTTCAATCCAAAACCCCAAATTCAAAATCTAAAATTGAATGACTACTAACTTATTTACTTTCCGTAGTAAACCCTGGCATTACCATATCCTATATGTCGCAGATATTTATTCCATTCCTCAGCTTGGAATCGCTCAGGGAAAGGCCCTACTGCTACGTGTGGCCCTCGTGGTTGTGTCTTTTTGTGGACTCCGCCTCGTCCTAAATCTTGGCTATATAGGGCTATATTCTGCCTAATTTTTTCTGTGATCGCAGGTAACTCTTGTTGAGTGGTGGGAATGACGACATAATATCTAGAGGCTTGCTTGGGAGGATTTATATTACTGCGATCGCCTACAAAGTCTCTATTACCTGCATCTATTTCCTGTCCGTTAGCGGAGCTGATCCGTACATTAGAAATGCCTTGTGACTGTAGCTTTCTGACCAGTTGTTGGGCGTTAGATACTCTGTTAAAAACTCCTGACTGAATTACATTCCGTCCTTGGAAGTTGCGAATGTAAGCACTGGGTTCAATCCGACGGATTGCTTGTAGCGTCTGGAAATCACTACTATCAACGTAAACTAAGTAGCCCTGAGTGTTCTGGTTATATTGACTAAGTTGTGCAGGTTGAGACGGCTGAAAGTTCTGCTCAAATTGATTGTTTTGTACTGGTTGAGAGGGCTGAAAGTTCTGCTCAAATTGATTGTTTTGTACTGGTTGGGAGGGCTGAAAGTTCTGCTCAAATTGATTGTCCTGTACTGGTTGTAACTGCGGTGATGGCTGTTGACCAAAGGGAATTGGCGGTGGCGGTAAAGTTTCACCTGCTTCTTGAGCCAGTAGCACCTTGTTGTGGATTTGTGCTTGTGCTGGGGTAGAGTTGGGAATCAGCACTAACCATCCTCCCACTAACAAGGGGAGAAGTCTAATAGTGGGTTTCCAACCCTCAGAACTTCGGTGCAGCATCTGAAATGGGATAAATTGACTTGGCATTCCTCTCGACATAAGTAGTTAGAAAGTAGTCAAAATATTTCTAGGCAATTTCCATTAGGAACTAATTAGTTCACGTTGTAGCAACTATAGCGCTTCTCGTTTCTATACAATACACTCTGACCTCACTTCCATTCCTTTCTCCTAAAAAGAGAAAAGCTTTGAATCTTACTCCCCAACGCTACAAGGGTTGGGGGTTAGGTATATATTGGACTTCAGCCCAGAGGCGCTATATATAGCCTTAACGTCAAATTAGCTCATGCTGCGTGGCAAAAAATACATCTGTAACTAATCTTAGATAAGGGTGATGGGAGAGTGTACAGCAATGTCTACGATGGTCACTGAGCGGCTGGTGAGCATCTCGGCTTCTCTACGAGACGCTACGCGAACGCTCAATGGAGCCGCAGTCGAACCATGTCGTATCCCTACTCTTAAGCAAGCTAGCAAGAGCGTCTCGTAGAGAAGTGCGGGCTACACCTACGCTAATTCAGTTACTTTAAAACTGAAGTGCTTTACTAGCAAGGCTTTGAAGAGTGTGTGCTACAATGGTACAACCACGCATATCGTGTCGTGTTTGTATGAAAAAAGTCGTCGTTGGTCTTTCTGGTGGCGTTGACAGTTCCACCGCCGCAGCTATCCTGCACCATCAGGGCTATGAAGTGATTGGTTTGACTCTTTGGCTAATGAAAGGCAAAGGTCAATGTTGCTCTGAAGGTATGATCGACGCGGCTGATATCTGTGAACAATTGGGCGTTCCCCATCAGATTGTGGATATTCGGGATCTCTTTCAGACGCATATTGTCGATTACCTGGTGACTGGTTACAGTGCTGGGATCACGCCTTTGCCTTGTTCTCAGTGCAATAAAACAGTGAAGTTTGGGCCAATGGTGCAGTATGCCCATGAACAATTGGGATGCGATCGCATCGCCACTGGTCATTATGCCCGAATTAGCTATGATGAAGCAACTGGACGTTACCAGTTATTAAGGGCTGTTGACCGCAACAAAGACCAGTCATACTTCCTCTATGATTTGTCTCAAAATTTGCTTGCTGCAACTATATTCCCTCTCGGCGAACTAGAAAAAACTGACACCCGCCGGATTGCGACTGAATACGGACTGAAAACTGCTGACAAACCAGAAAGTCAAGACTTATGCTTAGTGGAAAGTAACGGTTCCATGCGGGCATTTCTGGATAAATATTTGGCTCCCAAAACAGGCGATATTGTGGATATGACAGGCAAAGTTTTGGGACAGCATGATGGTGTCCATCACTACACCATTGGCCAGCGTAAAGGCTTGGGAATTGCTGCTGCCGATCCGCTGTATGTGATTGAATTAGATGCAGAAAATAATAAGGTAGTAGTAGGCGATCGCACTAAGGTAACTCAGCCAGAATGCACTGTAAATCGGGTAAATTGGGTTTCTATTGCCGAACCATCTACCCCAATTCATGCCGAAGTGCAAATTCGCTATCGTTCAACGGCTACACCAGTGACGGTGATTCCGTTGGAAAACTCCCGTGTGCGTTTGGTATTTGATGAACCCCAAATCAGCATCACTCCCGGACAAGCGGCGGTGTGGTACGACGGTGAAAAAGTCTTAGGTGGCGGAATTATTGAACAGTTTAGTTGAATCTCACTCCTATTTTGGCTTCTGCTAAAAGTACCCCTTCTCATCAGCGAGGAGGGGTATTTTACTGCTAATGCTGCGTATAATTTTCCTTCTATTTTGTATCTTTTACGATACTCGTGCTATGATTTACGGTACTATTCCATGCACAATTCCAGCAAGGAATGTTACAAATTAGAGTTTCAAGGCTGTCTGTGCTATGTCTTTTGACCTTGCCCTGTTTAGCTCCAAACTCAGAAGATGCCGGGAGCAATTTGAAAAGTCTCTTGTAGAAGTCACAACAGCCACAGGTATTCCTGAAAACATTCTGACTGCTCTGGAAAATAGCGAAAGGCAACCAACAGGTGATGAAGTTTTGATATTTGCTGACTATTACCTGTGTGATTACCAGTTTTTTATTTCTAACGAGCGAGTAGCTGCGTTTGATCAAACAGAAACTTTGTACCGAAGATATGGAG
This sequence comes from Nostoc sp., assembly GCF_036919675.1. Classification (GTDB taxonomy): domain Bacteria; phylum Cyanobacteriota; class Cyanobacteriia; order Cyanobacteriales; family Nostocaceae; genus Nostoc. The sequence continues at coordinate 5,723 of NZ_JBALCP010000103.1, forward strand.
AGGAATTTTCAAAAGAAGACCGATGGGCAGTACAAGAATTCTTATTCTTATGTGAGTGTGAAGATTTTCTGTTAAAACTAATTCCAACACATATTTATAAGCCTTTTAGCTTTATTAAAAGAGGTAACTATTACATAGGACATGGAAAAGAGGCGGCAAAGGCACTGAGAAAACATTTAGGGTATGCCTCTAATGCAGTTCGCATGGATGTTTATGAAGATTTTCGGTCTTTGGGGTTTCATATTTTTCGTCGCCAATTGGGTAATTCAAACATCTCTGGTTTATTTATTAAACATCCCATAGCAGGCAAGTGTATATTAGTTAACTGTAGTGAAGATGTTTATCGGCAGAGATTTACTGCTGCTCATGAATCGGCTCATGGGATTTTGGATGAGGATCAGGAATTTGTTATTTCTTTGAAAACAGACAAAAATAATTTAGTTGAAGTAAGAGCTAACAACTTTGCATCCGATTATTTAATGCCACCAGAATTTCTACAGATAATTCCAGATTATCGAAGTTGGACTCCTGAAAAAGCTATTGAATGGGCAAGTCAACTTAAGGTCAGTACAGAAGCATTAGCTAATGCCTTAAAAAGCGCCAATTTTATATCTGAAGATGTTGAAAGACGAGTAAAAGCCGTAAGAGTACCAAAACATTTGAAAGTTGATCCAGAACTGCCTGAAAGCCTATCATTCGGTTCTCGCCAACGTCGGCAGGAGCTATTAAAAAGAGGTTTGTCAAATTTCTATGTTGGGCTTTGCTTTGACGTGTATGAGCAGGGTTTTATTTCAGGAGGTCGAGTAGCGGAAATGCTTCTAGTTAGCAAATATGAATTAACAGAAATAGCAAGTATCTATGGGAGAACTATTAGGTATGGGGATTGATCCATCAAATTTTCATAAATATAACGTTATAGATACTTGTGCTATTTGGAATATTCTTTCCTCTAAACTTCTGTATACAACGGCTAACAATGCTGGATGCTTATTCTGTTGTACATATTTTTTTTATTATGAGTGCCTATACAAGCCACGTGCAAATCCGAAGCAGGCAGAAATAGAATTGCAAAATCGTTTTCGTCAAAAATACGAAAATGGAAAATTTAAATATTATCATTTAACTATTGAAGACCTTCAAGATGTAGAAGTTCTTCAGGTAAGAAAGAAAAAAGATAAAGGGGAACTTGCATCTATTGCTTTTGCAAAGAAAACCCGTCAAGCTTTTCTCACAGACGATAGAGGAGCTAGAATAGAAGCTGCTAAGAGCATGAATAGTAAAATGGTACAGACCACACCTCATTTACTAGCTTGGTTGATATTTATCAACTATTTGAGTGATAGTGACTTGCAACCAATAATCGACGAGCATAAAAAATCTGATAGACATCTTGAAAAACACTTCTTAGATGCATACAAAATAGTTTTGGAATATAGATTAATAGCTTTAAACCCTAAAATTACCGAATAAAATCAAAAATTATTTCTATCAATAGTTCCTTCAAACTCTTTCAAAGCTTGTACAGTTCCTACTTGCCAAGCTCGTTCAACTGTAGCGACAATAATTTGAGTTAGAGGGATATTTGGAAAGTTAGGACTGTGAGCAGATTCAATGTAATGTCCATCCCTGAGTAAATAAATCCTCAGTTTTTTACTATCGTAAATCCATAGTTCTGGAACTGCGATCGCTTCGTAAGCATCAAGAGTTGTTTTTGATGTCACATCTGTTTCAATTGCCAAATCAGGAGGCGGATCATCTGGTTCTAGTTTGCGACGACCAATCATTCTTTGGTAATTCTGGATGTAGAAGCAAACATCTGGTTCTACCCCTGCTGTATTTTCCCGCTTGAAGGTGGTTGAACCGAAGGGTTCATAACTTTTCCCTGCAATTTTCAGCAAGATTTTTACAATATCCGAAATTAAGTCCTTTGATTTTTCGTGTTCGGGTAGAGGAACCATAATTTCTAACGTAGACTTGCTGTAAGCAACTCGTAGCGATCGCTTTTCCCCCAGTTCTTGCAAAATAGACTCAAATTCCTCCCAACTCATATCCTGGATATTCACTGTACTACCAGGTGCTAGCCGCATTTGGCTAACAGGTTTAACAACGGGGGATACAGCAGTCATAAGCATTTTCCTTATAAAGGAACTATTCTCAAACTTGAGGCGGGATTAGCTTTAGCGTAACCTAATCAGATCGCTTACAGGCTAGTTGCAAAATTTTCCTCCATTCTCCAAACTCTTTTTCTCTCAGTACCAGCATTTGATAAGTTAGTACATAATCTGAAACAATAACAGTTAATACAAAGAGGGGATTACGTTGAGTCAAAATTCAGATGCCATAGCCCCCCACGGTGGACAGTTGGTTAACCGGATCGCCACACCAGAACAAAGAGCAGAGTTTCTCTCAAAAGCTGACTTTTTGCCGCGAGTGCAACTTGACGATCGCGCCGTTTCTGATCTAGAAATGATTGCGATCGGTGCTTTTAGTCCGCTGACGGGTTTCATGAACCAGGAAGACTACGATCGCACTGTTACAGAAATGCGACTAGCTAACGGTCTTGTTTGGTCAATCCCGATTACACTATCAGTAAGCGAAGAAGTCGCTTCTCGCCTGAAAGAAGGCGACTTGCTCCGTCTGGATAACCCCGCCGGTCGGTTTATCGGGGTTTTGCAACTCACGCAAAAATACCACTACGACAAAACCCGCGAAGCAATAAAGGTCTACCGCACTGATGATGCCAATCATCCAGGTGTACAGGTACTCTATAACCAAGGTTTAATACATCTTGCTGGCGATATTTGGTTACTGCAACGCGAACCTCATCCCCAGTTTCCCACCTATCAAATTGATCCGGCTGCCTCGCGGCAAATGTTTCGAGAAAATGGCTGGAAAACCATTGTTGGTTTCCAAACTCGCAACCCCATTCACCGCGCTCATGAATATATTCAAAAGTGTGCGTTGGAAACAGTAGATGCGCTCTTTTTACATCCGTTGGTAGGGGCTACAAAAGATGATGACATTGCTGCCGATGTGCGAATGCGCTGCTATGAAATTTTGCTAGAACACTACTACCCTGATGACCGGGTGGTTTTGGCAATTAATCCAGCCGCAATGCGCTATGCTGGGCCTCGTGAGGCAATATTCCATGCTTTAGTCCGCAAAAACTACGGCTGTACTCACTTTATCGTCGGACGGGATCATGCTGGCGTCGGTGACTATTACGGCACTTACGATGCTCAATACATCTTTGACGAGTTTGAGCCAACTGAATTGGGCATTGTGCCGATGAAATTTGAACACGCTTTCTACTGCCTGCGTACTAAGCAGATGGCAACATCTAAAACCAGTCCCAGCAAGCCAGAGGAACGCATTCATTTATCGGGCACAAAAGTCCGGGAAATGCTGCGGCGCGGTGAGTTACCTCCACCAGAGTTTACCCGTCCAGAGGTGGCGGCAGAGTTGGCACGGGCAATGCGGATAGAAGTACCTGTCTAGGGCATTGGGCATTGGGCATTAGTCATTGGTTATTAATTCTTCTCCCTTACTCCCTTACTCCCTTACTCCCTCATGTCCCCTTGTCCCCTTGTCCCCTTGTCCCCACTCCCCACTACCCACACTTTGATCAACAAGCAAACAGCATAAACTGTAACTTTACAATACAGAGTTCAGCCCTGTAAGCTTCTAGCTGATGGGCTGAGGGCTGATAGCTAATTATGAAACGGCGCACGTTTTTACACAGAATTGGCTCAATACTCGCGGTATTGGGGCTGACTGAAGCTGAGTGGTTGACTTTGGGAAATCGCTATTATCAGGCTTTGGCAGAACCCAGCCCGCGCAAGTTGGCTTTATTAATAGGTATTAACCAATACCCAAAAATTCCAGACCTCAGTGGTTGTCTGACGGATGTAGAACTACAAAAAGAACTTTTGATTCACCGCTTTGGTTTCCTAGGGTCAGATATTTTAACCTTAACTGAGGAAGAAGCTAGCAGGGAATTTATTGAGGCGGCTTTTTTGGATCACTTGGGCAAGCAAGCTAAACCCGATGATCTGGTCGTATTTCACTTTAGCGGCTATGGCAGCCGTGTCAAATTGGAAACATCGCCAGAACCAATGCAAAATGTTCTGGTGGCAGCCAATGTAAGTAAAAAATCACAAGATGAGAAAATAGTCAACTATATATTAGAAGAAACTCTACTGCTATTATTGCGATCGCTCCCCACAGACCGAGTAACAGCAGTATTAGATACTAGCTTTTATGCTCATAGCACAGTATTAGGATTAAAAATTCGCACCCTTGAGGAGTCAGTAGCAAAGTTAGCAGCAGAGGAACTCGACTTTCTCAAACAACTTAAAACTCAAAATTTATCCAGCACTCCGATTGTTTTAGCAGCTACCTCAAATCCAAAGCAGTCGGCGAGAGAAGGACTCTTTTCTGGTTTTAGTGCCGGGTTATTTACCTACGCCTTGACGCAGTATTTGTGGGAATTCACCCCAGCCACCACAATTCAAGTCGCCCTCTCCCACGTGGAAAATTCTCTATCTAAATTGGGTAGCAAACAGCAACCAGCGTTATTAAGTAATGAGAAAAATCCAGATGTAACGTCTCTACTACCAGACAGGATCATCGGTGCCCAAGGCGTGGTGAGTGCCATTGAAGAAGACGGCAAAACCGTGCATCTGTGGTTAGCAGGATTAGCTCCACAAGTGCTGCTATACTACGGAGTGAATTCTCGATTCACCCTAGAAACAACAGAGCAATTAGTATTGCGATCGCGGACTGGGTTAACTGCAAAAGCCCAAATTTATAAAATTGAAGGTGCAAATTCCCTCCAAGTTGGGCAACTCGTTCAAGAAGCAGTCCGGGTTTTACCCCGAAATATTAATTTAACAATAGCTTTGGATAATGGATTGGAAAGAATTGAGCGGGTAGACGCTACAAGTGCCTTTGCTGGATTTTCCCATGTATCCACCGTAGTAGCAGGAGAAAAACCAGCTGATTATCTATTTGCCAAGCAACAGGAAATTCCCAGTCATTATGGTCTATTTTCTCTTGGTGGCGAGCTAATTCCTAATACCAATGGGGAAGTAGGAGAAGCAGTAAAATTAACAGTACAAAAGTTAGCGCCAAAATTATCAACCCTGCTTGCAGCCAAGTTATGGCGACTTACAGAAAATCAAGGTTCTTCCCGCTTGGCTCTGAAGGCAACCTTAGAAATAATTAGTGAGATATCGCCTCGCGTCGTCATGCAGCGCCAAACAGCACGAACTTTCAAAACTGAAACTTCGATTAAAAAATCACTCCCCACTCCCGTTGTGCCTGTTGGTAGTCGAATGCAATATCGAGTGGAAAACCAGAGCGATAGCTCAGTATATTTAATCTTGCTGGGATTACACAATAATCATACAGCAATTGCCTTCTCCTCTTGGGACCCCCAAGAACCAAACACAGCGGACACCAAACCCCTCCTCAAACAAGTCGTCATCGCCCCAGCTGAAACCCTTACCCTACCCCATAATGCTGCTTGTGAATGGGTGATTTCAGGGCCAGCTTCTGAGTGCGAACAACAATTGATTTTTAGTACTGCCCCCTTTAGTGCAACTCTCGCCGCCCTGAACACTACTAAATATTCCACAGCCGAAGAACAACCGATTAGCCCATTGTTGAATCCATTAGACATTGCACAAGCCTTGCTACAAGACTTACATAATGCCAGTGCCCTCAAAACGGAGATGAATGGCACAGCAGCCGACTCATATATCTTGGATGTAAATAATTGGGCAAGTTTTAGCTTTAGTTTTCAGGTTGTGTAAACATAGAATTCATTAACTTAGTTGTGTATATAACAATTCATTTAGAAAATTGCAACAATCTGATCAGGCGATCGCTTCTGATGATAGAGTCTAACCTCACATAGAATTGGTATAAGTAATAAATTAGACTTTTCAAACAACCTCTAAGAAGTTGGGTATCTGAGTACTTTGAAAAATTTACCTTTTGATAAACTATGTACAGATCAATATGCTTGAGTTAGAGCCACATAAAATATATTGCGTAGGTTGGGGAGCCACTGCACCCTTGGAGTTTACCGACGAGCTTTGTAAATGGCGTTTGAGGAACAAAACCTCACCTAAACGGGCATTTGTTAGGTTTCATTTCGTTCAACCCAACCTACAATTATTTTTAACTGAACTGTATTAATCTAGAGATGCAAAATTGCACTTCATACCGCCATGCTTTTGTCTATTTACATGGTTTATCTGCCATCATCAAATATCTATAACTTTTGATTATTAAGCTTTTTAAATAATTCATTCGCTAGACGGAGGAAAATAAGTAGTTAAATGTCTACTTTATTTATTAGGAGATGGCAAGGAAATTTTTGAGGTAAAATATAATGGTTCTTTACAAATTAGAAGATTTTGAGCCTAACTATCGCGATGCCTTTGAAGGTCAGGATATTAAGGGACTTGGGGTTTATACACAAGGAAGTGATGAAAAAATTGGTAGTGTTACCGATGTTTTAGTGGATGAGGAAGGTCATTTCCGCTATCTAGTCGTTGACTTAGGCTTTTGGATTTTTGGTAAAAAAGTGTTACTACCAATTGGTCGTGCCCGGATCGACTATAATGTTGATCGCGTCTACACAATTGGCTTGACTAGAGAGCAAGCAGAAAATTTACCTGAGTTCAATGAACGCCAAACCCTTGATCATGACTATGAAGAACGGGTGCGTGGGGTATATCGCCAACCCACAGACTACACCCTTCCTGTAGAAGCTTCAACACCTGTAGACGCTTTAGCACCATTGGCTACACCTACGCCTACGCCTACACCTACGCCTACGCCTACGCCTACGCCTACGCCCACTTACACCCGTGATGACTATAGTTACGAACGTGAGCCTTCTTTGTTTGGGTTAAATGAGCAAGATAATCAAACTCTGAAATTGTATGAAGAACGGCTGATTGCCAGTAAACGACGCCAAAAAACTGGAGAAGTATCGATTGGTAAGCGTGTTGAGACTGATACTGCACGGATTGCAATCCCGATAGAAAGAGAGCGAGTTGTGATTGAGCGCGTAACTCCAGCAGATGCAGGTACTGCCGTTTCTGGGCGCGAAGCAGATTTCCGTGAAGGCGAAGTTGCTCGCATAGAACTCCACGAAGAAACTCCTGATGTTCGCAAAGAAGCATTTTTGCGTGAAGAAGTCAGAGTTAAAAAAGTGGTAGATCAAGAGACGGTTGAAACTCAAGAAACTGTGCGTCGTGAAGAGTTAGATGTGAATTCTGGTAATCTTCCAATTGAAGAACGCTAACTAAAATATAGTCATTAGTTACTAGCTAATGACTAATAATTAATTCGCCACAGTGCAGGTGGGGCTGTTAAATTAGCTTTACCTGTGCTTATAATAGCTGCGAATGAGCACTACATTTAATTTAGCTAAGTAAAAAGTAGTTCATAAACTTTGCATATGAATAGCCAACCGATGACCAAAAACATTGGACAGGCAAACTCGAACTCTCGCACTAGCACCTCACTAGCAGATTTGAAAAATAAGGTAAATAATTTTACTGTCATCGATAAGCAAGGTCAGCTAGTAGGAGTAGTTCATGATTTAATTGTGGATGCTAATCGTCGGCTAAACTTAGTTATATCTAACCAGGCGAATCAACAAACTGGAGAATATAATCAGCAATTAGGCGATAAACGTCCTTTTTTATTTCGATTGCAGAGCCAGAGAATCAAAAAAATCGACAAGCCGAGTAAATCTGTTTTCATAGACTTAAACAAATCAGAAATCGAGTATATGCCTGAATATTTAGAAACAGAAACACCAGGCGATAGCAACTCAACTGAGCAACTAGCCAATAATCGAATTACAAATAGCCCAGTTGAGGCAACAAATTCAGAAGAGGCTAGCGAAGAACAGATTATTCGTCTATTAGAAGAACGACTAGTTGTTGAAAGCAGCAAGCGGAAAGTTGGTGAGGTAATTGTTCGCAAAGTAATCGAAACCCGGATGGTGCAAGTTCCTGTCCGGCGTGAAAAGCTGATTGTGGAACAAATTAGCCCAGAACACAAACAACTCGCAGAAATTGATTTAGGACAAGAGGAAATTGATGGTATTGACTTGACCCAAGTAGAAAGACTTGAAGTTACACATTTTGACAGCGCTTTAACGGTAAGCGGCGAATTTACTTCGCCTAAAACTGCTAGTTTATTGTTGAATGCGATCGCACTAGAGCTAAATCACGGATGCAAGCTGGTGCGAGTGACCATTGCTGTTGAAGATGAGTCACACCAGAAAAAATACCAGGAGTGGTTTGACCGCTGTTCTAAAAGTCAATCAATAAAGCCAGAAAAATAAGTTTCTAGAAGATCAATTAGTAGGGTGAGTATTGCTCACCCTATTTTTTTGCTAATTTAAGAAAAGAAAGGTGAAGTTTCCATTCCCTTGGGGGTAAGTGGAATGTCTCCAAAGCAACTTAATTTACAATACTAAGCAGTTGGCGTTTTTTTGACCACTTGCAATGAAATTTCGACTGAAGAGACTTTCACCGAAGAAACGACAGCGTCTGATCCCACTTATTCAGATTCAAGTTCGAGATGGAAAATTTGAGATTATGGGTATGAATGTATGGCATTCATACTGGCGCGATCCCTACCATCTGCTGCTAACGATTCCCTGGACTGGCTTTCTGCTGCTGATTTGTACTTTTTATGTAACTATTAATGCTCTATTTGCCTTAGCTTACTTGATAGGAGGGGATTGTATTGCCAACGCCCGACCTGGCTCTTTTTTAGATGTGTTTTTCTTTAGTGTGCAAACCCTAGCATCCATCGGCTATGGGGCAATGTATCCTAAAACAACTTACGCCAACATTATTGTCACTATTGAAGCAATGATCGGTTTGGTGGGAATTGCTGTGATGACGGGATTAGCGTTTGCTCGGTTCTCCCGACCCACAGCCCGTGTGCTTTTTAGCCGTGTTGCTGTAATTACACCTCATGATGCGATGCCAACTCTGATATTTCGCACCGCTAATAAGCGTCGCAATACAATTTTGGAGGCGCAGATGCGAGTCTACTTAATGCGCGACGAAGTAACCATAGAAGGGCAGTTCATGCGTCGGTTCTACGATCTCAAACTGCTGAGGAACCAAACACCTAGCTTCACGTTAAGCTGGTCAGTGATGCATGTCATTGATGAGTTTAGTCCTCTATATGGGATGACACCAGAATCATTAACCCAAACAAATACTATGCTGATCATTTCTTTGAGTGGCATTGATGAAACCGTTGCACAAGTGGTTAATGCCCGTCATAGCTATGGTGCTAATGAGATTTTGTGGAACAATCAATTTGTCGATATCTTCTACCACGCACCCGATGGACATCGCTACATTGATTACAACCGCTTCCACGATGTTTTACCTTTAGATTAAAGGAGGTTAAATTCATGAAAGTTACTCGGAAGGCTGATTGAGTGGTGGTTGTAAGGGTTTAACGACAACCCGACCATTTTCAATTACAGTGCAACTTTTGACCACGCTCTTGCTGTGGTTAACTGGTACATCCTGGCACTGGCTTTGGTGGGAGATATTTTGCTTCTGTTGTTGATTGAGGACGACAATACAAGAGGCGCAGGAGGACAAGGACATATAAAATATTTTGATCTCTATATCTATTATCGCCCTACTGGTGCTGTTTAGCTGAAAAATTTGCCACCCATGTGTTTTGATAACTCAGGATAATAAGCAAACTAGCTGTGCGCCCCTAGCACCCCGAAATTTAATTCAGTGCCGGTTTAAAGCGTATGTGTGAAACTATAGTTAGTAAGTACTTGCTTTCTTCTGCTTGTAGCCTGTTTGATATATCGTTTGATATATCTAAACCAAGTAAACAGGAAAGCGGTTATAGATCCCGCCCCGCTTTCCTCCCCGCCCAAGCAAGTTTGGCAGGGTTAGACGGTGGGTTTTTCTAATGAAAAAATTTTTCAGATACCTGGGTTTAGGTTTGCTATCTACGTTTTTGACTGCTACTCCCGGATTGGGAGCTGAACGCATTAGCTTTTATTACCCTCCCTTCGGTGAATTCTACTTATCCGTGGACTCGCTGGAAACTTTTGCGAAAGTTGGCAAAATCGATCAAGATTTTTCATTTTATGCTAACCGTGCTACTCCCCAACAACTCGCTCAACTGCGGGATCTACTCCAGCAAAGGTTCAATGTCACTCCTACACTAGTATCTCAAGTTACTTACTCACCTATAGGCGAGGATCTGGTGCAACAACTGGGAAAATTACTCCTCACTGAGTCTCGACAGAACGGCTTTTATGCCATACGTGCCTCTTTGATTTTGTCTGCTGCTGATCAAGAGGGCTTAACAGTTGTGAATTTGCTGCGGAAATTTCCTAGCAATACTATCCGGGTGAATTTCACAGAGGGGTTAAGGATAGTCGATGACTTGTCGCAATTGATCAAAAAAAAGGATGAAGTTTTTGCCTCTCTTCAAAAAGAAGCGATCGCCGAAGCAGCCAATTCAACAATTGACTTCTCACAACAGCCAGATTTGCGATCGCCTGGAAAATACAGTTGGCAGAAAAAAAGCCTAGAGCTAAATGACATTTCTCGCAATCGCCGTCTACCCGTGGATATCTATCTGCCAAAAGCAGGTTCACCAAGCACTAAAGAACTGCCCTCGCCTCCCTTTCCCCTGATTGTAATTTCTCATGGCCTCGCCTCAGACCGCTCTACTTTTGTTTATCTGGCTGAACATCTAGCATCCTATGGTTTTGCCGTTGCTGTATTGGAACACCCTGGTAGTAATGCCAAACGCTTTCAGCTATACTTTGCGGGTTTGGCAGGGCCGCCAGACGCAGCAGAATTTATCAACCGACCTTTGGATATCAAATACCTACTCAATGAACTCCAGCGTCTAGACAAATCTGATCCTACTCTCCAGGGAAAGCTCAATTTTCAGCAAATTGGGGCGATCGGTCAGTCCTTTGGTGGTTATACTGTTTTGACTCTAGCAGGAGCAAATATTAACTTTAGGCAATTAAGGCTAGACTGTAATCCCAATAATTCATCCTTTAATTTGTCGCTCTTTTTGCAGTGTCAAGCAACTAAGTTACCACCAATAAATTACGAACTCAAAGACGATCGCATCAAGGTTGTCATGGCGATTAATCCGTTTGACAGCTCAATTTTGGGTGAGGATGGAGTCAGTCAAATTAAAATTCCGGTAATGCTGGTAGCAGGTAGTCAAGATATTTTCGCCCCACCTGTATTTGAGCAAATTCGCCCCTTCACCTGGCTTTCTGATCCCAATAAGTACCTGGCTTTGATTGAAAACGCCACCCACTTTTCGGCGATCGGAGAATCTAAAGATGATGTGTTACCTGTACCGTCTACTTTACTGGGTCCTGATCGCGTTGCCGTTTATTCCTATCTCGATGCCCTGAGTGTAGCTTTTATGGAAACCCATCTCCTCAATCGCCCTGAATACCGATCCTATTTGCAGCCATCCTACGCCACATTTATCAGTAAACAGCCTCTGAATCTCAGTATTTTACAGTCGTTGTCGGCAGATCAGTTAAATCAAATTTGGAATGGGCCAGCCCCTTTGGGGAAGTCAAAAGTCAAAAGTTAAAAGTCAAAATTAAGAACCACCAAAATAAATTTAGGGGCTTGAGTCAACTGACGTAGTATTTGGCGATCGCCCCCATATTTACCAGCGGCTGATATCAGTTCATTTCCTCCCTAGCTAATTCAGCAGCGGCTTCTGCTTCTTGCACTTCTGTCTGAGTTTATATATTTTTATTTCGCCAGAGAATAATTGGTTGACCTATCTAGCAAGAGCCGTATAATACTTCTGGCGGCACAAAACTGCTATCTTCAGAAATTGACCATATTCATCACAATCTAAAGCTTAATGAACTTAATGAACGACAGCAAAACGCTTTTTACAGAACTGACTTCCAACGAAGAAGCAAGTATGTCTGGAGGGAAAAAAGCTGATAAGGGTGAAAAGCCTAATAAGCAGCCGAAAAATGTATATTATATCTTTTTCTTTGGAGATATTGCTGGCGCAGGCGGTGGTGCTGCTTCCGGTGGTGCCATTGGCGGGAAGTCTGGATCTGCGACTGGCGGTTCAGGTAACCAATTTATATTCGGTTGATAATTAAAATTTCCAAATCATGCCTGATATGAATTAGCAATGTTTCTTGTTTAATCAAGGTTTTCAAACTTAACAAATTCCGATTGACTGTTGTTTCATAGCCACAGTTAATAAGCTTTTGTAGCGCTTTTTTCGTAAAATACTGCTTATCTTTGAGTAGTAAAGTAGGGAATAAGCGCTACTATATATAGGCATAAAACCCTGCTATTTTTTTGGTTTTCTCACAATGTTATTGAATTAGATTTTTGAAATCCTTAAATTATTTTTAATTGTCGGCTGTTAACACTTGTTCAACTGTTAATTCTAACTGCGAAAAAATTTGAGATTGAATGCGATCGCCTGTCGCATTGCATTCATTCGACTCAGTAGTCATTTAAATTTTTAGCGCTTTGAGTTGTGCATCGATTTGCGCTCGTTGTAACTAATTCTGCCGAATATTTTTTTACTTTGCAATTGGGGGTTGTCGATCAGTGCGATCGCATCTCCCTTTTTCACAACCTGATTTTCTTTCACCTTGATCCTTGTGATCGTTCCCTCAGTTGCTGCTTGTACTAACCGTATTTCTCCGGTTGGACAGACAGTAGCATCAGCTTTCACTATTATGTTGTATTGAATGACACTCGCAAGGCTGAAGGCAGCGCCAACACTTCCAATTTAAAATATCCCTCCCAACCATGTCCATCTATTGATTGGCGGAAGATATTCGTCGTTTTCGACTAGGCGAAGAAAGTCTGGTTAGGGGTCAATGAGCATGAGCGCTAAAGAATATTTTGGTTGTGCAAATAATCTCGCCAAAAAAATCTACCTACCGTTAGTGTGACGACCAAGATTTAGGGATATCCAAAAAATAAAAGTTCTCTTCTGTTTAAATCATATTTTTGGCAAAACTCTCATAATTTTGGCGTTTTTGCTTTGGAGTGCAAAAACGACGGCTTTTGCTTTTATAACTGATAAGTGCCTTGCCTGTAGGTGGGTGGGGAAATTTACAAGTATGTCATTGCGAGTGAAACAGAGTGCAACAAAGCAATCACAAATACTTTGATAGTTTTACATTTTGTTATATAGTTAGGTTTATTCGCGCCTAATTTATGTGTTTTTTATGTGAATATCAAGGTTATATACAGCTAAGTCTAAATAAAAATTAGCGCATTTTAGTACGAACACAAAATCTTTATAATTTTATCTAAAATTTTATCCTTTCTTTATTTATTTACAAAAAATTTGTGTAGTCAATAAAGCTTTTTTTAGAGCAATAAATATTTAAGTAAAATTAAACGTTTTATATTAAAAGAAATTATACATATTAAGATTGTTCTTGTATAAAATGGATACAAAAAAAATATTTTTACGAAAAAATACTTATTAAAAAATACCGAATTCCAGTTTTGAGTTTTAGAAAGTTATTTAAGTGCGCTAAGTATAAAAAGCACTATTAATTTGCTTGAATATATCTTTAATTCTGGGTATTTTCGTTATTATATCAGTATTAGTACGTAGAAAATTAATTTATATATTTTTCGACAAAATTCAGCTTTTAGATCGCCATCTATCTATATTTAAACCGCGTCCACCTTGAAAACTGTAGTTCTTTCCGTATGAACAGAAAAAACCCTCATCCCCCAGCCCTTTCTCCCAATATTGCCAGAAGGGGAGCCAAAAAGAAGTCCCTCTCCCTACTTGGGAGAGGGATTTAGGGTAAGGGCAAAAACTACGGTTCTCAACATAGATGAGGTTTATATCTATATATATATTGATGCCTGCGATTTTTTGATAAATAAAAACTTATTCTCAATTATTTATGTATAAATAGCAACTAAATAATATCTTTACTGAAGAAGTGTAATACACATTTCTTTAACTAATAGTTGCTTGACCTATTTTGCAATAAAGGTAATAATACTTTTAACGGCACAAAAAAGTTACTAAATATACTTTTTTACATTTAGATTTATGACTTTGGAGTGACGTGACTTTAATCCCAACAATCAAGTGAGAACTAAAAATATGCAAAACACAGTGTTTACCGAACTAACCGTTAGTGAAGAAGCCAGCCTATCAGGTGGTAATGAGCCACCTAAAGCTCCTAGCAATAGCAATAAGGTCAAAATCGGTAAAAAAGCCAAGGTCGGCGTAGGTGGTGGTGCTGTTAGTGGCGGCACTATTGGCGGCAATAGTGGCGACGCAACTGGTGGTGATGGTGTATATATTGCTGACTAATTTAGAAGAGTAGGCAAAACTATGAGGTTTTGTAGAAGGGAAATAATAAAGGTAAAGACACGATTAATCGCGTCTTTGCAGAGATAAAAGTTTACGTTAAAAACAATTTAACCTGCGTCAACAGGTGAAATTGCTTTTACGTTTGGCTTAATTGTTAATTGACTTACTCTTAGGAGCCATTAGCTGTCTCTATACGCGTGTAATCTTAACAGACGTTTATTATTACCTACCTGCTTTTGTTAACAAACTTAACAAATTCCGATTGACTGTTGTTTCACAGCCACAGTCAATTGGTTTTTGTAGCGCTTTTTAGTGATGCTTTGGCGGATGCGACAGGCGATCACATTGCATTGGACTCAGCAGTAATTTAAATTTTTAGCGCGTTGAGTTGTGCATCAATTTGCGCTCGTTGTAACTGAATTTTGCCGGATATTTCCGAGTATTTGGTTTTTTTTACTTTGCAATTGGGCGTTGTCGATGAGTGCGATCGCATCTCCCTTTCTTACAACCTGATTTTCTTTCACCTTGATGCTTGTGACTGTTGCCTCAGTTGCTGTTTGCACTAACCGTATTTCCCCGGTTGGACGAACGGTAGCATCAGT
Source organism: Nostoc sp. (assembly GCF_036919675.1). GTDB lineage: Bacteria > Cyanobacteriota > Cyanobacteriia > Cyanobacteriales > Nostocaceae > Nostoc. Next base: position 20,731 of record NZ_JBALCP010000103.1, read on the forward strand.
TTTCAGTATTATTTTGTATTGAATAACACTTGTCAAGCTGAAGGCTGCACCAATAGTTCCAATTAAAAATAGTCCTCTCAGCCTTGTCCATATGCTGATTGGCGGAAGATATTCGTCGTTTTGAACTGGGCGGATGAATTTTGGTTGGAAGTCAATGAGCATGAACGCTAAAAAACATTTTGGTTGTGCAAATAATCTTGCCAAAAAAATCTTCTAGCTTTAGCTTGATAACCAAAACTTAGTCTGAATGTAATGGAAAGCACATTGTTTACTACATTAACCGCCAACGAAGAAGCCAATCTATCTGGTGGTATTAAATCAAAGAAGTACAAAGACACCCACAAGACCCACGAGAAGAAGAAGCCTGTTAAAATCTCTATAGTTACACTTACTGGCGGCAATAAGGGAGTTGGTATACAAAATGCCGCCGTAGGCTCTGTTAGTGTTACTGGAGGTAGTATTACTGCGGGTAGTGTTACTGGAGGCTCTATTATGGTGGAGTTGGAGTAGCTGCCGAAACTGGTGGAGATGGTGCGCCAGCTGTTGAACTATATTAATTTAATTTGTGAAGATTGAAAGCCTTAGATCCCCGACTTCTTTAAGAAGTCGGGGATCTTGTTATTCATAAATGATTTAAGTTTGCTATATACCAAGCAAGTCTCAAGCATTTCTTTGATGAACTCAAAGCTAAAGCCAAACAAATCATCATTTATCCTAAAGTTTTGGCAGATAAACATGCCGTTGTAATTTGCATTAAAGACAATAATTTAACTCTCTTCTATTATTTTCAAAAATATAAATCAGAAACCTTAATTTTAAATATTTAAGTAAATATACGTATTTACATCTGTAAACTAGCTGAAAAAGCTAAGTTTTACAGCTAGAAACTAAAACCTATATGTCTTTTTTGTTTCTTAGCTATAACAATTTCATCAAATCGAAGCTAATTGTCAGGAAAGTGAGATATTTGTACTGAGGTATTCATAAAAACTTATTTAATAAAATCTTTTGTATATATATGCTTGTCGTTAAGAAGTATTAAGAAATCCTGATTAAAGAATATTGCAATACCTTGATTTAATTGCTAACGTGTGTATGACAACGATGCTGATGAGCGCTCGGATCTAGGAGAAGTAAAATCTATGAGCTACATGCATTCAGCCAAGTATTTTAGGCTTTGACGGTTTAAAAATGAGAAATTTCTGCCTCGTATAGACAATTATGAGGGATTGCAGATTAACCAAGAAATATCTCGTTGCTAAAGGCTTAGTTTGGGTTTGATTTTAATTGCAATTGATTATTTGTCTTACCTTGCGCCAACAAGCGAGTAGCTGTTGATTGTGTGTATCGGCTCGGCAATAACGAAGAGTTTGGTAAGACTTAAATTTTGGAGGATAAAACCAATGGATATTCAAGGCAAAGTAGCCCTAATTACAGGGGCTTCCCGTGGTATTGGACGAGCGATCGCTCTCGAACTAGCGCAACAAGGCATTAAGCGGCTGATATTAGTAGCACGCGATCGCCAAAAGTTAGTCGAGGTAGCCAACGAAATCGAGGCGATGGGAACAGAAACTGCGATCGTAGCATTAGATTTGACGCAGACAATTGAAGTAAATATCGCTGTTGCCCAACTGTGGCGCAATTACGGACAGATTCACCTGCTGGTTAATTGTGCGGGAGTCGCATACCAAAGCTCGTTTTTGCAATCTAAAATGCCTCAAGTTCAAGAAGAACTCTCTGTGAACTTGTTAGGAATGTACAACCTTACCAGTCTGATCGCTCGACGCATGGCCAGCCAAAGGCAAGGAACAATCGTCAATGTATCGAGTCTGATGGGGAAAGTAGCAGCACCAACTATGGCGACTTACTCAGCTACCAAGTTTGCAATCTTGGGATTTACCCAAGCTTTGCGCCAGGAATTAGCTGAATACAATATCCGAGTGATTGCATTACTGCCTTCCCTCACAGACACAGACATGGTGCGCGACTTAAAATTATTTCGCTGGGTGATCCCCATGACTACCCAGCAAGTGGCTAAAGCACTGATCACCGGAATGCAAAGAGATGCACCAGAAATTTTAGTCGGATGGCAAAGTCATTTAGCTATATTGTGTCAACGCCTTGCTCCTTGGTTGCTAGAGCTAATTTTACGAATAGCAACTCCGCCAGCCCCAAGAAGACAACAGCCTCGTGAAAAACTGAGTTTTTTGGCTAAGATGCAGCGTTTTGGCGATTTGTTACTGTCCAGAAAAACTCAATGTCAAGTCAAGTCACTATAACTATTTATCCCAGCGTTAACACCTTGGATGGTATATCTACCACCAACCGCTGATTTTCGAGCGACTGACGATTAAGTAACACTTTTGAGAGTTCCTGTCCCACATGGACAGGAACTTTCAAAATATTTTCTACCAACTCGTATTTTTCCTAAATAAACCGCGTCCACCTTGAAAACTGTAGTTCTTTCCGTATGAAAAGAAAAACCCTCATCCCCCAGCCCCTTCTCCCAATATTGCCAGAAGCGGAGCCGGAAAAAAGTCCCTCTCCTGGGAGAGGGATTTAGGGTGAGGGCAAAAACTACGGTTTTCAACATAGATGAGGTTTAGACATCAAATTCAGATCATTTTTATTTAGAGAATAATTTATTTTCTGGAAGTCCCTTAAGTCGTTTGGCTTTACCCTTTTGCAACAAAGTAACACTCACAGTGCCAAGAAGCGCTAATAAGCTGAAAGTAGAACTAGATTCAGGAACTGACTTAGGATTCTCAATTTTGAGAACTTGTCCAAGTCCAGGGCTATCGCCTCGGTTTGTCACATAAATATCACCATCAGCACCAATAGTCAAAGCAGTAGGAGACTCTAGTCCATTGCCACTAAGAATAGTTGTGCGAGTTCCATCGGTCGCTATTTTAATCACAGAACCATCTAGATTACCTTTCCAGAGTGACTGATTAGCGTACTGCAAAGCATACAAATTACCCTCAGGATCAAAAGTTAAGTCAGTAAGTTGGGTAAAGCCATCGGTATAGACTGTTGGTTGACCATCAGAACCAACTCGGTAGATGTTTGCTTTACCTTCGGGAAAAGGAAAACCAGTTAATTGGCTAATATAATAAGCGCCATCTGGGCCTTTGGCGATATTTGTGGGTACTGCTTGGATTTCAAATGGCGATGACGATGCACCAGTGGGAAAAACTGGATTAGTTAATGTCTGCCGAGGAATTGTGGCGATCGCCTTTAAATTACTCCCATCAGTCCCTACACTGAGTAACTCATTAGCACCAGTATCAACTGCAATGATATTATTTCCATCCAAAAGAAGAGAGAAGGGATTGCTAATTAGATCGCCTTGGTCAGGATTATTTGCAAGTTCATAATTAGCTAAATCAGCAACACTAGTCCAGGAATTTGTATTGAAATTAGCAGTGATGATTTTTCCTAAGTCAGTGTTACCTAATGTGGCGCGAAATGTGGGATCAGAAGCATACCCAACTGCAATATAAGGCTTGCCACTGGCATCAAATTTTATATCATGAGGCCCAGCAGTATCAGTACCATCTGGTAATGCTAAAGAAGGAAGTCCTGTAAGTACACGTTCTTGCGTACCATTTCCAATTTTTGTCACTGCACCAGTTGTGCCATAACATAAAGATTCGCCTTGGGCACTCGGTGAAGGAACACAAGCTCCACTTCCACCCGTTCCTGCCTCTGTGACGTAGAGACTCCCGTCAGGGCCAAAAGTTAGACCCCGTGGATTATTAAGACCATCGGCAATTACCGAAAACGATGCCGCCTCTGCTGCTTTCATTCCCGAAAAAGCAGCAATACAAACACTCAAAAATGTAATCCCAAATTGCTTTAGTTTCATTAGACCTGTCCTAAAATTAAATTTGCGTAAAGATAGAATATAAAATTTTATCTTTATAAATACTAATATTTCCTGTATATAGTTTCTGCGGATTATACAGCATAATAAATCATGTTCACGCTCAAAATTTAAAAACCCTATTTTTTCTCTCTAAACTATCATCAACTATGCCAAACCCTTATTGCTAAGTTGAATGAAGACATATAGTCAGCCTTTAAAACCCTTGTACAAACTGAGTTATAAAATTCTGGACAAGTCTATTTGTTGTAAGATTGGCTAATTAGAGAAGTTTGAGAATTTTTTAATTGGTAAAAACTTATACCAATTCTCTACAAGAGGGCAACATATTCAAATCTAGAAACCCAGATGAAATCTGAATTTCTTAATTTTGAGTTGTATCATACCATTTCCAAAAATCTTTGCAACACATGAATCGGCTGTAGGGACGTACAGAAAAGTATCTACTCAATGAACTCCAGCGTCTGGAAAAATCTGATCCCACCCTCCAGGGAAAACTCAATTTTCAGGAAGTTGAGGCGATTGACTTAATCTACTCAGCTACCAAGTTTGCCATCTTAGAATTTACCCAAGCTTTGCGCCAAGAGCTATAGCAGTCCTATCTGATTTCGTTCAAATTCGCGGTGTCCAGATCCCCGACTTTGTAAAAGTTGTCGGGGATCTAACTTTTCACGAATGATTTAGGATTGCTATAGCTGAACACAATATCTGAGTGATTGCATTACTGCCTTCCCTAACAGACACAGACATGGTGCGCGACTTAAAATTATTTCGCTGGCTGATCCCCATGACTCTCCAGCAAGTGGCTAAAGCACTCGTCACTGCAATGCAAAATGATTCAGTAGAAATTTTAGTTGGATGGGATCATTTAGCCGTATGGTGTCAACGCCTTACTCCTTGGTTGCTAGAGCTAATTTTACGAATAGCAACTCCGCAAGCACCAAGAAAACAACAGCCTAGTCAAAAACTAGTTTTTTGATAAGAATCCATCGTTTCAGTGATTTGTTCTTGTCAAAAACATGATTTTTTGCGTGTCTGCGTGTAATTTCTAAATTTTTTGAGGCTTCTGCGGTCAATTGCCTTTATCTTAACGCACCTTGAATCGTTGATGGTGCGTTGCACTGCGCGACAACGTACCAACGATTTAAATTTCTTAACATAGCTTGAAATATTAGCACCGACTTACTTACACTGAACCGTATTGTGTTAGAAACTTGTGCCAATCGGGAACTCTATTATTAGAGATCAATTGTTTGATTTATTTTTTTGTTTGGAATACTCACAAGAGGTAGTTATTAATGATTAGTATAATTACACCAGTTTATAATGGGGAGAGATTTATAGAATCTTGTCTTCAAGTTGTTATTGACCAAAACTGTTTAGAAGTGGAGCATATCATTGTAGATGGAGGTTCAAGTGACAAAACAGTAGACATTATTAAGGATAAAGCCAATCAATATCCCCACATTCGCTGGATTAGTGAAAAGGATCAAGGACAATCTGATGCTATGAATAAAGGAATTGCTATAGCACAAGGACAGATTATTGGTGTTTTAAATGTTGATGATTTTTATGAAATAAATATTCTTAATCGCATCTGTGAACTTTTCCAAACTTTACCAGAGCCTAGCTTTATTGTTGGCAACTGTAATATTTTGAATCAGAAAGGTAAACTAATTTCTATTAATAAACCTAACCGATTACGGACGATTGATTTACTGTTAGAAAGGCGAGTTAATGATGATGGAATTATCGATGCTTCTTTTCCAGTTAATCCCTCTGCTTACTTCTACCACAAATCATTGCATCAGCAAATCGGACTCTATAAAGTAGAAGATCATTATGTAATGGATTTAGATTTCCTCTTGAAAGCGGTTTGTTCATCTCATGTTAAATATTTTAATGATAGTTGGGGTAACTATAGATATTATCCAGGAACAAAAACATTTGATGATTCTACAAGAGGAACCAGCACAGCGCGAATTAAACATTTATTTAATGATTATATTAAAACACTATCCTTGATGGAGCAATGGCAAATTTGGTTAGCTCGTAACATGAATTTTATTTTATTAAAAATCTTTTATTTTTATAAAAATCCAGAACGATTACCTGAATCGATTAGGCAGAGATTAACTAAATATAGTCGAACCTGATAAAAAGGATTGCAATAAGATTCAAGACTAGAATTTGTGACTACTTTGGCTAACAGGGGATCGGGAGCATCCCACTTTTTTGCTTGTCATTGTGAGCGCAACGAAGTGGAGCGTGGCAATCCCATCAACTGGTGCTTAGTGAGAGATTGTGGGATTGCTTGTCTGCGACACGCTGCGCGAACGTCGTCCCTCCTCTCTACGAGACGCTACGCGAACGCAATGACAAGTTATTCTCTGATTACAAAATAAAAACTGGGATGCACCCTAGAGGATCTAGTACCCCAAGGCGGAAGTCAAAAGAATTGTATTCCGGGCTTTTTACCCATTTGAGATGGTAGGTTTATTTCCGCCGTGACGTACTAGTCCGAATAGCACTAATAAAAGCAGAAACACTTGTGGTTTAAGCAGTTTGCAGCTTACGTAATTGATGCAGGATTTTGCCATCAAGGGGTAAGCTTTCAGGCGGCGTTTGCAGACTCGTGCTTCACTTCTGCCTGGGCGTTCTAGAACACGATCTGGAACAACGTTGTGAACAATAACTTTTAGTAAAGTGCAATAATTTTGGTGACATTGTTAGAACTTACACAAAACTACATGCGCTCTAGGGCAATTCATGAATTGCCCTAAGAAGAAAATCTTTCTTTTCGGCTATCGTTTGCGTAAGTCCTGATTGTGTTAAATTTACTGCTAAAAAGTCAGGAATCAATTCTACACATTGCTGCCGATAACTGGCCACAGGCGCCTAGACGCTTTTGGCGACTTGTCTTTCCAGACATGGGCAATCAGCATCCTAATCAACGCCAGCAGCATAGACAAAGTATATTTTGCCAAAAGGGCTAAATCATGCTAACTAGAAATTTCTGACTAGAATTTGACATATTAGCAGATGGTAAACAAACTTCATCAATCAGTAGAACATAAAGATGCGAATATCTGGGTAGACTGCACCGATAATTACTATAGCAATCCTATTTGATCAAATCGGATTGCTATAGACTTGCCTGAGTTCGCAGTTACTGAAAATCACCAAACTCAAAATGTTATGACTCAAGGTATTTATTGTATCTATACTGAGTCAGGTGCTATTAGATACTCATGCAAGTTTTATAGATATAACTTATTTCGGAGCAATCAAAAATGCTTTCCTTCCCCACGACTCTTACTCCTTTGCCCGAAATCATTGATGGCTTGCCGAATATTTCTGGTTGGGAAACAGAGGTTATCTCTGTAGTTAACCATAATAAACCAGTATTTTTGCCAACAACAAATATCCGCTTAGAGGATGTGAATGCTGTGTTTGCGATCGCCTTGCACATGCACCAGCCAACTATACCCGCTGGAAATGATGGTACACTCATCAGCAATCTGCAATATATGTTTGAACATCCTCATGAGGGGGATAACCACAATGCAGATCCTTTTGCTTATTGTTACAGCCGCATGGGAGACTTGATCCCCGAACTTGTAAATCAAGGTTGCAATCCGCGTGTGATGTTGGATTACTCTGGTAATCTTTTGTGGGGACTGCGGCAAATGGGACGCAGTGATGTTCTCGATAATCTCAAACGCATCACTTGCGATCGCACCTATCAACCTTATGTAGAATGGCTGGGTACAATGTGGAGCCATGCAGTTATTCCTTCCACACCTATACCAGATATTAAATTGCATATCATCGCATGGCAACATCACTTTGCGGCAATTTTTGGCTGGGAAGCACTAGCGCGAGTCAAAGGATTTTCGCCCCCAGAAATGCATTTACCAAATCACCCTGATGCTCTGTTTGAATTTGTGAAAGCGCTGAAAGAATGTGGATATCGCTGGCTACTTGTTCAAGAACATTCTGTAGAAACAATTAGTGGTCAATCTCTTACCCACAAACATTTACCACATCGTCTGATTGCCCGCAATTCCCAAGGCGAAACAATTAGTATCACAGCCTTAATTAAAACCCAAGGTTCGGATACTAAATTAGTTGCACAAATGCAGCCTTATTATGAAGCCAAAACCTTATCAAAACAACAAATTGGCAGTGTATTTGTGCCACCAATAGTTAGCCAAATTGGAGATGGTGAAAATGGTGGCGTGATGATGAATGAATTTCCTAGCGCTTTTAAACAAGCTTGGTGGGATATGGTCAGTAACGGGGGAGGAAAATCAGGTGTTGTTGGGATGTGTGGTACAGAATATTTAGAATTAATAGAGGCTGCTGGATGCAAACCTGAAGACTATCCAAGTTGTCAGCCAGTTGGACAACATCAGATTTGGGAGCGAGTTTCACCAGACAATTGCCAACCTGAAGCTGTAGAGAATGCCATTCAAGAATTAAAGCAAATAAACTCTAATTTTCACATGGATGGAGCCTCGTGGACAAATCATATCAGTTGGGTGAAAGGATATGAAAATGTGTTGTCTCCTATGTATCAATTAAGCAGTTTATTTCATCAAAAGATTGATCCATTACTGCAAACTGACTCAGTAGAAACTGTAACTAGACAATCTGAATACCGTAACGTTCTCCTACATAACCTTTTGCTGCAAACCAGCTGTTTTCGTTATTGGGGACAAGGTGCTTGGACTGACTATGCGCGGGAAATTTACCAACGTGGCGAAAGCTTGCTGCAAAAGAGATTTTAAGAATTGGTATTTTAGCCGTAACGCATCACATTTCTTGGTGCGTTACGCCTTGCTTTAACGCACCCTACAATTTAAGGCTTGCTGAATCTACCAAAATAAATACGCCATATACCGAAATGAGAAAATGCTCCAAAAATTTTTCATGCAGTTTTTGTATCCTCAGATGAAGGATAAAATAAAAAGTCAGGAGAATTGAAATTTAGTTCAAGTAAGTGGGAAATCTAAGTGTAGGTTGCTGCGTGCTGCCCTCCGAATTGGATTAGCAGGCTGTTATTCAAACTTACAATGGGGTAGTTGTGTTTAGAGTTGTTGTTGGTCATAGTGACGATCCTGATTCTCAAAATGCAATCGCTGAAGTTCTTCAAGAATGTAGCCGTTCCCTAGCAGGGTCAATTCCTCAGGCTGGACTTTTATTCACTGCTATAGACTTTGACCATGCGTTAATTTTGCAACGCATTCAAGATGCTTTCCCCGGAATTGAGTTGATTGGTGGAACTACAAATGGAGAAATCTCCTCAATTCTGGAGTTTCAGCAAGATTCTCTAACCTTAATGCTGTTTGCTACCGATGAAGTGGAAATTCAGGCAGGTATTGGACGAGGAGCATCTAAAAATCCAGCCCTTGCAGCCCAACAAGCGATCGCACAAGCAAAGGCAAAGAGTGCATCCTTACCGCAATTATGCTTCACCTTTCCCGATAGTCTAACCAGCAATGGGGTCTTGATTTTAGAGGGTTTAAAACAAAGTCTGGGAGAGCATGTTCCCATCATTGGAGGAATGGCTGCCGATGACTATACCTTTAAAAAGACCTACCAATTCTTCCAGGGTGAAGTGTTGAGTGATTCAGTGCCAGTGCTGCTGTTCTCTGGACAACTATTATTTTCCCACGGAGTTGCCAGTGGTTGGACTCCCATCAGCCAACGTAGCCGTGTAACTAAAGTTAATGGCAACGTAGTCTATGAAATTGATGGACAGCGTGCCTTAGATTTCTACCAGCATTATCTCGGTGAAGAACGATTTGCGGCTAACTTTGCGATTCATGCCTTGGCGGTTTTTGAGGATCAAGACCATTTTTATATGCGGGCACCCAATGGTTACGATCAACAATCTGGTAGTGTGACATTCTTCTCTGATATTCCTGAACAGGCAGTTGTGCAAATCACCGATGCTAGTCGTGACAATATTCTGTCAGCTTCTGAGGTATCCCTGAAGAATGCTCTTGCCGATTATCCCGGTGTCGAGCCAACAGCAGCGTTACTTATTTCCTGTGCAGCCCGTCGGCGAATTCTGGGAACTCTGACTAGACTTGAGTATCAGCTAGTCAAAACTCATTTACCACAGGCATTGCCTTGCTGTGGTTTCTACGCTTATGGTGAAATTGCTCCTTTGGTAAGCAAAGGTCAAACGCAATATCATAACAAAACATTTGTCACACTGCTAATGGGAACAAAATGAGTGGTGTATGGATAACCAAGACGATTCCATGCAGATCCAAGAGTTGGAAAAGACAAACCGTATCTTGCGAAAAAAGCTGGAACGCTGCGAAGCTGAACGCCACCAGCTAGAAACTGACATTGGCACAAAGGAATTTTTACTGAAGAAAGTCATTTGTGAGTTAGAAGACTCTCGGACAGACTTGCAGCACAGAGGCCAAGAGTTAGAAGCGACGTTAGCTAGTTTACATAAAATGCAAGCTCAAATGATTCAAAGCGAAAAGATGTCTGCCCTGGGTCAAATGGTGGCAGGCATTGCTCACGAAATCAACAATCCCGTTAGCTTTATTCACGGAAATCTCAGCCATATCAGGCAATACACCGATGACTTACTACGACTGGTCGAGCTTTATCACCGTTACTTCCCCAACCCACCTGCTGAAATTCAAACCGAACGTAAAACCGTCGATTTAGAGTTTCTAGAAAAAGACGCGATTATGGTATTGAACTCAATGAATATTGGGACGGAGCGTATCCGGGATATTGTGCTGTCACTACGTAACTTCTCGCGCCTAGATGAAAGTGAGTTTAAAGCGGTGGATATTCATGAAGGCATCGACAATACTTTGATGATTTTGCAGCACCGCCTCAAAGCCACTGACAAAAGCCCAGCAATTCAGATCATCAAAAACTACGGCAATTTATCCAATGTAGAATGCTGCGCCGGACAGATCAACCAGGTATTTATGAATATTCTAGTAAATGCGCTCGATGCGCTTGAAGAATTCAATACCAAACGGACTTATCAAGAAATCCGGGATAATCCCAGTCACATCACGATTCATACCTCTGTCGTTGATTTGCAATGGGTAAAAATTGCGATCACTGACAATGGCTCTGGGATTCCCGAATCGATTCAAAAAGAGATTTTCAATCCCTTCTTTACAACAAAACCTGTCGGGAAGGGAACAGGAATGGGAATGGCTATCAGTTATCAAATCATCACCGAAAAACATGGCGGCAAGTTAGAATTTTTTTCGACACCTGGAAAAGGAACGGAGTTTGTGGTTCAAATTCCTATCAAGCAGCAAGTTTAGGAAGTAATCTAACGCAACGTTATGATGGGTATTCAAACTCCACCTAACCGAAAATAAATTCTTCGTTTCAAGTCAAAGACTAGGAACAAGATTTTATGAATCTCAAATAAGCTTTTGGGGATAGAGTTTTCTCAAACTAAAGGCAATAAAATTTCAAATTTTGTACCTATACCAATCTGTGAATGGAAATTTAATTTTCCACCATGTCTCACGGTGATAATTCGATAACTTACTGCTAAACTAGTATTCTTACTATTCTTTGTTTCAAGAGAAAAAGACTCCATAATTTGCTGTTGCAATTCTTGAGATATTCCAGAACTATTGTCAGCAATGCGAATTAAGATCCAGCGAGAATCTGCTGCATCTGGGTTGCTTGCTTCCTGGGAAATCACTTCTGTGGTAATCTCAATTCGGGGTTTTTGAACAGTCTTTGTATCATCTAGATGCAACTGCTGTCGAACTGCTTCATTGAGTAAAGTATCTACAACTTCGCTGAAAATATTCATCAAAACCTGATTTAATTGCCCCATAAAGCAATATACTGGAGGTAATTGACCGTAGTATTTTACGATTTCAATTTCTCCTTGAAGACGGCTATTAATTAATAAAATAATACTATCTATACAGGCATGTAAATCTGCTGGTTTGGGATAAAGTTCATCGATATGACAGAAGTTTTGTAAGCTGGTGACGAGTTTTTTTAATCTTTCCGCTCCGGTGCGGATACTAGCAAGCGATCGCGACAAATCTTGTTCTAAAAAATCAAACTCAATCTCTTCTTTAATCTGATTAATTGCATGAGAAGCTGATGGTAATTCTTTTTCATAAGCTGCTATCAGCTTGAGTAAATCTTGGCTGTAGTTTGAAACATAAGTTATATTACCCCAAATAAAACCTACTGGGTCTAAAATTTCGTGCGCTATGCCGTCTACCAATCGTCCCAGATTTGCCATTTTATCATTTTGAATCATCTGGGCTTGACTGCGTTCATACCGCACCAGATTGTCGATTCCCCGAATTTGCCAAGAAATAATATTCAATTCTTGTACATCTAACAATCTATAAGCACCAGATTCTGTGTGTACTACAATTGGTTCTGCTAAGAATTCTGGCGATCGCTTTAAGCTAAGTTGCATCGCAGTTAAAATCGATGTTGTATCAGCAAGGAGCAACATCGGTATCCGCGCATAGCTGTAGAGAACGGCTAATGGTTGCTGAACAAATAACTCTTGTCCATAGGGACGAATCAAAAATTCCAGCAGTCGTCGCCGCGAAATCATCCCAATAAAGTTTCCCTGTTCTACTAAAATTACTCCTGGTAACAGGGGATATTTTTCCAAAAAATTAGCCACTTCCATACCAGTGCGGTTGATTTCCACTGGGAAGTTGTACATTGGTAGTTCTTGGAGGGTTGACTCTAGATCGAGATCGCGATCGCTACCAACAGACAAAAATGGCGGTAAGATTGGGCAACTGAATTCTTCTGGCACTAGACACCCTGATTTTTACAAAGACAGGTAAACAATAAGTTAATATTTTACATTCTGCCACCCTCTAAATCCGGTTTTGGTTTAGGTATCTAGTCGAACTAAGCTAATCCTCATTCATTTTTCCAGAATGATTCGCTTGTAGTAAGCAACTCCAGTCCTGCTTTTATGCAACTTAGGCATTTATGAAGTGAGTAAAGCCAGTATAGAAGTTTATCATCTGGTTGAAGGATAGTATCAGGTGTTATCAGCAAATGAACGAGGACATTATCCCATCGTTTCTTTGGGTGTTGAATTAGGCATTTGGCTAGGAGTTTATCAGAATGTGGAATTACCCTGGCTGCGTTGGTGGGATTTACAAGGTAATTTGTTGTTGAGTGGCGAGGAAAGAGCAGAACAAGAATCTCAAAGGGCAGAACAGGAATCTCAAAGAGCAGAACAGGAATCCCAAAGGGCAGAACAGGAACGCCAAAGAGCCGATCGCTTAACTGCCCAATTGCGTAGACGCGTTCGCAAAGCGTCTCGTAGAGAAGCGGCTTGTCGTTAGACATCGCTCGGCATTGAACCAGAAGCCTAATATTTTGCTACAAATTACGAATTACGTTAGCAAGTCTTCTCCCTACAGCCCTTTGGGCATCCTACGGCAGGCGTTAGCCTTTTCCTTTGGGAAAGGGGAGACGCTTTAGCGCAACGAGCGTGATTACGAATTACGAATTAGGAATTATGAATTAAAAAGGGCTGGTGTAAAAGAGTCATCTGTGGCTTAATTTGTTTAGACACAAATTTTACTGCTACCAGGGTAATCACGATGACAAATAGACCTCCTTCCGAACCGGAGTCATCCCAAAGAACTGCCCTTGGCTTTGATGAATTTATAGCCATTCTGGTTGCCTTCACCACTATCGGAGCGATTCTTTTTTGGTCATTGTCTGGCAGGGATTCTAACTGGAACTTAAACGGGCTGCTGTCGCCTTCTTCCACTCCATCTCCTAGCGTTCAACCAAATCAAGTATTGCCCTCCCCTACTCCCAAGGTAGAACCAAATACAGTCCCTAGATTCAACGTTTTACCGTCATCTCCACCTGAGGCTGTTATTGAACCCACGACACCTTCATTCCCGACTAACAGCGCAACTCCTTCCCGCGCAGTGTTACCACCTACTGAGGTAATCCCAACTCAATCCCCACAACCACAGACGCCTGTATCCTCTTCAACAGGACTTGAGTCATCAATTACATCATTAGCATTGCCTTTAATAACTCCGGCAAAACAAAAATCTATTATTCCGCCGCCAATTGCATTTAACGATGTGCCCAATAACTTCTGGGGTCGGCGTTTTATAGATGTTCTTTCTTCCCGTGGTATTCTCAAGGGGTTTCCTGATTATTCTTTTAGACCAAATCAGCCTGTAAACCGCGCCGAATTTGCTGCTATACTCAAAAAAGCCTTTGACCAAGAACCGTCTAAGACCGCGATCGCATTTCAAGATGTACCAGCAAAATTCTGGGCAACTCCAGCAATTGACCAAGCCATCAGTGCCGGATTTCTTACAGGCTACCCGAAAAAAACCTTCAAACCACAACAAAATATTTCGCGAGTGCAAGTTTTAGTTGCCCTTGTCAGTGGGTTAAATTTAAAAGCACCCACTTCCCCAAATCAGATTTTAAGTGTCTATAAAGATGCTAAAGATATTCCAATCTATGCTATCAGCAAAATAGCCGCTGCTACAACTAATGGTCTGGTAGTTAACTATCCAAATCAACAAATTATCGCTCCTAACAAAGTAGCTAGTCGGACTGAAGTGGCAGCGATGATTCATCAAGCTTTAGTAAAACGTGGCAAGTTGGAGGCAATTCCATCTCAAAACATTGTGCCGCAGCTACGCCTGCCGCAGGCATCGCGCAGCGTGTCTCCAGAACTTTCGCGCACTCCAAGGCACAACCTAAAAGGTAACTTGTCCGCAGGAGGCTCGTCTCAGTGAAACTCGGTAGGGAAAGTGTTCAACAAACAGGCACAGGAACTGAGGAGAAAGATTCTTTATTGCTCCCCTGCTCCCTTGCAAGTTGTCCAACCCATTGCAGAGAATTCAAAATTCAAAATTAGAAATTCAAAAAAAATTCTTAATTTTGAGAAAAGTCTGATCTAAGGCTTCCTCAGATCAGAACAGAGCGTGATTTTGAATTAAAGCATTAGCGTAGCGTCTTTGCAGGAGAAGCCATAGTTAGATATTAAGCTTCTGGAATTTCTTTACCAACTACTTGTGATTTCAGAGTGGTGATTTCACTAGTTAATTCTTTCCTGGTTGAGGCTTTGAGTAAATAGCGGTAAACAAACCAGGCAGAATAACCAATACCTATCAACTCAAAAGTAGGTGCTACCAAGGGGATATCATTCAAAGCATCTAATATTGCCAAGAGTACTTTAACCCCAACAATTGATCCCACAATTAAACCAACAGTCACCAGGGGTTGCTTATATTGATTAAAGAAGCTTCCCAGATATTCTGGTAATGTTGCTAAAAAGCTAGAAATTTGCTCCCCGTATTTTAGCCATTCGTCTTGAGACTGTGCGGGGGGCTGGAGTTTGGTGATGGTTCCCGTTTGGCTGTTGATATCTGTCACTGTACCCTCTTTGGATGTGCTTTCTGTGAATTCTTGTTCTGGCATTTTCGCTCCTATAAATTTGACAGTTGAGTTTTTCTGATCTGGATAATTACAACCAAAAGGCTGTTGATTAGGTAATGCACAAATGCATCAATAGAATTAGGTCAAGGGCAGAAAAGGGTTTTAGTATCCTATAACCATAATTGCCCGTAATATCTACTGCATCAACTACAAGGTAGAAAGTCAGTAGGAGGATAGAACTCAGAAGGATGTTGTATTATCATCGGCTTTCTGAGTTCTTTTTTTTTGAATCAACTGGAATCCTCCGGTTGTAATTATCCCATTCCGTGTCATTTGCTCATAATCGTACTAAATCTAAGTACAAATTATGCAAAAATCAGTCCACCTCTCATTTATATAAGCCTAAAAGCCGATTTTATCTGATATTAAAGCTATCTTAAGCCGCCTTCGTCAATTAACGCATTCGTATTGATATTAATACGTAATAACAGTTTTTGTGTGTTCATATAGACTAGATTTTAGAACTATTTTATGATATGCGTGCCTGGGGACTGGGGAACTCGGGGCGCTCTCTGGGGATAAGGGGGAATGGGGACTGGCGAGACAAGGAGGAAGAAGTCTCTAACTTGTCTCCTCCCAATGCCCAATACAACTCTTGGAGAGGCTGCGCCAACGGCTCCTTTCGGCAACTCTTGGAGACGCTACGCGTAGCTTGCTTCCCCGTAGGGGTACGCTCAAGGCAATACTTCGGCTGCGCTCAGTACAGGTCCGCTCAGGACAAGCTCAGTACAAGTGCCCAACGAGTGTCAAAGCTTTTATTTTTTTCCTGATTGTATTAATTTTCTAAAGAAGCAGTAAGGTAGAGTAGTGGCGTACCTGATGCCAAGAACTCATTGCTATAGCAATCAAAATTGAAATGTGAGAAAATACGGAGATTAAAAGTACGTATTTCTAGGCATTTCAGCAATTTTATCTCTCACGAATGATTTAAAATTGCTATATCAAAACCACTTATACTATATAAGGTTATGCTAATTATCTAGTAAGCAATGATTTGCTATTGCTATAAAAAAAGATAATCTAGATATTAATCATCAATGAAAGTGTTTGCACAAGCTAGACTAATTTAGTGATTTTTGCGGGAAGGCAAGAAGATTTGAGAAATGCTTTCCTCAAAAGCCAACCCCTATCGACAGCAGTTCAGAAAGCAAAAAAGTGTCAGCCGAAGAGCCATCGACAGACGAACTCCCGACCATAGAATTTCCCTCACGAGGGAAACTCAAAGCCAGTTCTTGGCGCATCCATCAAAAAATTGGCTATGGGTACTTTGTAGCTATCGGAATTGGGTTTTTTGGCTCACTGACTGGGTTAGTGATTGCCAACTACTACCGGGGAAGAGAAGTCAGGCAATTCAATCAAGCCTATGAACAAGGACAACTACTGAGTAATTATAAAGATGCAGTAGTAGGGGCGCAATTGCATAGCTCTAATCTAGTTGCTGTATTGGAAAATTCACAACAGCTGCAAAGCAAAAAAGGCGATTTTCTGAAAAATGTTGAAAAAGCCAAGCAACTAGAGTCAAAAATTGCCGGATTCATCGATAGTAAACCTAAAAGACTAGCAGCAACAAGTTCGATTTTACAGACGTTATTGCTGGATTACAAGACTAATTTAAAAGCTTATGTTGACCAAATAGAGGTCGTCTTAAAGGAAGTTGACTTCCAGCAAGTGCAGCCTCAGCAGATTTCCTCTGCTCGATCGCAGTTATTGACAATTATGCGTGGTGAAACAGCCATCCGGCTAGACGAGCTTTCAGAAAGCTTGACTAACATCCTGCAAACTGCTGAAGTTCAAGAGCAAGAAAGGCAAAAAGCCGTTGAAGAGGCAAAAGTAGTTGAGCGATTCATCGTGATTATGAGTATGCTGGTTTCGGTGGCGATCGCAGCCATTGTAGCATGGCGTACCAGTCGGGCGATCGCTGAACCAGTTATCACTGTCACCCAAGTAGCGGAGCAAGTTGCAAGAAAATCTAATTTCGATTTGCGAGCTCCAGTCACCACTGAAGATGAAATTGGCCTACTCGCCAAATCTCTAAATCGTCTGATTGAGCGAGTATCTGAGCGCACAAAAGAACTACAACAAGCTAAAGAATTAGCCGAAGCTGCTAGCAAGGCAAAAAGCGTATTTTTGGCCAATGTCAGCCACGAATTACGCACGCCATTAAATGCTGTCATTGGCTTGAGCCAACTTCTAGAAGACGACGCCACCGATCTTGGTTTATCGGGAGACTTTATCACTGACTTAGAAACAATTAACTCTGCTGGTAAGCATCTACTGCACTTGATTAACGAAATCCTCGACTTGTCAAAAATTGAAGCGGGGAAAATGACCCTCTATCCAGAGACATTCGAGATTGCAACCCTGATTCATAACGTTGTCCTCACAGTCAAACCGGCTATAGAAAAAAATGCCAATGTCTTAGAAGTACATATTGATCAGCAACTTGGCATCATGTACGCCGATCAAACCAGGATGCGGCAGGTGTTGTTAAACTTACTAAGTAACGCTGGCAAATTCACTACAAACGGCAAGGTGATACTGACAGTCAACAGAGAAAAGGATGAATTCCGACTGGAGGCTCCTTTGGGCATCATTACTTTCACCGTTACCGACACAGGCATAGGTATGTCTCACCGTCAACAGCAGCAGTTATTTCAACCTTTTACCCAAGGAGATACCTCGACTACGAAAAAGTATGGAGGTACGGGACTGGGGTTGGCAATTAGCCACCACTTTTGCCAGATGATGGGTGGTGAGATTATTGTCAAAAGTGAACCGGGAGTTGGCTCTACTTTCACTATTCGTCTACCAATGACTGTGCAGGATTGAAGAAGGTATTGAAAACCTGAAACCTAGATCCCCCCTTAAAAAGAGGGGAACCCTAAACAGCCAACTTTTATAAGGGGGTTGGGGGATCTCTTGTGCGTAAGTCCTAAATTGCTTAATTGTTGGGAATCCTCTGCCAAATTAAGTAATGATACTCACCCTCCCTGTATCCAAGTCATAACGACCTCCGACAATTTTCAATTTGCCCGATCGCACCTGCTCAGTTAAAAGCTGCGATCGCTTCAACCGTTCAAGTTGATATTGTACATTTGCAACCACAGCATTTTCAACCGCGTCACCCGACTGATTCTTGACCTTTTCCACTGCTGGCTTAATTGCCTTCACAAAAGTACCAATATCACCGAGTAACGATTCGTTTTGTACAGCGGCCGTTACTGCCCCACAACGCTCATGACCCATCACCATCAGCAGTGGAGAACCTAACAATACAACCGCATATTCAATACTGCCGATCGCTTCAGACGTGGCAATATTTCCGGCAATCCGAACATCAAAGATGTCCCCAATGCCCTGATCGAAAACAATTTCTGCGGGGACTCGTGAATCCGCACAACTGAGAATAGTTGCAAATGGATGTTGAGCTTGAGCAACTTCCTGCAACCGCAGCGCAGATTGATCGGGGTATTGGGGTTGATGCTGAACAAACCGCTGATTTCCCTCCATCAGCTTTTGCAATGCTGCATCAGGATTGAGGGATTCAGGGAGGTTTGGAGGCATTTCGGCAGCTTTAACCTGTTCCACCCGCCAGAGGAAATCGCTGGCAGTTAGCATCATCCCAAATGTCCCGGTGATTCCTAACTTCAAAAAGTCACGACGTTCCATGAAATGCTTCATTGAATTTCCAACTCTCCTACATCGAGGCAACACATCTTACAGAGCGAATTTCCATCACATCCGAAACGTAGCAACTACCTCCGAATTTGTTGAGCAGTGGCTTGATGTTTTCTACAACACGCTTGATTTCTTCTGGCATACAAAACGCAATGATGTAAACATTATCAAGCATGGTCATGTCTAAATCTTCTGTCGTTCCTCGTAATCCTTTCCCAGCAACATTTCTGATTACGGCATGGCTATGTACACCCGACTTGTCTAAACGATCTAAAATTTTGCCAAGCTCAAAGGAGTTGGCGATAATTTCTATCTTTTTAACTACGTGCATATTATTACCTCCAAAATAGGTTAATTCCGTAGAGATATAACGGAATTCCCACAATAATATTGAACGGGAATGTCACTGCTAGAGCTGTAGAAACATACAGGCTGGGATTTGCTTCTGGAACAGTCATCCGCATCGCCGCCGGGACAGCAATGTAAGAAGCACTGGCACACAATACAGCGAATAATAGCGAATTTCCCTGAGGCATACCGATGAATTTGGCAATCACCAACCCAATGCCTGCATTGAGTATTGGAATTAGTATGGCAAATAAAATCAGAAAAACTCCGGTTTTTTGCAAGTCTTTAATTCTTCTGGCAGCAACCAGTCCCATATCCAGTAAAAAGAAGGTGAGAACGCCATAAAACAACCCTTGAGTAAAGGGTTCTAATACCTGCCAACCGTGTTCTCCTGTCAAGACACCTATCAATAGACTACCAACTAGTAGAAAAACTGAACTATTAAGAAATGCTTCTTGCAAAACTTCTGACCAAGCAAACTCTCGCTTCTCATCGGCGGTGAATATATTCACCAAGATTAGACCAACTATAATAGCTGGGGATTCCATCAGGGCAAGAGCTGCTACCATGTAGCCATCAAACGGAATCCCAAGTTCAGTCAGAAAAGCGCCAGCAGTGATGAAAGTGACGGCACTGATAGAACCGTAGGTTGCAGCGATCGCAGCCGCATCGTAAGTATCCAGTTTCAACTTCAGGATAAAAAAGGTGTAAATTGGAACAAAACAAGCCATCGTCATTGCTGCCAGGAGTGTTAGAAGTACTTCCTGAGTGAGGCCGCTTTTGATTAGTTCTACCCCTCCTTTAAAACCAATGGCAAACAGCAGATACAACGAAAGGAGTTTGGGCACTGGTGCGGGAATTTCCAGATCAGACTTGACAAAAACAGCAGTCATGCCTAAAAAGAAAAATAGGATTGGCGGATTCAAAAAGTTGGATACAATTAAGCTAAAATCCATATCCACCTCTGTTTATACTGGTAAAACCTGCAATTAAAGAAATTTTTCATCTTTAAAAATTTAACGGTTCAATCATGATGTATCGTGTATTGCTAGCCAATGTCAATTGGGTACTCAAGGAGTAAATAGTCCTATTGGTGACAATACTCTCCGTTAGGTATTACAGCGTTTTTCAAGTAAATAAACCACTGGCTAGGGAACATTGCCGTATCCCTACTAAAATCTGTAGTTCAATTAACTGAAAATAGCTGTAAGCTCTGTTGACAACAGAACAAGTCAGAGCTTGCCCATCATGTTTTGAGGTTTGATTCCCCGTCGCTGATTTTACGACAGAACGCGCCGGAATAACTAGTCTTTTCCTTTTAGTTCATCAGTACTAATTACTTGTCTTGATCGCCCTGTGACACTTTATGGTGCGGAATGTGGGTTGTAAACTCTGTCAGTAAAAGTTTCTTACTATTGAAATAAGCAATTAACCCACTCAGTACAAAAGTCAATATAAGTACTGACCAAACGAGATAGTTGCTTACAGGATGGATACAGGAGATTTAGTTGTTGAGTGGGTAACGAATAATCTTCCAGTAATGTCTTCAACCGTCCGCTAGCTAGATGCTCTTTGATTAGGAAAGGGGGCAGTTCAGTAACACATGCACCAGCTAGAACTAACTTCAGGAGATGAAGATAATCATTGACTTGCAAACTGGGAGCAATCTGGATCGACTCATCTCCTAATGACCATTTTCTCGCATCAGTTCGGGTGTTCCAACTCGCGCAAGGCATTGTGAGAAGTTGCTCTGGCTGGGAAGGTTCACCATATTTTTCGAGAAAATCTGGGCTAGCAACGAGCTGATGACGATATTCACCCAACTTCCTAGTAATTGTCTGATTATCCTTGGGTTTGCCAACTCTTAAAGCCACATCAATACCATCCTCAATCAAATTGATCTTGCGTTCAGTAATAAAAATTTCGAGCTTGACTTTGCAATAGCGGACTTGAAACTCTTGTAGTAGCTCTTGCCAAGGAAGAAATGCAGGCGGCAGAGAGAGCCGTAGTGTCCCTGTCAGTTCCTGCTGCTGATTTTCAAGGATAGACAAGCCAGTTTCAAACGTCTCAAACCCGCGAGCCGCGTATTCATAAAACGTTGTACCTGCTTGAGTCATTCGCAGATGGCGTGTAGAACGTTCTAAGAGTCGAATGCCGAGGTCTTTTTCCAGTTCGGCAATCCGCCGACTCACTGTTGCCACTGGGGTATTTATCCGTCGGGCAGTCTCCGAAAAGCTTCCATACTGAACCACTTTGACAAACAAAGCAGCCGAGTTGAAGTCCATTTTATCTTTCCATATTTGAGAAAATGTTTCTCAATTTTACCCACTACCCATCAAATCTAAGAATATGTACACTGCTCAATAGGTTAAAAAACCTCAATTTAGGAAAGTATTTATGAAACAGATTCAAGAAGTTCTTCAGGAATATGAGCAGGTTTTGAACGGGTCAGATGCTAATGCGGTACTGGCACTTTACAGTAGTCATCCAATATTCATGCCGCAGTTTTCACCTGCTCAAGTAGGACGCGATGCAGTTCTTGATACCTACAAGCAAATTTTTCAAACTATCCAATTCCAGGTCAAGTTTACGATTCATGAGGTAGAACCAATGGAGGAACTTGCCTATGCGCGCACCTCATCATCAGGCACGGTAACTGTTTTAGCTGACAAGAAAACTACGTCTGAAGGAAATAATGAGATATTTATTTTCAAGCAGGAGAACGGTAATTGGAAAATTCATCGGTATTTGTTTGCCTCTTCACAGGCATCCAATTAACTCATCCAATTAGCTGTAGCGGCTTGCTCCCCATAAATGCTCCAGCTTACAGGCAACAAACCATTCTGTGATGGTGCTCATACAAAAACTGGGTTTGACGCCATAGAACGAGTTAATTCAACCGCTGATTAACGTTATGAAAGCAATTGTTTTAGAATCTCCCGGTGACCCGACAGCCCTTCAGTTACAAGAGATTACAAAACCATCTCCTCAGCCTGGATGGGTGCTAATCAAGGTCAAAGCCTTTGGTCTAAACCGTTCTGAGATGTTCACGCGTCAAGGGTACTCTCCCAGTGTTCAACTTCCCCGAATTTTGGGGATTGAGTGCGTTGGCGTTGTCGAAGCCGCCCCTAATACCCCATTTCAGCCCGGTCAGAAGGTAGCAGCGATTATGGGAGGTATGGGACGAGTGTTTGATGGCAGCTATGCCGAATACACCTGTGTTCCGCAAGCCTGCGTATTTCCGATTAAGAGCAACCTCGACTGGTCAGTGTTAGGAGCCATTCCAGAAATGTTCCAGACGGCTTACGGGTCTCTGATGTCCGGTTTGGGCGTGCAGGCAGGGCAGACGCTATTAATTCGGGGGGGTACCTCATCAGTTGGTATGGCCGCAACACACCTTGCCAAAGAACTGGGGCTAACCGTTGTGGCGACCACTCGCAACTCTTCTAAAGTAGAAGCTTTGCAAGCAAATGGGGTTGATCGGGTTGTAATAGATACAGGAGCGATCGCAACCTCTATCCGTCAGAATTTTACCAAGGGGGTTGATTGCGTTTTGGAACTGGTAGGAACCTCTACCTTGCTGGATTCCCTGCAATGTGTTGCCCCTGGTGGCATTCTCTGCATGACCGGTATTTTGGGTAACGCCTGGACATTAAACGACTTTTCGCCAATGGATGATATTCCTCATACGGTAAGATTGACCGTTTATACCGGAGGTACTGAAGATTTATCTATTGAACACTTGCAACGATTTATTGATGGTGTAGAAGTGGGGCAAAACCGGGTCAATATAGACCGTGTTTTTCAGCTGGACGAGATTGTTGAAGCCCACCAATATATGGAGTCTAATCAAACAACAGGAAAATTAGTGGTATTAATAAATGAGTCGAATGGCACTAAGAAAAGCCGAAACACTTGAAGTTTAAGCAGTTTGCAATTACTTGCTCCCATTCGTGCCAGGGTTTTATGATCAATTGGTACGCTTTTACACGGCCGCTTTGGCATTCCATACAGATAATGGTCATGCTGGTGTGCCAAGTCGCCAAAATCTGTATCAATTGCACAGACAGTTTTTAATCAACTGCCTCAGTTTATCCCAATCTGAGTCTTCTGGGGTTGCTGGCTGAGGTGTGTGGTTTTCTTCGACAAACACAGATTATAACTGACTGCCCCTCATGCCCTTCAATTGGTTCTTTAGGATGAACCACACCGTTTTGGAATGTGCCTTTGAGTGACAGCATAGCTTTTTCTTGCTTCTACATAAATCATGATAGAGTACCATTCTGGTTAAGAATATTGGCACACAATCTTTATTGACCAAGTTTCGTTAGGATGTTGTAACCTGGGCAATAGCGACTCTCTATTGATGTGACACCAGGCGTAGGCGTAGCCCGTCGTAGACATCGCTTTTTCACATCCATGACAACAACCATCGACTTTCTCAGTCACCTTAACCCCAGCCAACGTCAAGCTGTCGAACATTACTGCGGCCCGTTGCTAGTTGTTGCTGGCGCAGGTTCCGGTAAAACACGAGCACTGACTTATCGCATCGCCAATCTGATTTTGAAACACCGTGTTGATCCAGAAAATATCTTGGCGGTTACTTTTACCAACAAAGCCGCACGAGAGATGAAAGACCGGATTCAACGGCTGTTTGCGGAACAACTGGCAATGAAACAACACGGTAAGCGTTTTGATTTGTTGACAGAATACCAACAAACGCAATTGCGATCGCAAGTTTACAAAAATACGATCAAAGACTTGTGGTGTGGCACTTTCCACAGTCTATTTTCTCGCATTCTCCGTTTTGATATTGAAAAATATGTAGACGAGAAAGGACGGCGTTGGAATCGCAATTTCTCTATATTTGATGAATCAGATGTGATGACTCTGATCAAAGAAATCGTCAACAAACAGTTAAATTTAGACGATAAGAAGTTTGACGCCCGCTCTGTCCGCTACGCTATTAGTAATGCTAAAAATCAAGGTTTATCGCCCCAAGAATTTGAGCAAGATCAACCCAATTATCGCGGACGGGTGATTGCCCAAGTCTATAATTTATATCAAGATAAGTTAGCAGAAAACAACGCTCTCGACTTTGATGATCTAATTCTCGTACCAACTAGATTATTTCAGCAAAATGAGCAAGTATTGGGTTACTGGCATCGGAAGTTTCGCCATATTCTCGTAGATGAATATCAAGATACCAACCGCACTCAGTATCAACTCATCCACTTATTAGTTACTAATGGCGAAACCAGAAAGAGCGAATGGGAATGGCAAAATCGCTCAGTTTTCGTTGTCGGCGATGCAGATCAATCAATTTACAGCTTTCGGATGGCAGATTTCACTATCTTGCTGGGATTTCAGGAAGACTTTGGCGATGGTTTGGTAGATGATGACACCCGAACGATGGTTAAGCTGGAAGAAAACTATCGTTCTTGTGAGAACATTCTGCAAGCGGCTAATGAACTGATTGAAAATAACACCCAACGGATTGATAAAATCCTCAAACCGACACGGGGACCGGGTGAGCAGATTACTTGTCACAAAGCCGATGAAGAACTCGCAGAAGCGGCATTTGTAATTAATCAAATTCGGACTTTAGAACAGCAAAATCCAGAGTTAAGCTGGGGTAGTTTTGCCATCCTTTATCGGACAAACGCCCAATCTCGCCCTTTTGAAGAATTGTTGGTGAAATATCAAATTCCTTATACAGTTGTGGGGGGAATGAGATTTTATGATCGCAAAGAAATTAAAGATGTCATTGCTTATTTAAGAGCGATCGCTAACCCATCTGATACAGTCAGTTTATTACGAGTCATTAATACTCCCCGGCGGGGAGTTGGCAAAACCACTATTGATGCTTTGGTGAACGCCTCCCAACAATTAGGGACAACTTTATGGGAAATACTCAGCGATGAAACATCAGTTAATACATTAGCTGGACGGGCGACAAAAGCTGTAAATAACTTTGCCGCAATGATTAGCCGTTGGCAAGGACAAATCGGTACGCTTCCCGTGACTGAGGTTTTGCAAGGAATACTAGAAGACTCTGGTTACGTCCAAGACTTGATGAGTCAAGGCACAGATGAAGCCACAGATCGGGTACAAAACGTCCAAGAACTTTACAACGCTGCACTGCAATTTCAAGAAGAAAACGAAGAGGTTTCCCTTCAAGACTTTCTGAGTAGTGCCGCCCTCAGTTCCGATTTGGATAATTTAAAAGAAGGACAGACAGCCGTTTCTTTGATGACTTTGCACGCTTCCAAAGGTTTGGAATTTCCCGTAGTATTTTTGGTGGGATTAGAACAAGGGCTATTTCCCGGCTACCGATCGCTGGGTGATCCCGCATCTTTGGAAGAGGAACGCCGCCTGTGTTATGTGGGGATTACTCGCGCCCAAGAGCGGTTATTTTTATCACACGCGCGGGAACGTCGTTTATATGGTTCTCGTGAACCCGCCATGCGATCGCAATTTCTCGACGAATTACCAGAAGAATTATTAACTACTCAACACCTGAGTCGTCAAAGTTATACCAAAAGTGCTTCTACTCCTAGTGGAAAACAAGACACAACCCAGAATTGGCAAGTAGGCGAACGAGTATTACATAAAACGTTTGGTCTTGGTGAAATTACTCATGTTTTTGGAACAGGTAATAAGATGTCTGTGGCAATTAAATTTTCCAGCTTGGGACAAAAAATTGTTGATCCAAGAGTAGCACAGTTGCAACGAGTAGAGTGATACAGCCACATATCCCCGACTTCTTTGACAAATTGGGGATCTTGTTTTTCATATTTCAATTTCTTCAAAGTGTTCAACAGTGGGAAATGGTTCATAAAAATGATGCAGAAGTTTTTTCCACTCTTGATACTCAGCAGAACTTCTAAATCCCACAGTATGAGATTCTAAACTTTCCCATCTGACAAGTAATAAGTATTTATCTTGGACTTCTGTGCATCTATGCAATTCATGGGATAAATATCCGTCCATAGAGGAAATAATTTTAGAAGCTTTTTTGAAAGCAGTTTCAAAATCAGATTCTATACCAGGTTTAACATGAAGCATAACTGCCTCAAGAATCATAAAATTTTGCGGTGAGAATTAAGCTAATGTTATTTAGTATAATTGAATGCGATGTCTACGGTGGTCACTGAGCTTTACGTTGCCCTGAGCTTGCCGAAGAGTCGAAGTGCCGGCTACGCCTACTAACGCACACACTTTAGTTAATCAAAAGTAATTCTTGAGTAAATAGCTAATTGCGGCACAAAACGGAGTATGTTGCCCATTAGTATCTAGCTGCTGATAACCTTCAGCAAGCAGTTGTATTTCTATTTCAGTCAAACCTTCAGTAGCCAGCAATGCAGCATCAATTGCTACTCTACGCATCTTTTGCAGTTTGTCAATGTCAAGTGCAAGCTCCTTAATTGTTGTTTCAGCAACAGCTTTTTTACCTGGATTATCTGTCGGTTGAATTTCACCAGAAGCAGGATATTTAAAAAAATCAGCACAGTTTATTTCCAAAGGTGAAACCATCAAATTTTCATCGTACCAATACTTTTTCTTATGTCCGCAATGCACGGGAACAGTAGGAGGTTCTTCACTTTCTCCTTGACATGAAGCGATAAGATTTGTGTACTCCAGTGCCAGATTTGGATAAGTACTACGAGGTTTTAAGTGTTCTATGTGGCTAGTTGTTCTAGTGATACGCATTCCACAATAGCAACAGATATATCCCTGTTCCTTCAGTAAAGCATCATGTACAACAGCTTTTTCTGGTGTTTGAAAATTATCATCCCAGCTAGGTTTCCAATCATCATTTTCCAGAGCCTTCCAATTGGTAAATTTCTCTGGTTCCTGACTCTTTTTGATGTGCTTCATCGGTTGAGAATTTCCTTCCGCCGAATGAGTACATCCGCTTTGACAAATTCTGGCTCGTCTGCTCCGATTTCATTAGCCAATTGTTGACGTAATTGCCTAGCACCTTCAATATTTCCAGCATCAATTAGTCGAAAAAGCTCTAAAAGACTTTCCTTAATTTCCTGGGGACGTTCTGGAACACCCATGAGATCTTCTAAAATGCGATTGCTATCTCTCCCAAAGGAACTTTCTGGTCTTTTAGCAACAACACCTTCGTCTGTTTTTTCTAGAATATAAATTCCTTCCGGCTTGACTTGGCTAATTACTTGAGGCGAATGGGTGGTGACAATAAACTGGCAATTGGGGAATGTTCTTGTCAAAGCAGGAATAATTTCTCGTTGCCATTTTGGGTGTAGATGTAGTTCAATTTCATCAATTAAAACAACACCATCACCTAGGAGTGGATCTGGTAAACTAGGGTTGGCAATTGCCAATCGTCTTGCTAAATCTCCCACCATTGCCAGCAAGCATTTTTCCCCATCTGATAGTTGATTAACTATAAGTTCCTCACGTTGTTTTTGCACAGTCATTCTGAGGGGAGAACGACGGACACGTAAGTTATAAAAATCAGGAATTAACGAATATATAGCTTGTCGTACTGCTTCTAGCTGTTTATCTCTGTGAGCAGGGTTATCTCGCCGTTCTTCGTTCTCCAAATCTTCCCGTTCTCTAAACCATTGAAATAAGTGACCAAAATTAACACTTATCCCTGTTAGTGCCTCGTCATAGGCATATAAATATAATTGAGCTATATCTTCCTTGATTTTTAAGGGAATATCAAAAACTGCTCGATTTACAGGGTAGTAAACTGCCAGAGGTATATTGGTGTTTTCATCGGCTTCTAATTGTTCATATATATCGTCATCTTCAATTGCAGCTAATAACTCTGTAAGGTCATTGCTTATTTCTGTAGTTTTTTGTTTACGAGGTGTGGTTAAGGACCAAGTTAATTGACGAGATAAGAGTAAAATTGTAATCTGGTTGTGCGTTTTTTTATATTTATTTTTGATATCATCTTCTCTAAAAAAACGTTCAGCGCTAATGTCAAATTGGCTTCTACTTATCAAATGAGATAGGAGTATAGCCAGACAGTCAAGAATACTAGATTTGCCCACGCCATTGATACCAATAAGTACCGTAGGACTCGTTTCATCGAAATCAAGCGTCAAATCACCGATTCCACGGAAGGATTGCATTTTCAGACGCTTGACTTTCATCATAATTACGCTGATTTCAACTTAATAATACCTTTATCAAAAACACGATTATCAGTAGCGATCGCACCAACTTCTATTCTATCTTTATACACCTCATAAGAGGCAAAACTTAAATCACTGGTGGAATACTCTGTCCACTCAGAACGCCCTACAGGACGATTGCCTGCACCTGCACCACAAATTAAATAAGTTGTACCATCAATAGCACGAGTGCGTTCATAACTATGTTCGTGGCCATTGATATAAAGTTGAACGCCGTATTTTTGAAATAGAGGAGTGAAAGTTTTAATAAAATCTGGATTATTCCCATACTGACCCGATGAATAAATTGGATGATGTCCAAATACCACTTTCCAAGGAGCATTACTAAGACTTAATTCTTTTTCTAACCAAGTTAGCTGGTTTTTCCAATCAGCATTAATATTAGTATCTAAAGCAAAAAATTGCACTTGATTACGTTTAAATGTATAGTAACGTCCCTTCATATTAAAGTCGGCATACTTGACTTGTGGATCACCATTAGCAGTACGAATATCGTGATTACCTAAACAAGCCTGAAATTTCACATCTTGCTTCAGTAAAGCTTGATAAGGACGCTCAAAAACTGCATTAATTTTCTCGATGTCGCCGTCGTTGTAAATATTGTCTCCAGCTAAAACTACTAAATCATAAGGATTTTGTTTGTGATAGGCATTCATTGCCCTAGCCACAGCATACTGTCCTTTAGCGCCAGTCCCCGTATCCGCAACAGACACAAAACGTAATAACAAGTCTTTTTTGGGTGGGTTGGCGGCTATGGCTGTTGTTGAATCAGTAATACCAGCACTTTGATTATTTTGATGAGCTAACATCCAGCCTAAAAATCCTGCACCAATGGCGCTGAAGCTACTTAAAAATAAAAATTGACGGCGTTTCAGGTTCATAATTCACCAAATTTAGTAAATAGTCAGTTCAGCGGAAACAATGAGCAATGAAGTGATACATTAAGGCAAAAGAAGGCAGCACCAGTAATAATGTACGTTGTTTGTCTTTGATTCGCTGCTTTTGGTGAAAGTTCCATGTCACAAGACAATCAGTCAAAACCGACGAATGAGCAGGTAACTCAACCTCCCCAAAAACCTTACCAGAGAGTTCAGCCATTTTGGAAGGCTAAAATTATCCAACTTCTCCAAGGGACGATTGGGGTTTTAGAAGTAACGGTGGAGAAACTGGAGACTGCACCCCCACCTGGTACTGAAGAAAAACCCAGTTTTTTCCAGCAACTTCAGTTGCGATGGGGTGGACTGTTAAGGACAATCCGCTTGTTTTTACCATCAAATTTGTCAACAAAGTTATCAGATACAGCTTTGACGGGAATTGTTACTGCAATTGCTGTAATTCTCGTTTGGACAACTACGACTGTCTTTACTGGTAAACCTACTGAAGTAGCAACAGTTCCGCCGGTTAAGGAGGTTCCTGTACCCACACCAATAATAACTACTCCACCGGAGTCAGTCGCACCAGAACCACAGCTACCACAGCCACCAGAGGAAATTACGCCGCCGCCAGTAGTACAAACTCCGCCACTACCAACGTCGGAAGCAGAACCAGAACCAATTCCGACACCAACCATAGAATTGACACCAGAACAAGCCTTGATTGCGGCTATTGAAAATCAGGTAGCCGAAACTAGCGATCGCATTGCCTCTGGTCTGATAAAGTCAATTCAAGCTAACTTCCGTACTAGCAATCTTACAGTCAAAATTAGCAACGATTGGTACACTCTCAAGGAATCTCAGCAGGACAAACTAGCTGCTGAGATATTACAACGTTCTCAAGAACTTGATTTTACCCATTTAGAAATTATTGACTCCCAAAATAGGCTGATAGCGCGTAACCCAGTTGTTGGTACTGAGATAGTGATTTTTAAACGGCAAACAACAAGTTAAAAATTAGTTGGTCTAATTTAGATTTCGCCACATATTGTTTGGTGATATTTTGGATAGTTTTATTCAATAATGCTCAGAATTGATGGATATGAATTCAAGCAAAGTATGTATTTTGTAATAATTAATCTAAACATTTAATTTTGACGTTTAACTTTAAGTATTTATGTTAGATAACGTTTCTCTACTGCTCCAAGCTTGTGAAAATTTAAATATCAGCTATGAAATTATTTATCCTACTGAAAACTTAGTAAAAATAAAACTGAATAATAAACAGCATTATTTTTGTAATAATAGTACTCCGATAATAAATCAAGCACTAGCATACCTGATAAAAGACAAAGAATACACTTACCATATTTTAAATAAAAAAGTTAACCTTCCTCGGACAGTAGGTTTTCTTTCTCCTTGCTGTGACATCAAGTATAAGATTTACTTAAAATTCTCAACTATTCAAGATATTGTATTAGAAATCAAGGAAAAGTTTAAAACACCTGTGATTGTTAAAAGGAATTCTGGCGCGAGCGGACATAACGTTTTCTTATGTCAGAATACAAATGAAATTGAAACTGCTTTAAAAGAGATTTTTAATATCAATTCTCAGAAGTATGATTACGTCGCTCTTGCTCAAGAATTCATTTACATAAAATCTGAATATAGAGCGGTTTTATTAAATAAAGAGTTAGTTTTGCTCTATGAAAAAGATATAATTGATGCAAATTTTATAGGTAATCTCAGTCCTCTCCACTGGGATGGTGCGAAAGCCAAGTATATCAATGATCCACAAATCTTGTCAGAGATTGCTAATTTCGCCAGACCAATTTTTGAAGAATTAGACCTTGATTATGCTGGTTTAGATATCGTCTTAGATCGAGAGAACCAATATTGGTTGATTGAAATCAATTCTCACCCCAATTATAGTATTTTCACTAGAGACAATGGCGAGGAGCCTGTATTGAAAATTTTTGAGAAAATGCTAATTAGCCTAGCCTCAAAATAAAAAAATCGGTACTTCGGTTATCTAATTCATCACTCTGTATAAATTAGTTGCATTTATGACAATAATATTTGCTCCTGCTTTTGCGATCGCACCAGCATGGTTAAACTGTGGTGTAATGTACACATCGTATCCAGCTATTAATTGCTTCTATAGCCCAATAATTGGTACTTACACCCTTTCTTACACGGTGCTGATGTGATTTGGCGGATCAATACGCACACCAACAGCACCATTATTTACAGCAGCTTGTGCTAGCGGCTTCGGCGGCGAGGAGAGCATCGCGCAGTCCTATTGTGCCCCTACACCTGGCGATATAATGTTTTACCTGATCTGAATGGGAACCGCTATAAGCATTTTCAATCATTAATGGTAAGAGGGAGCTGAATGTAGGGGAAAAAGTTTGTTTTGATTATGTAATAACCAACAGTTTAAAACGGTAATACAGCATTATGCATCGGATAAGTAGCACATCAGGTGGATGGAATCAGTCAGAGGGTTTAATTTTTCTAGAACAAACTCCAGCGCCTTTCGTGTTGATTACGGCCGCTGATACCGACATTCAAACTTTGGCAGCTGCGGTGACAAAATTACCTGCAAGCTTTCCGGCATTAAGAGTCGCCAACCTATTGCAGTTGCAGCAACAATTAAGTGTAGATACTTATGGAGAGCAAGTTTTGGAACTTGCCCAAGTAATTATTTTGCGCCTGTTAGGAGGACGTTCCTACTGGGGTTATGGTTTAGAAGTAGTGCAGGAAATTGTACAACGTAATGGTAGAACCCTGATTGTAATGCCAGGGGATGACGCTTTTGATCCCGATTTAATCTCCCTGTCTACCGTGCCCTTGAGTGTTGTTAACCAAGTATGGCAGTATTTTAGCGAAGGCGGCGTAGAAAATTTCGTTAATGCTCTCCAATTTATCTCTGACACTTGCCTGTTAACTGCATACAATCCCCCGCTACCCCGGCCAATTCCGCGTGTGGGATTGTATGAATGGGGAGCAGGGAGCAGGGAGCAGGGAGCAGGGGAGCAGGGGAGCAGGGGAGCAGGGAAGCAGGGGAGCAGGGGAGTGTTAGAACTTGATTCATCCACCTCGGAACTGGATTCATCCACCTTTGATACTCGTTCATCCACCTCGGAACTGGATTCATCCACCTTTGATACTCGTTCATCCACCTCGGAACTGGATTCATCCACCTTTGATACTCGTTCATCCACCT
>NZ_JBALCP010000104.1:0-82733 GCF_036919675.1 Nostoc sp.
GCAGCAAAAGATACAGCGAATGCAGTAAAGGGTGCAGCCCAAGAGGTCAAACCAGCCGTTAAAAATGTAGCGGACTCTGTTAAAGAGACAGTTGAAGAAGTCAAACCAGCTTTCAAAGATGCAGCAAAAGATACAGCGAATGCAGTAAAGGGTGCAGCCCAAGAGGTCAAACCAGCCGTTAAAAATGTAGCGGACTCTGTTAAAGAGACAGTTGAGGAAGCCAAACCAGCTTTCAAAGATGCAGCAAAAGATACAGCGAATGCAGTAAAGGGTGCAGCCCAAGAGGTCAAATCAGCTAGTAATCAGGGCGTAGGATTAGATGAACGGCTGGTTGCAGATAATAAGCAGGTGAAAACTGAAGATGTTGGCATGAGGAAAAGTGTTGAAACTCACTCACCCCAATCACTCCCAGTAGAGATTATTGATCGAACCACCTCTGTAAACACTGACACACTATGAGATGGTGATAAGTTAGACATTCCTTAAGGGGTGTTAGGGGACTTGCAAAAAATAAAGCATTCCCCCATAGATAATTAGGACTTAGGCAAAAAGGCAGTGAAAGCCTTGATTTACCGTAGGGGCAATTCATGAATTGCCCCTACATATTAGATAAAATGTGAGTCACTATTTTTATATTCTAACCTCCTGCCTCCTTCACACAAGGCTAACAGCCGCCTCTAACATTTGTATTGTCCCAAGTTCAGCATTTATTTCTACTTCTACACCGATTGGCAAGGTAAATTTATCTTTAATATGACCAATCATTGAACCGTACCAAGCAGGAATACCTAAAGGAAGTATGTGATCTTGCAATACTTGCATTAAGGTAAATGACGGTTCATCCCCAAGACTACAATTAGTGCATTGCCCAAAGATAAAGCCAGCAATTTGATTCAGTATCCCAGCAGTTTTTAACTGTGTCAGCATCCTATCTACACGGTAAACATCCTCGCCAATTTCTTCCACAAACAGGATGCTTTTGTTCCAGGTAGGTAGGTAAGGTGAACCTACCATCGCTGATAGCACTGATAAGTTTCCACCCACAAGTTTACCCCTTGCCTTTCCCGGTGCGATTATCTCCACTCGCACTTCGCTAGGGTTAAGATTTTGCATAGTCACCGCTTCAGCATTAAATAGAATGCGTTTGAAGTAATCGACTGTAAATTGATTCCAGGTAGACGTGGCAACTGGCCCATGAAAAGTAATCATTTGACTACGGGCATTAATTGCCAACAACAGCGTAGTAATATCGCTGTACCCCATAAGAATTTTCGGATAAGAGCGGATCAGTGAGTAGTTGAGTAGGGGTAAAATGCGATTACAACCCCAGCCACCACGCATGGCAATAATTGCTTTTATGGAGCGATCGCTAAACATCAAGTTTACATCCTGGGCGCGATCGGCATCTTTCCCCCCCAAATAGCCATAACGATCTAAAATATGTTTCCCCAGCTTGACTTTTAATCCTAACTGTGAAATGGATTGCTGCGCTGCTTCAATATCTTTGACATCAACGATACCCGCAGGGGCGATTAATCCTATGGTATCGCCCACTTGCAGGCGGGGCGGCTTGCGGATGGTGTTTGGGGATAGCTTACCTTGGGCGGTAAGTGGTGATATTTGGGTGGCTAGGGTAGCCAGTCCACAGGTTGTAAGAAATTGCCGACGCTTGATAAGCATAACCATTGAGTTGGAGACTGGGGATTAGGAATAGTGGCGAATTTTGTTGGAGACTCAAACCCCAACTAAGAGTAAATTCGGTTTCTTGAAAGAGGGTTATAGCAAGCCTAAATCATTCATCAAAAAGTTAGATCCCCGACTTCTTAAAGAAGTCGGGGATCTGAACACCGCGAATTTTCACAAATCAAATAGGATTGCAATATGTAAAATTAAACCTTTTGTACCACATCGGAAATCACAAATCCATTATTAGCAAACTTACCATCAGTGTCAAATGAATCATCAATTACAGGCAAAAGATGGTCATATAATTGCATCGCCTGTAAACAACTATTGATGCTAGAAGCTGCTGAATTATATCCTGCAATATTTTCTTCAAGAACACTTAATAATCGCCGATTATTCGCAATTTTTTCTTCAGCTTCTTGTTGCAGTGTTTTCTCTAAATAAGCACGCGCCTGTGGATATTGCTGCAAAATTGTATCTGCTTGCTGATCTGCCATTGGTAACAACTGAGTTTTCAGTGTTTGGTTGATGGTTTGACGGAAAGATTTCCGAATAGTTTGAGAAACTTTTGGTTCAAAATCTAACTTCAATAATTGCCTAATTGCTGGTTCTGCTTCTACGATACTTTCAGCATCGTAACCTTGAGAAGTTTGTAATAAAGTCTGGCGAAATTGATATATAGAAAAAGTGCCTTCATCATAAAATCTCGGACTTTCTCGCACGAAGCGATCGCACTCTACGCTAGCTGCACTCAGCAGTGCTTGAGTAACTAGTTTTTCTAAAATTCTGATCTCTAGTTCAATTCCACCATCATTATCTAACAAGCGATACAACTGGCGATAATATTCTGACTTGCGAATCTTTTCCATCAACCGTTGGAAAAAATTGGCGATTACTTGCTGAGAAGATTCAACCAAAATATCTTCTAATTGATTTGCTAAGTAATAAAATGCCTCTACTAAAATAGCAATTAAAGGTGCGGTAGCGTTGCGAGGATGGCTAATTGTTGCGCGTTGATAAGCAGAAGCTACAGAAAAACTATCTAGCAATTCATCTAGACGGCGAATCATTCGTGATTGCAATTGCTTAAAATCTGTTTCAAAAGCATCACAGGAATTATTAATTATATGGTTAACTTCTTCTGTAATATGCTCACTAAATTCTCTCCCAATTTGCTGGAGTTGCTGATTTAGGCTTTGTAACTCTTGCGCCTTCATAGTCTCAATTTCTTGGGGTTGACTATCTAAATTACGTTGCACACTTTGATAATATTTCTTCAGCTTAATACAAACATCTTCCAAATCATCAGCAAGATTTTTAAATAATTGTGGACGCTTTTCTTCTGTAAGATAGCGAGTAATAGCTGTGCAAAATTCCTCAGTCCCACTATCTTGAATTAACTTTTCTATCAGTTCATTTCCCCAATCTCCCAAAATCCGCACATAATTTTGATTTGGGGTTTCATAGCCGTTAACAGAGACACGAAATTTACTGGAAGACAGCTTTCCTGAATTTACACAGTAGTTGTTAAATGCATAGACAAATTGTGGTGTTTCTTCTTTACCATCTAAACCTTTAATACTTTCTGCAAAAACCGAGTCTAAACCAAATCTATCTCGTTGGCTTGTGTGTTTAATTTGACTGCCGTAAAATCCTAATAATCCACTCGTTTTATAAACCTTGCTTGAATTACCAAATTGTCCACTAATTAAATCGTCTAATCGCTGCCGTAGTTGGGTATTATACCAAGTTTCATCGATGCGGTTGAAGATATAGAAAACGCGATCGCGTACTCCCCCATTCGCCCGCATTAATTCCAAAAGTTCTGTTTCTTCTTTTGTCATGTCACCCGCCGAAGCAGGTTTTAGCACACACACCACCGCCGAAGTATCAGGATGTTGAATTTTGGCATAAGTTAGTTGTGCATCTTTCTCTACTGGTGCATCTATACCCGGCGTGTCAATAATTACATTACCATCTTCTAGTAAAGGATGATTACAGTAATATTCTATCCGCTTCAATACGGCACTATTACTACCACGACGCGCATATCCAGCAGCTTCTTTAAGGTTAGAAAAGTGAAATTGCTCCATTGAATATGTAGCATTATTCACCGTGTTGATGCGATCGCGGTTGGCAATATATCCCTCTAGCAATAACATTAACGCCTTCGCCTGTTTTGCCCGTTCTGATTTACTCTCACCACCTTCCTGCTGAATAATAGTTTCAGAACCTTGACGTAGCAAGTTAATTACCTCAGCTTGGTTAATATTAGTTACTGTCTTAAATCCTAGCTGCTGACACAAATAAACTGCTTGTTCCCGAATCTCTACTTCACTTAAAAACGTCAAAACAACACGTTCTTTATCTACTTCTGCATACTCGATTTTGCATTCTGTACCTGTAGCGTGTCCCTCTGCACTGTATAGTAATTCTCTCTCCAACAGTGCATTGATTAACATTGATTTACCAGCACTAAACGCACCCGCAAACACAATCTCAAACTTGGGAGAAATCGCCTTACTTAGGGAAGTTTGTACAGGTGTAATATCTTGGGAACGTAGCGTTGGTTCTTGCTGTAAAAGTTGTAATATAGATTCAACCTGCTCTTTCAAATTTTTGCACTGAAGCGGTAAATCTGACATATTCAACATCCTGACAATATTTATGTATATGTTAGTTACATTTATTGTGTTGATGGTTCAGTAGGATTTCTGAGATATTTGATGCGGTTTGGCTGCTGGATATCACTTAACCTTTCTAGAATAAGCTTTTAGAGATTGTTTCGTTCCCAGTCTCTGACTGGGAATGCCTGATCGGAGGCTCCGCCTCAAGACTTGCGGCAAAGCCGCAATTGAAGAGCATTTCTAGCCAGAGGCTGGAAACGAGGTTTTAAGGGTTCTAAAATCACGCAAAATCATTTTCTATACCTGAATTCAGCAACGCTCAAAAAAGCATCTACTCAATCTTCAAGTTGAAAGGCAAACGGGCGTAAACCCCCTGTGGATCGTTCATCTTTTGTAGAATCTCTACTTCCTGTTGCAGTTTCTGGAATTCATTGGTGAGGGAATTGCCTGATTTGAGTTGCGCCCCCTCAATTCCTAAAGCAGTCCGCGCCTCTTCAGTTGCACGCCCAAAAAACCGTTCTCCGAAGTTGTTAGTGCGAGGATACTCTTGCACTTCCCAGTCTTCTCCTAGTTTCGCCTGCTTGGCAGCATATGCGATCGCAGTCTTCAAACCGCCAATTTCATCCACCAAACCAATTTCTTTGGCCGCCACACCAGACCAAACTCTTCCTTGGGCAATTTCTGCTACTTTTTGTTCTGGCAGTTTGCGACCTTGAGAAACTTTATTCAGAAACATATTATAAATGCGGTTAACACTGCGCTGATAAAGTGCCAACTCTTGGGGCGATTTCGGACGCGAAACTGTTTGACTATCAGCATAGCGTGCAGTTTTCACTGAATCCCAGGTGATGCCATTATCATTCGCCAGCTTTTGCCCATTGAATAGTAACCCAAATACACCTATTGAGCCTGTAATGGTATTTGGTTCGGCAAAAATGCGGTTAGAGTCGCTAGCAATCCAATAACCACCAGAGGCAGCCACATCACCCATTGAGACTACAACTGGTTTCGCCTCACGAGTTAATTTCACTTCTCGCTGCATCACTTCAGCTGCGGTAGCACTACCACCAGGACTATTAATCCGTAATACAACAGCCTTCACATCCTTATCTTGTCGGAGTTTGTTGAAGATTTTGGCA
Organism: Nostoc sp.; assembly: GCF_036919675.1. Lineage (GTDB taxonomy): Bacteria > Cyanobacteriota > Cyanobacteriia > Cyanobacteriales > Nostocaceae > Nostoc. The sequence goes on from NZ_JBALCP010000104.1 coordinate 5,453, forward strand.
AAGCGATCACCTCCTATTTGCCCATCATCACCTTTACCATCGACAATCTCGCCCTCAGCATAAACAACGGCAATTTGATTTTTTGAGTTCCGTTCTACACCGAAAGATTTGCCGGAAACTTCTGCGTAGCTATTCAAGCTAATTTGTCGGAATGTTTTGTCGTCTTTATCGCTATCTGTCAACTTTTTGAGGTCAGTCACAACTTCATCGGGGTATGCTACTCGATCAACTAAACCGCTAGTTTTGGCTTGTGTGGCTTCCAGTAGCGCCTGATTATCTGCGATCGCTTGCAACTGATTAGGTTCAATTTTCCGACTTGCGCCCACAGCAGTGCGCCACTCTCCCCAAACATCATCCAATAATTTCTGAGTTTGTTCCCGGTTTTCTGGACTCAATTTTGTGAGGATAAACGGTTCAACAGCTCCTTTAAATTTCCCCACCCGCACAACTTGAACACCAATGCCATATTTCTGCAATCCTCCTGCTAAAAACATCGATTGTGAACTCAAACCGTTGACTTCCATCATTCCCAGAGGATTAAGTACAATGGAATCTGCCACTGAACTGACGTAATATTCCTTTTTACTCCAATCACTGCCATAGGCCACAATCTTTTTCCCAGCAGCGCGAAACTCCTCCAACGCTTTCCGAATTTCTTTAAGGGAGGCATAGCCGACGTTACTAACTTGGCTTGTGCTAGTTGCATCCAGGTAGATCCCGACAATTCGCGGATCGCGCCGCGCCTTTTCCAAAGTTTCTACAACTTTGCGGAGTGATATCCTTTCATCATCCACACCTGATATTGTGTTTTGAAACACTTCGCCTGAACTAGGTTCGCTATCAGTAATTTTCATTGACAAGTCAAAAACCAGCACTGACTTATCTTTCACGTTTGGCCCACTATCTTTAGAGGAGGTAGCAGCCATTATTAGCAAGAACAGTCCAGTGGTTCCTAGACCACCGAAAATAATTAGTCCTAGTAAGGTGCCAACTAAACTAGCAAAAGTTTGTTTGATAAAATTACGCATTAGTTATTTAGTTATTGGGCATTGAGCATTGGGCATTGGGCATTGGGCATTAGGTATTAGGGAGCCAGCGCTCTGGTGTTAGCGTTAGCTAGTCATTGATGCCAAGCGGTAGTCACGTAGGAACGTCGGCAGTCTAGTCTTCTCCCAAAGGGAGAGGCTAGCGCCAAGGGGGTTTCCCAATTTGAGACGACTGGCGTCATTGGGGATTGGTCATTGGTCACTGGTTATAACCAATAGAGGACAAAGGACTAATGACAAATAACAAAAGACTAATGCCCCATGCCCAATGCCCAATGACCTACTTAATTTATTCTATGCGCTGTAAACTGCCAGAGTGCTTTAACTGATACAAGGTGGCGTTGCCAGTGCAAAATAAGACTGTGGTGATTTCAGCGATTAATACTTCAGCTAGTTCGGCAACTGCTATTTCAGATGTTGCTGCTGCTTGCAAAAAAGGCATTGCTAAACCAGCTATATCTGCTCCCAAGGCGATCGCTGCTGCAACATCCAATCCATGACGCAAACCTCCCGAAGCAATTAAGGGCACATCTTTTGCGATCGCTCTAATAGTTGTAATGCACTCTGCCGTCGGTAAACCCCAATCGGCAAAAGTTCTCCCTAAGCGACGTTGCAAGGGATTTTCTGCCCGTTCACTTTCTACTTTTGCCCAAGAAGTACCCCCCGCACCCGCCACATCAATTGCTGCTACCCCAGCGGCGATCAGTTTCTCGGCGATCGCTGCTGAAATGCCGTTACCAACTTCTTTCGCAATTACTGGCACTGGCATTTTGCTGCATAATTTAGATATTTTGTCAAGCAAACCCCGAAAATTAGTATCACCTTTGGGTTGAATACACTCTTGTAGAGGGTTAATGTGTAAAATCAGGGCATCAGCCTCTAGGATATCAACTACCCGCAAACATTCATCTAAGCCGTACTTGTAGTTAAGTTGCACAGCACCCAAGTTCGCAAATAGCAGAACATCGGGGGCATACTTGCGGACAGCAAAAGTATCAGCCACCTGGGGTTTTTCCACCGCTACCCGTTGGGAACCAACACCCATTGCAATTTTGTAGTGTTGCGCGACTTCGGCCAAGCGTTGGTTAATGATTGCGGCTTGTTCTGTTCCGCCAGTCATGGAAGAAATTAACAAGGGTGCGCCAAGCTGTTTTCCTAGGAAAGTTGTATTGATATCAATATCGTCGGGGTTTAGTTCGGGTAAGCAAGAATGGGTGAAGCGATAACGTTCTAGTCCATTGGTGATTTGATCACACTGAACATCCTCCTCTAAACAGATCCGAATGTGATCGGCTTTGCGATTCTGAGTTTGTGCAGAGATATTGGTAGGGGCGTTCACTGGTGGGTATGGCTAAAAGTATTTGCGATCGCTATTGTTACATTGTCTGCAATCGTCTTTTTACAACAAAAATATTTATTTTCGCTATCTTTAGTCAGCTCGTACCGTAACAGTAGTTGGCAATTCTCAGGCGGTGTCGCTCAAGATAAGTACAGAAATTCTTCGCCTGCTTACCCAAAAATCGGTAAACAAAGCCTGGATCGCAGTTGTTATATTTTATATAACAGTAACTAGAAGATGAATCATGCCAATACTTCGTATCCTTCATTTAGCTGGGTCTGCATACAATGATTTTTACTGTGAATTGTCACGCAATTACGCCCAAAGCTGTATAATAGCTACGGCAAATTCATCGCTCTATGACTTTCTGATTGCATACATCACACCTGATGGTCAATGGCGATTTCCTTCCTCCCTCAGTCTTGAAGATATTGCTGTCGCCAAACCGGTTTCTCTGTTAGATGCCATACAGTTTATAACAGCGCAAAACATTGACGTTATGTTGCCACAAATGTTTTGTCTCCCTGGAATGACTGAGTACCGCGCACTATTCGACCTGCTTAAGATCCCTTACATAGGCAATACTGCGGATGTTATGGCATTAACGGCTCACAAAGCCAGAACCAAAGCAATTGTCGCAGCAGCAGGGGTGAAAGTGCCTTTTGGAGAACTGCTCCGCCAAGGAGACGTTCCGACAATTACACCTCCAGTAGTCATCAAACCCGCAAATGCCGACAACTCTTTAGGGGTGTCCTTAGTCAAAGAGGCTAGTGAGTATGACGCTGCCTTGAAGAAAGCATTTGAATTTGCCGATGAGGTGATTGTTGAAACATTCATTGAAGCCGGTCGAGAAGTCAGATGCGGTGCTATTGTCAAAGATGGGGAGCTAATCGGTTTACCCCTTGAAGAGTATCAGATAGACCCCCAAAACAGACCCATCCGCAGCTATACTGACAAATTCAAAATACCCATTGAGGGCGACTTGGCTTCAACTGCTAAAAATTATGTCCCAGGTTGGATTGTAGATATTAATGACCCGATCACTCAAAAGGTTCAGCAAGAAGTTAAGAAGTGTCATTTGGCTTTGGGCTGTCGCCATTATAGTTTATTTGACTTCCGGATCGACCCACAGGGACAACCTTGGTTCTTAGAAGCCGGGTTGTTTTGTATTTTTGACCACAAAGCGGTGATTTCCTGTACGGCAAATAAAGTGGGAATTCCTTTAAATGAGTTATTTATGACGATGATCAATCAAGCGTTGAGCATGAATTGATGTGTGGAAAATCACCTTTTTAGCTTTCTTCTAACTTGGAAGAAGCTAATAAGCATTTAATGCAACATATTGCTTATTTCCTTTATTTTTATCTAGCTATGCCACTTAATCACTAACTTGTCACAATTACAACTATGAGAGAGCAGATTTTTGCAATATTCCAAAACTTGGGCACTCTTGCATTACTGGCGATCGCATTTCCCTTTAACTGCACCCTCGTACTCGCATCGTTGCTGTGGAATTTTTTCAGCCGACTGTTCAGCAAGCAAGTGGTTTTGAACGAGAATCCTAAAAATATCTTGATCGGTGGTGGTAGAATGACCAAAATGCTTCAGCTAGCGCGATCATTTCACGCTGCTGGGCATCGAGTCATTTTATTTGATCTCAACCAATACTGGTTCAGTGGTTATCGATTTTCCAACTCTGTGGCTGGCTTTTACACAGTTCCTGACTCGCAAGAAGATTTAGAAGGCTATACTCAAGCCGTGCGGGCGATCGCCAAAAAAGAAAACATAGACTTTTTTGTTCCGGTAGGCATTTTTGCAGCCAGCTACTTTGACTCTGAGCGCAAGCCAGTGTTATCAGGCTGTTGCGAGAATTTCCACTTCGATGCTGAAACAATGAAGATGCTGGATAACAAGTTTACCTTTGCAGAAATTGCCCGCTCCCTCTCGCTATCTGCCCCGAAAACCTTCCTAATTACAGATTCCGAACAAGTTCTGAAATTCGACTTTGCCAACGAAAAGCACAAATATATTCTCAAAAGTATTGTCTATGACTCTGTTTTACGCTTGGATTTAACTAAGCTACCAATGGAGTCTCCCGAAAAAATGGCGCTTCATCTTAAAAGTAAGCCAATTAGTAAAGATAACCCTTGGATATTGCAAGAGTTTATTCCCGGAATAGAATACTGTACTCACAGTACAGTGAGAAACGGTCAATTAACGGTACACTGCTGCTGTGAATCATCTGCTTTTCAAGTCAATTACGAAAACGTTGATCACCCAGAAATTCAGGAGTGGGTGAGTCATTTTGTCAAAGAATTACAACTGACTGGACAAATTTCTTTTGACTTTATTCAGGCGGAAGATGGGACAATTTATGCGATCGAGTGCAACGCTCGCACTCACTCGGCAATTACAATGTATTATAACCATCCAGGTTTAGCGGATGCCTATCTCAATCAAGAGCCTCTGGCTGAACCTCTGCAACCCCTGAGTGATAGTAAGCCTACTTATTGGCTTTATCACGAACTTTGGAGACTTAATGAAATTAGATCGTTAAAGCAGTTGCAAAAGTGGCTTAAAAATATTTGGCGAGGAAAAGATGCAATATTTGAAGTTAACGACCCACTACCGTTCTTAATGGTACATCACTGGCACATTCCTTTACTATTACTCGATAGTTTGCGCTCCTTAAGAACTTGGGTGAGGATTGATTTTTGCATCGGGAAACTCATCCAGTTTGGAGAAGACGTAAAATATAAAACCTTTACCTCTGCAACCCCTAAGTGATAGTAAGCCTACTTATTGGCTTGATCACAAACTTTGGAGACTTAATGAAATTAGATGGAGAGGCTATCGCTTGTTGCAATCGCATCGTCAAAGATGATTCCCGGTTCTGTGTAAGTGTTCGGTACCAATTCGAGACGGCTTGACAATCATATATGCAAGTGTAGGAAAGCATGGAAAAGGGCAGGCTCGTATCTGCTTGTCTCCTTAACCTTTTCCGATCCACCAGCCAGTGATTCCCCTATCATGTCACAATTATAATTATGAGAAAGCATATTTTTGTCGTGTTCCAAAACTTGGGCACTCTTGTATTACTAGCGATCGCATTTCCCTTAAACTGCATCGTCGTCTTAACATCGCTACTGTGGAACTTTCTTAAGCAACCATTTGGCAAGTCAATTGTTGTCAACCCCAATTCCAAAAATATCTTGATCGCCGGCGCGAGAATGACTAAAACCCTTCAGCTAGCGCGTTCATTTCATGCTGCTGGGCATCGGGTTATTATAATTGACATTGAGAAATTCTGGTCAAGTGGTAATAAATATTCCAACTCTGTTGCAGGCTTTTATACCGTTCCTGATCCAAGCAAAGACTTAGAAGGCTACATTGAAACCCTACACGCGATCGCCAAAACAGAAAAGATCGACTTTTTTATCCCAGTAGCCATTTTTTCTGTCATCCACTATGATCACGGCAAGCCACCATTACCAGACTTTTGTGAGTTTTTCCACTTCGATGCTGATGTCACCAAGAGCCTAGATGACAAGTTTGCCTTTGCCGAAACAGCGCGATCGTTCGGTTTATCTGTCCCCAAATCCTTCAAAATTACCGATCCCGAACAAGTCCTCAACTTTGACTTTTCTCAGGAGAAGTGCAAATACATTCTTAAAAGCATCCCCTACGATCAAATACGTCGCTTGAATCTCACCAAACTACCTTGCGATACAGAATTACAAACAGCAGCATTTGTCAAAAGTCTGCCCATCAGTGAGGAGAATCCTTGGATTATGCAGGAATTCATCCCTGGTAAGGAATACTGCACTCACACTACCGCGCGAGATGGAGAGTCAAGAATGTACTGCTGCTGTGAGTCATCCGCCTTTCAAGTCAACTACGAAAACGTTGATCAGCTAGAAATTATGCAATGGGCAAGTCATTTTACCAAAGAACTGGGAAAAACTGGGCAACTTTCCTTTGACTTCATCCAGGCAGAAGACGGAACTGTTTACGCGATTGAGTGTAACCCCCGGACTCACTCCGCCATTACTATGTTTTACAATCATCCAGGAGTAGCGGATGCCTATCTTGGTAAAGAGCCTCTGGCTGAATCTTTGCAGCCTCTTGGTGATAGTAAGCCAACCTATTGGCTGTACCACGAAGTTTGGCGGCTAAATGAGATTAGATCGTTTAAGCAACTGCAAACCTGGGTAAGAAACATCAGGCGGGGGAAAGAAGCAATTTTTGAGATGGGTGATCCCTTACCCTTCCTGATAGTACATCACTGGCAGATTCCCTTACTCATTCTCGACAATTTACGAAGACTCAAAGGTTGGATAAGAATAGACTTTAATATGGGCGAACTTATAGAGTGATACCAATCAGCATTCTAAAACGTAATATTGGTAAAATGAAAAACTAGAACAGCAATTGCCAGTAGTGGTTTCTCAGCAGTAGGTATTGACAGAAGCATTCCTAATTTTGTATTAGAATTTGTACCCGCATATAGTCCTGATTACAACATCATCGAATTAGTCTGGTATTCATGTAAGGAATACATTACTCATTGTCTATTTCAATCAGTAGATGAGTTGAAGTATTTACTAGATAAGCTATTGAATCAGGATAAGTTAGTCATTAAGTGGCATAGGAAAATCAAAAAAAAGGGAAATAGAGACTATGTTGCAATTGAAATACCGACTAGCTTAACATACTCATTTCCCCATTTTGTGAGGTTAATTAATATGGTTTTACAAACAGAAAAGCGCTACTACACCCCAGAAGAATATTTGGAATTAGAAGAGAAGGCTGAATATAAAAATGAATACAAAGACGGAGAAATTATCCCTGTGGCAGGAGGAACAACCAACCACAATAAAATTGCACTTAATTTTTGTAGAAAATTTCCCCTGACAGTCCAAGGTCAAGCTTATGATATCTATATAGGCGATGTGAAATTATCAATACCTCGTTATCGCCTTTATACTTATCCTGATGTTATAGTCATCATAGGTAAGCCTATTTATGAGGGAACAGGTACAACAACTATTACTAATCCCTTGTTAATTGTTGAAGTCTTATCAAATTCAACTAAAAATTATGACAAAACAGATAAGTTTAAATATTATCGTTCAATTCCTGGTTTTCAGGAATATATTATGATTGATCAGTATAGTTTTGCTGTGGAACAATTTGCCAAGCAAGCAGAAGGACAATGGATTTTTAAGGAATATGAAGGTGAAGAAGCAGTTTTAGTCCTAAATTCTATCGATTTTCAAATTGCCTTGCGTGATATTTATGAACGGGTTGATTTTGAGTTGATTGAGGAATAAAACAGCGGATAAATAGGGAGTCAGGGCGTAGCCGACGCCTGTACCCTGACTCCCTATTTATAGTAGTTATCATTATTTATACATGATTAATGACAAATTATGTTTTTAGAAATTTTGGATGCCTTATTTAAGGTAAGTTCGCAGTTAGATTAACAGTAGCAATTTCTGATTAACAGGCAGAATCACTAATATTAAGGGATTTACATCTAACTGAAAACTATTTCCTATTCCCTATTGACGGGTATAACGATGTTTCACTCCAATAGGAAAATATTCAAAATCACCCATTGGGGCTAATGTAACTTGTGGTGTTTGATATTCTGCGGGAACATAATTAGCAAACTCGCTATTGAGGCGTAGCAATTGTGAAAGAATAGAAGATGCGATCGCTTCTTTTTTCTCTTCACTACCCTCTACTCTTGGTGCTAACTCCACAACCACCGATAAAAATCGATTTTTGTCAGCATCTTCCTGCACCTGCAATACGAATTTACCTGTCACCCATTCTTGAATTACTGGTTGCTCTAATCCCACCGTCACATTTTCTGGATAGATATTTGCACCAAAGTAGGAAACTGTAAAATTAGAACGACCGAAGACATAAACGAAAGGTAGGTGATGAATACCTCTAGGTGATTGTTGAGTGTCAGAACGGAGATTTTCGAGCGGGTTAAATCCCCATTCTGCTAAAAATTGCAGCATGGCATCATAACTAATTATTCCGCCAGTATCCAAGATGTCATAACGTACTAAGGGAATACCGTTATCTCCAGAAAACAGCAATCCGCCATCTTCAACTTCAAAAAAGCGACTGCAAGGATCATACTGTACTAGTGTGGGTAAACGCGATTCCCCAAATAAAGCTCTAGCTGCATCGGGATTTTTTGCCAAAAAACGGCGAATGCAGATACTTAAGGTGAATTCTAGTAATAAAATTACCATAGCCGTTGGTTTCGACTTCGCTCAACCAACTGAGTAATCGAGAGTTGAGCGTTCGCGTAGCGTCTCGCAGAGAAGTCGAAACTCGTCAACATAGGTATTTTTTTCATCAGAAATCACCTAACGGTGTTTCATTACCCAAAACTCCCGCATCCGCAGTGCCGTAAAGTGATGCAAAATCATAGCAAGCATTTTGTGAACCAACTCTTTCGCCAACTAAACTCCGCCATTCTTCACTAAATACTTCTCCCGCCATCACTAATTTAATCTGATATTGTTGCCACTCCACACTACGGGCGATACCAGTATCAATCACATCTTTTAAAAATGGTGGATATCCCAATAACACCACTTGCTCAAAAGCTGAACCTAGTTCTTGGACAACTCGCAAAATTTCTTCTTTGTTATTACCAGGAGTAATTACAGTAATGGGATAACCTTTGCTAGCAAGATAACGACAGCAATTAGTAGTGAATATTCCACCTACCCAAGTGCCTAAAGTGAAACAAATCACTGCTAGGGTACGTCGAGTATCTGCATAGAAACTATCGTGAAAAATCTGTTCAAAGCGTGTGGCGATTTGGAGTTCATCTGTGAAAAAACGGGGCCAAAATGTCGGTTTTCCACTAGAACCGGATGAAGCAGCTATCATGTCGCACGCTTGGAGTTGCCCATTGCGGCACAAGTCAGCTAAAGGATAACGCAGTATATAATTTTGTTTAGCGATCTCTGGGAGTTTTTGAAACTCCTCCAAGGTTTGAATAGTCGCCGGATTAATTTCCCTTTCTGCTAAAAAAGCCTTGTAGGCTGGTACATTAGCCGCCACATCGTGAAATAAACTCAAAGCTGCCGAAGTTTGAGTGTTGAGATGCCGTTGCAGTAGCGTTTCTAAGGGGGTAGACAAAAAATCTTCAAATGCTTTAATTGCTCGCTGCTGTTGTGATTTGCAGTTCATGACGTTTGTTGTTTATCCTGAAGTAGAACCAACACCGTTACTTGCTGCCAGTATTTTAGCTGTTATCTAATACCCCAAAACCCCAGTGATTCTTAGCAACACGGATTTCATCTAGGAACACCCTGCTTTTAACATTTCCTAAAATATCCGAGAATGAGGGTATGCGCGTTGTAGTCAATCAATAAAACCTTAATTTATCCTTCAGCACCATGCAGCTCTATTGCAGTCAACAACACACAAATAATGGTAGTAACCGCTTTTGTATCCATTGTGGTGAGCCATTACCTCTTGCTGTGGGACAGGTGGTGGATAATCGCTATCAAATTATCCGTCATTTAGGGCAGGGCGGCTTTGGACGCACCTATTTGGCGGAGGATAGAAGTAAATCCCATCAAATATGTGTGCTGAAGGAATTTGCACCCCAAGTACAAGAACAGCAAGATTTACAAAAAGCTAAAGAGTTATTTGAGCGAGAAGCAAATGTTCTAAAAAAACTCCAGCATCCACAGATTCCGCATTTTCACGCCTCGCTACAAGTAAAGATAGGCACTAAAGATTTTTTCTTTCTGGTGCAAGATTATGTGGATGGTGACAATTACTACCAATTATTAGAACAGCGTCAGAGTCAAGGAAAGACCTTCAGTGAAGAGGAAGTAATCACCCTACTGCAACAGATTTTACCTGTGTTATCCTACATCCACTCACAAGATGTGGTTCACCGTGATATCACTCCTGATAATCTGATTTGGCGGCGTTCTGATCATCTGCCAGTGCTGATTGATTTTGGTGGTGTCAAGCAATTACCAGCTTATCAAGGTTTTTGGCAGACTAGGTTGGTTGGAAATAACACTTTGCTGGGTAAAAAGGGCTACGCTCCAGAAGAACAGCTACGGCAGGGGAAAGTATTTCTAAGTAGTGATTTATATTCTTTGGCGGTAACATCATTGGTGTTACTCACGGGGAAAGAACCGCAAAAATTATACGACAGCTATCAGGGAATTTGGGGATGGGCAAAGGAAATTCAAGTTAGTCCCCAACTGGAAGCGGTGTTAAAAAAGATGCTGGCTTATAAACCGAGCGATCGCTATCAACGAGCCGAGCAAATCCTCAAAGATTTACCATCGCCAACTGCTACTAAACCCACAGGTAATTATATTAGCGCCAAAATCAAGACGATGGTAGTTGCTCCGGGAAGACAACGCGTCAGTGCTGTTGTGAGTGGATTCCAAAGCAAAACCCAAGCGATCGCTAAACCGATATCTTGGCCTGTTTGGATTCGCCCTTTTGTGATCAGTTTAGGGGGAACAGCTTTAGTTGGATTAACTTTGGCGGTGGCAAATGCAGTCATTCAAAGCGTAACTTCAATTACCATCCCATCAATTTCATTACCGCAAATTCCACAGTTTCCAAATCCGCGCAGTAAACCAGTCAGCGACAAAGGAAAAAATAGTGACCTCCAGGAAATTGCCAGTCGTCGCCAACAGCTAGAAATTACTGAAGGATTTTTTATTCCCTTTGTAGATAATTTATTTTATACAAAAAAACCAGAATTAAAGGGACGTAGCCTGACATCTAAACCTGAAGACGCTGGTTTACGAGATGAATGGTCTGGTATTGCTGACGATTTATTGAATAAACTAGAACAGGCTAACCTCAGTACAGCGGCTCGTCGAAAACTGGGTAAATATACTGCACAAGATTACGAAACATGGAGACGACAAGCGCGATCAGGGCAATTCGGGAACTATACAATTGATCAACTCAACAAAGAGACAAATGAAAAATTTGATCGGTTGTTTCCTGGTCAGCAGCGTGGGAAACTGAATCAACAGACTTTTGGTCAAATTTGGTATGCGATCGCAGCTGATCAAGTCAGTAAAGTACAAAAATAGAGTTAGGAGTTATAAGTGATGAGTTATGAATTAACTCCTAACCGGAGGCGGAGCGTCTCCGGCTCCGCTCTTAACTCCTAACTTTCCAATGAATTCAATCTATTGTTCTAAAGGACATGAAAATTCCCCAGGTAGTCGCTTTTGTCTCCAGTGTGGTGAAAAATTGTTGGATACGCCCATGAGTTATGGTATTCAACCGGGACTAACTTTAGGCGATCGCTATATAATTGTGCGTCAAATTGGCCAAGGTGGCTTTGGACGCACTTATTTAGCTGAAGATGTCAACCGTTTCCGCGAACTTTGTGTTTTAAAAGAATTTTCCCCCCAAGTTCAAACCGCTTACATTGTCCAAAAAGCTGAAGAACTGTTTGAGAGAGAAGCGAGTGTTCTCTATAAACTGCAACATCCTCAAATTCCCCGCTTCCGGGAACTGCTTCGCATGAACTTAGGGGGCAAAGAATATCTGTTTTTGGTGCAAGATTATGTCGAAGGGGAAACTTACAACTCGTTGTTAAATGCCCGGATACAGCAGGGTTTGCGCTTTACAGAGGCGGAAGTACGCCAATTGTTGCTTTCAATTTTGCCAGTGTTGGAATACATCCACTCACTAGGAGTAATTCATCGAGATATTTCTCCAGATAATTTAATGCTTCGCACTGTTGACAAACTGCCAGTATTAATTGATTTTGGCGGTGTCAAACAAGTAGTAGCAACCGTTGCTTCCGAATATTACCAACCCGGCGTAGTTGCATCTTCCCCGTCACCAACCCTATTGGGTAAAGTAGGATTTGCTCCCCCAGAACAGATGCAAACTGGGTTAGTGTCTCCCCACAGCGACTTATATGCTTTGGCAGCAACAATGCTGGTTTTATTGACAGGGAAACAACCCCAAGAATTAATTGATAACTACAATCTTACCTGGCAGTGGCGACGGGAAGTAAGCCTGAGTCCGCTTTTGGCACAGGTATTAGATAAAATGCTATCTACCAGACCAAGCGATCGCTATCAATCAGCCCGTCAAGTCCTCCAAACCCTCAACCCGCCCCCAGCTAACTTTCCCCCAACTCAATATCCCACTGCACCAGAACCCACATCCGCCACCGTTGCCATCTCCCCACCTCCCCCATCTCGCTCATACCCCTCATCTCTCCCATCTCCTCAACCCACAAGCTGGTGGACACCAACAAAAACTTTCCTTGTGGCGGCGGTAGTAGCTGGTACTGTTGGATTACTTTGGTGGGGAGTGAATAGCAGGCGCGATGTCGGGGAAGTCAAACCTACTCCTACAGCCAGCCCAATTCCAACCAGCGATCAGCCAACCGATCCCTTAGCGCAATATTCACCAGCAGAACGGCAACGCAAAGAAAGATTAAGCGATCGCCGTCAACAGTTGGGTATAAATGAGAAGTTTTACATTAACTTGGTTAATGAAGTTTTTTGGGAAAGAAATCCCAGTTTACGGGGACGCACTCTCAGCGATGGCCCTGAAGATGAGGGTTTGCGGGCAGAATGGGATAAAACAGGCTCAGAATTGCTGGAAAAGCTAGTGCCATTAAGTGCCAATACACGCCAACAACTGGGAACTTACACAACTGCTGAACGCGATCGCTGGAAAGTGGAAGTTAACAAAATCAACGTTGGTAGTCGTTCTTTGTATGATTTGGGAAATGCTGCTTTTTTAAATATATTCCCTGAGCAGGGTGGTAAAAATTTCCGAAATCAGCCGATTGGACAAGTTTGGTACGGTTTTGTTAGCGATAAACTCAGTGCTATCCTCGGCGGTAGCGCTTTTGAGAAACTTGTCTTTGAACCGGGCGCTATCAGCAAAACAGTCAACGGTACTCTCCAACCTGGTGGTGGTAAAGTATTCATTGCTGGACTTGCCAAAGAGCAATCTCTGGACTTGAAGCTACAAGCAAATTCCCAAGTTTTGTTATCAGTCTATTCACCCTCTGGTAAAATCCAATTTTTAGAAGATTCTACCCAGCGTAGTTTATCAACTAAATTACCAGAAAAAGGATTTTACGAATTTGTCGTGGTTTCCACAGCATCGAAACCAATAGATTATCAACTCAGCATTACAGCAGAAAATCCCACCCCTCCCCCATCGCCTACACCAACGCCCACTGAAACACCCGCGCCAACTCCCACATCTACGCCAATTCCTACACCTAGACCAACTCCCACATCTACGCCAATTCCTACACCTAGACCAACTCCTACAGAAACCGCCATTCCTACACCGACACCGACACCGACGCAGGAGACAACGCCTCAGTAGAGAGTTATCTTCTGCGTCTGGAGCATCTCTACGTGAGATAAAAATTATGTCTGATCCACTACACCTAAACGCAACGCAATTCGCTTGTAATTCGTTGCTTCATAGGGTACACCTCTGTGCATTACCTGTGAGTTGTCCCAAAAAATAATATCTCCTGGCTGCCAAATATGGGAATAGACTGGTGTGCAAGCTAGAACAGTCCTAAACAAATCCTGCCAGAAACGTTTTGCTTGCTCTGGTCTATCTTCCATACCAACTGCGATCGCAGTGTCCGAACCTAGATATAATCCCTTTTTACCAGTGACTTTGTGAGTAGACACAATGGGATGTACTTTCCTCGGTATATCAGTCTCTACATTGGTACTCTTAGAAAACATTGGTGGTGAATGATACATCGCCATCTGCTCTAACTGCTGCTGATGTTGATGATCTAAATTATTATAAGCCTCTATCATGTCGAGGAATTCTGTGGTGTGAGGCTGCCCATTTACACCTTCGGCAGGCACTTCCACACCATAAAGCATGACAACATATAGTGCGTTCATATCTAGTCCCTCTGTGCGGGGAAGGCCATCTTTATCATGATGCCATTCCCAAGCAATCTTTCCTACTGCTGGTTGAGTAAGCCCTTTGGGATTACCCAAAACATTCACACATTGGCTTTGGAGGTCTGGGCTGATATCAGGATCTAATGTTTTGGTTTTGGAATAGCCAAACATTAAGTCACCAAAAGTCTTTCTGGCAAATTCTTCTAACTGCTTTGCGGTGAGGTGTTGCTGTCTAACTACCACAACGCCGTGTTTCCAAAGTAATTCCTTTAATTCACGCGACTCTAGATTTGTGAGGTAGCTAAGATTGCAACCCCGCAGGACTTCAACTCCGAGTCTTTGTTGGTGTTTAGTTATTGGAGTCATTGCTATGCAACTATTTCTGGAGCAAACTATCTAGTCAATTATTTAGGAAATTTGTGTAGTAGTATTGTACCTCAAAAAGTTGGCAAGTAAAAAAATGTTGTACTGAGGACACGTAGACACGTTCGCGAAGCGTCTTGTAGAGTTGTGGCTTCCCGTACCCCTGGAAGCAAGCTACGCGTAGCGTCTCCCCTTCTGACATTGCCAGAGGCTAGCGCCTGCCGTAGAATGCCTGTTCACCGCAAGGCGTCCCGTTAGGGAAGGGCTGTAGGGAGAAGAGAGGGCTTTACGCTACGCTATCCGTTGTAGCAACTGGCGTTGTCTTAGACGAAAGTACGGCACCGTCCGAAGACTTTGGTGCGTTACGGACTCTGTTCTAACGCACCCTACATATAGTTAAATTTTTTCACACAATCAAATCGGATTGCTATAGTTTCAGGGCAATTGCTCTCTATGTATTTTTCGGAAATAGTAGTGGCGTAATTGTGAAATCTAGTTTTCTCAATCTGGTAATTAAGTTTGCGGAAACTGGAAATGACAACCTCAGTGCTTTAACTTATTGTATTGATTAAGCGAAGGGTTGATACACCAAACAAAGGCACTCAACTAAATAGCTGAAAATCAATTCAACTCAAAATTAAAGGTTGGTAATTATGTCTGACAATTTGTTTATCGATGTAACCGAAGAGCAACAAGAAAGCGTAGCTGGTGGTGTAGAAGTTCTTAGCTTGGAAACCTTCTATAAGCGCGTCTCCCAACTATCTGAAAGTATTGGGCCAGTCGCAGCTACTTCAGGTCCTACTGGTAGCTCTATAGTTTCTTTGGGTGTAAGCAAATCAGTTCTAGATAGTCTCCAAACATATAATACATTGTTCGGATTAGTTGCCTAACTAATTCCATGTATTGAATAACCTTTAAGCTAGCTAAACTAGCTAAAGGTTTACCTTATTCAGTCATTTGAAGTCAACTGATGTTTTAATTCAGGATCTCAATTTTCGAGATTATTCAACTCAAAAAAATCAAGGAAGTTTTCAACTATGTCACACGAACTATTTACTGATTTATCTGCTGAACAACAAGAAGTTGTAGCAGGTGGTCTAGCGCTTATTGACTTTAGTACCGTATATTCTAGCCTGTTTCACCAAACTGAAAGCATCGCACCAGTAGGTAGTATGTCTGGTCCTGGCGGCAGCGTTATCTCAGCTGGTGGTGTGCAAAAAACAATCCGACAAACTATTGAAACAGGTTCTTTCTTTACGGCATTAGTTTCCTAGTTTATCCAATAGATCGCGACGAGTATCATGTCTCTCAACGCGTTACGAAGGGGAGTCATCAGCGCTTCCCTATCTTTCCCTAGGTTCTTGGTCAACTAATGTTTTAATTCAGGATCTCAATTTTCGAGATTATTCAACTCAAATCAAATCAAGGAAGTTTTCAACTATGTCACACGAACTATTTACCGATTTATCTGCTGAACAACAAGAAGTTGTAGCAGGTGGTGCAGCGGTTATCAACTTTAGTACCCTATATTCTAGCCTGTTTAGCCAAACTGAAAACATCTTGCCAGTAGGTAGTGCGTCTGGTGTTGGCGGCAGCAACATATTAGCTGGTGGCGTGCAAAAAACGATCCTATCAACTATTCAAACAAGTTCTTCATTTTTGGCAGCAGTTTCCTAGTTTATGCAATAGATAGCGACCAGTATCATCGTGTCTAAAGGCGTTACCAAGGGGAGTAATCAGCGCTCCCCTATCTTTCCCTAGCTTCTTATGATAGCAGTTAGCAATCAGCTATATATTAAATTTTTAGGGACATACAATTAATTATGGTTCCATAAATTACTGAAAGCTAACTGCATTTTAGATTCTAAACTTTTGTGTCCAATTAATGCTTTTACAAAAAGAAGGCAGAAGGAATCAAATATATATTTTGCCCTCTACGAAATGGGTTAAAGCCCCTAAATTGATTTCTTGAATTGGGTAAAAAGATTTTTTTTCAAGACGCGAAGCGTAAGAAAAAAGGTATCCTTGTTTTAAACCCCTAAAATTTATTTATGGGGTTTAAATTATGCCTGATCATAAATTATCTATATTCTCCTTTTACAAACATAATAACTATGTCTAAGGATATCAAACCGGAAGTTTCTGAATTATTTCTTGATTTATCAGCACAACAACAAGAAACTATCTCTGGTGGACGTTACCTTTCTTCAGGATTAGATTTTGAAAATTTGTTCTTCCAAAAAACAGATATAGAAACTTTTGCTAGTAGTGCAATTAATGTATCTGGTAGTAATGGTAGTATTTCTTCTATTCAACAAACTGGATATAGGTTCTCACAAATTACCTTTGGATTCAGTCTAGGTAGTCAACAACGGGGGCGTAGGTCAGCGAGGGGCAACTCTGGTTTACTTAATATGTTGTTTAGCATGATGTCTCTTCTAGGTTAATCCTCAAAGATTTTATAGGACTCCGGTTTGATTTTTGAAAACATACTGAGACTGAAAAAACCGTTTTATGAGAGTTTTATCTGAAATCTTGTTCAAAAATCCGAGATGAGTTCTATATCAGTTGATCGCACTCCAATTATCAAAAACTATCCCAACAGATTGACAACATTATTAGCTTAAAGTTGTCATTATCTAAGGTAATTTACCTATGAAATACCAATTTGTTAAACAGCATAGTGAAGAAGACTGTGGGGCTGCTTGCCTTGCTGCTATTTCTAAATATTATGGACGGACTTTTACTCTCAGTCGCATCCGTGAAGCTGTAGGTACTGGGCAGTTCGGCACTACTTTATTAGGGTTAAAGAGAGGAGCAGAAATACTTGGTTTCAATGCTCGTCCAGTTAAAACTTCACCAGAATTTTTAAACCGAATTAAAGAAGCACCACTACCTGCAATTATTCACTGGAAAGGTAATCACTGGGTTGTTTTATATGGTAAGAAAGGTCAAAAATGTTTAGTTGCTGATCCGGCTGTAGGTATCCGTTATCTTTCTAAAAAAGAGATAGCCGAAGGTTGTACAGATTGGTTGATGCTTTTACTGGAGCCAGATGTAAAGTTTTTTGCTCAAGAAGATGAAAAACTAGGTGGATTTTGGCGTTTCTTCAAGCGCGTCTGGATTTATCGTGCTATTTTAGCTCAAGCCTTACCTCTTAACCTGATGTTGGGATTGCTATCTTTAGCTTCCCCTTTTTTGATGCAAATTTTGACTGACGATGTGCTGGTTAGAGGTGATACAAAGTTACTTACTACTGTAGCGATCGCTGTGATAGTAATGAATTTTATTTCCCGTAGTCTGTCCTTTGTGCAGTCTAATTTAATTGCTCACTTTGCCCAACGTCTGCAATTGGGGTTAGTGCTAGAATTTGGGCGGCAAATTCTCCGATTACCTCTCTCATACTACGAAGCCCGTCGCAGTGGTGAAATTGTTAGCCGTCTGCAAGATATCGACCAAATTAATCAGTTAGTTGCTCAAGTTGTTGTTGGTTTACCTAGCCAATTTTTTATTGCCTTGATTTCTTTTGGATTCATGGCTTTTTATAGCTGGAAACTTACTGTGGTAGCTGTATTCATCGCTATAGTGATGAGCTTATCGACAGTAGTCTTCCAGCCAACTTTGCAGCAAAAAACTCGTGAGCTTTTAGTTCAGGAAGCAGAAACACAAGGGGTTTTAGTAGAAACTTTTAAAGGCGCACTAACTCTCAAAACCACTACATCTGGGTCGCAATTTTGGGAGGAATTACAAAGTCGATTTGGTCGTCTTGCTAACATTACATATCGCACAATACACATTGGGATCATTAATAATACTTTTTCTGGCTTGGTTTCGGGAGTTGGTGGCGTTATTTTGCTTTGGTTTGGTGGCAATTTGGTAATTAACCCAGCAGAAAACCTGAGTATCGGGCAACTATTTGCCTTCAACTCAATGAATGGTAATTTTCTGGGCTTATTTGCTACTTTAATCAGCTTTGTTGAGGAATTTACTCGTGCAAAAACTGCTACACAACGTCTAACAGAAGTCATAGATGCTACCTCAGAAAATGAGGGTGACGAGATAAAGCCTTACGCCAAGATTGGAGGGGACGCTGACATTATTTGTAAAAATGTTAATTTTCATTATGCTGGTCGTCTAGATTTAGTAGATGACTTTTCTTTAATAATTCCTGGTGGGAAAAATATTGCATTAATCGGCAAATCTGGTTGTGGTAAAAGCACTTTAGCTAAACTTATTGCTGGGTTATATCCACTGCAATCTGGGAATATTCGGATTGGACTTTATAACCTTCAAGACCTGTCTCTTGAATGTCTCCGACAACAGGTGGTTCTTGTTCCCCAAGAACCTCATTTTTGGAGTCGGTCGATTGTAGAAAACTTTCGCTTAGGTGCTCCCCAAGTCACGTTTGAAGAGATTGTGAGAGCTTGTCAAGTGGCAGAAGCTGATGAATTTATTAGTAAGCTACCTAATACATATCAAACTGTTTTAGGGGAGTTTGGGGCAAATATTTCTGGTGGACAACGCCAACGATTAGCAATAGCAAGAGCCATTGTCACAGATCCACCAATTCTTATTTTGGATGAATCTACTGGTGGACTTGATCCAGTAAGTGAGGCGCAAGTTTTAGATAAATTGTTTAAGCATCGCCAAGGTAAAACTACCATTTTGATTACTCACCGTCCTAAGGTAGTTAATCGTGCTGATTGGATAGTTCTTCTAGATCAAGGCAAGTTAAAAACTCAAGGTTCTTTAAATGAGTTGCGCTTCCAACCTGGAGAGCATTTGGAATTTTTAAATTCTTAATTATTAACATATATTCAGATAATTATGCTCTACACAGATAGTAAAAAACTTCTGCCATCAGTGCAAAGTGAAGAGTTTCTTCCTCCTGTAAGTCGTTGGACATCTTTAGCAGGAATTTTCCTGGTTGGAAGTCTTAGTGCTGGAATTAGTCTCTGCTCATGGGTAAAGTATAATGTGACGGTGAAAGCAGGAGCAGTAGTGCGTCCTACAGGAGAAATTCGGTTAGTGCAACCGAAAATTGAAGGGACTGTTAAAGATATTTTTGTGAAAGAAAATCAATTAGTCAAACAGGGAGATGCGATCGCTCGCTTAGATGACGAACAACTGCAAATCAAACAGAGTCAATTAAAAGATAATATTCAACAAATCAGGTTACAAATAATTCAAATTGATGCCCAAATTAAGATTTTAGATACTCAAATTGTCGCTGAAGCAACAGTAGCAGAACGAACTGTGGCCTCTGCTCAAGCAGATTTAGCACGTAATCAACGGGAATATCAAGAGCGACAAATTACCACCAGCAGCGAATTACTAGCAGCACAAGCAAGTTTGCAAAAATCCCAAGCAGAATTGCAAAAAGCCGAAGCTGATTTAAGCTTTGCTGAGGTGGATCGCGATCGCTATGAGCAGTTGGCGCAGGTTGGCGCAATTGGTAAGCGCGAATTTGAGCAGAAAAAGCTAGTTGTTATCCAAACTAAAGCCATACTTGAAGCTGAAAAAAAAGCTATTGATATTGCTAAAGCTAAAGTGCAAGTAGCTTTAGGTGCTGTTAATCCTACCACTGCCACAGTTGCAATCGCTCAAGATCGCATTGCCCAAGAATTTGCTAGAGGTGAAGTCAGCATCGCTATTTTAAAAAAGGAAAAACAAGCTTTAATTCAGCGGCGAGTGGAAATGCAAAACCAACTCGGACAATCTCATAAAGAACTTTTACAAGTAATTAGTCAATTACAAGATACTATTCTGCGAGCAAGTAGTAATGGTATCATTCTCAAGCTCAATTTACGTAACCCCGGCCAAGTGCTACGTGCTAGCGAAGCTATTGCTGAAATTGCTCCTAATAATGCTCCTCTAGTTGTTAAAGCAGTTATCCCTACTCAGGAAATTAAAAATGTCGCAGTTGGTCAAAAAGTGCAATTGCGAATTGATGCTTGTCCTTATCCTGATTATGGCACTCTCAAAGGTGTGGTCACGGCTGTTTCTCCCGATACAATTACGTCTAAAAGTAACAATGCAGAAAGCCCCATATCAGGTTCTCCAACCCCTGGAAATAGCTACTTTGAAGCCACTATTCAACCTGAAATAATGATATTTGGCAATGGCGATCGCCTGTGTCATATCCAATCTGGGATGGAAGCCAAAGCTGACATTATTTCAAAAGAAGAGACAGCACTGCAATTTATGTTGAGAAAGGCTAGGTTAGTTACTGATTTATGAGGATATAAGTATGTGGTTATGAAACTTTACGGACAAATTACACTTTTAACTATCTATGTCCTGACATTGATAATGTATTTGAAAACTTATTATAAAACTCAGGAAGCATTACAATGGTGGTCTTATAGACAATCTCTCAAACTATTTCTAGAAGCAAGTAAAATTCACGAAGGTTTATTACAAGAATCCTTCACAATCCGTCGCAGCTTGGATTTATTGGCACAAGACAACCTAAATCTAACAATCAACAAAATCCAAGAATACCTAAAACAAGCTGATAATTTTCATCACGCTTTAGTGCAATTGAGCGATCGCTTATTTCCGGCATATATTCAAGATAGCCTACCGTTGGCTATTGAGTGCCTATTAGAACAATGGTTAACATCAAATTCCCACCTTTGTTTCCATTTTGATATACCACCCTACTGGCGATATGAGCAAGCTGAACGGAGTTTGATAGTTTTAAAATCTTTAGAAGAACTACTAATATTAACTTTGCCGAATACTTCGGTTCCTATATCAATTTTTATCAGTTTAAAACAACATAAAAATATCGGTCAGCTAATGGTAAAAATTACATATCCTGAGTCATCTACAATTATTTTTTCTTCTAATTTAAGAGAATTAGAGTATCTTTGCAAAAGTTTTCGATTTTTAACTTCAGGTAAATGCTTTTATCGGAAAGATAATCTAAGCATTACTTGTCACTTTTATTGGTAAGAATTATTGCGATAATTAAGTGGATGGGAAAATTTATAAAGGTGTAAAGTCTCTGGTTCAGTAGTTACTCATCCTTGACAGGTTAAAATCATAAACAATTTGTCAAGAAGTAATAGTTATACTTTTTTTTAAATAGACATAAAAACAGTATAATAAGTAATATGATCATAATCTAATACTTGTTTAAAAATTTCCAAATAAATAGTAAAAACATTTTATATTGTCAGTAAAATATTTTAGTTGGCTCGTAATCTATATACTCAGCCAATTATCACAGTTTGTGGATTAGTTAAATTACGACTTAATCAGGGGGTTGTTAATTATGAAACAAGATTTAAAAGACAAAAAAATGTTAAAGATTTTAGTAATTGATGACCACGAATCAGTTTTAGCTGGAACTGTTAATGTATTGCAAAAGCATTACCCTGACGCTGAATTCATCATTGCGGTAAATGCTAAGAACGCTCTTCATGAAATTACTACCTCACAGCCAGATATGGTTGTAATGGATCTTTCTATCCCAGATAACTCTGGAATGACAGCCCGACCTGATATAGGGGTTCAACTTCTAAGAACTCTGACGAAAAACTATCCCAACTTAAATATTGTTGTCCAAAGTGCTAATGTGAGAACCCTGGTAAGGATTAGACTTGATATTGATAGTCATAAAGGAGGCTTTACAGTCGCGGATAAAAGCCTATCGACTCAGGAAATGTTGACCAGGATTGATTGGGCGTTACAGGGCTTAACTCATACAAAAGATATTAAAGGAATACATTCTGTATTAGAAGTTAAACCAGAGTGGCTCAGGGTGCTGACTTTAGCATTTGAGGAAGGATTGCAAGATAAAACAATTGCTGAACGTATATGTATATCTGAACGGATGGTGCGTCATTACTGGAGTAAGCTACAAGACGCTTTAAATGTTTATCCTGAAGAGGGAAAAAATATCAGAATTCAAACTGAAATGCGAGCTAGAGAAGAAGGACTAATTGATTAATTATTATTAATAATTAATCAATTATTTGAGAATTTATGTTAATCCGAGCAATAGTCAAAAGTCTAAAAATAGCTTGATTTTTTAACTATTGGCCAAGATAACTCACAAAGAGTACCTCTAAGAGAAAGGGGTACTCTCCGAAATTTCCCTTTTAATTGTCGAGCTAAATTTCTAAACTGTTGTGTTCCCCAACCTTCTCTAGATGAATTCACCCCTAAGCCGTCATCGATAATGCTTAGAGTGTACCAGCCTTCAGATGAAGAGCAAGTAACTTCGAGACGGGTGACTCCTGTAGCATGTTTGCCCACATTGCATAAAGCTTCTTCCAAAAATAGACAGAGACCCTGCTTTTGTTCAATATTCAAGGCTCGTTCATTTAGAGGTTCAAAAGCTCTGATTTTAACTTTGATAGTTTTAAAACAGGGAAACTCTCGCTCTAAGGTAGAGTTATAAACTTGATAGAGAATTTCATGAAGAGGGTCTCGCAAATTTAGCACGAGATTTTTGCCTAAATAAAGACTAGTTTCTTGGTCGATAGGTTCTCGTTGCAAAAATTCATAAATTCCCCGTAACTCGTGGTTCAATTTTTCAAGCTCTTTTTCTAGTTCTAATAGCAAGTCATTCATTGGTAAATCCTTGTCTCGAACTAGTTTCAAAACTTTAGCTAGGCTTTGCAGTGGGCCATTATGAATTTTTGCAAATATGCGTTCAATGAGAGCTTCTCTGGCTCTAATTCCAGAACGCAAAGCTTGCTCGTGTTGATATAAAGCTGTGATTTTCATACCATTTAAAGCTAAAACAACGAGTGTCGGGATCAGCGGAACCCACCAACCCCAAGTCAGGAGTAAATAACAAAAGACCAACAGGCTACAGCTAGCGACACCAACAACTAATAGACTAATCAGAGGTGATTTAGTGAACCTAGCAATGGCAATTCCAACTAAACCCCAAGCCAAAATCCATATATATTCCCATCCATCTTGCCAAGTATTTAAGAGTGGTCTAGAGTTAAGCACCGCGCTAATAATTTGGCTAACAGCATGTGCTTGAATTTCTACTCTATAAACTCGCTCTGGTGCAGGTTCAATAGATTCAATCGCTGAAGTAGGGATAAAGTCTTTACAACTGGGGGAAGTTATCCCAATAATGACAATGCGATCGCGTATCCAGTCTGGATTAAATTTATCGCTTTTGAGATCATACAAAGATAAAGTTCTAAATTGTTTTCGACCACTACGAAAATTGAGTAGTACCTGAACTCCACCTGCATCAGTTCGGACATATCCTCCGGAATTAGCGAAAAACCGGGGTATTTCAGTCTTCCCGAACCTGATAGCAGCGCGATCGCGAATACCGTTTTCTATACTAATACCATGATTACCTAAATATACTGCTGCCAGACTTAGAGATAAAGATGACTTGTAACCTTTAGTTGTTGGTGTACTTAACAGGCTACGCCTTAATTTGCCATCGCTATCTATAATTTGATCGGCAAAACCAGCCTGTTCAGTTGACAATGCTGGTGGTGGGACAATTTCATCAGGTAATACTTTTTCAGTAACAATTAAATTTTTGAAACTTTGAAAAACTGTAACTAATTCAGTATGACCAGGATTAACTGGTAAATCCCGATAAATATCAAGACCAATAACTCTTGGTTTATAACTCTGCAATTTCAACAGCAACTGTGCCAAGTCGTGATCTGATAGGGAAAAATCTGTGCGAGTGCTGATATCATCTTCATTAATCCCCACAATTACAATTTGCTCATCTCTAGGTTCATCGGGGCGTAGTCGGAGAAAATTGTCAAAAGCCAGCCACTCTAAAGATTGCATTAAACCAGTGATCCGAGCAATCATCACCAGCCCAATCACTGCAATGCCTGGTAATGTACCTACACGCCAAATAGAAATTTCCTCTTTAATTGTTCTCCAAAGTTCAGGCTTCATAAACGTCCGCCTTCATCTGGGGAATGCAGCGGTAGCAGCTATAATAGCGTTTAGTAATTTAGATTTAAAACTAATTATTATCATTTGAGAGTCCTAAGAATAACCTTGAAGACACAAATTGATTGCTTTACTTGTACTATCAGTAATTTCTTTAAAATACTGTCAGTGAAAGCGACACTTGCGTGATATATTTCTTATTTCCATCAAATCACAAAGTTCCTGGGTATGTCAGATTTACTTAGTGGTCTTCATCACATCTTCAATTGCTGAGTAGTCTTCATAAAATTTTAATTTCTTGTATAGCTGGTCTTCGTATACTTGTGATTCCATAGGGTTGAAATTGTAGACAATAGCTTTGAATTTAATCAGGTTAAGTTAAGTAAACTGAACACAATTAGTGCTTTTTATTTTTGAAGATTACTCAACTATTTTTTTTATAAATATATAGGAATCCTATTTGATTTTTGCAAACAGATCGGCAAAAGCGGCTACTAATCAAAGTCTGTTGGTAAATCTGGTTGGCGGTAATGTTGAAAAAGTCGCGTGATTTGCGCTGATGTCACACGTCCGAGAGAAAGTTCTGGTAACGCATCTTCAGGGAAAAAACCTACTTCTTCAGTTTCAATACTTGATGATGGAGAACCACCAATAAGTTCACACTTAAAAAATAGCTTATAGACATAAAACGGGAATGGTGGATGTCCCTGTTTGTCTCTGTCATAGACTGCTAGTAGTTTGATAGCGCGTGCTTGATATCCAGATTCTTCATATACTTCTTTCACAACTACCTCACTGGGAGACTCGCCGACATCAGCCCATCCACCAGGTAAAGTCCAACAGCCGTCGGCTCTTTCCTTGACTAACAATATAGTATCATCACGAAAAATTGCTGCCCGCACATCAACTTTGGGAGTTGCATATCCGACTTCACGGCTAAACAAATCGAGGACATAGCTGTGTTCTACATTTGAGTAAGTCGCCATCATTTCTGTGGCGATCGCTCGTAATTGTTTGTAGCGTTCGATATCAAAAGGGCCTTCAGAATAGGTTAGACCATTTTGAGCGATCGCTTGTAACTTTTGTGCCCATTCCAGCCATTTAGTTTCCACAGTTTTTTCCCTATTTAATGTAGAGACGTTACATGTAACGTCTCTACATAATTCTAAAAATGGCTATTAAGCATCATCTAAAGCTGCAATTCCAGGCAATACCTTGCCTTCAAGTAACTCCAAGCTAGCGCCGCCGCCGGTGGAGATGTGGCTCATTTGGTCGGCTAAACCAACCTTTTCCACAGCCGCTACTGAGTCACCGCCGCCAATTATGGTGGTTGTACCAGTTTTGCTAATTTCGGCGAGGGTATGAGCGATTGCTTCCGTACCTACCGCAAACTTATCAAACTCAAACACACCCATCGGCCCGTTCCAAATTACCGTTTTGGTATCTGCAAGGGCTTCTTGGAAAACTTTCACCGAGTCTGGGCCAATATCCAAACCCATACCATCATCGGGGATGTTCTCAATGCTGACAGTTGTCGCATTCGCATCGGCAGCAAACTTATCTGCTGATACTATGTCCGTGGGTAACAAGAAGGTAACGCCCCGTTCCTTAGCCTTCGCTTCCAAAGATTTTGCTAGTTCTAGCTTGTCTTCTTCCACCAACGACTTACCGACATTCAAACCACGGGCTTTGTAGAACGTGAAAATCATCCCACCGCCGATAATCAGCTTGTCGCACTTCTCCAGCAGCGTTTCAATCACGCCAATTTTACTAGAAACTTTGGAACCGCCAATAATTGCCGCCAAAGGACGTTGGGGATTTTCAATGGCGTTTTGCAGATATTCCAATTCCTTCTCAACCAAATATCCAGCCACAGAAGGGCTGAGGAATTTAGTCACACCTTCAGTAGAAGCATGGGCGCGGTGTGCAGTACCAAAAGCATCATTTACATAAAAATCAGCATTAGCTGCCAATTTTTTCGCAAATTCTGGGTCATTTTTCTCCTCTTCTGGGTAAAAACGCACATTTTCTAACAACAGCACTTGGCCATTTTGTAAAGCGCCAACTTTAGCTGCAACTTCATCGCCAATGGAGTCATCAGTTTTAATGACTTCTTGCCCCAACAACTCCGAGAGACGCTTGGCAACGGGAGTTAGGCGTAATTTGTCATCCACACCCTTGGGACGCCCAAAATGGCTGGCGAGAATGACCTTAGCACCCTTCTGCGTCAAATCTTGGATGGTTGGTAGAGCGGCGCGAATGCGAGTATCGTCGGTAATGTTGCCTTGATCGTCCACAGGCACATTAAAGTCAACCCGCACTAAGGCACGTTTCCCAGATATATCAGCCGAAGATAAACTTGCTAAACTTTTTTTGGACACACCAAACTCTCCTGATTGCCTTTTTGTTATTGTTTTGAAAGTAGAACCATCAAGATTTTACCGGAGTCAGGGGTACCCAAGTGACAGAGATATTTAAGACAGTACTATTTCCTATTGATCAAAGCAGGGAAACACGGGAAGCTGCTGATATGGTGACCAACATAGTCAAAAAGTTCGGCAGTCGCTTGGTGCTGCTGTCTGTGGTAGAAGAACCACCAAAAGACGCACCTAGTGCAGATCCGATGATGTCACCAGAGGTAGTTGCCAAACTGCTGGAGAGTGCCCAATCTTTATTTTCTGGGCAAGGAATTAAATCCGAAATCCTGGAAAGGCAAGGCAAACCAGCTTTTACTATCTGCGATGTCGCTGATGAAATGGGGGCCGATTTAATCATCATGGGTTGTCGGGGCCTAGGTTTGACTGAAGAGGGAGCTGATGATAGTGTCACGACTCGCGTGATTAATCTTTCCCCTTGCCCAGTGCTGATTGTGCCTTAGGTTTTATCGGCGCGATCGCTTCTACTATAGATACACGCTCTCGTATCCACCAAGACAGCGATCGCTACGGCAAACTATTCGGCGTCCCTAACTCTGTTTATTTAGGCTTAAACTCCGTATACTTGCCCCCTAAACCTTCTACAATCGTGCGTGTATTGGCAATTAACATTCCTTGGTAAGTTTCCCCCTCTGTCCCCTTTTCTCCCAAACCATCAGCAAACAATTCTCGGTCTGAAACCTTAACTTTTGCCTCTTTTGCTACCGCTTGAATTAGTTTCGGGTTAATCGTCGTTTCTGCAAAAATTGTCGGCACACCCTCTTTTTCAATATCTTTTGATAATGCACCAACTCGCTTCGGTGTCGGCGCTTCGTCCGTGCTAATGCCCCCTAGCGCCTCTTCAAGAGGAATTCCATAAGCTTTGGAATAGTAACCAAAAGCATCATGAGTGGTGACTAATTTGCGTTGCTTAGGTGGAATTGTGGCAATCTCTGATTTAATCCAGGTGTCTATCTGGCTGATTTCGTTTGTTAATTTTTGGGTGTTGCTGGTATAAGTTACAGCATTATTTGGAGCTATCTTTGCTAATTCTTGGGAAATAGTTTGAGCTATAGCTATCCCATTCTGGGCATTGTGCCATACATGGGGGTCAGTAACAGTTTTACCATCCTCCTCAAACTGCTGAGGTTTGGGGACTGCAACTTCATCTACAGCTACCTTGGCAGCAGAATTTGAACTAGCTTTAATTAACTTGATTAAACCAGGTTCAAAATTGTAACCGCCGTAGAGGATTAATTTAGCCTGCTCAATTGCTTTGCTATCCTCTGGCTTTGGTTGGTATACGTGCGGGTCTGAACCGGGATCGATTAAGCATTTAAGGTCAATTGTATCACCTGCGATTTCTTTAGTTAAGCCACAAGCAACGGTATTGGTGGCCACTACTAATGGGCCTTTCCCACTGGCTTCTGGAACAGGGGAAGTACCTGTTTGGGGAGCCACCACATTATTAGCAGGTGTGGGAGTCGATTGGCTGGTCTGTGATGTCGGACTACATCCAAGTACTCCGCATGTTAAGGCAAGAGCAGCTAGGGATTTTAATCGCAATTTGTAAGATATCATAAATTTGATTGCTTTAGTTATAGTGATTATCATTATCATATAAATGGTAAATTTATGTTAGAGGTTAAACATTTAGCTGTAAATTACCGAGGAGTGATGGCGGTTGAGAATGTGAGTTTCCGCTCCTTACCGGGACAAATTGTGGGTGTAATTGGCCCAAATGGTGCTGGTAAAAGCACAATGGTGAAGGCAATTTTGGGCTTAGTACCAACTACGAGTGGAGTTGTGAAGTTTCGCGATCGCGCTTTGAAACAACAATTAAGTTCTGTTGCGTATGTACCACAGCGATCGCAAATAGACTGGGATTACCCGATCACAGTTTGGCATGTGGTGCTGATGGCGCGGACTGTACATACTGGCTGGTTTCGCGCACCTTCACGATCCTCTGAAGAAATAGTTAAAGATGCTTTGGCAAGGGTGGGGATGTTAGAGTTGCGATCGCGTCAAATTGGAGAATTATCAGGCGGACAGCAGCAGCGAGTATTTTTAGCAAGAGCTTTAGCACAACAAGCCGAATTATTATTTTTCGATGAGCCATTTGTCGGAGTTGATAAAAAGACAGAAGCCATAATGTTTGATGTGTTTGAAGAACTAAAATCTCAAGGCAAGATTTTATTAGTGGTCACTCATGATTTGGGAACAATTTTGACAAAATGTGACCAATTACTGTTATTAAATAAACAAATAATTGCCAACGGTTCCATGAACGAAGTGATGACAGCAGATAATATTCAACGTGCCTATGGAGATAGTGTATTTATATTGAATAGGGAAGTAGTTTAATGTTAAATTGGCTAATTGAACCCCTAAGTTTTGAATTTATGCG
Organism: Nostoc sp.; assembly: GCF_036919675.1. Classification (GTDB taxonomy): domain Bacteria; phylum Cyanobacteriota; class Cyanobacteriia; order Cyanobacteriales; family Nostocaceae; genus Nostoc. Next base: position 34,876 of record NZ_JBALCP010000104.1, read on the forward strand.
TGGAGCACTTGTTACAGCAATTCTGTTGGGTGTTCTTTGCGCTGTTGTTGGTACTTACCTGATCGTTCAACGCATGGGATTACTAGGAGATGTGATTGCTCATGCAGTTTTACCAGGACTAGCTATAGCCTTTTTCTTGGGTATTGATATTTTCTTCGGTGCATTTATTTCTGGAACTCTCAGCACCTTTGTAATTGGTTGGATTCAATCCCAATCTCGGATCAAAGTTGATGCAGCGATGGCGTTAGTTTTTTCGGGATTTTTAGCCTTGGGTATCATGCTAATTACCCTATTGAAAAGTAAGTTAGACCTGCATGAATTTTTGTTTGGCGATATCTTGGGTGTAACTACAGATGATGTGAAGCGCACTGTAATTATTACGGTTATTGTCTTGCTTTTAGTAAAGCTTTTTTACAAAGAATTGCTATTTTATACATTTGACCCACTTGGCGCTCAAGCAAGTGGTTTACCAATTAATTTGATTCATTTTGGTTTAACTGGTGCTATCACACTGACGATTATTGCTAGTATGCAAACTGTAGGTGTAGTATTAGTTGTTTCCCTGCTGATTGGGCCAGGAATTACAGCTTATTTATTAGTGAAAGAGTTACACCAAATGATGCAATTAGGCGCAATTATTGGTGTAATTAGCAGTGTAACTGGAATGTATATTAGTTACTATTTGAACGTCCCATCAGGCGCAGCTATAGTTTTAGTTGTTTCCGTCCTATTTTTATTAGCATTATTTTTTAGTCCTACCCAAGGAATTTTGACCAGACCAGAAATGACTGATCGAAGAGCTAAACTTCTTAGCCAGTTAAAATTTCAAAAGACGAAGTGAGCTAGTGCATTTCTGTCGCCTGGGAGCATCCCAATGCAAGCAAATTTAGCAAAATCGTTACTTGTCAATTGCGAATGAAGCCAAGCCAAATGAAGCAATTCGCTTCATCTGTACTTTATGGTTTCTTTGCAACTCTACAAGACCAAGGTGAACACTGCGTTCCGTACCCTACGCAAAGGCTTTGCCTACGCAATGAGAATTTATGTTTTTACACATTTTGGGATGCTCCCTGTTGCAAAGTGTCGGAAAGCAACTGACAATCTTTTAAGCGTTAGCTCAAGAGCTTCACGCAGAGGGTGATTCAAACAGGCTCATCATAATTTGTAATTACTAACGGGCTTCGCCCCGCTACGCTAACGTAATTCGTAATCGTTACGTGGGCTTTCTTACTTTTCAGACATCCTCTAAGTGAAGGACAATTCGTCTTCTGTTAATAAATAATTAAAAATTTTTGTGATATTATTTTTTCTAACGGTAATTTCACAGACTCCTTACCCTATTAACATATATAAAATTAGTATTTTCCTTGATGAAAATGCTTAAATGCTTTTATATACTATTGTTTAAAGCATTCAGATATAATCCGTTCTAGCACTGATAAAATGAGCTTTTAATGATATTTAATAGAACTGCTTAATAACAGATTAGGATATTTGAAAGTAGTTTGTGATTCTAAATTTTCAGTTTTCGCGAAAATTACATTACCAGTTGTAATTAGTAGCTTGTTACTAGAATTATCTAATGGTATTGCAAACGCTCAATATGCACGCCATGAACACCCTTGGTTGAAAATCCCTGAAACAACCGGATTAGGTTTTTTTAAAACTAAAATTGACACTCAGCAAAAAGCAGATAAATACTGCTCTGGCGAGTACTATAACAACATTAATAAAGTTATAATAACTTCTGGGTGGGCATCAACACCAGTTTTTGTAAAGGGTACACGATACTACTTGATCACTAATGACGGATTTGTTCTCAAACCTGAAAAAGTAAGACACATATGGGGGCACTTGAAAAATCGAGAATGTATTGCTAACACCTAAAGTTAGATATACTTAGTTCTGAACATCAGCTTAAGATTGTTAAGAATAAGACTAATACCAATTCCCTGTTATGTGTTGCCGCGACGGGGAATTGTCTTTTGTCTATGCATTAGTCACATTTTTCTTAACAAAAAAGTGAAAGGCTAGAGAGTAGATATGGGAGCATCCCAATTTAGCAAAAATATACGGGACTGACGCAAAAACCCTTTTAAATCTTCTTCCCTTTGTGTCCTTTGTAGTTCGTTTTTTCATCCTCCTGGGTAAGTGACAATCCTGTATGTAAATTAAATTTGCACATTTGGGATGCTCCCGTAGATGTAGCATGAGTTTTATTGTTTTCAGCATTGGGATTGAGAAGTTTGCGATCGGCGTAAATTTATTTTGGAATACAGATATACCATGAACAATTCCAGAATTTTAACGGTTTAAGTTAATTTGAGATTTATACCGTCAGAATTCACTCTTAATTGCAAGTTATAAACACCCTAATATTAGCCCCTTGTATGAATCCAAAGCGATCGCTATTTCGGACGAAGATTTAATGTAAGGAAGGCTAAAATTATGGCTAATTGTGGTGTTGACAACATGAAGCCATTTTGGAAAACTTTGATTACCTTGGGAGCGATCGCTGGGGTATAGAGTCAGTCTCACTAAGAATTGCCGTGGGAGGAACTCTAAGATATTAATTACGTTAGCGCAGCTACTTTGGTTGCCGCAAGGCAGTCTAAGCAAGTTGCGTCTGTGAAGCTAGAATCCCCTCGTCTAAAGACGAGGGGAGTGTCAATTTTACCCCCTTTTAAAGGGATCGCCGCAGGTGGGGGATTTTAACCTAACCGTATTGCTGCCACATGGATATTTCAGCAAAACACCCTGACATCAACAAACAAGCTATTAATCAGTATTTCAGCCGATACCACTAGCTGCTTGAAAGCGATGTCTGGCGACAAGCCGCTTTGCGTCTACGCTCTAGTACCAATGCTGAATACTCTTTCTTCACCAGGGCACAAACCCTTATTTTTCGTTAACTTGCGAAAGTTTGTGATCTACTAACAGCTTAAAAGCGATAGTTGCGATCGCGCACCCACATACTAACTGGTACTGCTTTCCCCTGTGGATCTACTTTCGCCTTCACCACAATGGGTGGTAGCTGTCCTCTGCGGGCGCGTTGGGTTTGTAAGTCGTTGGTAATCTGCCGCCGTTGGTTTTCTTTTATGTAATACGTTTCTAAGCCGTAGTTAACAGAACCATCCTGATAAACACCTTTCAAGGCTACCTGATTGGCTCTAAGAGTTGTGGGAAAATCGCTACTTACTCGTAACGGTCTCCAAGCTCTAGGAACACCGCGACCAAAGGATAGTTGCTCTTGCAAAGTCACGAAGATGTTGGTTCCTTCAGGCAATCTTCTGCCACTTCCACGGCCTCTGCTAACTAATGTTTGCCAACCAGGTAGTCGGCTCAAATTTGCGGTACGGGATATGTTGTAATCTAACGCTAAGGTGTTACCTTCCAGCACATTGTTAGGGTCTACAGGTACGGTTTGCAAAATCACCGTTTTACCTGTCACGTCTGTATAAACCGCTTGGGCTGGTACTGCCATAATTAGCCCTGTTTGTAGCGCCAGGGGAGCTAGTAACCGCCAAAAAGGTAAAGGCTTATTCGATTTTTGTTCACTGGCAATCAAGTAATCCCGAAAAGTCACCTTATTGGAGAATTCGGCTTCGGGAGACAAGGTTTTATTTTTAGATTCAGGAGAACTATTAGTCATGAGCGTAGTCCTAAAAAGCGGAGGGATTGAGGAGGTCAAAAGTAACGAGATTAGGACTGACGCAGAGAACCTTTAAAAATTTTGACGCACAGAGATTTCAGAATTTTGGATTTTAGATTTTAGATTTTAGATTTTAGATTTTTTTATTCAATCCAAAATCAAAAATTCAAAATTTAAAATTGGTATGACTTGTTTCATCTTTTGCACTACTTCTTACTTGTAGAGCTACCACCAGGTAAACGGCGTTCAAACCAGAGTCCAGCGCTAATTAAAGCAGAACCGCACAAGACATAGACCAGCGACTTAAAAAGTAAGTCTGTATCGTACTCTTGCACGCGACTGATAATTTGGACTGTTAATAACAGCATACCGCCCCAAAAGGAATTTCTGTTGCTTAATTTCAATCCTTCTTGAATTAGTCCCCAGGCTAATGTTGCTAGAAGTACATTGAAAATAAAAACACCAAGTTCATCAATCCGGCTGATAGTTTGATGCCAAAAAGGTATTATGACAATAAAGGCAAGAAAAGTACCAATGATAGCAGTTGTGAAAATCACTTCGCGGCGCGGAGGGTTATTTCTTTGACGCAGTAGAAACAACCATTGCAATACCGCCAACCCGCTGAGAATCCCCAGATCGATGATCGGCAGAGACTCGAACAAGTTTGTCACATTCGTTGGCTGATTATAACCATAATTTGGAGATTCCCAGACCCAACGAAAAGAGAGAATGTAAAAGACAATGCCGAAGCTTACCAACGCTAAATTACGGGCCAGGGATTGAAACAACCTGTAATTTATGCTTGGAAACAGCAAATCATCATAACTCCAGAATAATGCAGGTGGGAGTGCAAAAGCAAAAGATGCCACCCAAGGGGCTATATCAACATAATTCAGCAGTGGCAGCGGATTGAGGTTGGCTTGTAAGGAACTAGCAAAGACAAAGGCTGCTAGACCAAAAATCCAACGCGATCGACAGAAGTAGGCTAAGGGAACAAACACCAGCCATGCCAACAAAGGCATATGCTGCACTACTAGCCGCGACCAAGTGAACTCACCTGAGGTGTACCACAAGTCTTCTAGTCCAGTCCAATACCCGATTTCCACGAGGACAATTGACAGAATTCCTAAAGAATTTAAGGACAAACTGAAAGCCATCACCACAACACCCAACCCCCAAGCGAGAAATAATTGGGAAGTTGAACCGGCAATATTGAACATTTGGGCCATCAGCAGTAAATTTGCACCGAAAATGAAGGCGCTTAAAATTAGCAACCCCTCTCCCAGTAAGCGTTTACTTCGTTGCGGCTTCTTTCCTTCAGGTGGTCTCCAGGTGTAAAAACCAGTGATAGCGATCGCAAAAAACAAACTCATCATCAGAATAAATTTGATTTCTCGTGACCCTCCCTGCCAGTTTCCGGCTACAAAGGTAATTATGCCTAAGCATAAAAGGATGCCGCCTACAGCAATCGCGATCGCTTTATTGCGATCGCGTGCAGCAGATTCCAGGTTTTTAAAGTGATAACGTTCTGCTAATTGCTCATACAGCGAAGAACTAATTAATCCTTCATCCCTCCATAATTGTGCTTCTTTGCGTAATTTTTGCGGAAAATTCTCTAAGATCATGACCTTCTCCGGTGCAGTGGGGTAGCTTGGCCATTGCAATCCCAATGGCGGTCATTATATTTTGAGTATGAAGCCAAAAGCCTTAATTACATTGTTCTTGTGTAACAGTTTCATTTGTATTTTGATACAACCTAGTACCGCAAGGCGGAAGTCAAAATTCAAAATTCAAAATTCAAAAGTATTAAGGAATTGGCTTTTTAGGGTTTTTAAATGGTTGCTCTATTTACGCCGTGTTGTACCAGTTATTTATATATCTACATGGAAAAACCTTCTAATTTATTACTTAAAGTCTCGCGGCGTTTGTTCACTAATCTAGATGAACAAGAAAAATTTATCGAGGCTTTAATAAATCCTCAGCCTTTTTCACCCAGTATTCTTTGGTGTCAAGAAAAGCCAGATATTTCACCTTTGGCAGTGGAAACACCAACCTCTTGGCAACCAAAATTTATAGACCGCTTATACCTGGGAGAAAAACCCGGTCAGCATCCCTTACATCAAAAAGGATATTTCTATTGCTTAGATTTTTCTTCGGTGTTTGCAGCTACTACTTTGTTAGCTATTCCTCAGTCAGTACGTTTAGTTTTTGATATGTGTGCCGCACCAGGAGGTAAAAGTATCTTCGCTTGGAAAGCTTTACAACCTGACTTACTGATCAGTAATGAAGTAATTGGCAAACGTCTGGGAATGCTAATTTCTAATTTTAAGCGTTGTCAGATCAGCCCTAGTGCAGTGGTTAATAGAGATTCGAGTATATTTGCCCAAATGTTTTTCGGCTCTAGCAATCTAGTAATAGTAGATGCTCCTTGCACTGGACAATCCTTACTCGCCAAAGGTGAAAAAGCACCCGGATGTTTTCACCCAACTGCTATTAATAAGAGTGCAAATCGGCAAAAGCGCATTATAGCTAACTCTGCTAAAATAGTTTCACCACAAGGCTATCTGGCTTATATGACTTGTACATATTCACCGGAAGAAAATGAGCAAATTTGTGAATGGTTTTTAGAACGCTTTCCCCAGTTTCAGGCAATAGAAATGAGTAATTTAGCCAAATATCAGTCGCATTTAACTACCATGCCTTGTTATCGGATGTTTCCTCAAGATAGGTTAGGCGCTGGTGCGTTTACAGTCCTGTTTAAAAATACTAATGACGATGAAGATGAGCCTAAAAAATTAGATTTAAATACAATATCTTCGCTGTATATCTACGAAAATTTGAAAAAGTCAAGTTAGTTACATTGGTGAGATATATTCTAGCTTAATGCCAGAATATATCATGTTTTGAATAGTGCTGCATTTGTCAATCAGCCATCAGAAATACATCTTTTAAGCCAATTGACTTTATATTCAGGTAACAGATATAGGAATTCTGGTATAAATGCAACATACGCTACGGATAAAACGTTTTTATCTACATCAAATTACAGCCAAAAGCTTTAAAAATCTTGTGCCTCGTTCCCAGTCTGAGACTGGGAATGCAATTGTGAGGCTACCGCCTCTAGTCCAAGCGGCAGAGCTGCAATTGAAGAGCATTGGCAGCTAGAATTTGGAAACGAGATTAAGAGATTAATAAAAACTTCCAATAATTAACTCTGATGGATAAAAATTTAACCTTTTCATAATCTAAGATTAATCAAAATTTATCCAGTATCAGCTCTAGACTTTTTGAAATAAACATTGTACAAAAAAGCTAGACCGTACAAGATGCAAATTACATGAGTCGAAAAGTCAGCAAAGTGTTTGAACAGTCTGGGGTGATTCCTTATAGAGTGAACAATGGCAAAGTCGAAATATTGCTAATCACCACCCGTAACTTTCAACACTGGGTAATTCCGAAAGGAGATATTCCTAATGGTATGAGTCCGCCCGATTCAGCAGCCAAAGAGGCGTGGGAAGAAGCAGGGATAATTGGGCAGGTAGACGCCAATGAACTGGGCACTTACAAGTACCGCAAACGAGGTAAAATTTACCGGGTCAAGATATATTTGTTGCCAGTGGACATGCTGAGTGAAGATTATCCAGAAGCAAGTAAAAGAAAACGGCAGTGGGTAGAAGTGAATAAAGCTATCAGGTGGGTTAAGTTTAATTCACTCAAACGAATCCTGAAAGGTTTTTTTCAGGTCAAATCTCACTTTTGTGCATTTCGAGATGCTAGTTAGATATAGAAATACAAACTATAGCGGTTTTCGACCCAGTAAGGTACAGTTTTCACCTCACTTACATTCCTCTCTCTTTTTAGGAAACAGGCTTTGAATTTTTCCCCCTTCCTGCTTCGGGAAGTTAAATTAACATTGGATGCAATGGCGGAAGTTGAAAAGCTTTCTTCAACGTTTACCAAACCTGAAAAAATGGTTCGTCGAAATCTTTTGTAACTCTGCTTGATTTTTGGATCATTTTTTACTTTTACCCCCTCGGTCAAATGACCCTATCTTCACACGAGCCTTTCCATTCATACTCAGATGTATAAAGACAATCTACCTATACTTACGGCAGATTGTCTTTATTCCCGTTTGGAATTGGCTTCGCTCCTCGCGCCACCAACATCTGGAAAATTTGTTGGCGATTCTGCTCTCCACTAGAACGGACGTTAGCTGCATTCTGTAAAGCTTGATCACCGACCTCTGCTACCAATGTTTTGCCATCATCTGGAGTGGCCTCAAACAACAGCTTAATCGTATCTAGCCTTCCCCAGAAAGCAGCCTCTACCAATGCCTTACCATCAGGCTTTGCTCCTGCTTGCAGCAGCAGTCTGACCATTTCTGGTTCTCTAGCCCAGTAGAGTGCAGAACGACCCTGTGGATCGGGAGTATTAACATTGGTTCCTACTCGAACCAGTGCTTGCAATTCATTAGGTAATTGATACCGTGCCATATGAATCAACAGCTGTTCGCGTGTTTTCTGCACATCACCTTGTTGAGATAAATTAATAACATATTGTTCTGTTCCCATCGTATCGATGCGACCATACAACATACTCCCAACTACAAGAAGTATTGGAATAAGTATTGCAAGACTAGCCCTGAGCGTTACTGGAAACCAACGCCAGAGTATTAAACTGCTTGCTCCTACTAGGATACAGCCCAAAGCCATTATCCCGATATTGGCAGCCAAAATAATAGCTACCTTAGCAAACCACTCAGGCAAAACAACCAGCCAAGCGAGAATGCGTAAGCGCATCAACAGCCAGAACCAGAGTGCTGAAATGCTCCAAGATATAATAATTAGAATTCGTAAACTGTAAGCCAGTCTGCTTGCGATTTGAAACATTTTTAACTGACGGGGCTACAAAATAGCCTGAAAAGCTTGTGAGGTAAATATTGTAGCAAAGCAAGGTTTATCGGTAATAAAGTCCTTACCCTTACCGCGCTAACTCACTACAAACTTTAATTTATTTACGCCTAGTACCGCAAGGCGGAAGTCAAAAGTCAAAAGTCAAAAGTCAAAAGTATTATGGAATGGGCTTTTTAGGGATTTTAAATGGTTGCTCTATTTACGCCGTGGCGTACTAGCTACTTATTGAAAAGCGCTCTAAGCACCGTGAGGGATTTTCAATAAGTAGCTATATTTAAAACAACTGTACTCACTAATTAAAAAAAGTAAACCTTAGATGTAAAACATTACCCATGTTTACATTTATTTTATGATGAGTATGGGTCTATTTATTGAGTGTACAATTCGTTCTATATCCACAATAAAGCTACCCAACTTTTTATACCCACAATTCCATCAGCTTGCAATCCCTTAGATGTTTGGAAACTGACAATTGCATTTTTAACTGACTCCGCAAAATGCCCATCAATGGCATCAGTATATAATCCAATATTTTTTAATTGCTGTTGTAATTGTTTTACTCTTAGCCCAGAATCTCCTAGCTGCAATCCATTGAATCTATTCAAATCGGCTCGACCACTAACACCAGCTACACCAGATATATCACCTTCATATTGATGGATTAGGTATTGCCCCTGCCAAGCGCCAGGAATACTTGGGTTCTTGGTTCCGTAGTGGGCAATCCATAACGGATAACTAGCAAAATCAGATGGATTACCAAGTTCTTGCCAGAAACTAGGAAAGGTATAAATAATTGGCTTAATTGGTTTTTTTGTTTGTTGTAGAAGGGCTTTTTCCACCTCTGCTAACCACTGCTTCGCTCCATTAATTACAGCTTGGTTACTTCCTTTGTCAGTTACCTCTACATCCAGAACTGGTGGTAGGTCTCCTGGTTCTAATTTCCCCAACGTTTTTAAGAATTCCTTCGCTTGCTCAACCGGGTCAGATGTATGTGGGTGAAAGAAATGATAAGCACCCCGAATAATACCAACAGTTTTCATCGTCTGCCAGTGATGAGCAAAAGCAGAATCTTTGATGCTAACTCCTTCTGTAGCTTTGACAAACGCAAAAGTTTTACCAGAGTTTTTTACTGCCGTCCAATCTACTCTGCCGTCTTGATCGGCAACATCAATTCCTTCCATAGAATTTTTTAACCTTTTTAAACAGTACAATACTGAACTTATCAGAGGCTGTGATCAAATTTATGCTATTTCTGGATGTTTGAGTAAATTACAGAAATTTACTAGGGTTGAGTGCCAACGGCTCGCACCGGAGTTACTCTGACTTTGCCTGTACAAGGCTTGATTTGTTCTGTGAGGCTAAAGTGCTGGTAAGCATTAGGAGGCGTGATTTCAATTTTACTAGACATTGGGCAGTGTTCCTCTGGAGAACTAATGTGGTTGTATGCTATCTGAAATGAGGCTTGTGTTCCAGGAGCTAGAGTTACTTGTTGTCGAGGTTGCTTACTCGAAAAGTAAGTGTCCTGGGAGCGGATAACTTTAACCCCCTCCAAAGGCTGACCTTTTGCATCCAGTAGTGCCAATCCCGGATAACCGTAGAGGTTGCAAGGAGATGAGGCGTTATTGCTGAAGGCGTAGGTGAGGGCAACATTCCCAACGCCAGCATCTTCGGAGACTCGGCGCACTGACAATTGACTAGTTTCACAGCGCGTCGAATTTGTGGCAATAGTGGCTTCAGGGGTAGAATTCTCTGTAGTTTTTCCAATCGGTGTAGGTGTTGAGGTTAACACAGTCGCTTTCGTCGGCTGTTCAGTGCTTACTGGTAAGGCTTGTGGCTGTTTTGTAACAGAGGAAGAACCGACACAGGCAGTTGTCACCGCAGTCAGGAGCAATAACAGACTGCCTTCCATAATTAGAATTCGCATATCTCTTTTTTTATAGTGAACTACTTACACTGATGCTTCACATCCAGTATAAGTTTCCAAATTCACAAGGGTTAGCGTTGCTGCGTCATTACGTAACGAATTCAACAGCTTATACATCTTTTCGGGCAACGTGAACAGCAGAAAGAAACGAGAGGTGTACACTGTCTCCAAAGTTCCTCAGCTTTTCCCGCAATCCTGCAAATAGCAACTCCTTCGCCTTTGGCTCCAGTCTCCCAATGGTACTTGATAGCTTAAGGTAGTCATCGATGCTGTACGTAACCTCACACGCGATTTGCTCAGTCACCAACTTCTTAAAATAACCAGAGTCTAGAATGTCTTGTTCAAACCCTCTCAAAATTTCCGCTTGAGTTTTGGCACCTTCATACCGAACAAATGAGGGAGCATAGGCTTGAAACACTTCCTCGATCGCTTGGTAAACTTCGTATTTAGGTTCAGGTCTCAAATTCCATAGCAGGATGAGAAACCCGTTGTCGCGTAATACCGTCGCTGCCTTGGCATACCGAATCTCTGACGGTATCCAGTGAAAGGCATTAGCAGATAGAACGGCATTGAACTGTTTTGCTTCCTGTTCCCACTCCTCAAATGAGGTGTTGTGGATTGCAACGTTTGGATAGGTTGCACAGTTGCGTTGTGCTAAATGACAAAAATCCTGGTTTGGCTCAATACACGTCATTGAAAAACCAAATTGAGCAAAAGCTACCGTCGCATTTCCTGGACCACAACCGACCTCAAGAATCGATGCATCTGAGTCAAGTTGGGCTAAAACGACGGACCGCTCGATCAGTTGCTTTGGATATTGTGGTCTGGCGTTGTAATAAACATCAGCAACGGGAGAATACCAATTCCTTCGCTGTTCTAAATCTATAGAAGCTCTGGCATTTATTTCTTGTTTAGAGTCTTGCATAAGCTAGTTTGATCAGCTTTTGAGTCCAACTTCATTTTATTTGGTCTGGTGGATCAAAGACCAATTCAATATCGATTGCTGTCGCTATACTGTTTGCAAAACCCTCTAAAGATTGGGATTCTCTTGGAAGAAAGCTTGTAAGCTACTAAATAAGACAAACCCGAAACCAGTTACGATCGCAACTGGTTTGACATCATGAATGGGATGAAGGTCACAAACCTGTAAACTACCTTCTAAGTAAGAATTGAGCGCTGGGTAAAGTTCTCACATTTTCGATATTTTATCGCTAATATTATCATTGCGATCGCTAGTCAACTAGAGGCGATGTGATCGCTCATAAAATAATCTTTGTGTTAACTCTTATAATAAGCGACCAAATTTGCGACGATCGCAACTAGTTCTCCTGGGTCAACCGGTTTAGCCACATGAGTTTGAAAGCCCGCTTCCAGGGCACGGCTACGATACTCACTATCGCCATAGGCAGTTAAGGCGATAGCGGGGAGTTTTCCCCAAATATCAGGCTTCAGCGCCCGGATCTTGCGGATAAGAGTGTAGCCATCTTCACCAGGCATAGCAATATCACAAATCAAGACATCAGGTTGCAACTCAGGTAATACTTTCAATGCTATCGCTGCCGATGCAACTGCCATGACAGTGGCTCCATCTGCTTCTAACACGGTAGTAATGTAAAAGCGGCTATCGTCATCATCATCAACTACGAGGATGTTTAAGCCAGCAAGGGGAAGAGCAGGTTCCATAACATCTCCATTAATGTTGATCAAATGAAAGTTATTTCTAATCAGCCGCTTGTTTTTTCTCAATGACCACACCATTGGTAATTTTACTGCGATCGCGCCTATTTTCTAAACAATAATTCAATTTGTCCAGTTACATCCAATTGATGGTTAATTATTAGTTAGCGTTTATAATTATTGACTGGATAAAATTATGTTGGTATTTAAATTCCTTTACATTTAAAAAATTCATTTTAACAAATAGTTTGGAGTTTCAGAATAATTTTATTAATTACTCACCGAATTTACGATGTTTAAATTTTGGATAATGGAATTGTTGGCGGGGCCTCTCGTAGAGAAGATTCATGTGTTCCATTATTTAATGCATGTTTGAGACTTCCGAATTTAAATGCGAGAATAATTCTATTTTTCCATTATCCAAACATTTTTTGACAAGCAAGTGACTTGATTGCTGGGGTCAATCTAAATTCTATTTTTCCATTATCCAAAATTGGTTGACTGCTTTCTTACTAATAGGTTTGGATTTTGATGGAGGCTTTTAAAATCAATATGCTTGGGTTAAGACTCGATCCTCTTTAACCCACGCCAGTCGCTCACAGGGGTCTCTCCAAGTAGAACAATTGGCGTGGAAACCCCCAGACGCTCTCTCCCAGACCAAGGCGTAGCATTAGAGCAAGTCTTAAAAAGGGGAGCCACTACGGTTTTCCCAATGCCAAGGAAGCGTCTCGTTCGCTTGCTCCTGGTACGGATGCTGCGCGAACAGGCTTTTTTAAATTTTGAATTTTGAATCTTTCAATTCCAAAATCCAAAATTTAAACATCGTAAATTCAGTGATCAGCTTTTAGTTAAGTAAACTCAAAACTCAAAACTTGATTACTCCCATTCAATGGTTCCAGGTGGCTTAGAGGTGATGTCATAAACCACTCGATTCACCCCTTTCACCTCATTCACAATCCGAGTGGAAATGACTTCCAGGACATCGTAAGGGACTCTAGCCCAATCAGCAGTCATGCCATCTTCACTGGTAACAATCCGCAAAACAATCGGGTAAGCGTAAGTGCGTTGATCCCCCATAACGCCAACACTACGAATTGGCAACAATACAGCAAATGCTTGCCAGAAATCATGATACATGCCGCGTCGGTTAATTTCTTGCCGAACAATCAAATCGGCATCGCGCAAAATATTTAACCGTTCAGATGTGACTTCTCCTAGAATGCGAATTGCCAAACCAGGGCCAGGAAAAGGTTGCCGTTGGACAATTTCTTCTGGTAAACCAATGGAACGCCCAACTTTGCGGACTTCATCTTTAAATAGTTTCCGCAGTGGTTCCACCAATTTAAATCTTAAGTCTTTGGGCAAACCACCAACATTGTGATGACTCTTAATTTTCACCGCTACCCGCTCACCAGTTTGGGGATCAACGTTGGTGTCAGCAGATTCGATCACATCTGGATAAAGAGTCCCTTGAGCCAGATAGTCAAAGTGGCCGAGGCGCTTGGATGTTTCCTCAAATACGCTGATAAATTCGTGTCCGATGCGGCGGCGTTTTTCTTCAGGATCTGTAATATTGGCAATTGTAGCTAAAAAGCGATCGCGGGCATTCACATACTCTACAGGAATGTGAAACTGTTCTTGGAATAGCTTTACCAATCGCTCTGGCTCATACTTTCGCATAAAGCCTTGATCGATAAATACGCAAGTTAGTTTCTCACCAATCGCTTTATACAGCAAGAAGGCCAGAGTAGAAGAATCCACTCCCCCAGATAGCGCCAACAGCACCCGCTTCTCGCCAACTCTGGTGCGAATTTCCCCAATTGCCTCTTCGACAAAAGCCGCTGTTGTCCAAGTGGGTTCGCAATCGCAGATATGGTAGACAAAATTACGGATTAATGCTATACCGCCAATAGAATGCACCACCTCTGGATGGAATTGAACGCCGTAAAGTTTCCTTTCGTGGTCGGCAATGGCAGCACAGGGAGTATTTTCTGTATGTGCCAGCAATTCAAACCCTGACGGCATTTGGATAACTGAGTCTCCATGACTCATCCACATAGTGATGCCATCTTCGACATTAGTGAGCAAATCTGTAGGATCATCAATATATAATGATGCTTTGCCGTACTCACCTCGGTCAGCCTTTACCACTTCCCCACCGAGTTGGTTTACCATTAGCTGCATCCCATAGCAAACACCCAAGACGGGTATTCCCAAATTCCAGATTTCTGGGTCACAATGGGGAGCTTTATCACCATAAACCGAACTCGGCCCACCGGAGAGGATGATTCCCTTAGGATTGAGTTGGCGCAAAAGTGCAGAAGAAGTGCGATAGGACAAAACTTCAGAGTATACTTGAGTCTCGCGGATGCGCCGGGCAATCAACTCAGAATATTGAGAGCCGAAGTCCAGAATTACAATCAATTGACGATCAAGCCGCCCAAAATCTTCCAATGTTTGGGGGGCTTGTTCTGTTGGTAGAGTCACCGCTGTATTCATGACGGAAATGTTATATCTGTTAAGGATAAATAGATGCTTTGTGGTCTATGGTGATGCTATTATTCAGCCTGCATAGGCTGATAATGGTACAGAAGCCCTAGACAAACGCGAGGTTATGTGCGTTTGTCTAGTCCCGGAGGCGGAGATGGTATGAAAACGATAAATCTACCCTAGAGTGGTTACTTAAAAGATTATTTATTTGGATTGTTTACGATTATTCATAATAAATTAACATAATTTTCCCATCAACAGACCAGCAGTTTTACTCTTCACGATAATTTTGCGATCGCGATCAAAGAGGATAGAGCCACAGACTGTTACTTCTGTGCCCCTTTCACTATGGTTTTGGATGTATTCTTGCGAACGAACATCGATAGTTTCGGCGATCGCAGTGTAAACTTGATTTACCCAATCACTGCCAGTTGCAGCATCTAGCGATTTTAAATATGTTAATGCAGCTTCGGCGGTCGCACTGTTAAACACAGCTTGGATATCTGGTGATTTTAAACCAGCGATCGCACAATGCGCTGCCAAAATTTCCCGGCGTCCATCAGCCAAGTAGTGATGGGTGTGAAAAATTCCTCCTGCCAGTTTCATCAGCTTACCGTGATAGCCAAATAATAAGATTTCTTTCACGCCTAGCACATCAGCTTCTACTAACATTGGGCCGAGCCAGTTAGCAGTTTTGACCAATTGTTCAGGATTAATCCCTAGTTTACGCGCCAAATCTAGACCATTCTCCCCGATACAGAATACTAAACTCTCAAAACGACTGGCTTTATTTTGTAATTCCCCCCGAAAAACTGCAAGCTGATCGGGTGTACTTAAAGGTTGAGAAATGCCGGTTGTGCCTAAAAGGGAAAGTCCTTCAACCACACCAAAAGCAGAATTTGAAGTCCGAACAGCAAGCGATCGCCCTTCGGGTAGAATAATCGTCACCGTGATTTTTTCCCCCGGTGCTAGCATCCGTTGCAAGTTTTCTTTTAGGAGCCTTTGAGCATAAGCATAAATAGCCGGCTTGTCATCAGCATTCATCTGTCTGCCAATTCCTTCCCCTCCTTTAATAGTTATTGCCTCCCCCTCTCCCCCTGCTTCCCCTGCTTCCCCTGCTTCCCCTCCCCATTCCACCAATGCCCAAATCGGTGTATCTTTAGTCAGGTCAAGATTATCACCTGGGTCACTACGGCCGATCGCTAAAGCCATGCTCTCAGATAGTCCTGCTACCTGTTCAATTGGGATTTCTGCGATTTGAGCGGGTTCAATCAAATCTACAGACGCAACTTTTAGGGGTTGGCGATCGCGTAACCAGTGTAAAGCTGCAACAGCAGTAGCGCAGGCAAATACTGGGAGTGTGTATCCAGAACGAGACATTTTTTTAAATTCAAAAGTCAAAACGGTATGTGCAACAACTAAAAGTTGCCCAAGCCTTGATATGCAAATATTATGCCGCTTTGGATGCAATAGTTAGAGCAAGCTAATCACGGTGTCCCATTCTTGAACGAGCTTTCTCTCTTGATTCAAGAAGAACTTTCAAGATTTCTTGACGTTCTACTGTTTGCCAACTTTCTATAAACCTGATTATGGCTATATTTACCATATCTTGCAATACAGGCGCTTCAGAACCAAATTCGAGTAGCAGTTCTGCCCTTATAGCTTGCAACTGTTGATATAGATCGTCAGGAATTCGAGTACCAGCCATAAAGAATTAACGCTCACACTAGTAAATTTTACTTTATGAAAGCTTATAAACATGTAAACATGTTTATAGGCAAGCGGGCAAAATATCTGTATAGTACAAGCTATTATGGAATAAAATACATGAGTACTACTTCATCCACGTACTTAATAAACGGCAAACTGCCCGTTATTTCAGTGTTTTCAGGGGCAGGTGGGCTTGATTTGGGATTAGAAGCAACTGGTATTTTTGAAACACGTTGTTGTCTTGAGGTAGATAGCCACTCCTGTATTAGTCTTCGGCATAACAGACGGGAAGGTCGTAGAAGCGGAACTCATGGCTTCTTAAACAACGCAGTTGTGTTGCAAAAAGATGCTTGGCAAGTTGAAGGAGAAACTTTATTACGAGCTGCTAGATTGTCTAAGGGACAGGTAGCTCTGTTGGTAGGAGGGCCACCGTGTCAATCATTCTCAGTATTTGGTCGTCGTCGAGGGATGGATGACCCACGCGGAAATCTAATGTGGCGATTTGTTAGCTATGTGAAAAGTCTTGAACCTGAGTGCTTTTGGTTAGAGAATGTGCCTGGTTTATTAACGGTAGAAGCTGGTGAGACATTTAAACAAGTATTGCAAGCTTTAGAATCAATTCAGCCATATAAGGTCAACTATTACGTTGTAGAAGCTGCTGATTATGGCGTTCCTCAATATAGGAAAAGAATTTTTATCTTTGGCTCACGTTCTGGAATCGAACTTCCTCAAAATCTACCCGAACTACTGGCAACACATGGTGGAGCAGAACGACCTAATGAAGATACTTTCCAGATGGAACTTAATCGTTTACCACGAGTTTGTGTTAAACATGCACTGGCTAGTTTGCCTGAAGAGCTTGGGAGTATCCACAATCATATTGGTAGAAAGCACAGCGAAGAGATTAAGAACAGATATAGGAATTTGAGATTTGGCGAGAGAGATTCTGCTACTAGAATTAATAAGTTACATCCAGATAGACCAAGCTATACGATCATTGTTGGCTCAGATAAAGGAGGTGGTAAAGGGCATATTCATCCCTTTCAACCTCGTGAAGTTACCCCACGTGAATCCGCAAGGATACAAACATTTCCGGATTTTTGGTATTTCTCTGGAACTAGCAGACATCCTATTAGACAGGTTGGCAACGCAGTTCCTCCTGTATTGGCTGCTGTTTGGGCTAAGTACGTAGCTCTAAAGCTATTTGATATTCCTTCAGGCATTGTAAGAACAACTAATGAGATGCTTGTTTCTTTAGGACAAGCTCACTTATTACCACTGTTTAATCAACAAACAATAGATGCTCATAGAGAAACTAGTTTGGATGTACCGTCGAAACCTGAGCTTCGAGCATTTCTTGTATTGGTTTAAGTGCTTTTCCATTTATAAATGCGGATTGAGATTTGTACTGTGTACCAACAAGAAATGGATATTGAAGCAGACTTAGTTGAACTCTGATAAATGCTCTAACATTAGGTTCTTCTCCACATAGAAGTTCAGATGCAGCGCCAGAAAGCTTCCATACCCATCTATCCCTTTCGCGGACAATCATTATGATGCCAATAAAACTTCCATAAGCACTATACTTGTCGCGGAAAAACGATGGATCTCGATCACTTTCAATGGGTCTACCAGATAGCTGTAGAAATCTATTGGTTACAGCATCATAATCATAAGTTTGACCGTCAAATTCTGCAAAAATGGTGGCAACATCAATTAAATACTCTTCAAAGTCAGAATCAGTACTCTGAATCTTATTTGCAAGAAAACGTATGATTGGAGGCGGGGATTGAAGCATAAAAAGCTTGCTTTACAGAATAATCAATTTTTCATATTAGCCCAAGTTTGTTTACTCGTCTGCTACCTACGTCTAGCCGAAGAATTACATAGTTTATCTACCAACTTACAAATTATGTTAGCGAAGCGGTAGCAAGGAACGAGGGTCATTACGAATTAGTAAAGTTAGACTCCCATTTCTGATAATAGAGCTTCCATAGCTTCCCAAGAGAGTCCTTGTTGAATATAACGGGGTGCTTCAGGATTATAAGGACTGGCTACTCGGTCAATGTTGAGGATGTTTACCCCATCGGGTAGAACTGGTACATCTGCATCAAATGCCGTTGGACGCATCAAAGAACTGGAAAAGCCTTTGAAAATAGCAATTGTATCTTGCTCATCGGCAATTTCCACCATTACAAGTAAGACTTCTTGGGGGCGTTTAGCGGTGTATTGTTCCAGTCGCTTACCAATGGAATTCATTTTTTTAAGAGTAGGGGTACGGTGGCGCAACGACGGTTACTGTGGTGTGGCTGAACGTCCCTGCTTGCCGAGCTTAATCAGAACAAAATAGCTTAAGTAAAGCACATAAATTACTAAACTAATTATGCCAAGAAAACCTAAGAACTCAGCCTTGCTATTAGCATGGAAATATTCTTTGAATAGCAATGGAGCCTCAAACCAGACGCGACAATAGGGAGTTTTAAGCATATTGCCAGAAAAAGCACAACCCAAAAAAGGGATAAAAGCTAGTGTCCCCAAAATACAATAAACAGTTGTAGCCCAGCGCCAAGAGGTAAAAATAAATTTCAAAGAGCCACTGGTTTGATACTCAATTTCATCGTTGAGATCCACCCAGAACCACAGCGAAATCGGGATCAAAATCCGAGCTATCAACCCAGAAATAAAGCTAACTGGATACTGGGCAATCATTAAGTAAATCGTGATTGCCACCAGGCTTGATACCCGCCAGTATATACTCAATAAGCGTTGTATGCTTTCTGCTTTTTGCACAAATGCCCAAATCAGAAGAATTAGCGGAATAATTACCAGAAATAATACTGCCAGTCGATAATCAATCCAGACGAAAGGGCGAAACCAAATATTATAGTCCATTGTTTTTCTCAAACGCTAAATAAAACATTTTTAACCAAGAGCAACTATCCATAACTGATAAACCTGTAAGCTATTAGCTAGCTAGTAGTCGATCTATATTAGATAACAGTTTAATCAAAGCACAAAGCTCAGTGTCTTGCCTCAAAACTGCGCTCTAACTTCTTTGTGCAAGCAAGTGGCTCCCCAACTCATAAGTAGATGGATCTAAATAAATATAATAAGACTTACGCACACTCTACGATTCTTCTCTTCTCTACGAGACGCTGCGCGTTGGCGTTGGCGGAAGCCTCTCGCAGAGATGGCGGTAGCCTGCGGCAAGCCACTACGTGTCTACGATAAATTAAGCTTTTTGGCAATTTTTGCGTAAGTCCTATTAAGAATAGTTCGTCATTGCGTACTCCTTTGGAGAACCCGTATCACTTCGTGGAAGCAAGCTACGCGTAGCGTCTCTGCCAGGAGAAGGGTACGAAGTTTTCGCGGTAGCGTCTTGTAAAGTTGCAATCGCAAAGCACTGAGATTGCTTCTCTATGAGACGCTACGCGAACACTCCACTGCGTTACGTACTCTACAGGAAGGCTTACGCCAACGCAATGACATTTTATATTTAATTTCGCCCAACTCATACCATTTCACGAAATTTATACTATAAATACGTTTGTAGGGGCATACATGTGTACGCCCCTACAGCCAATTCATTTGTTACAAAGATTTTTGGAAAAGATATTAGATGGTACAATGGTCAATTCACTTTCCTTAATCTCTCTATTTAGCAAAAAACAAGCAACTCAAAGATCCTCAACTTAGATTTTGCACCTACCTGTAGTAGCATCAGGGAGTCTGTTCAAAACCCACCCACCAACTACAAATTCGGCACTCCCAGACAAAACCCCAACTTTTTTGGGTATAAAGGTTTGCTTATAAGATAAAAAAACTCTTAAAGTTTAACCCTTATACATCCGTAACTTCAGATATTTCACCAATTTTCCACCCGTTGGAGAAAATGATCAAAGAGGGAGAGTGCGATTTGAGGCGGGAGTGAGGTGAAAGTGCGACATTTGAGTAAGTAAATCCTGGTTGCTTGCTGACCAAATGAACAGAAAATTCACTTGCCTGAATTTTTAGTCGTCGTAAACCCGGCATTCAATTGCATCTGGGTTGTCATCACAATACTGTTCTAGAGAGTTTTTTGGCTTGCTTTGGCGCTTGTGGGAAGCTTCGGCTTGCAATTCTTCTACTGCATCCCAAGCCGCAGCACACTCTGGTGAGTTGCTACCGCTAGTATCACAGACAGTACGCGCTTGTTCGACTTCTTCTTGAATTTTCTCTTGGATACCGCTGTTTGCTGTTTCTTGGATGTTAGTCATTGCTTTAGTCTCGTGGTGTGTTGTTAATACCAGTATAGAAAAAATTTAGAGATGGCAGATTTTGGCTTGATTACTAACCATTCTAACCACTTAGCTCATAAGTTAGTACTTTAGCCTATTGATTTATAACCAATACAGGAAACTGCCGTATCTATGATGCATTCATCTTTAATTTTTTAAGATTTTGTGGAATCAGTACTAGAGATAAACAATCATACAATATATTTAGATGCATCTATTAGGGAATGACAACCCCAGCTTTTTGGGATGGAGGAGACAAAGGGCTGGCGCTAATTCTTGTAAAATGCAATTCTTCCCAAAAAAAAATCAAAACCTACTAGCCTAAAAAGAGAAAGAAGCTCAAAACTCATGGCAGACCAAATGCAGTGGGCAAACGCCCTATCAACCCGTCATTCTTTGGAAGCCGCTGTTACAGATGTGGTGGAACGAGCTGTCTCATCATTAACAGCACCTGCGGATCTAGGACTGGTATTCATTTCGTCTGCTTTTGCGAGTGAGTATTCCCGACTGTTACCGTTGTTAGCCGAAAAACTTTCTGTGCCAGTGCTAATTGGCTGTAGTGGTGGAGGTGTGATTGGGACGACAGTTAGCGGAGAAACCCAAGAACTGGAAACTGAACCAGCTATCAGCTTGACTTTGGCACACCTTCCAGGAGTGAAGGTTCAAGTCTTTCATATTGTTGCTGAAGAATTACCTGACTTAGACAGTTCACCAGATGCTTGGGTTGATTTGATTGGTGTGCCAGCATCACCGACACCCCAGTTCATCTTGCTGTCTAGTTCTTTCGCCTCTGGAATCAACAATTTGTTGCAGGGACTGGATTTTGCTTATCCAGGATCGGTGATAGTGGGGGGACAGGCTAGTGGTGGGGGTATGGGTGGTCGTGTTGCCCTATTTTGTAATGATGCTGAGGAACACCAAAACCTGTATCGCGAGGGCACTGTTGGTATAGCTTTGACTGGCAATATTGTTTTAGAAACTATTGTAGCCCAAGGATGCCGACCGATTGGCAAACCATTGCAAGTCACAAAAGCCGATCGCAATATTATTCTGGAGTTAGATGATAAAGTCCCTCTAATGGTGTTGCGAGATTTGATTGCCAGTCTCAGCGAACAAGAACGGACTTTAGCACAGCACTCTCTGTTTGTTGGTGTAGCAATGGATGAATTTAAGCTGGCTTTGCAGCAAGGAGACTTTTTAATTCGTGGTATTCTTGGGGTCGATCCAACAGCTGGGGCGATCGCAATTGGCGATCGCGTCCGTCCTGGTCAAAGGCTGCAATTCCACCTACGCGATGCCCAAGCCTCTGCTGAAGACCTAGAATTACTTCTCCAAAGTTATCAACACCAACGAGACTCTGAACCCTCTGCCGTAGCTGCCTTGATGTTTGCCTGTCTGGGGCGAGGTGAAGGACTGTATGGTAAACCCAATTTCGATTCTGAACTATTTCGGCGTTACATTAACGATATTCCTGTAGTCGGCTTTTTCTGTGGTGGTGAAATCGGCCCTGTTGGTGGCAGAACCTTCTTACACGCCTACACTTCAGCATTTGGAATTTGTCGCCAAAATCAGTTATGAATTATAAGTTAGACTCCTGACTCTATAGCAATCCTATCTGAATTTCATTCAAATTCGCGGTGTCCAGATCCCCGACTTCTCAAAGAAGTCGGGGATCTGACTTTTCACGAATGATTTTTAGCATTTAGTTGTCCTTCTATACTTGCAGATATATATCGAGAGAAACGCTCTGAAGACTTGTATATATAAAGAAATATATTCCTTGTATAGACTAGTTTAAATATTAATTTATACCTTGTATTCTTTAACTAAAAGCTCCATGATTGATTGAGGAAGCACATAGTTATAGGTGAGTTAATAATAATGTGGATAGACTTCATTATTTTTTCTGATTCCTAGCAAGAAAATATCTAATATTAATCTGAAACTTATTCATGTCGGAGTTCGAGTAATCCAATGCTAGAAGGATGGATTCAAATTGTATTAACGCTACTAATTGTAGTAGCGTTCACTCCCTTTTTTGGGCGCTATATGGCGCGTGTCTACCTAGAGCAAAGTACTTTTCTCGACCCAATTTTGAATCCGGTTGAGCGAGTACTTTATGCTTTGGTTGGCGTTAAAACCAAAGAAAACATGACGGGCTGGCAGTATGGGCGGGCAATCCTGTATAGCAACGTAGTAATGGGGTTGCTGATTTTCTCTATCATCATGAATCAGGGATGGTTACCACTTAACCCCACGGGGATAAATGCCCCAACTTGGGACACAACGCTACATACTACCATTTCCTTTATTACTAATACCAACCAGCAGCACTATTCTGGTGAAACCTACATGAGCTATGCCAGCCAAATGTGGGGACTTGGTTATCACATGTTCACCTCCTCTGCAACTGGTTTGGCGGTAGGAATTGCTTTTATTCGGGGATTGACGGGTAGACCGTTAGGCAACTTTTATGTAGATATAATTCGCTCGATTACCCGAATTTTGCTGCCTATTTGTATTGTCGGTAGCATTGCCTTGATGGCAGCTGGGGTTCCAGAAACCCTGGCGGGTGCAGTTGTATTCCCTACCTTGGAAGATCCGAATATTAGTCAGGCGATCGCTCGTGGCCCAGTTGCCCATTTTGAAATTATCAAGCAATTAGGGGAAAACGGCGGCGGCTTTTTCGCCATCAACTCGGCACACCCCTTTGAAAATCCCAACGGATTTTCTAACTTAATTCAGATTGTGGCAATGCTTTCGATTCCCACGTCCCTGATCTACACCTACGGCTTATTTGCAAATAACACCAAACAAGCCTGGTTACTCTACAGCATGATCGGTGTAATTTTTCTAGGATTTCTGATTGTTACCGCTATTGGGGAATACAACGGCAATCCGGCTGTAAATACGCTTTTGGGCAGTCAGCAACCGAACCTAGAAGGTAAAGAAGTCCGGTTTGGTTGGGCAGAATCGGCATTATTTGCGGTAAGTACAACCGCAACCATGTGCGGAGCCGTCAATAGTTTTCACGACTCCTTCATGCCGCTCGGCGGTTTTATTTTTCTCTCTAATATGTTTCTGCAAATCATCTGGGGTGGACAGGGTACAGGAACAGCTTACTTGTTTGCCTATAGCATCCTGGCAGTATTCGTCACCGGTCTGATGGTAGGACGCACGCCAGAATTTTTGGGACGCAAAATTGAAAAGCGTGAGGTAGTGCTTGCTAGCTTCCTGATTTTGCTGGTTCACCCGATCGCAATTTTAATTCCGGGGGGAATCGCCTTAGCTTTTTCTGACCAACTAGCAGGAATTAGCAATCCCGGCTTTCATGGGTTTTCTCAGGTGATCTACGAATATGCCTCAGCTGCTGCTAACAACGGCTCTGGGTTTGAAGGTTTAGGCGATTCCCAACCATCTCCGTTTGCGATCGCCACGGGCGCAAAAACCACTGCAACAGCCCTGTGGTGGAACTTGAGTACCTGCTTCAGTTTACTAGCTGGCCGCTATATTCCAATTTTAGGTTTGCTGTTTTTAGCAGATAGCATGTCCCGCAAGCAAGCTGTTCCCTACACGACTGGTACATTGCGAACCGATACTGGACTATTTACAGGCGTTACCGCAGGCGTGATTTTAATCTTGGGCGCACTTACATTCTTCCCAGTACTTGCCTTAGGCCCCATCGCTGAAGCCTTCTTTATCGCCAAAGGCATTGGCTAGGGATTAGGCGAATGGAGAAAGATGAGTGAGTTAGAAGTTTAGGACTTACGCACACTCTACAAATTTTTGGCGCTCTTCTCTACGAGACGCTGCGCGAAGGCGTCTTCTCTGCGAGACGCTGCGCGTTCACGTAGTGTCTCGTAGAGATGGCGGTTCGATTTTAACAATTTTTGCTTAAGTCCTGAAGTTAAAGCATTGGCTCAAAGACTCATTCATCCACCTCAAAGACTCATTCATCCACCTCAAAGACTCATTCATCCACCTCAAAGACTCGTTCATCCACCTCAAAGACTCGTTCATCCACCTCAGATACTCGTTCATCCACCTCGAAGACTCATTCATCCACCTCAGATACTCGTTCATCCACCTTAAAGACTCATTCATCCACCTCAAAGACTCGTTCATCCACCTCAAAGACTCGTTCATCCACCTCAGATACTCGTTTATCCACCTCAAAGACTCGTTCATCCACCTTTGATACTCATGCCCAAAATTTAATGTATGCCAATTACTACTGATTCTCCTTCGCCCCGTATTCCATCTGGAACTCGTGACTCGCGCAAGCACACCCCCAAGACAGATATGCAGGGGCTTTACCAGAGAGCAATTCGTGAGTCATTTGTCAAGCTCGATCCTCGAATTACTGTCAGAAACCCAGTTATGTTTGTTGTTTGGGTGGGGACAATTGTTACCTTCCTGGTTACCCTTAACCCAAATTTATTTGGCACAATCCAGGCAGATATCAATCAACAACGCCTGTTAAACGGGTTGATTAGCTTTATTCTCTTTTTCACACTCGTTTTTGCCAACTTTGCCGAAGCCGTAGCTGAAGGACGCGGAAAAGCACAGGCTGATTCACTTCGATCAACGCGATCGGATACGATCGCTAACAAAATCCTCCCCGATGGTTCTATACAACAAGTCAATTCTACGGAACTGCGACGGGGCGATTTGGTTAAGGTGATTGCAAATAATATGATTCCCGCCGATGGGGATGTAATTAAAGGCATTGGCTCAGTGGATGAGTCTGCGATTACTGGAGAATCTGCGCCCGTACTCAAGCAACCAGGTACAGATATTGCAAGTTCCGTGACAGGAGGTACACGCCTCCTCTCAGACGAGTTGACAATTCGCATTAGTGCTGATCCTGGTCAAGGCTTTATCGATCGCATGATTTCCCTGGTGGAAGGAGCAGAACGCAGCAAGACTCCCAACGAAATTGCTTTGACGGTATTGTTGGCAGTATTAACACAGGTTTTCTTGATTGTGGTGGCGACTATGCCTCCATTTGTTGGCTACATTGCCAGCTTTATCAGCACGGCCTTTGGCGTTGAGGCGGCAAACAGCTTGCGTGCGGGTGCTAGCGTTGCTATTCTAATCTCGTTACTGGTAGCTTTGATTCCCACAACTATCGGTGGTTTGCTCAGTGCGATCGGCATCGCTGGTATGGACAGGGTTGCCCAATTTAACGTCATCGCTACCTCTGGTCGAGCAGTAGAAGCTTGCGGCGACATCAATACCTTGGTGCTGGATAAAACAGGCACTATTACCTTGGGTAATCGGATGGCTGATGAGTTTATTCCTCTGGATAATCACTCACTAGAAGATGTGGCGCGAGTCTCCCTAGCTGCTAGCTTATTTGACGAGACGCCAGAAGGCAAGTCAATCGTGATATTGGCAGAAAAGTCCCAGGTTGCAGTAGACTTTAATATCGACAAAGCCGAAGGTGTGGAATTTTCGGCGAAAACCCGGATGAGTGGCACGAATCTAGCCGATGGCAAACAAATTCGCAAAGGAGCAGTGGATGCTATTAAAGGATTTGTCCGTTCTCGTGGCGGCTACGTTCCTGATGATGTAGACGCAGCTTATGAGCGAGTTTCCCGATTAGGCGGTACACCCTTAGCTATTTGCCAAGATGACAAGATTTATGGTGTGATCTACCTCAAAGATATTGTCAAACCTGGTCTGCGGGAACGGTTTGACCAACTCCGCCGCATGGGTGTTCGCACCGTTATGCTCACAGGTGACAATCGAATTACTGCTTCGGTGATTGCCGAAGAGGCTGGGGTGGATGATTTTATTGCCGAAGCGACTCCAGAAGACAAAATTGAGGTGATTCGCTCCGAACAATCTCAGGGTAAACTGGTGGCAATGACCGGGGATGGCACTAACGATGCACCTGCTTTGGCTCAAGCAAACGTGGGTGTGGCGATGAACTCTGGGACGCAAGCTGCCAAAGAAGCTGCTAACATGGTGGACTTAGACTCTGACCCTACGAAGCTAATTGACCTAGTAACCATAGGTAAACAGTTATTGATTACCCGTGGCGCATTGACAACATTCTCGATCGCTAACGATATTGCCAAATATTTTGCGATCATTCCCACTATCTTTGCAGCTGCTGGAATCGGCGCACTTAATATTATGGGATTAAAGAGTGCCCAATCTGCGATCGTCTCAGCGCTGATTTACAATGCCTTGATTATTCCGGCACTAATTCCGCTAGCACTCAAAGGGGTGAAGTTTTTACCTTTAACAGCAGATCAACTGTTACGTCGCAACATCTTCATCTTTGGCTTTGGTGGTATCATTGCTCCCTTCATTGCCATCAAACTGATAGATATTATTCTGCCGTTGTCTTAATTAACTATGAAACCTTCTCATATCCGACGCACTATTCTTGTATCCCAAGTAGTTGAAGAAATAACTGAAATCTGGTGTCAATGGCGTAAACAAAAGCTGCCACTGTATTTATTCCTAGCAATGTGTTTCAACCTAGTGGTTGCACCTTTGGTTTATGCAGCTACTGGCGAACAACTTTCCCGCAGTCAATCTTGGGGATTGGGGTTGTTAGGACTGGTGACGCTAGGGCTTTCCATCTATCTATTTTTTGTAATGTTTGTACCGGAGAAATTCTAATGAGTTTTGCACGTGAAGCTAGCAGAGCTGTTCGTTCTACCCTGGTACTCTGGGTTATTGGAGCGATTATTTATCCTTTTGCGATGATTGCCATTGGGCAGATTGTGTTTCCCTTTCAAGCAAACGGTAGTCTACTGAAAAATAATACAGGTCAAGTGGTAGGTTCTGCCTTGATTGGTCAACCTTTTACTAGCGATCGCTATTTTAACAGCCGTCCCAGTACCACCAGCTACAGTACAGCCGACCCCAAAAAGGACGATGCGGGAGTTTTGAAAACTGGGGTTTCCGGCGCTAGTAATTTGGCTCCCAGTAATCCCGCATTGCTGGAACGCATCAAAGGTAAAGATGACCCAGACCCTAGCAAAAAGGTTGAAGGTGACCTGAATCGTCTAAAAACAGCAGGTGTACAGCCGACTGGCGATCTAGTCTACACCTCTGGTTCCAGCCTTGACCCCCACATTACCCCCAAAGCTGCGATCGCGCAAATTGCACGAGTGGCAAAGGCGCGAGGATTTCAACCGAACCAACTAGAAACTTTGATTGCCCAAAACACCGATGGTCGCTTTCTCGGCATCTTTGGTGAGCCTGGAGTTAATGTGTTGAAGTTGAATTTAGCTCTGGATAAAATCAAGGGATAAAGGTATGGAAAGTAGTTAAAACTATTTACTATCGGATTTAATTTCAAACCTAATATCTCCGACTTCTTTAAGAAGTCGGAGATATTATTATTCATCAATGATCAATATCTCAAGCATTGAGAATTTCGGATTTAGTCGGTTCACAATGCATCAACCCCCAAGCGCTGTACACTCCAGAAACACCACCGCTAACAATATCCATTATAAGTTAAGCAATACTAGCTAATGCCTAGAATTAAATCCCTCAGTTAATAATAGGAAATACACGAAATATTCCTAATTTATGTATATTTATCTGAGGAGAATTTTATGCATTACAGAAAGTCGGCGGGAAAGCGCACTCCTTCAAGGGGTGGGATGAACCGCCTCGCCGCCTGCCGATTTGGGCCAAGCAGCCTAAACAGGGCATTGGCATTCTTTCCCATGCCCCATGCCCACGAAATCCCACTACGAATGAGGGGTGGGATGAGCTTAATTTTGCAACATCTTCAAAAGAGTTTCTGGGCTGTCCATTTTGTCCATCACTACCTCAATGAAAGCAAGTTTGTCTCGATTTTGTTCGGCTTTTTGCAATGCCGACTCTAACTCCGACTCAGTGCTTACTTTAATGCCCCAGCCATTAGTAGCAAAAATTTCATGGAGCTTGTGATAATTCCACGGTTGAATGTCGTTATATGGCATGGTTGCACCGTGGATATCACGCTCTATAGTATATCCATCGTTGTTAATCAGAAAAATAATTGGCTTCAGGTCATAGCGTAATATTGTTGAGAGTTCTTGTGCTGTCATTTGAAAAGAACCGTCACCAACCAGTAGAATAGACCGTCGTTGTGGCGCTGCGACGCCAGAGCCGAGCAAGGAGCCAACAGAGTAGCCAATCGAACCCCAAAGCACTTGTCCGACAAAGGTAGTTCCTTTCGGTAAAGGAATTATTGAGGCTCCAAACAAACAAGTTCCAGTCTCAGCAACGATAATGTCATCTTCTTTGAGGAAATGAGCTAGTCTGTACCAAAAACGCCGTTGTGTAATAGTTGCATCCACGTTGGGTTGGAAGGGAGTCGTGAAACCAGTATCCAAATTTTCCATTGCAGACTTGAAGTCCAGCGTTTGAGCATCGTGGTGCTGCAACCGTTTGCTTAAAGCAGACAGCACATCCCGCATCGCTACATTGTCGTACAGTGCATCTTTAATCTTTAGATACTGTCCATGTACTTCAATAGTTCGACTTGGATCGAGTTTGGCTGAAAACTTCCCTGTGTTGAAATCAGTCATCAAAGCACCGATACTCAACACACAATCTGCCTCTTCAATACGTTTTCTGACATATTCCTCACTGGCAGCACCATTATATATGCCGATGAATTGGGGGTGTGTTTCCTCCAGCAGTCCTTTTCCCATGTTCATCGTGGCATAAGGGTATCCGGTAATTGCCAGTAACTCTCGCAATTCCCCATGCAGCCGCTGGCGATCCACACCAACATCAGCAAGAATAACTGGTTTAAGAGCCTTCTCCAGTATGGTTACACAGGCATCAACTGCTTGGGCTAAAGTAGTGCGATCGCTTTGGAACACAGGGGGCATGAATGAATCAGACGGTGCAGCCACTTCCTGATAAGCAACATCCATCGGTAGGGAGATGTAAACAGGCAATTTTTTCAGAAGGCAGATACCCAAAACTCTATCGATTTCTGCTGTTGCATTATCTGGTGTCAAATATGCTTGAGCCACCGTTACCTGTTCATACATTCGGGCAAACATAGAGAAATCACCAGTCCCAAACGTATGATGGACAAGGGCTTTAGATGATTGAATTTTGGTGGCAGGAGCGCCAGTAATCGCCACAACAGGTACGTGTTCGGCGTAAGCGCCAGCAATCCCATTAATAGCACTGAGTTCACCTACACCGAATGTGGTAATTAGTGCTGCAACACCATTAATCCGACCATAGCCATCAGTAGCGTAGGATGCGTTGAGTTCGTTGCAGGTACTAACCAACTCAATGCCCTCCTGATTGACAATTTGGTCAAGAAATTCCATATTGTAGTCACCAGCGACACCAAAAATATGCTTAACGCCAATTTGTTTGAGACGAAGTAGTAAATAATCGCCAACAGTACAGTAAGTCATTGTTTTAGTTTCCATTTATCGTCTTAGGAATTTACAAGCAGATATTGTGCAGAAAGTTAATTACCCCTTTGATAGAGATTGTGTTGCAATTAACGAAGTCTAGTAAATGTAATTAGTATTACTAGGATGTATTGTAAACGAGAGCATAAATTTGGGCAAAAATTTAGCGATCGCCACCCATGAAAAACTTTTCCCAAAACGTTACTGCCAAGCTAGTACGCCACGGCGTAAATAGAGCAACCATTTAAAATCCCTAAAAAGCCCATTCCATAATACTTTTGACTTTTGACTTTTGACTTTTGACTTCCGCCTTGCGGTACTAGTCGCTTCAACGAAGAGTGCGAAGTGCGTTTAAATTTTATAGGTAACTATTATTTAACACACTCAATCATAGGCGCATAGTGCAGTATGCCCTTTTTAAGCATTTATTATAAAAAAGTTTCCCATAATAAATATTTAGTTGATACCCCAGGATGAGTAATATGGAAATCGCTTTGATAAAACAATTGGAAGAAAAGCTGCGGCAGGCTATGCTCGCAAGTGATGTCTTAGTCTTAGAGGATGTTTGAAAAGTCAAAACGAGTGAAAAATTATGCAAGTCGTCTGACCATGATCCGAATCATTGCTATGTATATAAAAGTCTCCGAATTTTCTGGTAGTCGTTCATAATCCGTGACTTTTACGCCGACACCAATTAAGCCAACCAAAAGTTCGCTCTACAACCCAACGCTTAGGTAAATGGACAAAACCTTTCTTCTCTAGGGGTCGAAGAACAATTTCCACAATCCACCGAAACATATCCATGACTTGGCGCATAAATTCTTGTCCTCGATATCCTCCATCCATCCAAATGGTGTGTAGACGCTTTACCTGATCTCCCGTATCATGAACCCGTTTGAGGACTTGTTGAGCACCTTTACGCTCTGGAAGACTTGCAGATGTAACCAAAACCTGCAAAATGTCTCTTTCCGGCGCTGCTCACAACGCTGATTTGGTTGCATAACTATGTTGGGTGTTAGATATGGCTCAAAAGCACAAATTTCATATAGTACATATGTATGATGCATAAGTCCTATTTTCGTAAAAATTCTGTTACACATAGCTTAGTTCATGGCAATCTGGTAAGATTTCCAACAAGTACAATAACTGCTTGTTCTCTTTTTCTTGAAGCCACTGATTTCGGGTCTTTTTTGGGAAAGGAAAATAAAAAAATGTCTCATATATTGTGGAAAACTCTGGTACTAAGTCCAGTAGTTTTGGGAGTGACGGTGTTGGTTTGCGCTAGGGCTACGGCTGCTGAAGTAGCAAGCTCTTCTAAAGATATAAAGGCAAAAGTTACTCAGACAGAAGCACCAATAGCTTCTACTGCTTCAATATTCATTCAAACAGAGCAACCAAAAGTTAATCAGCAGTTGGTTGCCCAAAAGACTGATGATAATAAGGTTCTAGAAGAGGTTAACCGCTATAGCAGCGAAGGCAAAAACCAGAATTCACTGTCTCAAGTTACATCAGTTTCTCAGTTTTCTGATGTACAGCCAACTGACTGGGCGTTTCAAGCTTTGCAATCCCTGGTTGAACGCTACGGTTGTATTGCTGGATACCCCAATAGCACTTACCGTGGCAACCGGGCATTGACCCGTTATGAGTTTGCCGCAGGTTTGAATGCTTGTTTGGATCGGGTTAATGAACTGATTGCCACTGCAACTGGTGACTTGGTGTCAAAACAGGATTTGGCGACCCTCCAGCGTTTGCAAGAGGAATTCTCGGCAGAACTGACAACTCTGCGTGGTCGAGTAGATACTGTAGAAGCACGGACTGCTGAATTAGAAGCTAATCAGTTTTCAACTACCACAAAATTGGTGGGTGAAGCTATTTTTGCCGTTAATGATATTTTTGGCGGTAACACTGGCGATGCTAACAATACTGTCTTCCAAGATAGGGTACGTTTAGACTTGCAAACCAGTTTTACTGGTAAAGATATTTTACACACCCGTCTTGCAGCCGGGAATGCACTAGCCTTTAATCAAGTCGATAATGCTGGTCTTCCTATTGATACTGCTGAAGGCACACAAACTCTTCAAATCGGCAGCACTGGTAATAACGGTGTGATTATAGACTGGCTAGCGTATTACGTACCTATAGGCCCAGTCCAAGCTTACTTTGCGGGCACCGGAGGTATTCATAGCGATTATGTTGCCACTAACAACCCTTACTTTGAGGACTATGATGGCGGTAATGGTGCTTTGTCTACCTTTGCTACTGAAAGTGCCATCTATCGCATTGGTGGTGGTGCCGGTGCAGCACTGACTTTACCCTTTGGTAGTGGTAGCGGTGGCAGTTTTTTCAAACCAAGTTCACTGACTATAGGCTACTTGGCGTCAAATGCTAATAATCCTGGGCCAAATCTAGGTTTGTTGGAGGGGAACTATGCAGCTCTTGGACAGTTGAACTTTAGTGTTGGCGATCGCTTGGCGATCGCTGCTACCTACGTTCACGGTTATCATGGTGCAGGTGGTAATTTATTTGATCTAGGTGGTGGTTTGGGTAGCATTAGCCGCGTCGTAGGCACTGCTCAAGCTAACACTCTAAGTGCCCTAAACGCATCTTCCAGTAATTCCTATGGTGTGTCGGCAGCCTTCAGACCCAGCGACAAACTGTCAATTAGTGGCTTCATTTCTTACCACGATGTCACAGGCTTCGGTGCAAATGATGATTATGAAGCTTGGAGCTACGGTCTTGGGGTAGCCTTGCCTGACTTTGGTAAAAAGGGTAACGTTTTAGGCATTTTTGCTGGTGCAGAACCCTATGCCTTTAACCGACCGGGTTTTGCTGGTAATGATATACCTTATCACTTTGAAGGCTTTTACAAGTATCGCGTGTCAGATAATGTCTCAATCACCCCTGGTGTGATCTGGTTGACCTCTCCTGGTCAAAACAGCGCTAATGACGATGCGTTTATCGGTACGCTGAGAACAACTTTCACCTTCTAAAGATTTACAGCAATTTGCTGTAGGGGTGCATAGTTGTCATTGCTGTCAATTTAAGCCAAAACACGAGAGAAAACTCTCGTTTCTAGCCTCTGGCTGGAAATACATTAAAAGCGGCTCTACCGCAAATTCAGGAGGCGGCAGTCCCCACAATAGGTATTCCCAACTAGAGGCTCTTAATGAAAGAAAGCTTTTTCATTTACTGGCTTTCAGCTTAGGGACTTCCAGTTAAAAAACATCCCATCGTAGGGGCGCAAGGCCTTGCGCCCCTACAAATGTACAAATAATTTTGGATAATTTATTTTTCGTCAGTCCCTTAAGATGACACCAATGCATAGATCCCACATTCCGCACCCTAAACTGTCACACAATGAATTTTGGACGTTTCGAGATTTGGGATTAGCGATAATTTTTAATTAATAATTTTTAATTAATAATTTTTAATTTTTAATTGGAGTGTTCGCGCAGCGTCTCGTAGAGAAGCGACTTGACCTAACTTACTTTTAACCTTGACTCAGCGTACCTGCCATTTTTTGCAGTTTTCTGCCCACCTCTTCCATCGTGTAGAAAAATGTGAAAAACCGGAGTACCTCATCCATTGGGTAATCTTGCTGTTTAATTTCTTCCAACCGATTTAATTGCTCTGTAGCATTGGTAAGTGCAACTTCCATTCCTGACAAAGATAAACTAGGCTGGTGCGATTTGACTACGGTTGCTAGGGTGAGCATTGCACTCTCAGTTTCGTGTGCCAGTTGGGTAATTTGAGGTGAAAGAATTTGCCAGAAAGTATCCTGCTGTCTAGCAAGTACGGTATGTTCCATTGTCAAGATGTGTTCCCAAATCCTGCGGATGAGAAATTCCCAAGCTTCATTCACCCGTTTTTCTGGCGGTTCGTTTGTCTGTCCCTGTCTGACTTCCTGCCATAGCGATCGCCCCTTGCTCAGTGAACTAATGATACTGGTTTTTAACTCATCCACACGGGGGCGATCGTAGTTTCCTGTAAAAGCAGAGTCCACAACTAACTCATAAAACTGCTCCAAATCAGTTAGCGTTTGTGACAAACAACGCCTCAGTTCTACCCCAGCTGAGGCAGGAAAAATAAAGTTGTTTACCAACAGTGCCACACCAATACCCAAAAGGGTTTCGAGAAACCTGCCCCAAGCGTATAGCCAAGGAGATTGGCTGTGACTCAAAATGACGATCGCTGACACATACCCCGCCAATTTCGCCGCCTCATTGAATTTCCAGTAGGAAGTCAGAAAAATAGTCAAAAATACACTGATTCCCAATGACCAGAAATTGCTACCCAGTGCAACTGCAAAGATGGCTCCACCTATAGCACCAATCACAGTTCCAATTATTCGCGCAATTCCTAGTAACAAAGTGCTGCCATGAGTAGATGACATCACAATGATGGCTGCGATTACTGCATAGAAAGGATATTCCCATCGCAACGCCTGAGCAATTTTTAAAGAAATTGCAGATGCGATCGCCATTTTGAATGCCATCTTAGCTAGTACAATTGTTGAGATTCCATCGGGAGTAGCAGCCCAAGTTTTCAATGCTGTAATGATTCTCAGCTTGTGCGATCGCTGTGTAGGTGGAAGGCCATTGCAGGGTTGTATCATGGGTATCGGGCTTATTTAATTTATTTAATTAAAAATACCTATAATTACCATAGCTTCCACCAGGGACTTACTTCTTGAAATTGCGCTCCTGCAATGAATTCTTTACCATTCTCATTTACACAAAAGTAAACCCAATAACTCTTGCCGCCACTATAATTATTTGGGTCTATTACTATTTGTCCCAGTTTTATCCAACCGTCTTCATCAACACCATACCACTCTCGAAAATTTTGTTCGCTGAAATAACCACCAGTAATAGTACTAAAAATATACATTCCGTGGTATTGCGTATAACCAGCAAATTTTATGACTCTAATTTTTTCTGGAGATATATTTATTAATTTAGTTGAATAATAATTATTTCTTTTTTCGTGTACTGCTTTTTCATGTACTATTTTTAAAAGTTGGTTTCCTAGCTTGAGATTTTCTGGAATAAGAATTTCTGATTTTATCTTTTTTTCATTTTGAATATAATATATTCCTTGAGGAAGTGGGTAAAATACTAGTTCCCCGTCTAATATTTCACCACTTGGATAGGCAATAATAAATGAACGTACATCATTTATATAAATTCTCCGTTTTCCACAAATTAATTCTGTGTTATTAAAATTTAAAATTTGTATCCATTCGATAGGGTTTGCTGAAGGATAACCAATAAAAACTTGAGAATTACGATTCTGTTTCAGATATATACGCAAACGGAACGGGGCTGAATTAGAATAGTATGCCATTGAATTACTGTCCTCTATTATCAAGATTTAAATCCTGTACTTAAGATTCCCATACCTTTGCCAAAAACAGAGGTAGTCTAACTTTTGCGGAAACAGCCCCAAAAAAGTGCGGGAAAGAGTATTAGGCAAAACTTAGAACCCGCACTCACGCGTTGACGTGAAGAGACTGAAGTTGTTTCACAAAGACAAGCGATCGCGATGATCACATTACTAATAAAATATCGAAAATGCGAGAACTTTACCCAGCGATCGAGCCTTACTTAGAAGGTAATTTACAGGTTTCTGACCTTCATACTATTCATTTTGAAGAGTCAGGTAACCCGCAAGGTCAACCCATCGTTTTGCTGCATGGGGGGCCTGGTGGTGGATGTCCACCTTTTTATCGGCAATATTTCCACCCAGAAAAATGGCGGTTAGTGATGTTTGACCAGCGCGGTTGTGGTCAAAGTACGCCCCATGCTGAATTACGGGAAAACACTACTTGGGATTTAGTCAGTGATATCGAAAAACTGCGCCAACATTTAGGTATAGAAAAGTGGGCGGTCTTCGGTGGTAGTTGGGGTAGCACTTTATCATTAGCCTACAGTCAAACCCATCCCTCTCTCTGCACGGGGTTAATTCTCCGTGGTATCTTCATGTTGAGACAAAAAGAGTTGCAATGGTTCTACCAAGAGGGTGCTAGCTATATTTTTCCTGATGCTTGGGAAGAATATGTCAAACCGATTCCCATAGATGAACATGACGATCTGATTGCAGCATATTACAAACGCTTGACCAGTCCAGATTTAGAAATTCAATTAGCAGCAGCGCGTACTTGGTCTATTTGGGAAGCTAGTACCAGTAGACTTTTCTTAGACCCAGAACTTATGGAAAAGTTTGGCGAGAATGAATTTGCTTCAGCTTTCGCTCGGATTGAATGCCATTACTTTATAAATAAGGGATTTTTGGAAACAGAGGATCAATTACTTTTAAATGTAGACCGCATCCGCCATATTCCGGCTGTAATTGTTCAAGGGCGCTATGATGTAGTCTGCCCAATGATATCAGCTTGGGAATTACATCGCGCTTGGCCAGAAGCCGAATTTATAGTCGTTCCTGATGCTGGGCATTCGATGAGTGAACCAGGAATTTGTAGTGCCTTGATTGAAGCAACAGATAATATCAAGCTCTGTTGAATACTTCGCCTGTGGGATTCTTGCTTCACAGGGATTCCAACGAATTTACCCTCAGCAAGCATCTTGACAACGTGACGACGCTCGACGGCAAAAGTCCCTAAAAGGCGCTGCTTGACATCTGAGCAGGGCGTGATTTGGAATTGCTGAGACTACTTTGATCCAGTTTCAAAGCTAATGTGCTCAGACTTATATGCTGGTGGCTCGACGTGAATTAAAATCCTCACTGGATGAAACCGTTCTTCTAATCGGCTTTCTACTTCTTCGGTGATCTGGTGGGCGGTTTCTACATCTGGTGCATCTACTATTAAATGCATTTCAATGAAAACTTGACGACCAAGAACACCGCGAGAAGCGATCGCATGACAGTTAATTACACCTGGAACAGAAGTAGCGATCGCATAAATTGCTTCTGGTGCGATCGCCATTTGATCCACAAGCCAAGGCAAATTCTCTTTTAAAACTGACCAACCACTCCAAAATACCAACAAAGCCACAGGAAAAACGAACACCAAATCCATCCATTGATAACCAAGCCAAACTCCTATCAAGCCCGCAATTACAGAAATTGTTATCCAAATATCGCTCATGGTATGTGTAGCATCAGCTATGAGAATTGAGCTACCTACCCGCCTACCCACACTACGTTCGTAAAAGGCCACAAAAATATTCACGCCCAGCACAATTAGTAATAACCACAACTCAGGGGGCGTTATTTTTATAGGTTCACTACCTTTGAGAATTCGCTCGATTGCTCCTTGCACAATTTCAAAACAGGCTATTCCTAAAAATGAGGCAATTCCTAAAGCTCCTACTGCTTCAAATTTGTGGTGTCCGTAGGGATGCTCGCGATCAGGCTGTGGAGAAGAAAATTTACTTGCAATTAATCCTAAAACGTTGTTGGCGCTATCTGTCACACTATGCAAGGCATCAGCTAGCAAACTCAAAGAACCTGTCCAATAGCCCACAAGTGCTTTCAATCCCATTACAAACAGGTTGAGCAGTAAGGTAATAATTAAAACCTTTCGCACTTCGGCGCGGTTATCGTAAGTCATAGATAATTTATCACATCAAGTTCTATGACTTCTAATGTAAAACTCAAAATATAAATAAATACAAATAAAGTGTATCAAAGTCTTACGCAGTAAGAATTAAATCTCTCTATAGTCTCTATGTTTTATACCAATTTGTTGAGATTATTTTTAACTAACAGCAGCTACAAGCTGGATAGGCATTGGTAATGGCTTTACAGATAACAGCAGATTTTTAGCATTAATTCCAGAAATATTTTAATTAATTTTGTTATTTATCCATCCAGTTAGGTCAGATTGAATTGTATTCAAAGATATTATTACGACCATCACTGGTCTGTACTTACTCAGGATAACTGAGGAGCTTATTGAGTTTGATTTTAGCTTTAATGACCAAAGGATCTGGCAAGCTTAAAACTGCCTAAAATTTGTCGAGTGGGGCGGGACGGAAAGTCAGCTTTTTGTTACGGGCAGGCTTTTTGGTTCACCCCACAAGATTGGATAATTTATTTCTTGGAAATCCCTAAGGTTCAGTTAACTGACAATTCCTAGATTGTTGTAGATTTCGATGAGATTGCCATCAGGATCGCGAAAATGAGCTGTGCGGATTCCCCAGCTTGGGCGATCTTGTGGTTGAGTTACAACCATCGCATTCTGATCTTTTACTTGCTTATAGACCTCATCCACATTATCGACTGCGAAAATCAAGACAATTTTATCTCGATTGGCAACATATGAAGGCTGTTCGATTCTTGGGACTACTTCAGCCATTAATTCTTTTTTGAACAAACCCAGCTTGAGATATCCAGTATTAAACTCAGCATATCCGCTATCTTCATCGCCCCAATCGACATCAAATTTCAGCAGATCCCGGTAGAACAGAAAAGAATCTTTGTAGTTGGAGACAAGCAGTCTCAGGTGTGTTAGCTGAAGCTTCATATCTGTTGGGTTAGTCTACTAACTGTGAATTCTAGGTTCTGGGTGCAAAGTCGCCAGCAACTCACTTTCGACAATTGCTAATTCATCAAGCGGTTGCATGACAATTTCTTTGTCGAAGTAAGTAGCAGCTAAAACCCAATATATACCGTAGTGACGCGCTTCGGATACCATTAACCCCGGATAAATTTTGCTAATTCTGGCTCTGGACAGTGAGCAGCTAATAGTCCCAAGCGTTCGTGAGAGCGAGCTTCAATTAAACCAGTGACTGGCAAGGAATCCAGAAATCGCTCAGGTTCTTTAAGGCGGACAGTAGCTTTTAAAAGAGCGCCATAGGGAGGTGGTGTAAAGGAGCCAGGGGAATATTCCGACGTTCAAACCATTGGTTAACTAGCTCAAAATATTCTAGTTATTCGCGGGCGATCGCAGTTAGTTCCCGAACCATTTTAGTATTGGAAGGGTAGCGAAACATCAAGTTCAAGGCTACGCCTGCTGCTTTGCGTTTACAGTGGGAGTGGTCGAGTAAGATGATGTCTAAGTTAGTGATTGCTTATTGAACCCAAGCAGAACTAGTACAGCACGGCGTAAATAAGCAGACCATTGAAAAGCCCTAAAGAGCTTATTCCATAATACTTTTGACTTTTGACTTTTACTTCGGCTACGCTCAGTACAAGTGACTTTTGACTTCCGCCTTGCGGTACTAATGGGCTGGTTCAGGGCGTTGATAGTCGGTAACTGAGTAAGCACATCACAAAATTTCAGAATTTTAATTTAGCTAAAGAGCCGCAGCAAATTGATTTTACAGCTATTTTCGGGTAAATAGACTTGTGCTTTTGGGGTATAGCAATGTTCCCGATGACAAACGTGGTTCAAATAAATGAAAATTGCTGTAATGGTGGATGGGGTCAACCAATTTTGGATTTTGGACTTCGGCTTACTTCGACTTCGCTCAGTACAAGTCGCTCAGTCGAACGATTTTAGATTTTAGATTGACCCCAGCAATCAAATCACTTGAAAAGTCAATTAATTTTGGATAATGGAAAAATAGAATTATTCTCGCGTTCTAATTCGCTTGCTCTCAAACCTTTTTAAATTTTGGATTTTGAATCTTCTCTACGAGAGGCTCCGCCAACAATTCCATTATCCAAAATTTAAACATCGTAAATTCGGTGATTTGTTACTTTTATTCCTGCTGCTGCCGTTTCTCAATTTCTTGAGTAGAAATCATACTATTGACTTTATCGATATCTACCATCATCAAAACTGCTCCTTGTATTGAAATATCAAGCAGCGGAGTGATTGCCAGGTAACATTTTATTTGTCTACCCCGACGATTGGTAGCATTGAGGATTATTTCTTGAAACTGCTTTTTCCCAGATAGGGAATCACGAATGAGCGATCGCAACTGCTCAATGGGTAGCCCAATGTCTAGGACGAAGATAGACTTTGTTAGTACTTCATCAGTCCGCAAGCCCCATAAATCTTCTACCATGTAATTCCAAATTAAGATGTTAAAATTGTTATCAATTACTACTATTCCAGTTTGGAGACTTTTGAGAATAGAAATGAGGAAAATGTTTGTGCGATTGAGTTCTGCGGTGCGCTCACTCAGTTCGTTATTAATTGTCTGTAATTCTTCATTAGTAGATTGGAGTTCTTCATTCATCGTCTCCAATTCTTCATTAGTGGATTGTAATTCTTCGTTGGTAGTTTCTAATTCTTCATTAGTGGATTGTAATTCTTCGTTGGTAGTTTCTAATTCTTCATTAGTGGATTGTAATTCTTCGTTGGTAGTTTCTAAATCCTGTTGCGAGCGTTGCAGCGCCTCTTGGAGTTTAATGTAAGGGGTGACATCATGAAAGGTGATGCTGACACCTAAGAAGCTGGTGTCTGTTTCTTGCAAAGGCGTAATCCGCACATCCAGATATTGGCTTTCTGTGTTGGATAAATAGCGCTCTACATTTGTCAGGGTGATCGGGCGGCGTTCGGCATAAGCCTGTTCAATAAGCGATCGCAACTCAACTGGTCGATAGGAAAGTTCTAGATCCTGGAAGGGACGAGCTAAATCTTTAGAGGAAAGGGCAAACAAAGTCCGCGCCTGCTCGTTTACTAGTATCAGAGTGCCACTGTTATCAATAACTACTTGGGCGATTGGTGATGTGTCAAAACCCATGTCTCGCAGCCGGAGATGTCGAGACAAATGGCTGCTAGATTCGTCATCTGCTGAATTTCCCATACCTAAGAGGCGCTCGCGTACATTCACCGACAATGCCTTAGCAAATATCCGGTTTTTTAAGTCTAGTGGGGTGAACAGCCTCGAATGCATGGATAGCATCTCTGCTTTCCCTAAAAACAGATAGCCAGTATCATTGAGTGCAAAATGAAATCGGGCTAGAATTCGCCCCTGAGTCTCAGAATTAAAATACATCATGGTATTGCGACTAACCAGCAAATCTAAGCGCGAAATTGGCGCATCCTGAAGCAAATCATGGCGTCCAAAAATCACTGAGCGCCGCAAGTCTGAGCGGAAGATATAGTAGTTACCGAGAATCTCAAAGTATTTTTGCCGCAGTTCATCTGGCACCGCCTGGACATCTTTTGCTGAATACATAGCTTGGCGAGCCTGGTTGAGAGCATCTTCATCTATATCTGTGGCGTAGATTTTCACTCGTTGGCGAAACTCGTCTGTTCCTAACATTTCAGCCATTAACATTGCCAGCGTATAAGCTTCTTCCCCAGAGGCACAGCCAGCACTCCAGATGCGAATTTGGTCAGAACTTTCTTTATTTTTAATCAGATTAGGCAGTATTTGCTCTGCTAGATATTCCCAAGCTGATGAATCTCGAAAAAAAGCGGTGATGTTAATTAGGATAGCGTTGAAGAGATAATTGAATTCCTCTGGATCAACTTCTAGGTAGTCTAGATAATCTCCAAAACTGTCTATGCTCAATGACTGCATCCGCTTGTGTACCCGACGCATCAAAGTCGAGCGCTTATAGCCTGTGAAATCAAATCCCCGGCTTTGTCTGAGATAAATCAGTAGATTTTCAAATTCAGGGTCTATTTCTACGGAAGTCATAAGGTTAGGGAAAGGG
Organism: Nostoc sp.; assembly: GCF_036919675.1. Lineage (GTDB taxonomy): Bacteria > Cyanobacteriota > Cyanobacteriia > Cyanobacteriales > Nostocaceae > Nostoc. The sequence goes on from NZ_JBALCP010000104.1 coordinate 76,503, forward strand.
GGGCACAGGAGTGGAGTTCTGAACTACGTCCTTTGATAATATCAAAGACTCATTAACGAAGTTCGTAGCTCCATTCACGAGTATCAAAGACTCATTAACGGAGTTGAAAGACTCATTCACGAGTATCAAAGACTCATGAAACTATGTTTACACTACAGTTGTATTTTAAAACATATCTCCTTTGCTCCCCTACCCCCCTGCCTCTCAATTTAGTAACAATTCTCCCATGACTAAAGTCACCAAGGTGCTAGAGATTTCATTTAGGGGGAGAATAAAATCTACGTTGCCAGCTTGAATCGCAGCTGAGGGCATCCCGGAAAATTCAGCGGTTTTTACGTCTTGGACAATGACAGTACCGCCCATTTTTTTTATTGCCTTTACCCCGATCGTGCCGTCGCTACCCGTTCCAGTTAGCACAAGGGCGATCGCTCTATTTTTGTAAATGGGTGCAATTGATTCAAATAACAGGTCAGCCGAAGGACGTAAAAAACGTACAGATTCTGACTGTGATAAGGAAAGCGTACCCTCACGATTAACCAACAAGTGATGATTGGGTGGAGCAATGTAAGCCGTTCCTGGGGTCAGCCAATCTCCCTCCTCTGCCTGCTTGACGGTAATAGCCGTGCGCCGATTAAGAATTTCTGCCATGAGCGACGGATGTTGCGGAGCGAGGTGTTGCACAATGGCGATCGCGGCTGTAAATTCTGCTGGTACAGTCGATAGCACTTTAATTAAAGCATTCAGACCACCAGCTGAGGCTGCGATCGCCACAATATCAAAAGCAGCATTAGTAAAGTAAGGTGGATGATTTTTGGCATTTTCCGCCATTTTAATCATTATTTTTAGGCTGTCACTACCAACCAAATTTTTTCGTTATAGAGAGGATAAATAAATTTACGATTATTTCGTCTTTGCTTGAAAAGATTATACAATGTAATTTTTAAAATAATTTACTTTTTTTTCCCTTTATCTTTTAAGTTCATAGATTCATTTTCCTGTTCTAGAATGCGTTTTGCTTCTAAAAGCTGCTGCCTATGTTCCTCACTAACTGTTGGGTATTGCAGATTTAGTTCTTGTAATTTTGTACAGATAATATTAGCGACTACCAGGCGGGTAAACCATTTGCGATCGGCAGGAATAATATACCACGGAGCCGATTTCGTACTAGTGTGATTGAAAACTTCTTCGTAAGCATTCATATAATCATCCCAAAAAACTCGTTCTCGGACATCACTATCTGAAAACTTCCAATTTTTTTCAGGAGTATCAATCCGTTGTAAAAAGCGTTTTTTTTGCTCTGATTTGGAGACATTCAGAAAAAACTTCAGGACGATCACACCATTCTCAACTAAATACTTTTCAAAATTATTAATTTCTTCAAAGCGTTGTTTCCATATCTTATTTCCCTCAGGTAAGTAAGGAAGTTGTTGCTTTTTCAATATTTCTGGATGGACACGAGCTACTAGCACTTCTTCATAGTATGAACGGTTGAATATCCCAATTCGACCTCTTTCTGGCAAAGCCTTAGTTGTTCGCCACAGATAGTCATGGTCTAATTCTTCCGCACTAGGGGCCTTGAAACTAAACACCTGAAATCCTTGCGGGTTAACACCAGATGTCACATGTTTAATTGTGCTATCTTTACCAGCAGCATCCATTGCCTGAAAAATAATCAATAAGGCATAAGTGTTTTGAGCGTAGAGAATATTTTGGTAATTTGCTAGTCGTTCAATATCTGCCTGTAATTTGATTGCAGCATCAGCTTTTTGATTAAAATCAGTCTTATAAGCTGGGTCATAGTTTTTTTTCAAAGAAATCTTTGAACCTGGTGGAACAATGAAAGCATCGTAATTCATATATAATAAAATTTACTGACAGCTACTTATACCCAAGCATATTATGAAGTACTAATTTCTGACAATTATTATTTCTTAATTAAAGAAGAATTTTAATTTAAAATACTGGGTCTTAAGCACTGTACAAATCAATCATGGTATGCCTTTACCATGCATAAATCGTTTCAGGCTTTTATTAATCATTCTTTGATAATAAATAGACCCGCACTTTCGGGGCACAGAAAAAGCTCATGCGTGTCAACTTAAGCTGAAAGCCAGTAAGCGAAAAAGCTTTTAGAGGTTGTCTCGTTCCCAGTCTCCGACTGGGAATGCCTAACCGGGGGCCGCTGCCTCAAGACTAGTGGCACCGCAATGAAAGAGCATTTCCAGCCAGAGGCTCTTAACGAGGTTTTAAAAGAGTTTTGCTTAATTTTAATTTAGCGCTTGCCACTTTTCATTTTCGCCGCTTTGGCATAGGACGCATCGCTTCACGGCCCAACATAAACATCCCCGTAACACCCAAACTGACAAACCAAACATATTGATACCAATATCGCTGAATCTGTTCAACCGTTCTGAGTTCTGGACGCAAGGTGTTTAAGTACAGCAGCAACACTAATATCATCAGCGCCCCAAAACCAACAAAGCTTAAGCCAACATAAATTCGTGCAGGTCGCAGTTCAAAGTCACTAATACTGTCTAGGTCGATTTCTGCCAGTTCCTTAAAGGAGTCATTTGCCAAAGATGAGGTTGCTTGGAATCTATTGCTTAGTTTTGGTGGCAAAATCGGTGACAGTGTTGCTACAGCTGGGCGACGTAGCAAAGCCTCAGTATCTCGCAACAATTCCAATGGCTTACGGGTAGTAGTTGGTTGAGCAAACTCTATGTTATCTGTGGGAGTTGGGGCATTGGCTTTGCTTTCAAAATCCATAGTACGCTTTGGAAGAACCAGGATATAGATAGCCTAGCGAATCATAAGACAAATGCGTCAAAATAATTATAAATTATGAATTACTCGTCCATCTCTTTTAATGTAGCTAATGCCGACGGAGATAAGCGACTCAGATAGCGGAATATCCAGTATTTAAAGATAGTATTTAAAATCACTGGAAATGTAGCAATAAAGAAAAATATTACATTTCTACTGGCTGGCAAACCTAAATGTTCTGCCGATGCTTCGAGAAGAACTTCCCACCCATCTGGTGAGTGAAATCCTACGAATATATCTGTAGACAAAATAATCAAGAAAGCTTTAGCACTATCGCTCAGACCATAGACAATGGTATCCATAAAAGACTTCACAATCATAATTTCTCTTTTGCTTAAAGCAATAATTATACTAAAAGAAATTATTGATATAACATCTGCAAAAACATTACTAATAACGCTAGTACTTTGAATGTGAGATTTTTCAGCTATCTCGATTGCTTTGTCTTTGATTTTTTCTGTTATTACCTCTGAAGAAAGTGGTGGCGCTTGATTGAGTAAATGTTCCAACTTCAATGCTTGCTCAAAATTATGTAATTCATGGAGAGCTTCTTTCTGTATATCATAATTGATGTAAGTTTGAATTTGATTTCCTCTAATCTTTTCTAATAGGGGAACTACTAAGAATTGCTTAGAAAAATGCTGAGTTAAAAACGGTACAATAATTAGAACTAATAAAAATCTTAGAGCAGTTTTTGTCCGATTTCGAGAATTTCGGTAACTTCTAATAAATTCTTCTTCTGCCTGCGGGGAGAATCCCGCTTTAATTCTGTTAACTGTTTTGCCAAAAGACCTTGGAATCGCCCCAGTTTTTTGAGATGGAAGTAGGGCTTGAATATTATTGATATTAGATGAGTCTAGCTGTTCGCTGATTTCGCTCTGGTTAACTTGTAGTGGTTGAGAAGTTGATTCTAAGGCACCGTTGCTAATTAGTTCATCTTTGATAGCGTACTTCTCTACAACTTCATCAATAACCTTTAACTTTTCTAATAAAACAGAATTAGAGATATTGACAATTCCTCGACTAAGCCGGAACTCTGCAAGCCTGATTTTGATAATAGTTAAATTCTTCTCAAGGTATCCTTGCCAGTAAGACATCACATTTTCAGTATATTTTACTGATTCTGATGATATTTTTTTGTTACCAAAATGTTCGATCTCGATGTTTTTAATTCTCTGAGCTGCTTGTTGAGCTTCTAAGAGCGCCCTTTCTGGTGTATCTAAAAACCAATACTGAAGCGATCGCAAATATTCTTTGAGATTTTGGCGAAGGAAATTTGCTGTTTTGATGAATGAATTTTTCATGATATATATGACTATTTATATAATCTGTATTATAGTTATACAAGCATGACAAATGGGTAATATCTAGTTTAAAATATTATTAACTATTACCCTAGACATATTAGAAAAATCTACTATTTCGAGTGTACACCTATTAGAGGATTAGGTACAGGTAAGGAGTGATTTTCTCTGATTTTAAATCGACCCGTATCGGCATCGTCAGCAAAGACTTCTCCACTCTCAATTTCATAGAATCCAGGCGTGAAGGGTAAGTTGACCTCTGTAGAGTCTAGAGGAAATGAGGTATGTAGATGATGTGTCAATAATGTGATACGGATGAGAATTACACTTTACAGCTTGATATAGGAGGCTTTGTAGCGACTCACCCTGTTAAGATTTTTTAGCCTTATTTAGAAAAATTCTCAAAGAACTAAAATAGATATATCTTGAGTAAGTTTTAGTAAGCTTGTCAAACAAGTATAACTTGAGCATTTTTGATGGTAAATAAAATATCCTTATCCTGTCCTTTGTTAAAAACTCGCTATATGATTATCTGATGCTATATCGGCACAAAATAAAAGTTGGTGACTACAGCAAGCAAAAAATTTGAACCCAGAATTTATTGGCAATATGAAACTCAGTCTGTGCATGATTGTGAAAAACGAATCAGCAACACTACCTAAATGCCTGAACAGTGTCAGAAAAGTGGTGGATGAAATGGTAGTCTTGGATACAGGCTCAATTGATCGCACTCCCAATATTGCCCAACAACTCGGTGCAAAAGTCCATCATTTTAAATGGTGTAATGACTTCAGTGCTGCCCGGAATGCAGCTCTAAAATATGTCACTGGTGATTGGATTCTGGTATTAGATGCTGATGAAACTCTGACACCAGCAATTTTACCGCAATTGCGGGAGGTGATCGCAAGAGACGAATACTTGCTCATCAACCTTGTCCGCCACGAAGTTGGTGCAGAACAATCTCCCTATTCTCTGGTTTCCAGGCTATTTCGCAATCATCCAGATATTCGTTTTGACCGTCCTTATCATGCTTTAGTGGATGATAGTGTGTCAGCAATTTTAACCAAAGAACCCCATTGGCAAGTAGGTTATTTACCAGGGGTGGCACTTTTACACGTAGGATATCAAAAAAGTGCGATCGCTCAAAATAACAAATATGCCAAAGCAGCTACGGCGATGGAAGGGTTTCTCGCGACTCATCCTGATGACCCTTATGTTTGCAGTAAATTAGGGGCATTGTATGTGCAAACTGGGAAAATTTCCCCAGGTATGGAGTTGCTTAGACGAGGAATCAACACTGCTGAAGAAAACTACGATATTTTATATGAACTCCACTATCATTTAGGCATTGCCTACAGTCGGTTGCAAAAATCCCCACAGGCTATTTCTCACTATAAAGCTGCCATCAAATTGCCAATTTACCCCATGCTCAAATTAGGAGCATACAACAACTTGGGTAACTTACTCAAAGCAGCAGGTGATTTCGATGGTGCGAAAACTGCTTACGCCACAACTTTGAAAATTGACCCAACTTTTGTTGTCGGACATTATAATTTAGCGATGATATTTAAGGCTTTGGGTTTATTTACAGATGCGATCGCATATTATCAAAATGCAATCGAGTTAAATCCCAACTATGCCGAAGCGTATCAAAATTTAGGGGTAGTGTTGCTCAAAGTTGGCAATCATCAAGATAGTTTAACAGCTTTTAGAAAAGCGATCGCCCTTCATGAAAAGCATAATCCCGAAGAGGCGAAGAGACTACGCCAGGGGTTGCGGGAGATGGAGTTGATGTAAAACAGGGGGCATGGGGGAGAATAACAAATGATAAATGCCCAATGCCATTAGGATTAGTATCAATATTTCAGGGGTTCCTATGAGCCATTTAAGCTTGGAACACAAAACATGAGGCTGGAAACGCCCAACTTGAGGTTAGCGTATAGTCTCAAGAAAACTTCAGACTTGGAACTGGGAACTTGAGCTTTGGAACTGGGAACTTGAGCTTCAGAACTCCCGGTTCGCCCATTTTTTCGGGAGTTAGAAGAAAGGCTACTCAGGAGTAAAAGATTGACCACCAAGTTGAGTGTAAATAGTAGTTGGGAAC
>NZ_JBALCP010000105.1:0-6152 GCF_036919675.1 Nostoc sp.
AGAACTTTAGAAAATGCGACCACTAAAATTCATCTCTGTTTTGTCAGACTTATGCTCCGAAGATTAGCTACTTTATAGATCCCAAATGGGTTCTACTCGTCAAAACCTGCTTATAAAAAAATTAAGTTTTTGTGATTAGGCGCATTCAAAAACCTGACCGAAGTGAATGCAATCGCAGGAATTATCTGGATTTGACAAGTTATAGTCAGTAATGGCTAGCTTGATACTGCCAACTGAACCGGAGGCGCGATCGCTCTAAAGATAATTTACACTCAAGGTAAGACCGATCATTTGCAGCTTCTGTTATGTCCTCAACTCTAGATTCTTTGCCACCTGCGCTCGCTAAAATTGTCCAGCGCTTTCAACGCGCTTCCGAACCGAAGCGACGTTATGAACAGCTAATCTGGTATGCTCAGAAGCTCAATGAGTTCCCAGAAGCTGAAAAATTAGCCGAAAATAAAGTTCCTGGTTGCGTGTCTCAAGTTTATATCACAGCAGCCTTGGATGAGGGTAAGGTTGTGTTTCAGGGCGATTCCGATTCCCAGTTAACCAAAGGATTAGTAGGGCTTCTGGTTGAAGGATTGGATGGACTAACGCCAACTGAGATTGTCCAACTTACTCCAGATTTTATTCAAGAAACAGGTTTAAACGTTAGTTTGACACCTTCACGTGCTAATGGGTTTTACAACATTTTTAAAACCATGCAAAAAAAAGCATTGGAATGTAAGTTAGATTTGCCTAGCTAAACAGATAATTGCAAATAAATCTCAAAAGTTAAGAGTGATGAGTTTTGAATTCCTAACTCCTAACTCTTATGCAGACGCGATTAATCGCGTCTCTACTCCTAACTCCTAACTCTGAATAATAAATTTAGTCAAATGTCAACAAATTTATTATCTACCTCTGCTGCTATTGGCTTTGGTGGAGTAGTTCAAGAATATCTCTGGAATTGGGAAAATCAGCAATTGCGCGTTGTTTATGAAACCCTTGGTAAAGGTTCACCGCTATTGCTACTACCAGCTTTCAGCACTGTTTCGACGCGTTTAGAAATGGGCGAACTCGCCAGGCTATTAGCTCCCCATTTTCAAGTTGTAGCCATAGACTGGCCTGGATTTGGACAATCTTCTCGCCCTAGTTTGAATTACCGACCGGAAATATATCAGCAATTTCTGGAAGATTTTGTCAAAGCTATTTTTAATACCCCAATTACTGTGGTAGCGGCTGGTCATGCTGCTAGTTACGTTTTACAATTAGCTGTGAAACAGGCTGCTTTCTCACGGATTGTGTTGTTAGCTCCTACTTGGCGTGGCCCTTTGCCGACAATGGGAGCAAGTCAACAGATAGCTGGCATGGTGAGAGAATTGGTGCGATCGCCTATACTTGGTCAAGCTCTCTACAAACTCAACACTACTCAATCTTTCTTAAGTTTTATGTACCGCCGTCATGTCTTTACTGACGCGGCGAAAATTACACCCAATTTCATTGAGAAGAAGTGGTACACGACTCAACAACCAGGAGCGCGATTTGCATCTGCTGCTTTTGTAACTGGTAATCTTGATGCTGTACACGAACAATCTGATTTTCTGGGACTTGTGCAGTCTTTAACTGTACCGCTCATGGTAGTAATTGGGGAATCCAGCCCTCCCAAATCACGAGAAGAAATGAACGCTTTAGTAGCCTTACCAGCGGTGAGAAGCGTTATCATTCCTGGTTCTCTGGGACTGTATGAAGAATACCCAGCAGTTGTTTTAGAAGCAGTTCAAGATTTTTTGTTCTCTTGAGAAAATTAAATCCTCACTTACCCATCAAAGTCAGTAGACCGAAAAGTTTGGCGATCGCTTTGGCAATCGGCTCTGGAGTGCATAGTCGAACCAGATATTCTTCTTGCTCAATTTTTACTCAACTACTTGACAAAATTTTCTGAAATAGCACCGTAGCCATGTTCTATTAGCGAGAGTTGCTTTTACCTCTTGGCTAATTTATTAGCTTTACTTATAGTTTAGCTCCAAATGATCAATTCAGTAATAGTATTTTAAAGCACATAAGTTCAGTTAAACTGCACTGAGGCAGGTCTTCACTGCTACTGAAATTACAACGATGAATTAACAGCCTACACATAGATAGATCGCTCAGATGAAGGATACTAACTGAACTAAACTACGAATCAAGCTGTAATGCAACGCCACTTGACTCAATAAGCTAAAATCGGTTCCTGCGATCGCTCCAGTTGCCCGCGTCACAGGAACCCCGAAAACTTGTAGCCTCATCAATCGCAATCCGACCGCTACGCCGATCAATAGTGACACGAGGTTTGTTTAGCCCATTGATCCGGTATCTTCCTGTAATCTGATCGGGCGTGATCTTGAGATCGCTGAGGTTCCACCATCCGTCAGTCCCGCCCGAATTGATCGGTGCAATTAGCTTTCTGGTTAGATGAATTTTCCCCTTCATATTGCGAATCTCGACTTGAACCTCGGAATCGAAATCCTCCGTTGATGATTCTACGCGATCGCGTAGGGCGTATCGATGGCGGCGATCATCCCATTCGTAGCTATTTCGGCTGGCGATGCTAGGTCTGCGACCTTCACCGTAGCAGATCAACGTTAGCCCCTGACTCGACGAGGTGCGATCGTCACCGTCAGGTGTACCTTGTTCCCGCAGATAGCTATCGATCGCTGTCTGAGCTTCACTGATGTCTCTCGCACTACAGGATCGACCATTTTGCAGAAGTGTTCCTTGCGGGTTAAAAAGTACAGCGCAGCCACTTCTTGAAGACAGCCTCGTTACACTCAAATTACCATTGTCTACAGTGTCAATCACAGCTTGAGCATTAACAGAACTCGTCCCGGTGAGAGCGGATAAACCTAATATGACAGGAGCCAAGATTCGCAATGTTTTCATGGTTTGAAGCAGATTGATTTGGACATTGTATTGATCTGAAAATTTTGCCGTTGCTTTATTCTCCACTATCTGCAATGGATACATTCCCTTGACATTAAGAAAAGGTACAAGACATTGCAACAGTTCAGTTGTTTGCTAATTGACAGTAAGGGGATCGCATCCTATGTCAATCAACGACACTCTCGACCCGTCCTTGCAGATGATTTGTCCTGAGCGATTGAATTGCTTTCCGTAGCACGACAACAGGCTCTACTTTATCAATGCGAAGACCAAGCTGTGTCGCTGTATGTTTTTGCATTGCCAACAGATTTTGGTAAAGCACAATCTTTGACCCGATCGCCTTCGGAAAGTTTTTATACTTCCGCTTAAAGAACAGTCGTTCGCTCCTTATCTTCTTCAGCTCCTCTTCTGGAACCACAGTCGATTCTTCAGTTGATAGTTCAGCCGCTTGCAGCCTGTTTTCCAAACGAAATGACCGCTTGATTTGCACGATCAGGATAATGATTAACACAATGTTGTAGACGTATGACCCATATCGCATTCCGTCCCACAGCGGTCCAAAGTTATTGCCCGCGCTGTCGGAGTCAATAGGAATACCTTGCAAGAAACTCACAATACTAGATATGACTATTATTCCAAACACTATAAGACCTGAATCAAACGCGCTGTGCATGATAGCAACGATCAAATAAAATAGGACAAATCGCTTCCACTTACTCCATCCACGCTGTGTTGACTCTGCCGCGAATCCAATACCCATGCCTACAAAACCTGACCAGATAATGTGCTCACTTAATCCCCACAATCCGAAGCGCGTAGATTGTTGAACCAAAGTATCCAGCACTGGTGACTTATGGATCAAATCAGCGATATAGATCCCCGTCTCAATGATGTTAAAGCCCATCCCTGCTAGTGCCCCATAGACGATTCCGTCTTTTCTAGTGCGGATCAGGTTTGGGATATAAATTGCCAACAAAAGAACTGGCAGAATCTTCAGCCCCTCCTCGACGAATCCAACTGTTGCCCTTGGGTAAGGAGAGACGGTATTAAAAAACGCGGCGGCAGGGGCAGTGATGAAGAAAACACTGGCGATCGTGAGGAAATGAAAGAAGCGGACTCGCCGTTCGCGATCCAGAAAGGAAAGCAGGAAATAGCCCACAATCGATCCGGCGATCGTGTAGGGAACCCAAAGCCAAATGACAAATGGGTTTTTGCCCGCGTAGATACCTAAATACGCCAGCACCGATACGATTAGCCCAATCCCCAACAAGATTGCCTTGCCCACAGGCGATCGCCAGCGAGAATTGTGAAGCAGGTAATCTTTGACAACCGGATCGATTAGATTAGTCACTGTCTCAGTCTTTTTTCTATGTTTATCATGGCTCCAATCGGGTCAAAAGCGACATCAGCACCCCTGCTCGAATTGAATGACAACTGAATTAACTACTACTACTACTGCTGCTCTTGGGCAATTTAGGAATTAGCCAGGAGAGGAAGTGACGAGCTGCTAACCCAAAGCTGGCTGACTTGAGAGCGATCGCAACCGCAAAACACTTGTTATTTTTCAAAAACATTAAATTCGGTCGAAACCTATACCAGATAAGCTTTTTGTGGTTACGATCGCTCTGCTTGTGAGAAATCCAGTTAGTACACTCTCAAAATCAAGATATCAATTTTATTCACCACCATCGCTGAAAATAATCTTGTCGCTACGAACCCAACCATGTTTTCAGTTTCATGATTTTTATTGCCTAAATGTTGACAAACTAAACTTTATTTTCTGCAAAGAGTGATTAAAGAGCGCTAAATTGGATTGTTTGTCCAGATAGCAACTAATTTTTACAATCCTCTGGACCCCCTGTATAAACGATCGATTGGTAACGTCCTTCCTCTGTTTGAATCGTTACACAGTAGTTAGTTTTGCCTTCTAGCCAGTAGCCGTAGCCCGAATTATCACTCTTGACCCATCGATAGCCCCGTTTTTTTACTGTGTTTTCTGCCTGTCCTGCCCTTGCCCCCACTAAATCACTCAACCGAGAGACGGTAGTACCCGCCTCAGGCTGACGCCTAGCAGCAGCCCTACGATTTCTGTTAACTGAGTTTTGTCGATTGGCAGATGTATCCCAGTAGACAAAAATCGACTCAGTGGCGAGGCGATAAATCTGTCCTTTGTCGCCAAGTCCAGCTTGTCGATAGGCAACTTCACCATTTTGATCGCGATAATTGCCGGGTCGATTACCCACAGGGAGGAGGTCATAGCTACGACCATTTTCCAGTTGAATGCTAACCCCACCCTGCCGTTGGGAAAAGGTACACCGACCAGAGGATGTGGCGCGGTCTTCTCCTTTTGGAAACACATCGCAACGGGCATTCACGGTATCGGCTTTGACGGATACGGGAAAACTCAAAGAAGCGAGCGCCAGTGTTACCGCTAAAAACAAATTTGAAGATTTCATCCCATCAAACTCCTGAGTTATGACAACGAAGATGACGTTTTATATCATCCCCTAAATGTGCGTTTGCTAGTTGACATTTGAAAAATATTTTTAAACTATTTCGTTCTGTAACTCGTCGAAAACTTTTGCCTTTCTGAATTACAGAGCTTTTGTATAGAAAGCGATCGCCAAATTTTTTCTAATAACCTTAATATATCTAAAATTAATTGATGAGAGGAAATTAAAGTAGGACGATGACCGACACTAATATCAGTTGCTTAATCACTTTCTCATAGATTATGTTCTTGTTTAATCGCTTCCTTTATTTAATAATTCGGTTTGTGCTAGTCAGTGTGATGACGATCGCAATGGTGTTTGGTTGGAGTGCGATCGCTCACAGTCAACTGCCTTCGTTACCTACCGCAGCCTCCAACGATCCGCACCAGCCACCTAGTGGTGTGACCCGCCTTGGTATGTATGAAATTGCGTCTGTGCATTCACCCTTAGATAGAAACTTATTGTTTGAGATTGTCTCTCCCACTGTTTTTAATCGTAGTCAACCACCAGACGGATCTCTCCCAGTAGAGGTACGTGCCGAAGAAATTACGCAACGGTTGATGCGAGCGCTCGACCGAACTAACAAAGCTAAACAAACTCCTCTGGTTTCTATTGCCATTTTGAATAAGGATTTAATTCTCCAGCTAAGTGACGATCAAACGACTCGCAATACGGTTCGGTTAAGCTCTAAGCGGTACTAAGAATAGAAAAAGTGAGTGTTTCTAATTTAGCTCCTTGCCCTCTATGTATCGGTTTCTT
>NZ_JBALCP010000106.1:0-39982 GCF_036919675.1 Nostoc sp.
ATTGGAAAATGTGCCTCGAATGTTACAACTTCGAGCTGCTTATCTCAATGGTCAACTTACTAACTGATATTTTTGCAAAGGTGAGATGCTCCCAACATCACTTCTGGCTGTTGACATTGATTATCTAAAATAAGATGATATGCAGATAAATTTTGCTGATCAGGATTATCTGCAAACTTTTACTGATTTCTCTATTGTACAATAGCTTTTGAGAATTTCTTTAGCTTTTTCATTTCCTAAGCTTGCAGCTTTCAGTAAATCTTCCATTGCTTGATACCTATTGCCATTGGTAATGATAAGATGACTAGTACCCCGTAAAAAGTAGGCTTCGTCATTATTGGGATTTATTTTAATTGCTTCGTTACAGTCATCTACTGCCTCACTATAATTTTTCAATTGAAAATGGGCTGAACAACGTTTCACGTAGTCTTTTTCAAGGTTGTAATTTTTTGTGTAATTAAAATCGTTAGCAAAAATAATAAGTGGATCTGCTAAAATAATGAGTGAAGCTGATACTAAACCAAAAACAATCTTTTGATAATAACGGATAGTTAGCCCGTTGATGTAGGCTACAGCATCATTAGGATTAATACGCAAAGCTTGGTTGTAATCATCTATTGCCCCCTGCTTGTCTCCCAAATCAGAATGGGCATTTCCCCGATTTCCGTAGGCTACAGCATCATTAGGATTAATACGCAAAGCTTGGTTGCAATCATCTATCGCCCCCTGCTTGTCTCCCAACTTATAACGGGCAAGTCCCCGGTAACTGTAGGCTAAAGCATAGTCGGGATTAATCTTGAGAGCTTGGTTGTAATCATCTATCGCCCCTTGGTTGTCTCCCAACTTATAACGGGCAAGTCCCCGATTACTGTAGGCATCGGCATCTTTATCTTTGTAAAAGGTGTGTTTTTTAGAAAATATAGGAAATATATCAACACCAAGTTTTATAGCCCGATCGCACCAATAACACTTACCATAAATTCGGCTGTAATAGTGGCTGTGTACCTTTCCACAGATAGTTAACTCATTAACAGCAAGTCTGAGCGCCTTTACCCAATCCCTAGCAGTTGGACGCAAGTTAGAATTTTTATAACCATCATTAAAACATCTGAGAAAACATCGCTGAACCTCTGGGTGAACAATCTCAAGCGGAATTGTCCTATCTACAGGTTGAATCAAACTGTTTGGTGTATACAGCCATAAACCCCGACGGATAAGTTCATTAGTTTCTGGAATTTCCCCCGCACCTATCCAGTTTCCCGCAAAAGGAGTTTGACCACCAAGCAACAACTGATAGATAATGACTGCTAACCGGAAGCGATCGTGTACTTCTGTTTGATCAATGCTAGAAAAATCTTTATCAATCAGTTCCGGTGGTGTATAATCTGGTGAACCAACTGGACAACGATAAATCTTGCCATTTACCGGATTCCGAACCTGAAAAGAATCAGTATCAATAATTGAAGGTAAGGCGCGATCGTTAACAAGAATATTTTGCTGCTTGATATCACCCAAAACATAGCCAGAAATGTGAATCGCTTCAATAATTGAGGCGATATTCAGCGCCGTTGTGTGGAGAAAACGCCAATCAACATCAAGTTTCAAATCCTTCCTTTTCTTGGGGTTATATACATCAATAAGTTCTTTTGCTTCCTTAATTTCCGGCATCAAAAAGCCCACACAATCACCCTGAGCATTTTTCAATACCGACTTAGGCCAAGCAAAAGAAATATGATTGAGGTGAGAGTTTGGCTCTTTAGGTCGATGTGCTATCATCACCGCCAACTTTTGCACTTGCTCAGGAGTTTGTAAGTGGTAAATTTTTGCTAAGTAACCATTGTGATTAGTTCGCCAAACTTCCCCTTCACCACTAATTTTAGGTTCACCCAGCAAAGTAATCGATTTTCCCGTACTAGCACAGGTGAGAACTGTCATTAAATTTTACTCTCTATTAAACAAGCACAAAAGTAAAGTTTTATCATCGTCAGTACGAGAATTTAGCCGCTCAGAGTTGAGGAATTCCGTCAGATATTTATCTTCCTTTGGATCAACAGGTTCGTGTAAGTATTCCTCCAAAGGTTTAAAGAAAGGTGAGAAGGGTTCCCAGTCGCTCAAGCGAATTGCTACTTTTTCCAGTCCATCAGTGGAAACACAAATAAACTCTTGTTTTTCAGAAACAACCTTTACCTTCATATCTTTTACTGCATTTGTTGAGGTGATAAAAGTTGTTTCATTGACAAACTCACCTTTATCTGGCTGAAACAACAGTTGATATTCTGACTCTTGGGAACGCATTACAATAAATCCATCCCCGATTTGCATAGCTGCAATGCAGTCAGAATTTGCCACGAAAATCAAAAGAGTACAAGCTAAATCATTGACAGAATAATCTTTTTCATCTGCTTGCTTCTGTAATTCTGTAATAACTTGGTTCACGATCTCAGCAAACACTTTCTGAGCTTCTTCTTTGGACAGTGGTTGAGAAAAGGCTTGCTTCTGAGGATATTCATTAATTTCAAAAAAGCATTTGAGTACCGTTTCTACCGCCAACTTAGCACCAACATCAGAATATTTAGCACTACCAGCACCATCAGCAACAGCGCCTACAATCACATCATCAAAGATGAGATAATCCACATAATCTTGACAAGGTATCCCCTGGTTTTGATGACTTGTTCCGATCGCACAATCCCGAACAGCTTTCCAATTCACAAAATTTCCTCTAACTAGTAATTTGACCCCATCCCACAGCCGGTAAAGCTACAGCCTGCCCTACTTTGCCACTAGAAACCCGTTTCACCGAAGCAGAAAGCCAGACAAACATCTCACGAAAATCTAAGCCATTTAGCGTAATTGGTAGGCGTTCAGGTGGAGAAATTTGTTTGAGGGTATTCATATCAGCATCTTTTACACCAACCGCAAAAAATAACAGTCGGCGTTGTGCTTCTGCTTCTCTCAACCTTTGCGCGGCTGACTCCCAGGAGTCTGATGGCGCTCCGTCTGTAATCAAAAACACCCAAGGGCGATAATAGAGAATACCGTTGTCTTTATAAGTCTGTTTGCGGTTTTCTAAAAAATCCAAAGCATACTCAATCGCCGCACCCATTGGGGTCAAACCATTTACTTCCAATATAGGCGGTGTAAATTGGTCAATCGTCACAAAGTCTTGCATCAGTTTAACTATGGGGCCAAATGCGATTATGGCCACTTCTACACTCAGCGATGCTTGGGAATCTTTGAGTATATCTTGTTTGAAAGCAGCAAGTCCTCGATTTAACTCTTGCATAGGCTGACCTGACATAGAACCAGAAGTATCAAGTAAGAGAATTACAGGGCAGCGATTTTCTGGATTTTCAACGAATTCAGGCATTCCTACAGGCATTCGATGCTCCTGATTAAGTAAATTATTATACAAAATATCTCAATTAGATTTTATTAGTTAATAGATACTTAAACAGTAATGTTTTTACTTAAAAAGACCCATAGCTACTTTAAATTGAAATAATCCAGCGCTGCATTTTCAGATGATTCCATAGATGTGTGGTTTGATAATGATCGCAATTATTTATCTACCTGAAGTGTCCAGTATTCGCTAAACTCAGAAATGCTGCGTTATTCCTCATGATGTCCGATTCCCAAACTGTCAGTGCTGCTGTTGCCAAACTTTACAATACCTACCCTTTTCCGCCGGAAGCCCTGTTGGATGAACCACCTCCAGGCTATAACTGGCGCTGGAATTGGTTAGCCGCTTATAATTTTTGCACAGGTCAAAAACCCCAAAAGCAAGATATTCGGATTTTAGATGCAGGTTGCGGTACAGGGGTGAGTACGGAGTACCTGGTTCACCTCAATCCCCAGGCTTCTGTTGTGGGAATTGACCTTAGTACAGGCGCTTTAGCTGTAGCAAAAGAACGTTGTCAGCGTTCAGGGGCTACCCGCGTTGAATTTCATCACCTCAGCTTGTTTGATGTGGAACAGTTACCGGGTGAGTTTGATTTAATTAACTGCGTTGGCGTTTTGCATCATACGCTTGATCCAATTCGCGGTATTCAAGCCTTGGCGAAAAAATTAGCCCCAGGCGGCTTGATGCATATTTTTGTGTACGGAGAGTTGGGACGTTGGGAAATTCAACTCATGCAAAAAGCGATCGCACTTCTCCAAGGTGACAAAAAAGGCGACTATCGCGATGGTGTCCAAGTCGGGCGACAAATATTTTCTTCATTACCAGAAAATAACCGAATTGTCAAATCTGAAAAGCAGCGTTGGTCATTAGAAAACCACAAGGATGAACACTTTGCTGATATGTATGTTCATCCCCAGGAAATTGACTATAACATTGAGACGCTGTTTGAATTAATAGATGCTTCGGGATTGGAATTTATTGGTTTCTCAAATCCGAGTTTCTGGGATTTGGAGAGACTTTTGGGCAAAGCACCAGAGTTAGTAGAACGAGCTAAAGAATTGAGCGATCGCCAGCTTTACCGCCTGATAGAATTACTAGATCCAGAAGTAACTCATTACGAGTTTTTCCTGGGTCGTCCTCCCTCAATTAAGTCGGAGTGGTCAGACGATAACGCCCTATTGGCAGCTATTCCCGAACTTAATCCTTGTATTGAAGGATTTCCCAGTCAATGTTTTTTTAATTACGATTACCAGATTGTTAATTTATCTGTAGCAGAGTTTGAATTTATGCAAAGATGTGATGCTAATTCTACAGTTGCAGAGATTTTGGCAGGTGTGCAACTGGAATTAGATCAGCTAAGAAAACTTCTTCAGCAGCAGCTGATTTTATTGACACCTGCTTAATCGCACTCCAATTCGATATTGAGTTAACATAAATAATTTATACTCATGGTGATGAGCGATCGCCCATCACCACTTTTGGCAAATTAATGTAGATTAGGAAAGTGCCCAACAAACGGGGTATTGTACATCCCAAAAGTTTGAGTTTTTTGGAATTCAGCAGGGGTGCAATCTTTAATGACAAGCCGCTACTCTACGATTTCTGATTTGCGGTACGCCCATACACTCCTCAAGCACCAGTTGATTTTATTGATACCGACTTAATTCAAACAGCAAGATGCTATGTAACGACATTGGAGAAGAATTATTCACTCAAAAAAGCTGGAATTGTCAGAAATTTTGAATTTTCTAGGCAGCGATTATTGATTATTCAGCCCCACAGTCCCTCACCTCATCAGCCGCTCTCTCACTTCTGGGAGCGTGATTTTACTGACTGTCTAACGTTGCCAAGAAGTTAATTGTTTTTTCCTAAAGTATTGTTACCGGATCGTGATATGATTCATCTGACTGAATGTGCAGTCATAATGTTTAGCTGTACTGGTTTCAAGTCTCGTGAGCTTGTCAGACGAATCAATTGCGCCCACTCAGACAACGCAACAAGATGCTAAAACTGTTTCTGAAGATACAGAATCAGATAACTCCATGCAAGAGTTCTATCAACTCTTCCAGCGGTTGTTGGTAATCACGCTTGTCTTGACGGGGGTTATTTTTATCTCTGTGTGGATCTTTTATTCCTTGAACATTGCTCTTAATTATTTAATTGGGGCGTGTACAGGTGTGGTTTACTTAAAAATGCTGGCTAGAGACGTTGAGCAGCTCGGTAGTGAAAAAACCAGTTTGAGCAAAACTCGTTTTGCTTTATTTATGGGAGTGATCGTCGTGGCAACTCAATGGCGTGAGCTACAGATTCTGCCCATATTTTTGGGATTTTTAACTTACAAAGCCACGCTCCTGGTCTATATGGTGCAAATTGCGTTCATTCCTGATTCTTAAAAAGCCAGGCTCACAAAGATAGTAATCCCATCCTCGCTCGTTGGGGAAAATGCTTGAAGAATGCAAATGCTTAGTGTCTTAAACGCCTTTAGTTCTTTTCCCCTCGCCGCATTAGAAGTAGGTCATCATTTCTACTGGCAATTGGGCAATCTTAAAATTCATGGGCAAGTTTTTCTCACCTCATGGTTTGTGATTAGCATTTTAGTAGTGGCTTCAATCGCTGCTACTCGCAACGCACAAAGAATTCCCAAGGGCATCCAAAATTTGATGGAATACGCCCTAGAATTTATTCGTGATTTGGCAAAAAACCAACTTGGTGAGAAAGAGTACCGCCCTTGGGTGCCATTTATTGGCACATTGTTCTTGTTTATTTTCGTATCGAACTGGTCAGGTGCGCTAATTCCCTGGAAGCTCATCAAGCTACCTTCAGGCGAATTGGCAGCTCCCACCAATGACATCAATACGACTGTTGCATTGGCACTGCTGACCTCTTTAGCGTATTTTTACGCAGGTTTTAGCAAGCGGGGTTTAGGCTACTTTAAGAAATATATAGAGCCAACACCTATTCTCTTGCCGATCGCAATTCTCGAAGATTTCACCAAGCCCCTCTCCCTAAGCTTCCGTCTATTTGGTAATATTTTGGCGGATGAACTGGTAGTTGCGGTACTGGTGCTGCTAGTTCCTCTATTTGTACCTCTGCCTGTAATGGCCTTAGGGTTATTTACCAGTGCCATTCAAGCCCTGGTTTTTGCCACCCTAGCCGGAGCATACATTCATGAGGCCATGGAGGGACATGGTGGAGAAGAACATGAGGAGCATTAAACTTCTCAGTTGATAGCACAGTTCCAAGAGCATTTTCGCTCAAAACATCGCAAAGCGCGATCTGAAGAACTCGGTGCAGCGTGAAAAACACGTCTCTAGTCGTTAACGTACTTTTGTTAGTTTTGTAATCAAAGCAAGGAAAATCAACATGGATCCATTAGTGCAGGCTGCTTCAGTTCTCGCTGCTGCTTTAGCGATTGGTTTAGCTGCAATTGGCCCTGGTATTGGTCAAGGAAATGCTGCTGGACAAGCAGTAGAAGGTATTGCCCGTCAACCTGAAGCAGAAGGAAAAATTCGCGGTACTCTGCTATTAACCTTGGCATTCATGGAATCCTTGACTATCTATGGTCTAGTGATTGCCCTGGTATTGCTGTTTGCTAATCCCTTCAGCTAATACCTTAAAGTTTTTGTGAGTGTGGAGTCGTGAGTGATCACGCCTCTACAATCGAAATATTTTGGGTATCTTAATAGTTCTAATGTTCAATTGACTACCGATTTTGGATTTTGGATTTTGGATTATCAAGAGTTTTCGGTACATGCCCCTGAGCTATGCCTGCTCTAAAATCTAAAAGACGCTTCTACGTCGCTAACGCTACGTTATCGTCAATCTAAAGTCCAAAATTACTTGACCCTTGTTGGCTATGGGTTTCTAAAATATGAAAGGTTGGATGATGTTGCTAGCCATGAAAACTGCTACTCCAGCCAAAGAGGAGAGAAATGTTTGATTTCGATGCTACCTTACCCTTCATGGCATTGCAATTCCTGCTATTGGCAGCCTTGTTGAATGCAATTTTCTATAAGCCACTGACCAAGGTACTAGACGATCGCGATAATTATATCCGAACGAATACCCTTGAGGCGCGGGAGAGCTTGGCTAAAGCCGAGCGCTTGGCTACCGAATATGAGCAGCAACTCTCAGAAGCTCGCAAACAATCGCAAGCTACCCTAGAAGCAGCTCAACTTGAAGCTAAGAAGATTACTGCCGAGAAAATAGCTGAGGCCCAAAAGGAAGCTCAGTCTCAACGAGAACAAGCTGCTGTTGAAATAGAACAACAAAAGCAGGAAGCTTTTCGCACCTTAGAGCAACAAGTTGATGCTCTCAGCAGGCAGATTCTAGAAAAATTATTGGGGCCAACTCCAGTTAGATAAGCTAACAAGACTGGTTCTGTAAAAGCATACGCGCAACTGGGCCCTAGTCTAGAGCGCTTAATTAAGTGTCACAAAAAGGCACTTTTTCCCCTTCGGAGGAAAGATACTTAATTTCCCTACGGGAAAATACAACGTATTAGCAAGCAAGCAGCGCACTTGTAAATGGGTATCATGGGGACATTGTTATTACTTGCCGCAGAAGCGAACGCTGTTCACTCTGAATTGGCAGAAGGCGCAGCAGAAGGTGGTTTCGGTCTAAACTTAGACATTTTTGAAACCAATCTGATCAATCTAGCGATTCTAGTTGGCATACTATTCTACTTCGGACGTAAAGTTTTAAGCAATATCCTGAACGAGCGACAATCCAATATTGCCACCGTAATTCAGGAAGCAGAAGGGCGCTTAAAAGAGGCTTCAACTGCCCTTTCCCAAGCGCAGGAACAGTTGAAGCAATCTCAGGCAGAGGCACAACGCATCCGCCAATCTGCCACAGAAAACGCCCAAAAGGCGAAAGAAGACTTGTTGGCGAAGGCAGTGCAAGACGTAGAACGCTTGAAACAAACAGCAGCAGCAGATTTAAACACTGAAACCGAGCGAGCGATCACTCAACTGCGGCAACGGGTAGCTACTCTAGCATTGCAAAAAGTCGAATCGCAACTCAAAGGCGGGATTGCCGACGATGCTCAACAAGGTTTAATTGACCGCAGCATCGCACAACTCGGAGGCAATGTATGACAAGCAAAGTAGCAACAGGCGAAGTAGCCCAGCCTTACGCACAGGCACTTTTGTCAATAGCGCAATCGAAAAATTTGACAGAAGAGTTCGGGGAAGATGCGCGGACTTTCCTGGGTTTGCTCAGGGCAGACAAACAGCTACAAAACTTCTTCAGCAACCCGTTTATTCAGTCTGAGAACAAAAAATCTCTGATCAAACAAATACTCGGTGAAGGCGCTAACCCCTACTTACGCAATTTTTTGCTAATACTAGTAGACAAACGCCGCATTGCATTCTTGGAATCAATTTTTGAACAGTATCTGGCGCTGTTGCGGCAGCTGAATCAAACCGTATTAGCGGAAGTGATTTCAGCCGTTCCCCTCACAGAAGCTCAACAGCAGGCAATTACAGAAAAGGTGATTGCCATAACTAATGCTCGCCAGGTAGAACTAGAAACCAAGGTAGACAGTGAGTTAATTGGTGGTGTAATCATTAAAGTAGGTTCGCAGGTAATTGATGCCAGTATTCGGGGTCAGTTGCGCCGCCTTTCATTGCGCTTAACTAATAGCTAGAAAGTTAGGAGTAGAGACGCGATTAATCGCGTCTGTACAGGGGTTAGGAGTAGAGACGCGATTAATCGCGTCTGTACAGAAGTTAGGAGTTAAGTAAACAGTAATTTATTTTGACTTTTAACTTTTAACCTTTGCTTTTTTAACTCATCACTCTTAACTCATCACTTCCAACTATTGAATTTTTCCGTCTCGAAAGCAAAAAAGATAGACACATGAGCATATCAATTAGACCTGACGAAATTAGCAGCATAATCCAACAACAAATCGAGCAATACGATCAAGAGGTCAAAGTTGCTAACGTTGGTACTGTCCTACAAGTTGGTGACGGTATTGCCCGGATCTATGGTCTCGAAAAGGCAATGGCTGGGGAACTCTTAGAATTTGAAGACGGTACAATTGGCATCGCCCAGAACTTGGAAGAAGACAATGTGGGCGCGGTGCTTATGGGTGAAGGGATAGAAATTCAAGAAGGTAGCTCTGTAACTGCGACTGGTAGAATTGCCCAGGTGCCTGTAGGAGAAGCCTTAATTGGACGAGTTGTAGACGCCTTGGGTCGCCCCATCGATGGCAAGGGAGACATCAAGTCCTCAGAAAGTCGTTTGATTGAATCTCCAGCACCTGGTATTATTGAGCGTCGGTCTGTACACGAACCCATGCAAACCGGGATCACAGCTATTGACTCAATGATTCCCATCGGTCGTGGTCAGCGGGAATTGATTATTGGTGACCGTCAAACCGGCAAAACTGCGATCGCGATCGACACAATCATCAACCAAAAAGAAGAAGATGTAATTTGTGTCTACGTTGCGATCGGTCAAAAGGCTTCCACAGTTGCTAACGTGGTGCAGACATTGCAAGAAAAAGGCGCGATGGATTACACCGTCGTCGTCGCTGCTAGCGCCAGTGAACCAGCAACCCTGCAATACCTAGCTCCCTACACAGGCGCAACTATCGCTGAGTACTTCATGTACAAGGGTAAAGCTACCTTAGTTATTTACGATGACCTCTCCAAGCAAGCCCAAGCTTATCGCCAAATGTCCCTGTTGTTGCGTCGTCCACCCGGACGCGAAGCTTACCCTGGAGATGTATTCTACATCCACTCCCGCTTGTTAGAAAGAGCAGCAAAGCTAAGTGACGAATTAGGTAAAGGCAGTATGACCGCCCTACCAATCATCGAAACTCAAGCTGGTGACGTTTCAGCATACATTCCCACAAACGTAATTTCCATTACCGATGGTCAGATATTCCTGTCTTCTGACCTGTTTAACGCTGGTATCCGTCCCGCTGTAAACCCTGGTATTTCCGTATCCCGCGTAGGTTCGGCGGCGCAAACCAAGGCAATGAAAAAAGTTGCCGGTAAAATTAAATTGGAACTGGCGCAATTTGACGACCTGCAAGCGTTCGCTCAATTTGCTTCCGACTTAGATAAAGCTACTCAAGACCAGTTGGCACGGGGTCAACGGTTGCGCGAACTCCTGAAGCAGCCACAAAATTCGCCACTATCAGTATACGAGCAAGTAGCAATTTTATATGCTGGTATCAATGGTTACTTAGACGATGTACCTGTAAATCAAGTAACCACCTTCACCAAAGGTCTGCGCGAGTACTTAAAGACTGGTAAACCGCAGTATGTGCAAGGAGTACAAGGCTCTAAAGCACTAGGTGATGCCGAAGAAGTTGCCTTGAAGGAAGCACTCACCGAATACAAGAAGACCTTCAAAGCTACAGCGTAATTAAAGTTAGGAGTGAAGAGTTAAAAGTTAAAAGTTAATGAAACACTCCTAACTCCTAATTCCTAACTCCTAACTCAAGAATATGGCCAATCTAAAAGCAATACGCGATCGCATTCAGTCGGTCAAAAACACCAAAAAAATCACAGAAGCCATGCGCCTGGTAGCTGCGGCTAGAGTGCGTCGGGCGCAAGAACAAGTGCTAGCGACTCGCCCCTTTGCCGATCGCTTGGCACAAGTATTGTATGGTTTGCAAAGCCGTCTACGATTTGAAGAAGCAAACCTGCCACTGCTGAAAAAACGGGAAGTTAAGTCAGTCGGGCTGTTGGTAATATCAGGCGATCGCGGTCTATGCGGCGGCTACAATAATAATGTTATCCGTCGTGCAGAAAACCGCGCCAAAGAAATTAAGGCAGAAGGTTTAGACTATCAATTTGTGCTCGTCGGACGCAAAGCTACACAGTACTTTCAACGCCGCGATCAGCCCATTGATGCTACTTACAGCGGCTTAGAGCAAATCCCCACCGCACCGGAAGCCAATCAGATTGCCGATCAATTACTTTCCTTATTTCTATCGGAAAAAGTAGACCGCATCGAGTTAATCTATACCAGATTCCTTTCCTTGGTTAGCTCCCGTCCTGTGGTACAAACCTTACTGCCCCTCGATCCGCAAGGTCTAGAAGCAGCCGATGACGAAATCTTCCGCTTGACAACCCGTGGCGGTAAATTTGAAGTAGAACGGGAGAAAGTGACTAACCAAGCCCGCGCGTTGGCTCCTGACATGATTTTCGAGCAAGATCCAGTACAGATTCTCGATTCTCTGTTGCCCCTGTATCTGAGTAACCAGTTATTGCGAGCGCTGCAAGAATCAGCGGCTAGTGAACTAGCAGCGCGGATGACAGCCATGAGTAATGCCAGCGAGAATGCCGGTGAACTGATTAACACCCTCACCCTGTCTTACAACAAAGCCCGACAAGCTGCAATTACCCAAGAACTCCTAGAGGTTGTTGGTGGTGCTGAAGCACTAACTTAGGAAAATACTTGTTGTGGCTCATGGCAAATAGCCAATTGCTAATGATTTTAAAATTAGCGATTGGCTATTTTGAGTAATTGGAGGCATATATTCTGACTTTGATAATTACGAATTACAAATCGCGTATTATAATTAAAGTATGAAGCGCATGGGTCCGTCACGGTTTCGACAGGTTGGCGAACGCTGCTCTGTGATTCAGGTCGAGAGTGAGTCTCCTCTCGGAAATCAAAGGCTCAAACAAAAAGTAAATGCGAATAACATCGTTAACTTTGCTCGTAAGCCTGCTCTAGTAGCAGCCTAAACACCTCTTATAGGTTCGAGCGTCTTTAGTTTGACTCCGTTAAGGACTGAAGACCAAACCCCAACGGATGCTCTAGCAAGCGTTCTCTGGTTGGCTTGCTGGCTAAGATTAAATCAGAGCATCCTACGTTCGGGATAATGAACGATTCCCGCCTTGAGGGTCAGAAAGGCTAAACCTGTGAATGAGCGGGGAGTCAATACCCAATTTGGACAGCAGTTCGACTCTGCTCGGATCCACTAAGAATAAATAACAAGTCCACCAAACACTTTAATGTTTAGGTGGATTTTGTTTTATTCAGCTAATTATTCCAGGACTATTTCGTTCTAGACATCAACCGCCCAGAACTAAAGTCTGTTTTAACGGACTATAACCTCTTCTTAGTCGTCTTTAGACCAATACACTTGGGTAAAAGCCAAAAACCTAACCTGCGTAGGTTGGGGAGCCACTGCGCCCTTGCGGTTTCCCGACTTAAAGCAAGTAGCGTTTGAGGAACGAAACCCAACATTTTTCATGGTTTGTTGGGTTTCACTACTCTGCCTTAAGCCGCCTCTTTTGTCTACGTTCAACCCAATCTCCAAATATCCTTAACCTAAGCGTATTGGTCTAAAGACGACTTTCGCTATTAGACTGGTGAATTCATACTGAGGCGGGCTAAATGAGAATGAAATAGCCCTGCTAATTATTCTGTTCCTGGGGTTGTTTGCGTGCGCTTCCAAACCTCTTTCCCCTTTTTTTAAGTACCCGTCGTAATCGGTCTGCACTCAAGCTTACTTGACGCTCAGATGCCAGTTTTTTTGCCAGTTGTTTAGAGTTATAAGTCTGTGGCTCTTGAGCTAAACAATTTTCTAGATAAACCAAGTCTGATTCCGAATATCGGGGTTTTCCCCCTCGACCAGGAGCATCCCACAGACCTGCTAAACCCATCTTTTCCCAGCGATGAAGAGTTTGACGTACTGTTGAAATCGCCCAGTTCAAGCCTTTAGCGATTTGCTCATTTTTTAAGCCGCGAGTATTCAGCAGTAAAACTTGAGCACGATCCTTGGTACGTTGAGGAACATCTTTTGCTTTTCTCAACTCTTCTAAAGTCAGCTTTTCTTCGTTAGTTAGAAAGACTTTTAATCGGCATCCCATAAACGATAACCTTTCACATAGTCAATTTTTGGCATTGTATATGTCTATTCACACCTTTATGTCTACTTCGGCATGTATTTAATAATACAGTTGCAAACTTAACAATAAGTATTAAGTATACCGATGTTAAGACTTATGGCTGTTAGGGGCGAAGTATTAGCTTGAGAACATTATTAAAGTTTGTAATCTATCATCGGTAATGAATTTTCGTAAAAAGTTAGGCAGACAAAAAACGACGCCCTTAGTTTGTATGGGCATATAGATTAAATAGCCAGACGCTATAACTTATGGCTTGATGAAAATAATTTGTTGGCGTTGTCTTGATTAATGCCTAAGGTCGATAATAAAAAACTGTATCATTAAAATTATTAAATTATTCGTATTGTTACGGTCATTCATCGAAACTTTAAAAATTATTTTTACGCTAGTTTATACTTGAATGAGCAGAAAAAGATATACAGGCTCAGTTCTTTTTATTCAGATCGTCTCAGAAACTTTGCTTTTATTATCTCTAAAAAGACATCTGTTTTTTCGACTTTACAGAAAATTTATATTTTACGGAACAACATTCTTGGTTGAGACAAAAATATATTCAATACCCATTGAGAAAAATAATGTTAACAGCTTATTTGATGCGTATTGAAAAAGTGTAAAAAATTTGTCTTCCCTTTCCTACTTTTCCTACCTTTCCTACTTTTCCTACTTAAGTTCTAAGAGAGGACTTCAAAAAACTAACTTTTTTTATTTGACATCTAAATCTATTCTCTTAAGACATCAATTTTACGATCGCCCAATATTTTGCACCACAATTACAGAGTCTGTTTGTAAATCCTGGTATATCCTTAGCACTCATCCGTCATTCTCAAAAATAAAGGTTAGCATAACAATCCTAGATGTGTAATATTTTTTTATGTTTTGATTTTTTAAGTTTTTATTGTCAAATAATATGATGAATATGATATTTTTGAATTAGGATAAATTCAGATAAACTTGCAAAATTAAATACTCAGTGAATTAGCCGGAATAAATTAATATTTAGTATATTTTTGGAGTCATATTTTTAGCAAAAAAACAGCAATAATTGATACAAGTTAAAAATTAAAAAAACTGATATTTATTACAACTTAAACAAAAAATAATAGAGACAATGGGGGCAGAAGAAAAACCTGTTAATTTGCGCTCGGAGACGAATAATGGTAGCGATCGCACAAAACGTTCAACATCGCCTAACTATACAAACTGTAGAAATTGCCCCTAATACAACGGCGATTCGCTCTCTTGATTGGGATCGCGATCGCTTCGATATCGAATTCGGATTGCAAAACGGTACAACCTATAATTCATATCTAATTAGGGGTGAACAAACAGTTTTGATTGATACTTCTCACCAGAAGTTTCGTGATCTGTATTTAGAGACTCTAAAAGGTCTTGTCAACCCCAAAACAATTGATTATATAATTGTCAGCCATACAGAGCCAGACCATAGCGGCTTGGTGGAAGATGTTCTCCAGTTAGCTCCTAGAGCTACCGTTTTAGCCTCAAAAGTTGCGCTTCAGTTTTTGGAAGGGTTAGTCCACGATCCTTTTAGTAAGCGGGTTGTGAAAACTGGCGATCGCATAGATATCGGCAAAGGACACGAAATCGAATTCGTGAGTGCGCCTAACCTGCACTGGCCGGATACAATCTTTAGCTTTGACCGAAAAACCCAAACCCTTTACACCTGTGATGCTTTTGGGATGCACTTTTGTGACGATCGCACCTTCGACGAAGATTTAGAAGCGATCGAAGCTGACTTTAGATTTTACTACGACTGCTTGATGGGCCCTAACGCTCGTTCTTTGGTGAATGCCATGAAGCGGATGGGTGAACTAGGGAAGATTAATATTATCGCCAACGGTCACGGGCCATTACTATACCACCACCTAGATGTTTTAACCGGGTGCTACGAAAATTGGAGCCAAAAACAAGCTAAAGCAGAAACAACAGTTGGCATGTTTTTTGTCTCAGATTATGGGTATAGTGAGCGCCTTGGTCATGCAATTTCTGAGGGTATACTGAAAACTGGGGTTGGGATAGAAGTACTGGATCTAAGTACTGCTGAGAGCCAAGAAATCCAGGAACTAGCCGGGAGAGCAGCTAGCATCATTATTGGTATGCCTCCGACTACAAGCGCCGCCGCCCAAGCTAGTATCAGTTCATTGCTAGCTGTCGCCAAAAACAAGCAAATGGTTGGGCTGTTTGAATGTTACGGTGGGGATGATGAACCCATTGATACACTCCGCAGAAAATTTCTCGACTCTGGCATCAAAGAAGCTTTCCCAGCTATTCGGATTAGAGAGGCTCCTACCGCATCAACATTCCAGCTGTGTGAAGAAGCGGGTAAAGACTTGGGACAATTGTTGGTGCGCGATCGCAACATCAAGCACATCAAGTCCCTCGACGTTGACATGGAAAAAGCGCTGGGTCGGATTAGTAGTGGACTATATATAGTCACCACGAAAAAAGAAAATGTGTCAAGTGCAATGCTGGCATCCTGGGTAACGCAAGCGAGTTTGCAACCCTTAGGATTCACAATTGCCGTTGCTAAAGACCGCGCCATTGATTCCTTAATGCAAGTAGGCGATCGCTTCGTCCTCAACGTTTTGGAAGAAGGCAATTATCAAGAATTGAAAAAGCACTTTCTCAAGCGCTTGCATCCTGGTGCTGATCGCTTTGCTGGGGTGAAAACTCAAACCGCGAAAAACGGCTCCCCGATTCTAACTGATGCTCTGGCATACATGGAATGTGAAATACAGACCAGCATGGAATGCAGCGACCACTGGATTTTATACTGCACCGTTGAAGAAGGTCGTGTTTCCAAAAACGATGGACTGACAGCCGTTCGCCATCGCAAAGTAGGTAATTACTACTAAGAATTGGGCATAGGGCATGGGGTATGGGTTATTTCTCCTTATTCCCAATGCCCAATGCCCAATTGCCAATGCTCAATTGCCAATACTTCGGCTTCTCTACGAGACGCTCTTGCGTTCGCTCAGTACAAGTGCCCAATGCCCAATTCCCCAAATTTACCCAACAGCTATGACCAATTCCAAGCCACGCGACGTACAAGTTCTACCAATTGCTACAAATAGTAAGGCGATCAGAGCACGTAGTTGGTCACGTCTGCGGTTTGAAATTGAATACGCACTTGAAAGAGGTACTACCTCCAATTGCTATTTAATTGAAGCTGATAAAACCGCACTTATTGATCCACCCCCAGAAAGCTTTACCGAAATTTATTTAGAGGCATTGCGGCAGACTTTAGATTTGCAACGTTTGGATTATATAATCCTGGGTCATTTTAATCCTAACCGAGTTGCAACCCTCAAAGCAATTTTACAACTGGCACCACAGGTAACTTTTGTCTGTTCTCTTCCCGGTGCGAACAATTTGCGTGCTGCTTTCCTAGACCACGATCTGAAAGTCTTGGTGATGCGAGGGAAAGAAACTCTGGATTTAGGCAAGGGTCATGTTTTAAAATTCTTCCCCATTCCTAGTCCACGTTGGCCAGAAGGACTTTGTACCTACGACCAGCAAACCCAAATTCTCTACACAGATAAGTTATTTGCAACTCATCTTTGTGGTGATGAACTATTTGATGATAATTGGGAAGCGCTCAAAGAAGACCAGCGTTATTACTTTAACTGCCTGATGGCTCCCCAAGCTCCTCATGTGCAAGCAGCTTTGGAGAAAATATCAGATGTGCAGGTGAGAATGTATGCTGTGGGTCACGGACCCTTGGTACGCACCAGCTTAATCGAGCTTACCAAAGCTTATGGAGAATGGAGTCGTGCTCACAACGATCGCGAGATTTCCGTTGCCCTACTTTATGCTTCAGCTTACGGGAATACGGCGACTTTAGCACAGGCGATCGCTCTGGGATTAACTAAAGGTGGAGTCGCAGTCAAATCGATTAACTGCGAATTTGCCACCCCTGATGAAGTTCGCATCAACCTAGCACAGTCAGACGGTTTTATTATCGGTTCTCCTACCATTGGTGGTCATGCGCCAACTCCTATTCATACTGCTTTAGGGATTGTGCTATCGAGCGGTGACAATAGCAAACTTGCTGGGGTCTTTGGTTCCTATGGCTGGAGTGGCGAAGCATTTGACTTAATTGAAGGTAAACTCCGGGATGCTGGATATCGCTTTGGCTTTGACACCCTGAAGGTCAAGTTTAAACCTGATGATGTCACTCTCAAGTTCTGTGAAGAACTAGGTACAGACTTTGCCCAAGCACTGAAAAAGGCGAAAAAGGTACGCGTACCACAACAAGCCGCTACTCCAGTGGAACAGGCTGTCGGTCGGATCGTTGGTTCCGTTTGCGTGGTTACAGCTAAACAAGGAGAAGTGTCTACGGCAATGTTAGGCGCTTGGGTTTCTCAAGCCACCTTCAACCCACCTGGACTAACTGTTGCGATCGCCAAAGACCGAGCGATCGAATCTTTGATGTATCCAGGCGGTAAGTTTGCCTTAAATATTCTACCTGAAGGCAATCATCAAGACTACATGAAACATTTCCGTAAATCTTTCGCGCCTGGGGAAGATAGATTTTCCAACTTTAGTACAGCAGTTGCAGATAACGGTTGTACCATCCTCACTGATGCATCAGCATATTTGGAATGCTCAGTCAATCAACGTCTGGAATGTGGCGATCATTGGGTTGTGTATGCAACTGTGGATGAAGGTAAATTACTCAAGCCCGATGCTGTTACTGCCATCAACCATCGTAAAACAGGCACTCATTATTAGATAATGAGAAATTTAACCTAACGAAACCGCCTTAGCTTGAATATAGCCAAGGCGTTTTATGACAAAAATTCTCTTTTTTATTGTGGGATGGGCAAGATGCTTATCCCAGTTTTTTTGTCGATATGTAGAGTCCGCCCAAATAAATTTTAGTGATCTACGAGGTTATCTATCTTTAGACAGATGTTCGAGGTTTTTAAGTTTCAGATTATACACAATATACTTTGAGATTACAAAACCATCTATTGTTTTAAAGGGACTCCGACAATACTCTGGTAGATTTCTGAAGTGAAGAACCACTGGCTAGAAAGTGTCTCAAGTGCGATCGCTTAGTGCAGCTGACGAAACGGCTGTTGCTGGCGCATTGCCTAGTCTATGTCCAACAGTAGGAACATCGAGTCAAAGGTTGTTTCTGCCCTACGGTGAAATTTTCATCACCTAAATACCAGAGTAATCAAGGAGTCTCAGCCTAGTGAATCCCAATGACAGCAGCATTGCAACGCTATCAATGGTACAGACTTCTTAGTACAAGTCACCGCCAAAAAAGGTCAGAAAAGAGTCAGATATTTTTTGTAACGTGTCACTGTAAATTTTCTACTGGCTCCTGGTCAAATCGACGCATCAACTCTAGCAAGGCTTCCTGGTCTGGTTTCTGTCCATCCTGAAGTAGGGAAGCCAAGTCCTCAAAATACTTTTCGCGTTCCCCACCTGGAGAGAACATAATCAGTAACTTTGCAGGTTTTGTTCCCCGGTTAGCAAATGTGTGTGGCGTATTGCGAGGAACAAGTACAAATGTTCCTGGTTGACCTTGGACAATCCGGTCTCCAGCTTGGATTTCGACTTCTCCCTCCAGAACATAAAACATTTCCTCCATCTGACGGTGAAGGTGTAGTTGTGGTGTAGTTCCTCCTGGTTGTATTAAGTATTCAAATAAACCTAAATGACCATGAGTATCAGCACCAACTGCTTTAAATATTACGTCTGTATTACTTATGGTTAAGTAATTACTTTCCCCTGGTGCTAATATAATCTCTTTAACAGGTAAAGTCATAATAATTAACGTTTCTCCCTAGATGCCGCAGGTAAGCCAAAAAATTGATGGTATTTTTTACTCATGACACTATCAGTCTCAAAAATCATACTACAAGATATTAACCAAGTAAGGGATAGTGGCTGGGATATGCGATCGCAGCTTAATTTGGGCACCTTTTTTATGGTGACCTGTACTTAGGCAGCTCCGTCAGCAATGCAGGGGACATCAACGGCGGCGGCTTCGAGTGTACGCCCCTAGCAACGTTATCTGTAGCATGAATTTCGTGAAATGGTATGACTTTTCATGGGATGTGGAATCAGAAAAATGGTGCGTGCAATTTCAGTATTAAAGCGGAAACAACATAAATTCACTTACTGAAATTCCGCAATTGCCACCAAGACAATTGTAGAAACGCAGTGTAGCCTTTAACTAGAAAAACAGTATCAGGGAGTTGCTAGACAAAATGCCAACTAGTAGTTTGCCAAACCAAAATTGCTGGGTTTGGGCTGGGGAAGGGGGAAAGGTTAAAGGAAAAGGGGCTAAAAACCTTTTCCCCTTACCCTTTAAAGAGCCAAGTTCCATTGGCTAACTACTAGTGCCACTAAACTTTTATAATATTTTGTTGTTCTTATGACTCCAAAACACACCAAAATTAAATTTCCCCTTTGGCAGTATCTGAACCAGCCTTTATTTAGTCACGATCCTAAATTAGTATTGAATCCCCATCGCTTTGCATTCATCTGGCGTCTTCGACTTCTAGAACGCTGCTGGACTAAAGAATGTGATGCCAAAGGGCCTCAACAGCATTAGATACCTGAAAAGCCGTAAACTAAGCCTCGTCTACAGAACGAGGCTTTTTGCCGTCAAGTAAAGCACTGACAGTCATATCTCCCATGACATTAATCGCGGTGCGGCAGCGATCCAAAAACCAATCTACAGTAACTAGCAAAGCGATGTACTGGGTAGGTAAGCCTACAGAAGTGAACACTAGTGTCATCGTTACCAGTCCAGCATTAGGAATATTTGCCGCACCTACGGATGCAAAAATCGAGGTAAGGATGACAATTAACTGCTGTCCCAGACTCAGATGTTGTCCAATTAGTTGGGAAATATATAACGCAGACATTGCTTCATAGAGGGCAGTGCCATCATTATTGAAATTTGCCCCGACTAATGCCCCCAAGGCAGCAGAAGATTCCCTTAAACCGACTTTTGTTTGCAAAACCTCAAAGGTTACGGGCATTGCCGCCGCAGAGGAAGAAGTAGAGAAAGCTGTCAAAAAGGCATCAGAACCGCCAGCTAGAAATTTTAACGGATGTACCCAAGAACCAAATTTTACTCTAGTGAGGTAGTAGCACGCCTGCAATACCAATGCTAACAGCACCGCCACGATGAATGCACCCAAAGATTTAAACGGTGCAAAGCCCTGCATAGCAATAGTTTTAGCTACAATCCCAAAGACTGCGAACGGCACTAAGGCAATTACCCAGTTGAGGATACGGGCTACCGCTTCAAATAAAATCCCGATGACATCCTCAATTGGCTGGTATCCGTTCTTGCCTTGAGTGATTTGTTCAGATTTTAATCCTCGCAGGACGATGCCAAAACTCAGGGCAATCACAATCAGTTGGATGACGTTATTATCAACTAATGGCTTGAGGACAGCTTCCGGTACAGCATCTTTGAGTATTCCCCAAGGGTCAAGACTCTGAGGAGTTGTTTCTGTACTTATTGGGGTGGTTACATTGCCCCAAGTTCCTGGACGCAGCACATTCGCGACCAAAAGTCCCACTAAAATAGCTACGGTAGTGTTAGTTAAAAGTAGCACTGCCAGCCGCCGTCCGGCTGTACCGGGGATATTCGTAGTCATTAAGGTATGCAGCACCGCTACCAGAATCAGAGGCGTAGCTAGGGCGCGGAGAGCCTTTAACACCAATTCTGCCGGAATTGCTAAATTATTGATTAAAGTGGCATTGCTGGGATTGGGATTCCCCGCCCCAAGGGCAATTCCGACGCTGACTGCTACTACTAGGGCGATGAGAATTTGCAATGTGAGAGGGATACGCTGCCACCAAGGGCTAGCTTTGGTTTCAGGCGAAGTAGTACTCTCTGTTTGACTCATTAGTTAGATGCTGATTAACTGCTGTAACTATTAAAACAACACTTATGATAGTGACAATTTCGGAAAAAGAACAGCTTGAATTTTGGTTAAAAACTGTTAATCTAAGATTCCGTTGCTTTGCAAAATCTAGCTCGAAAGGGTATACCACAAGGTAGGCCCCTAGAGATATCTTGGCTTGTGGTTGGAGATGCTTATGTCCTTTGTCCCTTTACATATTCACAGTGACTACAGTCTGCTCGATGGGGCAAGTCAGCTACCAGAGTTGGTGGATCAAGCGATCGCACTGGGAATGAAAGCGATCGCCCTTACTGATCATGGCGTCATGTATGGGGCCATTGAACTGATCAAAATCTGCCGTAGTCAAAATATTAAGCCGATTATCGGCAATGAAATGTATATAATTAATGGCGATATTGAAAAACAAGAACGCCGTCCGAAATATCATCAAGTCGTTTTAGCTAAAAATACCAAAGGTTACAAAAATTTAGTCAAATTAACCACAATTTCTCACCTCAAAGGTGTTCAAGGCAAAGGAATTTTTTCTCGCCCTTGTATTAATAAAGATTTACTAAAAGAATATCATGAAGGGTTGATTGTCACCAGTGCTTGTTTGGGTGGAGAAATTCCCCAAGCAATTCTTAGTAATAGACCAGATGCAGCCAGAAAAGTTGCTCAGTGGTATAAAGATGTATTTGGTGATGATTATTATCTAGAAATTCAAGACCACGGCTCACAGGAAGACCGGATTGTTAATGTTGAAATAGTCAAAATTGCGCGAGAACTAGGGATTAAATTTGTTGCTACCAATGATTCTCATTTTATTTCTTGTTTCGACGTTGAAGCCCACGATGCTTTGCTATGTATTCAGACTGGCAAGCTAATTATTGAAGATAAGCGGATGCGTTATAGTGGCACAGAGTATCTCAAATCTGGTGAGGAGATGCAGCAGCTATTTCGTGACCATTTGCCAGATGATGTGATTGCAGAAGCGATCGCCACTACTGAAGAAGTCGCTGATAAAGTCGAGCCTTACTATATTATGGGTGAGCCTCAGATCCCTACACCCCCCATTCCCTCTGGTCATACTGCTGACACTTACGCCGAAGATGTTGCATGGAACGGACTTTTAGAACGGTTAAATCGTAAATCCCGCAATGAGGTTGATTCCGTCTATAAAGAAAGATTGGAATACGAACTAAAAATGATTCAGCAAATGGGTTTTTCCAAATACTTTTTAGTTGTATGGGACTACATCAAATTTGCTAGAGATAATAACATTCCTGTGGGGCCCGGTCGGGGTTCGGCGGCTGGTTCATTAGTTGCCTATGCAATGCGAATTACCAACATTGACCCTGTGCATCATGGGCTACTATTTGAGCGTTTTTTGAACCCAGAACGGAAATCCATGCCTGATATTGATACGGATTTCTGTATTGAACAAAGAGATAAAGTTATTGAATATGTAACTGATAAATATGGTGCAGATAAAGTTGCCCAAATTATTACCTTTAACCGCCTAACTTCTAAAGCAGTTTTGAAAGATGTCGCCAGAGTCTTGAATATTCCCTACGGAGAAGCTGACAAAATGGCGAAATTAATTCCTGTAGTGCGGGGAAAACCAACGAAACTCAAGGTGATGATTTCTAATCAAACCCCAGAACCACAGTTTAAAGAGAAATATGATAAAGAACCGCATGTTCGCCATTGGCTTGATATGGCGATGCGAATTGAAGGAACTAACAAAACTTTTGGTGTTCATGCAGCAGGTGTGGTAATTTCTGCCGATCCACTTGATGAAATTGTCCCGTTACAGAAGAATAATGATGGTTCCGTGATTACCCAGTATTTTATGGAAGACCTGGAATCAATGGGTTTGTTGAAAATGGATTTTCTGGGTTTACGGAACCTGACGCTGATTCAAAATACCCTTGATTTAATTCAAGAAACTAAAGGATATCGTGTTGATCCTGATGAAATCACCCACCAAGAGAGAAAAGCCCAAAAGATATTAGCTAAAGGTGAACATACCACTCTGCCAAAAGATGTGCAAAAAACTTATGAACTATTAGAAGCAGGTGAGTTAGAAGGGATATTTCAATTAGAATCTTCTGGAATGCGTCAGATTGTGCGAGATTTGAAGCCTTCTAATATAGAAGACATTTCTTCGATTTTGGCACTTTATCGACCGGGGCCATTAGATGCGGGATTGATTCCTAAATTTATCAACCGCAAACATGGGCGAGAAAATATTGATTATCAACACACTATTCTAGAACCAATATTAGACGAAACTTATGGAATTATGGTCTATCAAGAGCAAATCATGAAAATTGCTCAGGATATGGCTGGATATTCCTTAGGACAAGCTGACTTGTTGCGTCGGGCGATGGGTAAAAAGAAAGTTTCTGAGATGCAAAAGCAGCAAGAAAAATTCGTGGATGGTGCAGCTAAAAATGGTGTTCAGAAAAAAGTTGCAGATGAATTATTTGAGCAAATGTTGAAGTTTGCTGAATATTGTTTAAGCTATGACACGGAAATATTGACAGTAGAATATGGATTAATGCCGATTGGGGAAATTGTCGAAAAACGCATTGAATGTACTGTGTACAGCGTTGATAATAATGGAAATATTTACACACAACCTGTAGCACAGTGGCACGATCGCGGACAACAAGAGGTGTTTGAATATTGCTTGGAAGATGGTTCAGTGATTCGGGCAACAAAAGACCATAAATTTATGACTGTTGATGGTCAAATGTTACCAATTGATGAAATATTTGAACGGGAATTGGATTTGATGCGGGTAGGGGGTTTACCGGAATAAGAGCAAGGGGAGCAGGGGGAGAATAACAAATGACAAATTAAGCTGGTTGATGACAAACAGCTTCTATGCGATATCCGTCAGGATCAATCACAAAAGCGGCATAATAGTTGGGGTGGTAATGAGAACGCAATCCAGGCTTGCCATCGTCCTTAGCTCCTAAAGCGATCGCTTGTTGATAAAAAGCATCCACCGCAGGGCGATTATCAGCCGCAAATGCCAGGTGAAAGCCCTTGGATACCTCATGGGTAAACTCTCGACGATTCCCAATCCAAAACATCGGGTAAGTACCAGCACTATAAGCAGCAGTGTCAGGTAAATTAAATAGGCGCTTGACGCCTAACGGCGCAAGCACAGCATCATAGAAGGCTAGACTGCGTTCTAAACTACTCACCCCAAAGGATAGATGGTCAAACATAAGCTCTAATTTTTAGAAACACTACTCACACTTACAATATTTTTCAGCAAAAAGGCATTTAAACAGCGATCGCTTATGAACCCTCCTCAAGAAGAAGGTAAAAATATTCTTTCTCAAGTTGGTTAAATAGACTTTTATAACGCTTACGTAGTTCTTAAGCTTGAGAACCTTCTTTTGGAATCCCTTTTGCCTTAAAGTAGTCTGGGTCATGTATAGAATAAATTTCTTGATATGCCTCCCAAGCATTAAACTTTGAAGCATTAATCCTATCTACAACCATTGTATTAACTTCTAAGGCTGTGATGTCAGAAACTAATGTCTGTACAGAAAATACTAAATTGTTTAACAAGCCTCTAGCTTGGTTTTGAATATCTTGAGGTTGAGCAGCATTTCGGTTTCGAGTCTGAATACCATTTCGGTCTTTAATTTGAATTTCATTAGACATAGTGTCACACTCTCACAGTTCTGACTAATCTGGCTGTAGTGTTGTCTTAATAGCTAGATATAAGCAAATGAACCTAACGATTTAGCTAGATTACTCTAGTTTAAATGGGTAATTAACAAAGAATGCTTAAAGTTCTGACTTTTTGCGATGTTTCACGATTTCCATAAAAAATCCATACAATTTTTCTACCCTTTCTATATTCTTGTGAATGATCTCCCGACCGTCTTTAACTTGAGTTAAATGAAATTCACGAATTTCTTTATAAAGTCCACTATCAGTAAATTTACTACCAATTTCATTTTGGATATCGCCACTAACAAAATTAATTCGGGTATATATTCGATTGCCTGGTTTGGCAACTTCCATCTCATTTTGTGGCTGGTCAGATGACTCTGCTACCCAAGTAGTGATTTTTAAATCAATGGCTTCAACGATTACTGTTTTGATGGCATCAATAATTTCGTCAACATCAAGTCCCTTTTTCTCAGCATTAAGATTAGTAACTATTGTTTTAAAGTCACTACCTTTTGCCTGAATGGATAGACCATTATTTTCCAAGTTGTTCGTAACTACAGTATTTAGCATAAGATTAAGGAGCGAAAGGTCTAATTCCGAACAAAGTATTATTTTAAATAATGTTGTAAATTTTACTGCGCTTACTTAAGAAGACTAAGTAATATCAAAGGAATTTAATAAGTTAAGAACTTGTCGCTCAAAAAAAGTAAAGCTAGATTTCTACGAGCTAATTTCATCTCAAAAAAGAAAATAATTTTTTAGATGCGGTAAAGAAGGAAGCGTAAATTATACTTAGCATACTTGCATAATTGAAGCATAGCATAATACTAAGTATTTGTTACCGAATTTGCCGAGCTACTTGTTTTTGATTTCTCTTGAGGAAAGATAGGCTTGTTCACTGTTAGTCGTTACTAAAGGGTAGGTAACGGCTTGATGGATACTCTCGTGTGTAAGCGACTGTAACTATATAGCTGAGTAATTTTTCAAGAAGTATATTATATACAATGAGTTGCTTCTGCCTGGGAAGACAAGAAAAATATGTTGTTGTCGCGTAAAGCCATTGCTACACCTTTTGTAATTTGTGTGTGTATTTTAGGAGTCGGCTTGATTCAATTCCCCCAATTGCAAAAACTGATAAATAGCAAACAATCTGCTTCTTTAGAAACTCTAGAGAAAGAAATAAAATCAGAAAATATCCGTCTGAATTTTCTTAAGAAAATGCCTACTTTTGGTTATGATAATTTCATTGCAGATTTGGTATATATCAATTTTTTACAATATTTTGGAGACGATGAAGTTCGGGATAAAACAAGTTATAGTTTAAGTCCAGAATATTTTGAAGTCATTCTAGAACGTGACCCGCGATTTTTGGAAGCGTATCGCAGTCTTTCCATCAGTACTTCATTGTATGCTGCTATGCCAGAACGTGCGATCGCACTATCAGAGAAAGGTTTAAAATCACTATCTCCCTTCGTTCCCAAAAAGTCTTATTACGTGTGGCGTTACAAAGGAATTGATGAGTTATTATTTTTAGGCAATGCTCAAGCTGCCCAAAAGTCTTTTGCAACGGCGGCAAACTGGGCTAGTAACTTTTCAGATGCAGAGAGTCAGCTTATAGCTAATACTTCCCAAAAAACTGCGGAATTTCTGAGTCGAAATCCTAACAGTAAATATGCTCAGATTGCTACCTGGTCAATGGTTTTAAATAATCAAGTTGATGAAAAAACTCGAAAACGAGTAATTAGGGAAATTGAAAATTTGGGAGGAAAAGTAATTACAACACGTGAAGGTACTCATAAAATTTTATTTCCTCCAAAGGATTAAATTATTATTAATAGCATTTTCCTCCAAGAGAGAGAAAGTTTTACAAAATTGCGAGATTATCGATAACTTGAGAAAGTAATATGAGTACGCATAATATTTTCAGGAGCAATACTGATGTCAATACAATTAGGAGAATCTGACTTTCAAATATTAAAGTGTTTTCCTGTTATGTCCCAGTTGCGTCCTCACCTTGAGCAGGCTAAGTTTGTAGAACAAGTTCGATATCAAATGAAAGAAGGATATAAACTTGTATTCTGGGAAGTAGAGCAGCAAGCTGTGGCAGTGGCTGGATTCCGCATTTATACGTGTTTAGCATCAGGAAAGTTTTTATATATTGATGACTTAGTTGTTGATGAGTTAAAGCGGTCACAAAGTTATGGTAAACAGTTATTTCAGTGGCTAATTGAATATGCAATAAATCATGACTGTGAATACCTGAGTCTTGATTCTGGCGTTCAGCGATTTGCAGCTCACAGGTTTTATCTCATGCAGCGCATGAGCATTACAAGTCATCACTTTGGAATAGAGTTGTAGCGAGAAGCAATCTGGTTGTGAAAAATGATATTTTTTGGTATAGCGGCAAATTAATTGAGTCCCGAATTTTAGAGTTAGACATTAATGATCCGGGTTTACTTTATGGGGCGACTGTTTTTACAACACTGCGGGTTTATCAGAACTCGCTAGATAGTAATTTAACTAATTGGCAAGCACACTGTGATCGCCTACTTTTCTCGGTACAATCTTTTGGTTGGCAGCAACCCGATTGGAATCGTGTGCGTCAAGGCGCCGAAATTCTCCGGGCACACTTTCCCGTTCTCAGAATTACCCTTTTTCCCGATGGCCGGGAGTGGATAACTGGCAGATTCTTGCCAGAGGATTTGACAGAAAAACAAAAAAGTGGTATTAAATGCGCCGTTGCTAATTGGGAATTTTATCGCTCTCTCCCCTCTCATAAAACCGGAAACTATTTGAGTACTTGGTTGGCAAAAACTAGCTTAGATGCTCAAGAAGCAATATTAGTCGATGCTGTAGGAAATTGGCTAGAAACCAGCACAGGCAACCTTTGGGGATGGTACGATCGCAGTTGGTGGACGCCGCCAATAAAGGCAGGAATTTTGCCAGGAATTGTGCGATCGCAACTTGTAAACTGGTTGCAAAACCACCAGCAGCCGGTGCTAGAGGAACCTTGGACGGTCGAGTTAGTCCAGAGATTTGAAGCGATCGCCTACACTAATAGTGTGGTAGAAATTATTCCCATTCATACCGTTCATCAGCCCACAGGGTCGCTACAATATAATCCCTACCATCCTAGTTTTCTGCAAATAAGGGAGCTTTTTGTAGCATCATAGCCACGCCACTTTGTTACACTTAAGATAAGTTAACATAATTCTTAATAATGACCTCTCGCAACAGAGACGCTAGGCGATGGCGCAAAGCGCCCGCTGAGAGCTAACGCGCCAAAAATACCGGAGGATAGACCTTAGTGAATAAAAGATGGAGAAATGCGGGGCTGTACGCGTTGCTGTTTATTGTCGTCATTGCGCTGGGAACAGCATTCTTTGACAAACAACCTCAAAGCAGAGAGACATGGCGATATAGCCGGTTTATTCAAGAAGTTCAACAAGGCAGAGTAGAAAAAGTCAGTTTGAGTGCAGATCGCTCTACAGCACTGGTTACAGCCAAATATGACGGAAATAAAAGGATTGTGACCTTAGTCAACGATCCAGACTTGATCAATACTCTGACTTCAAAAGGCGTTGATATTTCTGTTTTGCCCCAAAGCGATGAAGGATTTTGGTTTAAGGCACTAAGCAGCTTATTTTTTCCTGTATTGCTTTTGGTTGGCTTATTCTTCTTGCTACGTCGCGCTCAAAGTGGCCCAGGTAGCCAAGCGATGAACTTTGGCAAATCTAAAGCCAGAGTCCAAATGGAACCACAAACTCAGGTGACATTTGGCGATGTTGCTGGTATTGACCAAGCCAAGTTGGAATTAAACGAAGTCGTAGACTTTCTGAAAAACGCTGATCGCTTTACCGCAGTTGGTGCAAAAATTCCTAAAGGTGTGCTGTTAGTTGGTCCTCCTGGTACAGGTAAGACTCTCCTAGCTCGTGCTGTAGCAGGCGAAGCAGGTGTACCCTTCTTCTCGATCTCCGGTTCAGAATTTGTGGAAATGTTCGTCGGTGTGGGTGCATCCCGCGTCCGCGATTTATTTGAACAAGCTAAGACCAATGCTCCCTGTATCGTCTTCATCGATGAAATTGACGCCGTAGGTCGTCAGCGGGGTGCAGGTTTAGGTGGTGGTAACGATGAGCGGGAACAAACCCTCAACCAGTTGCTCACAGAAATGGACGGCTTTGAAGGCAACACAGGCATCATCATTATTGCCGCTACCAACCGTCCTGATGTCTTAGATGCAGCACTGTTGCGTCCTGGTCGCTTTGACCGTCAAGTTGTGGTAGACCGTCCCGACTATGCCGGACGTAGCGAAATTCTCAAGGTACATGCCCGTGGCAAGACCTTGGCAAAAGATGTGGACTTGGATAAAATTGCCCGTCGTACCCCTGGTTTTACTGGCGCAGATTTATCCAACCTGCTGAATGAAGCCGCAATTCTGGCAGCACGCCGGAATTTGACTGAAATTTCGATGGATGAAATTAACGACGCAATTGATCGCGTATTAGCTGGGCCAGAGAAGAAAGACCGGGTAATGAGCGAAAAGCGTAAAACCTTGGTGGCATATCACGAAGCTGGTCACGCTTTAGTTGGTGCTTTAATGCCAGACTACGATCCTGTGCAAAAAATTAGCATCATCCCTCGCGGTCGTGCAGGTGGTTTAACTTGGTTTACCCCCAGCGAAGACCGGATGGACACTGGTTTGTACAGCCGTGCTTATCTGGAAAATCAGATGGCTGTGGCTTTGGGTGGTCGAATTGCTGAAGAATTAATCTTTGGTGAAGAAGAAGTGACCACTGGTGCTTCCAACGACCTCCAACAAGTAGCACGGGTTGCGCGTCAGATGATCACCAGATTTGGGATGAGCGATCGCTTGGGCCCAGTCGCCCTTGGTCGTCAGCAAGGTAACATGTTCCTCGGACGGGATATCATGTCAGAGCGTGATTTCTCTGAAGAAACCGCTGCCGCCATTGATGAAGAAGTCCGCAAACTTGTGGATGTAGCCTATACACGCGCTAAAGAAGTGTTGGTACGTAACCGCCACATTTTAGATCAGATAGCGCAAATGTTGGTTGATAAAGAAACGGTAGACGCTGAGGAATTGCAAGAAATTCTATCGAATAACGATGTAACAACCGCTGCGTTTGCCTAATTTGATGAGTAGTTAAGAGTTAAGAACAATTCCTAACTTCTAACTTTTAAAATTCGGGGTAATTCTGGGATTTTCCAGAGTTACCCCAATTTTTTTTAACTCCTTGTCAAAAGCCCGGCCATCAAGGCCGGGCTTTTAATCCGAAATGGGGTTATATTCCCCGAAGGTTAGTTATAGAGTTTCAGTATAAATCCGTAGTCTGATAGAGACTACCACCTGAGCATAACCAATTCCGGAAAATTAGAAAAATTTTTCTAG
Source organism: Nostoc sp. (assembly GCF_036919675.1). Lineage (GTDB taxonomy): Bacteria > Cyanobacteriota > Cyanobacteriia > Cyanobacteriales > Nostocaceae > Nostoc. The sequence continues at coordinate 30,298 of NZ_JBALCP010000106.1, forward strand.
ATACACCCAAATAAAAAAACCTATAACTCAATACGCTTGGGTTAGAGCCACATGGGGAGCCACTGCGCCCAAGCGGTTTCCCGACGAGCCTTGCAAGTGGCGTTTGAGGAGCGAAACCAAACCTACACAGGCATTTGTTGGGTTTGACTACCCTACCTTAAGCCGCCTTTGGCGTCTACGTTCAACCCAACCTACAATTATCCTTAACTGAACTGTATTGAGCTATAACTCTGACTTAAAAAAGAAAAAAATAGAATTTAGTGATCATTAAGTAGATTAAAAATTTACATACGTATCTCCTGTTGCCGTCTTTCATAACTAGCAACTTGGATTATTTAGTGAAAACTAGAAATCAGGGTAATTCTGAGATTTTACAGAATTACCCCGATTGTTCTGAATGCAAAAGCATCGATACATTCTGTGGCGCACCCCTTATAGCGATCAAAAGTGTTCTCCTTTAGATAAACTTTCCGAATCTTGACATAACTAGCGTCAAGAGTGACTCGACACTCAACCAGTCGCCGATCTTAAAGTCTGGATGTCGGTTTTAAAAATAGCCACGCCACAAAGAACGTAGCCGCTGTGAATAGTTGCGTCAAATCCAAAGCAGATAGATAGCCATCTGCAAATGAAGCAATACTGCGATCGGTAATGCCAAATACCCAGGATGACAGTCCAAACAGCCAAATCCCATTCTTGAGATTTCCGACGAATTCCTTAGAGTCTGATGGTTTTTGGTCTTTCATGAGCTTCTGTTCTGTTGGTGAGAAATTTAGTGATTGATGCGAAATACCTGCCATTGGGAATTTTTCTGACTCCTGATGCTGAATTTACACTTCCTATTCATAATATTAATAAATATTTCAGCTACTTGACTTAGTTGCCCAAAGGTACATCTCCTAATATTGACATTCCTCCTTTGATTCTGTAACCTCTGATAGACGGCAATGTATTGAGTTGTCAGCATTACAGCGTTGAGTTTGAATGTTGAGATTACATTATCTTTAAATAACTATATAAATATTTATTTATAATAATGGTTAAATCCTCCATAGGATAGATGCATTTCAGAAAAAGCTTTATATTTCAATTGCGTGGATCTGTTGTAGTGGCTCACAGCTGTGCATTGGTGTCAACTTAAGGTGAAAGACTCCCATGAACTTGCTTTTAGAGATTGTCTCGTTAAGAGTCTCCGACTGGGAATGCCTACTCTTAGGCTCCGCCTTCCTTACTCGCGGCAGAGCCGCAATGAACAGCATTTCCAGCCTCTGGCTGGAAACGAGGTTTGAAAAGGGTTTTGCGCTTAAGTTGACACCAATGACAGCTGTGTACCACTAGGCGATGATCTAGATTTCTGGGTCAACCAAGCGCGTAGTGGGGCGACTTTGATACAAATCTTGAACTACTTGCCCAGCAGAAACTACAGCGACAAGGGCAATGATTGCAACAGGTAACAAACCTTTGCCTAAGATAGCGATCGCTAGCAGCACAACTGCACCTCCAAGTCGATACTGAGAACGAATTTTGCAATAACGGATCACCCCAAATCTGTGGAGAATGCTGACAGCTAGAGAGCATAATGCTACTGAACCACAGATGAGCCATCGCTGGGAATCAGGCAGTGCTAAAGTCGGCTTACTCAACAGGATTTGTTCTACACTAACTCCAGCAGCAGTAATCCCAATCACTAGCGGTAAATGGGTGTAGAGCCAGAGATTGACAACACCAACTTTTCCATGTGTCCGTGCCATCTTAATGGGTGTGCCACCCAGGTTATCAAAATAGACCCACCACCAGCTAAAAGCGATAATTAGACCAAATATGCCAGAAATCACGGTTAAAGTATCCCATTTCTGCTCAGAAACACCATTGACCACCGCGATAATTGCTTCGCCCAAAACAATCATGGTAAATAACCCGAAACGTTCCGGTAAGTGCGAGGCGTGGGGGAGTAACCCTAGTTGAAACCTGCGTGCTATTAGGGGTGTAGCAAAGTCAATAATGATTCCCAGTGCCCAGAATCCGAACCGCCAAGGAATGGGTACAGATGCTGATGCTAACCAGAACAAGGCTGCGATCGCAAAACCAATAGCGTAACGAGTGGTCAAAGGACGTGCGGAGGGGATATGTCTTCCAGCACGGAGGTACTCTATTACCAGTACAGCCCGACCGAGAGTATAGGAAATAGCAAAACCAGGGGAACTCTCACCCAAACCGTGGTGGATATTAATAGCCATTGCTGCTGCTGTCAGCATTTGTATACCAATCAGTAGCCGATGTCCCACATCATCGCTGTCAAAGCGGTTGGCGTAGAATGTAGTGCCAATCCATGACCACCAAACTGGTATAAATAAAACTACAAACCCAAATAATCCTGATAGAGAGATATCCTCGTTGAGATTGTGGGCGAGTTGAGAAACTGCAACTACAAAAACCAAATCATAAAACAGTTCTAGCCAAGTGGCTCGTCGTTCTTCTTCAGTGTCTTCACCAATGCGTAACCTTGGTGGTTGGAGAAAATTTGCCATAGTGCCAATTGCGAATCGCTAATTGTTTTTTACCATTAGCTGTAAGCAATTGGCTATCTATAGGACTCTTATTTGAGTTGTGAGAATTGCAAGCCGCAGATATCCGACTTCTCAAATAAGTCGGGGATCTTGTTTCTGCGCCTTTGATTCAGGATTGCTATAGCACATCTATTTGTTCAGATTTCCAGCTTTTTAGAAAAGTCGGGAATCTTGTTGTTCACGTTTGCTGATTTCGCAGCCAGCGCGATCGCATGACTCCTATTTCCAAAATTGGAAATGTAGTTTCCGCTCATGACGATGCTGGACTAGCTAACTTGGACTTATTCTTTTAGTTGAGAGACAAAGAGAAAATATTGCAGTCACAGAACTATATAATCAAAAAAGTATTTTTCTAGGAATTTTATGATTAACAAGAAGAATATTATGAGTAAATATGATTATATTGTCATTGGTGCAGGCTCGGCGGGCTGTGTTGTCGCCAATCGTCTAACAGAAGACGGTAAAACTACTGTGTTATTACTCGAAGCAGGCAATCCGGCTAACTTACCAGAGCATCAAGTTCCTTCAGACTGGATAAAACTATGGGGCACTGAGGCGGACTGGGCATATTTTACGGAAGAAGAACCACACTTAAATAACCGCAAAATCTATTGTCCGCGCGGGAAAGTCTTAGGTGGCAGCAGTTCGATCAACGCCATGATTTATATTCGAGGCAGTCGGTATGATTATGACTACTGGCAGGAGTTAGGAAATCCGGGTTGGAGTTACCAACATGTGCTGCCATACTTCAAGAAATCTGAAAACCAGCAGCGTGGCGTATCCGAATTTCATGGGGTTGATGGATTATTGAGTGTGACAGATCCCATTGCTCCAGGCGTAACATCACAACAGTTTGTGGAAGCAGCGGCTGCACTTGGCTATGGGCACAATCCTGATTTCAATGGCGTACAACAAGAGGGAGCCGGACTTTATCAGTTGACAGTCAAAGATGGTAAGCGGCACAGTACGGCTGCGGCATTTCTATTGCCAATTCTTGAACGCCCCAATTTAACACTCACTACTAGTGCATTAGTGACTCGGTTACTGTTTGAGGGAACACTCACTATTGGAGTGGAGTATCTGCACCAGGGAACGATACACCAAACTTTTGTGAATCAAGAAGTGATTCTTTCTGCTGGCGCCTTCGATTCGCCCAAACTGCTGATGCTCTCTGGGATTGGGAATGCAGAACAGCTGCGATTGCTAGACATTCCTGTAGTCGTTGATTTGCCCGGTGTCGGTCAGAATCTCCAAGATCACCTTCGAGTCAGCGTGGCATACCAAGCCACTCAGGATATACAACCTGCCCCAACTAGCAATATCGCAGAAGCTGGATTGTTCCTACATACTGAAAGTCGTTTAGATGTTGCACCAGATTTACAGTTTCACTTTGGCCCTATTTTGTGGGCACATCCTGCTTATGCCCGCGAAGGTCCAGGATTGGGAGCTACAGTCTCTGTGACTAATCCCCAAAGTCTTGGTAGTCTCACTCTGCGTTCCGCTTCTCCCAAAGACCCACCGATAATTCGGATGAACTATCTTCAGAATGAATCCGATTTACAAAAGCTGCTTGCAGGGATCAAAATTATTCGAGAGATATTCCACTCAGATGTATTTGATCAGTTCCGAGGTGAGGAAGCTGCTCCCGGTGATGATCATAAAAGTGATGAAGCACTCCTAGCTTACATCCGGGAAACCTGCGATAGTATATACCACCCTGTCGGCACTTGCAAAATGGGAATAGACTCCGATTCAGTGGTAGATTCCGAACTGCGGGTACATGGTGTTGAAGGGTTGCGTGTGGTGGATGCTTCAATTATGCCAACTCTCACTACGGGAAACACCAACGCACCCACAATTATGATTGGCGAAAAGGCAGCGGATTTAATTAAAGCTGCCAATCGGATTTTATACGCAAGTGCCGTTAGCAATTAGCCCAGACGCGGAGCGGCCTGTCGTCAGACATCGCTCTACCTAAATATTACTTCAGCGAATTCGATGCTCGATCAGACTATCTGCATCAGGGTGGATTGTAGCCTGAGAATTTCTAAGCATTACAATTATCTTTGAGGGTATTCCCTAGAGGCAATCTATGGCCATACTTTGACAACACATATCAACAGCGATCGCATGGTAGGAGTCGCTACCTTATCCCAATAGAAATATCAGTCTATTGAACCTCGGCGCTTTATCGGCAACTTGTAGTATATGCAGTCTAGTAATGATCTCCGCAGGCTCTAGACGTCTGGTGAAGTCTGGCTCAACAAACTTATAGGCTGTACCAACGGCAGCAATCACGTAGGTAGCTTAGGTTCTGATTTTAAAGCGGGCGATGGGACTCGAACCCACGACGATCACCTTGGGAAAGTGAGATTCTACCACTGAATTACACCCGCGAATTGCTGCCATAAACTTGGGCTTAAAATGAATCATACCACTATTTGCAGCTGTTTTCAATTGGCTAGAACATACACTGTTTTGGCAACTGCTGATGTATGAGTTCTGTGGCTGTTCATATTGGGAAATTTTTTAGCTAGCTGATGACCGCACTTACTCCCATCTTTAACTAAAGAACAATGTCCTCACCTCGCTCGGTGAAGCGAACCTCTTTAATATTCCATTGGGCATTACTCGTTAGGGTTTTGCGGAGACTGCCAAACAGAGCAAACTGTTCACAACTAGAAAGAGAAGTTATTTGCCGCTTTGACTCAGGAGATATTCGCAAATCAACTGTAGCAATGCCATTTTTGATATTGACACGATACCCAGACAAGCTAAAGTCGCTTGTATCTCGTTTTTCTAAGATTTTACCCACTACATTTTTCACTGGTTCCTCGGCTGGTACTGAAACCTTTTCTGGAATTAGTTTTTGGCATTGAGTATCACTTGTGTATACTGTGACTTTGGTAGTTTTGCTAGTGGCAGCTTTAGAAGTTGGTGAGGAAGGCGTATTTTCCTTAGGAGATTCTTGATTGGAAGATTTTTCTCTCAACTGAGCTACGCTAGGAATCTGGCTGGGAGTCTGAGACGATAAGCTATTCGTTAGTGTTGGGGTAGGGGATGCCGTTCTGCTATCAATATTACCAGCGGTGGGGTTAGAACTACAACTGCTGAGGCTGACAACCATTGCCACAAAAATAAAAGGTAAAAAATATCTCTTGGTTGTGTTCATAAACTTTGCTTACAAGTGATGTTGCTGCTATCAATTTCAGTGTTGCTGGTATCAATTCCGCATAAATTTGTAAATTATCAGCCAGTCTATAAAGTGTCAACCTGAAATCTGTTAAGGTCAAGGATTATACTATACACAGATTGCTATTGCACTGGACTATCAAAATACGTGTGATTTCTCTCGCCAGTTTCGTCAGCACCACAGACTTTATTCCAAAACTTGGAGAAAACAGCAACAAATTTTTCAGCATTCAGAAGCGCGAAGCTACAATTGATCAAAAATTGTGGTTCGTTAGAAAAACTTGTGTCTTTAGGTTGCTGAATTAAAAGCAAATTACTAGTTTTCACTACTTTTTTGCTTAGTCAACTCCTGCACTAATAATTGCACACCCAAAGCCAACAAACCAATTGCTACTATACCAAATATCCCGCTTCCTAAAGCAACTACACCAACAACCAGAGTCCGAACAGCAGAAGAAATCTTCACGACCAATGGATTAATTGAATGGATCGGTTTAGTAGCGAAATTTGTGGCGATCGCAATCATCAGCGAATACACTGCATATCCCATTCCTCCAGAAATCACTGCCCCAGTTAAACAGCGTAACGGACTCGTTGCCGACTGTATTTTAGTATCCGTTTGTGGTGTTAAATTTTGCTCATTCATACCATTTTAGATTTTACATTTTGGATTGGGTCATTAAGAATAGTTCTTGTCTATTCTTTATACTTCATTAACGAAAAAGAATTATTTAAACAGACGATGCCACTTTAATACCATGTGTGATTGTTCGAGTTACAAACAATTCTAAGTCCTGATCAATAATTGCTTCCCTTACTTGCAGCAAAACTAGTTCTGCCTGCTGTTGAGACTCAAAAAGAGCAAATACTGTTGGACCAGAACCAGACATCATTGTTCCTAAAACGCCTTCTTTATTTGCGAATACTTCTCGCAGTTGCAAGACTTGGGGATAGGCTGGCAATACCACACGCTCTAAATCATTGTGCAGTTTTTGGGCAATTTCTCCCGCATCTTTATCCAGGACAGCTTTTACTATTGTTCCTGAATGAACTGCATTAGCACGCGCTACCAAGTTATCGCTATCTCTAATATAAGAATTACCAAACTGCTCTCGATAGGTTTTGTATGCCCAAGCCGTGGAAACTTCCAAACTGCGGTATTTTCCCAATACTACATATATATTATCTAAACTCGGCAGGGGAGAAAGTTGCTCACCCCTACCTGTTGCGATCGTAGTTCCACCCGCTACACAAAATGGTACATCTGAACCAAGTGTGCCTCCCAACTCCTCTAATTCTGACTGAGTTAATCCCAATTTCCACAGTAAATTTATCCCTACCAACACAGCTGCTGCATTCGTCGAACCCCCAGCCAACCCAGCAGCTACAGGAATCTGCTTATTGACGGTAATCTCAACACCCCCATATTTGGCAAAGGCTTCGGGAAATTGCCTCGCCATTAATTCTGCTGCTCGGTATGCCAGATTACTTTTATCTGTCGGTACTTGTGGGTGGTTGCAGTGAACACGGATGCTGTCAATGCTGATGGAACGCAGATCAATTTGGTCTGCAAGTCCGATACTTTGAAGTATCATGGCTAACTCATGATAGCCATCAGGACGATTGCCAATGATTTCCAGATACAAGTTGATTTTGGCAGGGGCAATTAGGCTGTAGGAATGCATTTTGAAAGTTAGAAGTTAGGGGTTATGGGTTGCTAGTTGGGAATGGGTGAATTTTGGGTTTTGAATCAAAGCAATAATCTGTACACTCTTAACTCCTCATTCCTCACTTTTAACTCCTAACTCATTTGCTAGGATTACCCATTGCTGAACACTGAGGTCTTCGGCTCTGGCTTGGGGATTTATTTTTAATTGTTTCAGTAAGTGGATCAGGCGATCGCGTTCAATAACAGATTGCAAATTATTTCGTAACATTTTGCGCTTGGCACCAAACCCCAACTTTAAAAAGTTATCTAACCGTCTTGGGTCAAGTGCTGCTATTTCAATTTTTCGGGGACATAATCGTACTACTGCTGAATCAACTTTTGGCGGTGGATGGAATGCAGCCGCTGGAACAGTGCAAATTAACTCACACTCAGCCAAATACTGTACCCGCACGCTCAACGCTCCAAAGGCTTTTGACCCTGGTTTAGCATACAACCTTTCTGCTACTTCTTTTTGTACGAGTAACACTATTGAGTCAAATGGTTCGGGATTGGGGTTGGCGATCGTACCCAGTAGTTTCTCGATGATTGGCCCTGTAATGTTGTAAGGAATATTGGCTACTACTTTATTTGGCTTTTGGAAATTGGGAAAAGCTACTAGATGAGATGGTAAATCCAGGGTGAGAAAATCGCCTTGCAGCAGTAAAAAATTTTCAGTCTTACCCAGTTGCTTTGCCAATAGTTCGCATAAGTCGCGGTCTATTTCAACTGCAACCAGAGATTGCACTAGGGGTAATAAACGACGAGTCAGAATGCCGGTTCCAGGTCCAATTTCCAGGATGCGATCGCCCTTGGCGTTGGCAAAGCCATCGCTTTCTGTACACTCTGCTGCTTGAATAATCGCGTCGAGTGCCTTTTCACTTTTGAGCCAATGCTGAGCAAAGACCTTACGCGGTCGGATCATCTGTATTTATTGCCTAGTTTAGTTTTTACCTTTTTATCAAAAATTCATTTGTTTAGAGTCAATGGGCGATATTACCTGCCGCACTTCTCTGGTTTCGACCAATCTTAAAACTTAATTATTACTTTTGATTAATTTTATTGATTTTATATTGACACAAAAATACTTTTATCGATTTTAAAAAGCAAAGTGCCCCCTTTTTAAGTCCAGGGCTGTTTCATCCTTGAAAAGTCCCTGATTTATAAGCATGTAAGCCAAAAATCAGCTGGTTAAAAAGTATGATTGGACAATTATCATGGCGATCGCACTTAGATTTTTGGAGTTATGGCAATAATTTTTATTTGTCCCACTTCTTTAAATTTCTTCCTGATAATTTTGATAAAATCCCTATCTTTACCTACCTTATCGATTGTGAAATCCCTTTACAGTGCTAGACTCACTGTAACGAACCTTCCCATGAGCGGCTGCCTATCTTCGTAGCGGTGGCGATAGCCCAGCCTTTTCAAGTACTTGAGTCTCAGTACGACCTTCACTTGTAGGATGGGGGTCTTAAACAGCAAGCTCGATAATGGTTATGCTTTTATCTTATATACTTCTGACTTTCGCCTCTGATCTGGAAAACCTCACTTCCATTCCTTTCTCCTACTGTAGAGAGGCTTTGAATCCTCCCCCAACCCTATAAAGCTTGGGAACTGGGGGTTAGGTTTCGCTCTCTTGTTTTGCATGTCTTGTGAAAAGTCAGATATAGTTTGGCCATTTGGATTCGGGATAAATCCCTCCAGCAAGACTGACTCCTGTCTTGTAAGATAAACACGATCTAAATCCCCTAACCTGGATTAGATGGTGTTTCGGGGACACTAACTACCAATTTGCACCATTAAAACATCAGCATTGAGCCACTTATTTCCGTTTATCTCCTGCTGTTTAACCTATTTCCCTGAAAGTACTGCCAGTCAAGCAATTTGTGCCATTATAAAAAAAGATTGTTTTACCCCTTGACAAACTAGAGAAAGACTAGCTACTCTAGTTAAGTGCGAAGGCGAAAGAAGCCAACGACGCGCTGAACCTAAAAAACATAATACCTTGAAAGCTTAAGAAATAACCAATCCTCGTCAAACAGATTCTATCTTTGGGATTTACCAAAGAAATAGTCGAAATTATAACTAGGATTCCGAAAAATAAGTTTTTCGGAGCCACAAACTCGAAACAAACCAAAACGGAGAGTTTGATCCTGGCTCAGGATGAACGCTGGCGGTATGCTTAACACATGCAAGTCGAACGGTGTCTTCGGACACAGTG
>NZ_JBALCP010000107.1:0-18177 GCF_036919675.1 Nostoc sp.
GAGGCTTCGCCAACGCGATGGCGAAGGTGTTTCCTTGGGCAATTTGGGCAATGCTTACAACTTGCTGGGACAGTACCAACGGGCGATTGAGTTCTTCCAGCAGTCTTTGGAAATCAAAAGGGAGATAGGCGATTCTCCAGAGGAGAGGCTTCGCCAACGCGATGGCGAAGGTGTTTCCTTGGGCAATTTGGGCAATGCTTACAACTTGCTGGGACAGTACCAACGGGCGATTGAGTTCTACCAGCAGTCTTTGGAAATCAAAAGGGAGATAGGTAATCGCAATGGCGAAGGTAAATTCTTAAACAATTTGGGCAATGCTTACGACTCCCTGGGAGAGTACCAACAGGCGATTGAGTTCTACCAGCAGTCTTTGGAAATATTTAGGGAGATAGGCGATCGCAATGGCGAAGGTAATTCCTTAATCGGTTTGGGCAATGCTTACAACTTGCTGAGACAGTACCAACGGGCGATTGAGTTCTACCAAGAGTCTTTGGAAATATTTAGGGAGATAGGCGATTCTCCAGAGGAGAGGCTTCGCCAACGCAATGGCGAAGGTATTTCCTTAATCGGTTTGGGCAATGCTTACAACTTCCTGGGACAGTACCAACGGGCGATTGACTTCTACCAGCAGTCTTTGGAAATATCTAGGGAGATAGGCGATCGCAATGGCGAAGGTAATTCCTTGAGCAATTTGGGCAATGCTTACAACTCCCTGGGACAGTACCAACGGGCGATTGAGTTCTTCCAGCAGTCTTTGGAAATATTTAGGGAGATAGGCGATCGCAATGGCGAAGGTAATTCCTTGGGCAATTTGGGCAATGCTTACAACTTCCTGGGACAGTACCAACGGGCGATTGAGTTCTTCCAGCAGTCTTTGGAAATAAAAAGGGAAATAGGCGATCGCAATGGCGAAGGTAATTCCTTAATCAGTTTGGGCAATGCTTATCATCAGTGTGGCAGGATTCAAGAAGGATTTGTAGCTTCGTATCAAGCCCAGCGGATTTTCCAATAACTTGAGCTTCCTCTCGAAGTGATGCCTTATCCTCAGTGGCTAAAATCATTAATAAAGTTGGTTCAACGTGGGCGTTTACAGTTAATTTTGTGTTTTATTTTCGGTTTGATAGCCTTTCCTTTTGCCTTAGTATGGCTGATTTTGCTGCTTTTGTGGCGTTTAATACGTGCCCAGTTTATAAAATGAACACTGAGGTTTTCTCACCGTGGGTTTTGGGCGTGGTTGCGTCGTTTGTGGCGTTGGGTACGCGCTTGGTTTCGGCGGTGATTTTGTCTTACGCACAGAAGAGGCTTTATAGAGTGCGATATTGTAGGATTTGTTAATGAAATGTAACGCACCAATCCACAACTAAGCTACTTGCAGAGGCTTTGTAGGTAGCATTCTGGGTTCTGGTAATGGTTTATTCTCTTCAGAAAGCATTTCCACAAAAGCCTCGATTACTTCCTGACCATTTTTGGCAGCTTCCTCGTAAGTTCTACCGTGTGTATGAAATTGTTGCCAAGGGAACTCAGGCAAGTGAACTAAGAAAAGTTGATCCTCTTGTGACCATTGAATCACCATACTGTAGTGATAGATCATTCTTCACCTTCCTCGTTTACAAGTTTTTCGAGTTCTTCCAGCTTTTTCAGCACCCGTTGAATGCCTCTTTCTAAATATAGTGGAGCATCATCACCATCAATACCCAGGAATAGTAAGGGGTTCTTCCGGTAGCATTGGATGTTTCCAAAATGTATGGCTTCCTTTGCCTCGTCCTGGCTGAAGGATATACCCAACTTTTGCTACCATTGCTTTCAATTATCTTACTTTCTTTGGCGTTGCTGCTTAGTTACCAACTTCTTAATTTATTATAATCATTGGAACTTGGAACATAGTGCGATCGCAAATTCAATAAATCATCTTCAGATAAACCTGATTATCAAACTTTGTACCAAGAAAGCTTTGTTTTAATTAAAGCCGCTTCTTTAGAAGAAGCAAAAGCAAAGGCTTTGAATCATGGTAAAAATGAAAGCGTCAGCTATACAAATGAGAATGAAGAAACTATTACTTGGTCTTTACAGCAAGTAGTAGACGTGAATTCAGTTTTGGATGATGACTTTGATTCATCTGAGAATATTGTTGATTTATATACCCGACATTTTCGGAATTATGAGGCTTACCACTCATTTGAGCCATTATTATCTAAAGAGCAATTTGAATGATAGTTATAAAACCACGCGATCGCTCTTGTCGATTTCCATCTAATGATCCACTCATCACCTGACCCAACAGCGATCGCAATTGACCAATGCGGCGGGAAACTGAAAATACGGTGTCTGATGCTAAAGAAACAACTTGCTCCAAGCCCATAGCCGCAAACTATATCTGGAAAAATCTGCAAGACCGCTCTTATGGGTTCCTATCAATGATAATTTTAAGCTTTGGGAACCCTTAAAAATCAAAGTTTATGAACGCAGCCGACGATAAAACGATTGTTCGTGAGTATTTCAATTCCACAGGGTTTGACCGTTGGAGGCGAATCTACGGCGATGGCGAAGTCAACAAAATCCAACTAGACATTCGCAATGGACACCAGCAAACCGTGGATACAGTTCTCGGCTGGCTGAAGGCTGATAACAATTTACCAGAGCTATCAATCTGCGATGCTGGGTGTGGTGTCGGTAGCCTCAGCATCCCCCTAGCGGTAGATGGTGCTAAAGTCTATGCCACCGATATTTCGGAAAAAATGGTGGAAGAAGGCAAGCATAGAGCCAAGCAAACCTTGCCAAATGTCGAAAATCCCACTTTTGCCGTGCAGGATTTGGAATCGTTGAGTGGTAGTTACCATACTGTTATTTGCTTGGATGTTCTTATCCACTACCCTCAAGAAAAAGCGGATGAGATGATATCTCACCTCTGTTCTTTGGCACAGTCGCGGATAATTCTCAGTTTTGCGCCGAAGACCTGCGCCCTGAGTATACTCAAGAAAATTGGCAGTTTCTTTCCCGGGCCAAGTAAAGCGACTCGTGCATATTTGCATCGTGAGGCTGATGTGCTAAGAATCTTGGAAAGTAATGGCTTTTCTTTGCAACGAAAGGCGATGACAAAGACTCGCTTCTATTTTTCTCGCCTACTTGAAGCTACACGTAAATGAAGTTAAAATCGCAGCAAGATGAATCCTATACCTTTGCTGCGATTTGACAATCTCAAAATTTAACACTGGTAGGTATTGCACTTGACATCCAGTTCTGCTTTTTATCTTGGCGTAGGCATAGCCGATTGGAGACATCGCTCTGATTGGGAGGATGAATAACTATCATCGCGATCGCCCAGCCTTATTTATGTAATGGCAGAAAAAGTTATAGTATATTTTTGATATTTAATGCTTGCGTAAACCTTAGCTTACTACGATTGTGATAGTTGAAGGTACGGAATGTGGGATAAAAAGTAGCAGAACCGAACCGTAAGCGCCTGGATGGTATCGAGAAAACGCCGAATAACATAAAAGAAGCGCTTACAAAACTATTGTCAGGAGTACATTGATATACTAGAACCTTTGCGAAAGTCAGGTTAAAATCGCTAGCAAAGTGTAAATCTGAAGTGAAACTATGAAAACTGCTGAAAAATTGGCTGCCGGTTGGCTATTGACACTCGGATTCATGTTTTTAACGCTATCAGCAACAGCGACATGGGAAAAGTTTGCTGCACGTCAGATATACATACCAGTGCAAGATGCGGAGACTTTTACCGCACCAAATGCTACTCATGAAGATGATAATACTGCTGTAGGTGGTCTAATTTTTGGCGTCCCTAGCTTAACACTGGGGGGGTGGTTAGCATTGGGATTATACCGTCAAAGCCGACAGGAGAAAAAGGCGCTTAATCAACAAGTTAGCGATCGCCTGCAATCTATTTTTTATGAGATGCTACAAGAAAATCATGGACGCGTAACTGTTTTAGGCTTTGCAATGCAGTCACAATTACCCGCAGCCAACGCCAGACAATATTTAGATGAAAAAGCTAAAGAATTCAATGCAAACTTTAAGGTGAACGAAGAAGGGGCTATATCATATCATTTTGATGTCTAATTGATATCTAATGGTTCGTTAAATTCCACACCAACTTACGGCTAGGTCTAATGACGCAGATTTTTTTGAGCATAGCTGCCATTTTAGGCGGTTTGTCAGTTGCTGCTGGTGCCTTTGCTTCCCATGCTTTACGAGAAAAAATTAGTGAGCGATCGCTAGAAATTTTTGAGACTGCCGCTCGTTACCAAATGTATCATGCTCTAGCACTTTTTCTAGTAGCAATACTAATTAGTCGTACCGAGTCTCCTCAACCCACTCTCATCGCCAGTGGATGGCTGTTTATGATTGGCATTGCTATTTTCTCAGGTAGCTTGTACGCCCTTAGCTTAACCGGTATTAAATCCTTAGGAGCGATCGCACCACTAGGCGGCACAGCCTTTCTTGCTGGTTGGGGTGCTTTAGCTTTTGCTGCGTGGACTTTGAAGTTGTAAAAAAGTTATAAATGGGGAGTTAAAACTTAAGAGCTTTTAACTCTAACTCCATTTATTGGAGGCTCAATTCCCTCCTTTTTACAATTTTCTCTAGTTAGAACTGCTTCGCCAGATTCAGAATTTAACGACACCATAGATCCTTTAATGATTGAGTTTACTCCTTGGACATATTCATCACTATTATAAATAGGAAAAAATTAAATATAAACAGTTGAACGGAAGCCAAATACTTTTTCAGTAATATCTTTTTAACTCTCTCTTGTTTTTAATATCCGCCCAATTAAGCCAAGATATAAAAATGTTTTTTCATTAAGCTTATCAATATTCAATTTATTACAAATTAAGTCCATTATTTGTTTTAGATTAGAGGGCGCCAAAATTTCTAAGTAATAATTAATAGACATATTAGTAAATAAAATTTATGCTCCCATTCTCTATTGTAATGATTTCTGCTAACCCAGATATTGGGTAATCAGCAATTTGCTGCTGTAACATTTCTGTTGTGACTTGAGTACCATTTAAATTAACCACAAATCTATTTGCTTGGACACCATCAATCTTTTCTGAAATTGTGTTAGCAATATTACGAACCAGTGATGATGGTGAATAAAAGCGGGTAAGGCTGTTGCCCAATAATTGTGCTAATAGAAGGTGGAAAATTCATAATGTGCCGTTTACTTGCTTACCTCGGTTCGCCTATTTCTTTAGATCACCTTCTGTATAAACCAGAACACTCGCTGATAGTCCAGAGTTATCAACCCCGCGAAATGACCTCTGGGGTAGTAAATGCAGATGGCTTTGGTGTGGGTTGGTATGATAGTCAAAAAGATACTGACCCTTTTATTTACAAAAATACCCTACCTATTTGGAATGATATCAACCTACCGAGTCTCAGCCGTTATGTTGAATCAAAGTGCGTACTTGCTTATGTCCGCAGTGCTACATCCGAACAAGCCGTAGATTTTGCTAATTGTCAGCCCTTTAACCATCAACAACAGCTATTTATTCACAATGGACGAATCGAAAATTTTCGGAAAACATTACACAGAAAAATCCGCAGCACTTTAACCCAAGATTTTTACGAAAAAATTAATGGCAGTACTGACTCCGAACACATTTTTGCATTGTTACTTTCACAAAGTGAAATTAACAAACATCGACCTCCAGAGTATGCTTTACGTAGTACATTATTAACCCTCTTAGAGATGGCAAAACGCTATCAAGTAGAAGCCTCACTCAATGTAATCTTTAGTGACGGACATCGCCTGATAGCTTCTCGTGTTGCTACCACTTCACCACCTCCATCTCTTTACTGGATACGAGATGATCCGACTTTTCCAAAATCTGTAATTATTGCGTCCGAACCTCTATTTATAGGTAATTGGATTGCTTGCCCAGAAAATAGCATCATTAGTGTGGGAGCAGACTGTGAGATCCAAATTGAGCAAATCTAGTGTGAAAGAGACTATTTATCAAGCCTTCGATGAATGTTGCTCAAAAACTTTTGCAATATTTCAGTGTATTTAGATATTTACCTGATTGACTATTACCCTGTGACTTGTGGACAGTATCGTGCATTCATAGAGCGGGAGGCTACCAAAATTATCGCTGGTAGTCACAGGTGGTAATGGTTACAAACGGAGTCAGTCACACAACCACTTTACTGGTGCAAAGATGCCTACGGTGGTCACTGACTTGTACTGAGCATCTCGGCTTCTCTACGAGACGCTACGCGAACGCTCGATGGAGCCGCAGTCGAAGTAGCTTTGCCGTACCACTTCGTGGAAGCAAGCTACGCGCAGCGTCTCGTAGAGAAGTGCGGGCTGTGACGCTCGTTCGCGCCAGCCTGCTGTAGGCAAGACTTGCTTTTTGCGTCGCTATCGGTGTCGCCGGAAGCCAGTGCTCAGACTTCTCTCCTCATCCCCCTTATCTTCACCTTCACTCTTGTTATCCAAACCGTATTGATTCCTCACTTCCAGAATTTAAGAGGCGATCGCTATTTGACACCAGAATAAAAGGCAGAAAAATTAGCGCAGTATTTGTGTAAACGCATACTCCTACGGGGATCTTGCTACGCAAAGCGTCTCGTTGGCACAGCCTTTGCAAGAGTTGGCAAGCGGCTTGTCGTTAGACATCGCTCGGCATCGACCCTGATAATCTACCTAGTGAGTAATATAGCGATGCCTGCGGCGGGCTACGCCTACGCTCCTTCACGAAATGCGATCGCCCCACAACGGATATATCTTTGTTGTATTGGCTGTCTGACTAGATGTTTTAGCTGTGGGGTACTGAAGAGAGAATGTCAAATTCGTCTAAAGGGTGGTAGCGTTGTTTGGTCTGTTCAACTTCAAAAAAGACTTGCCAGAAGGAATTTTGCGAAATGGCGATGGTCATCGTTGAATTGGGCAATGATTGCAATACTTGCAATATTTTTTTATAAAGAGAATAGCTCAATCACCTGGTATCCCATTTGATTGAGGGCGTTTTGGATAATGAATTTTCCAATAAACGCCACAAAATGCGCTCATAATGCTCTTTGGAAAGTAGACTTTCTACATAGAACCCCAGATAACTTTAACACGAGGATCAATGTCAATATCTAAAGCTGTTACCAGCAAGATTACTTCTCCAGACAATATCGAAGAACGCTTGCAGATACAGCGTTTGCTAGGCGCAACTAAAATAGTTACACCTAGTGCTGGGAGTGATGTAGTGAACGGATTAACTCAAACACCCAAATCTTTACCTCCCTGTTACTTTTATGATGACCGTGGTTCTGAGCTATTTGAGCAAATCTGTGATTTACCAGAATATTATCTTACACGCACAGAAACAACGATTTTACAACAGTATGCTGGCGAAATTGCCAAGATAACTGGCGCTTGTGAATTGGTAGAACTTGGCAGTGGCAGTTCTAGCAAAACCCGCATTTTACTAGATGCCTACCAGCAGCTAGGCTATCCCCTGCACTACCTACCAATTGATGTATCTACAGGTATTTTGGAAAGTAGCGCCAAGCAGTTATTAAGTGATTATCCTTTACTGCAAGTTTATGCACTAGCGGGAACTTATGAATTAGCCCTTGCACAACTCTTACCGACGCAATTACCCAGCAGGATGATTTGTTTTATTGGTAGCAGTTTAGGTAATCTGACACCTGGTGAGTGTGATGTGTTCTTCTCTCAAATTACAGAAGCCCTACAAGTAGGTGAGTATTTCTTGTTGGGGATAGATTTACGAAAGCCAAAACAGATTTTGGAACCAGCTTATAACGATAACCAAGGAGTGACAGCAGCATTTAACCTGAATATGCTGGAACATTTAAATCAGCGGTTTGAGGGGAATTTCGACACCACGCAGTTTGAACACTGGGCGTTTTACAATGAAAGTGAGTATCAAATAGAAATGCATTTACGCAGCCTGCGATCGCAAATTGTCGAATTACGCGCTCTTAACTTCAAGGTTAATTTTGTACTAGGTGAGACTATCCTCACCGAAATTTCGCGCAAATTTGACCTCAATACTATCAAGCAGCAACTGACTGCACAGGGTTTATTACCTATTCATGTGTGGACAGATCCAAATCAATGGTTTGGTTTACTGCTCACTCAGCTGCAAGCATAAAGCAAATCAGGGTATACCTCACATATATAGCGGTTCTCAGTTGAGTCCAATATAGACCTAATATAAAACAGCCCTAACCCTTGTAGCATTGGCGAGTAACACTCAAAGTATATTGCATACAAACGAGAAGGGCTATAGTTGATATTCCTCCCACCCCAGCGAGAGAGAACAATTAGAATCTCTTTTGCTGGAGTGGTATTTTCACTAAGTACAGATGTACATCGTGTATATAATAAATTTATACATTTCTCTATCAGCCCAAATGAGAGACTCAATATTTAGCCGCTAATTATTGCTGCATCGAAGGTGTGGGAAAAATTCTGCTGAATATAGGAACCCGTGCCTTCGGCTTAGTTGCAGTTATATTGGCATCAGAAACAGAAGAGTTCTTAGCTGCCTCAGAGAGGATAGGTGGTTTGCTATTAGTAGAATTGGTAAAATCACTCAATTGGATAGCGAAAGGTGAATTTGAAGATAGGGAACTAATATTATTAATATTTTGACTGTTGGGTTTTACCGGAGTTTGAGCTTGAGATGGAGTAACGATGAAAGTCGAGCTTGTTCCTAATATCAGTATGAGCAAATGAGAAGTATATTGTCGCATGGAAATTTGTCAAATTGGTTAATAAATGTTTAAAGCTTCAATAAATTGTGTTTTTTCTCAGTTGTAAATAAGACCGTGATTTCCAAAAATAAGTCATTATGCTGTCAAAGAAAATCTGATTACACAAATTTTCAGATGAATAGACTACTAACCTCTGCTTCATATTTGAACGCAGCTTAGTACATCGATTCACTAACAAAAGCCTAACCCTCCAATCACCTTTTATATGAGGTAAAGGGAAGCTAAACTCCTCTCTGATAAAAGGAGGACGGTGATTTTAGGAATATTGAATCAGTCTTATAGAGAGTATACAAATAGATACACCTGGAATAGTTGAGGTTTTGTCATCAACTAACCCAGCACAACTATTAATAATTTAGTTTTATTTAAGTTGTTATTCAAAGAGGAATAATACTGAACTTATTGATAAACCTACTTTTCAGTAATTGAGCTATTAAATTGCATATTTAATAAAGCAAAATATAAAATATATGAACTTTTTATAAAACGTAAGTTTTATGAAGCAATATGCTTGGGTTAAGGAGAGGACTTACGCAAATTTAAGAAAAAACGAACTGCATTCGCGCAGCGTCTCGTAGAGAAGGGCGCAAAAAAAGAGGCAGTGCGCCCTTGGTGGTTCACGCCGTTGTCCCGACTGCCGTCACAAAGGAATAAGAGTTTCAAAGAGTTTTTGCCTAAGTCCTGAAAGGTTTTTGGCGCTAACCCAAGCTTCTTGGCGATTTAAAATTGTAGTATTCACCAAGACTGTATTTAAATGTTATGTATGCACCAAAACCCGCATTTTTTAGTGATCGCGTACCTTTGTGATCATCCTTAGGGAAATAGGACTTACGCACAGGTAACGGAAAATCGAACCACAGAGGCACAGAGAAGCCAGTGCGTTGGGCGGGTTCCCCGACTTGTACCCCTGCGGGGAAGCAAGCTACGCGCAGCGTCTCCCTTAGGAGAAGCAACTGGCGCGACACGGAGGAATAAGAGTTTGAGAGGTATTTTGCGTAAGTCCTGGGAAAAATGGATAAAGTCGAGCTTGAGAGATTTCCATTTATTACTTATGGGTATCCGGTGAAAAAATGTGACTTAAATGTACAATAAATAATCTATATCTGATTTGACGTGAATTGCTAAAATCGCGATGCCTACGGCGGGCTACACCTACCCAGGATGTTAAAGCGGCTATGCACACACTTGGCAACACAACTCCATCATTGGGCTACATATTAGCACTGGACTTAGGTACAACAGGCAACCGCGCCTTTGTGTTTAACGCAGACGGCAAGATTGTTGGGCAGGCATACAAAGAACTAACTCAGTATTATCCTCAGCCCGGATGGTTAGAACATGACCCTCAACAAATTTGGCATGATACCTGTTGGGTGATGCAAACCGCAATTGGGAATGCCCAGATTGTTCCATCAGCGATCGCAGCGCTAGGACTGACTGTGCAGCGTGAAACCTGTTTGATTTGGGATAAAATTACTGGTAAACCACTCCAAAGAGCGATCGTCTGGCAAGATCGGCGCACTGCTCCCCTTTGTCACCAGTTACAAGAGCAAGGCTATGCTCAAGACATTTACGATCGCACCGGATTAATTATTGATGCCTATTTTTCTGCTACTAAATTCAGGTGGCTATTAGACAAGTTTAGAGATGTTGACTTGAACAATGTCTTAGCAGGTACTATTGATACCTGGCTGCTGTGGAACCTCACAGGTGGGAAAGTCCATGCTACTGACCACAGCAATGCCAGCCGGACAATGTTGATGAATCTCAAAACCTGTGAATGGGATGAGAATTTACTGGATCTGTTTCAAATTCCGGCTCATATTTTGCCCCAGATTCAGCCTAGTTTAGGAATATTTGGAGTTACTGATGCTACTTTGTTGGGCGCTGAAATTCCCATTACTGCCATCTTGGGAGATCAACAAGCTGCTCTATTTGGTCATGGCTGCGATCGCCCCGGCTTAATGAAATGCACTTACGGGACTGGTAGCTTTTTGGTAGCTCACACTGGCTGTGAAATTGTCCGATCACACCATCAAATCATTTCTACAGTGGCATGGACACAAGCAAATCCAAGGGAAACTTTAGATGTAGGCTATGCTCTTGAAGGCAGTATGTTTACTAGTGGAGCTTGTATTCAATGGTTGCGTGATCGACTGAAGCTGATTAAAACTGCTGCTGAAACTGAAGCGATGGCAAATCAGGTAAAAGATAATGGCGGAGTCTACTTTGTGCCTGCATTTAGTGGACTGGGCGCACCCTATTGGGATATGAGCGCTAGGGGAGCCTTTTTCGGCATTACCGCTAGTGTACAACCAGAGCATCTAGTCCGCGCTGTATTGGAAGCGATCGCTTACCAAGTTCTGGAGGTAGTGCAGGCGATAAATGCATCAAGCAGTACTCCAGTTGGGCGATTAAGCGTAGATGGTGGTGCTTGCGAAAATAATTTCCTGATGCAGTTCCAGGCTGATGTATTAGGGATTCCAGTTGAACGTCCGATAATGCGCGATACAACTGTTCAAGGTGCAGCATTTGCAGCAGGTTTAGCTGTAGGATTTTGGGAGAGCTATGAAGCACTGGTGCAGCAACGGCAGATTGAGTGCGTGTTTGAGCCGGGAAGCAATGGCCCATTGTCCAATTTTGCTACTTGGCAAAAGGCAGTGAAACGCACTCTGGCTTGGGTGGAGTAGTTAAGAGGTCAAAAACTTAATTAAAAATTGCTCAATTATTATTAAATAATAGGATTACCGACCTTTTCATAACAGTGCAATAAAAAATTGATATTATGTCCGGTAAATTACTGTTAATTCTCGCAAGACCTCTCCCCCAACCCCTCCCCTAGTAGGCGACGGTGTACACACAAGTCCTAAAATCCTTGCCTGGTAAGATACAAGCCGGATATTGGCAAGGTTTTGAGTTGCTCAAACGGATTATCAATAGTGTCAGCTTATTGATAGATTTATAACAGAAAATTAAGGATTTTAAAAATAATTTTCCGTTCTTTTGCCTCCATTTGATTACCAACTCGACTTGTGTGTACACGGTAGCCCTAGTAGGGGAGGGGAGTTTTGGCGTCAGCCATAAGCGGGGAGAGGTTGATTTATCAGACTTGATATGATAACTCGATTAATCGGTCAAAATACCACTCATATATAAGGATGCTGGACGCATGATTACTAAACCTAAGATTTTTATTGATGGGGAATCGGGAACCACAGGCTTACAAATTTACTCACGCCTCAATCAACGGGATGATATCGAGTTAGTTAGCATTGAAGCATCTAAACGTAAGGATGCAGCTGAGCGAGCCAAACTAATCAATGCTGTCGATGTTGTTATTCTCTGCCTACCGGATGATGCAGCCCGCGAAGCTGTTAGCTTGGTCAGTAGTACTACGGTTAAGATCCTGGATGCTAGTAGTGCCCATCGCACAGCTAAAGGCTGGGTATATGGCTTCCCTGAACTAAATCCAGGACAGCGAGAGAAAATCGCCAGCGCCCAGTTTGTCAGCAATCCAGGCTGTTATCCCACAGGATTTTTAGCCTGTATCCGTCCGTTGATTGCTAAGGGACTTTTGAACAATAGCTTTCCGATCACCGTTAACGCAGTGTCAGGTTACTCTGGTGGCGGAAAGAATCTCATCAAAGAATACCATACCTTCCATGAACAGCAAGCCGGGGCAGAGTCACTCTATCCTTATGGCATCTATGGTTTGCAGTTTGGGCATAAGCACGTTAAGGAAATGCATCATTACTCAGGGTTAGCATCGCCGCCGCTGTTCGTACCGGCAGTAGGAGATTTTGAGCAAGGAATGCTGGTGCAGGTGCCTTTGCTGCTGGGGACTTTGGATAATCCACCATCAGGTGAAGTTATTCATCAAGCAATTGCTAACTACTACCAAAGTGAAAAATTTGTGCAGGTTGCTCCATTCCAAGATTCTACTCTGCTGCGAGACGGAATATTCCTGGATGCGATCGCAATCAACGGCACCAATATTGTTCAGGTTTTTGTATTCGCCAATGACGCTACCAAAGAAGTGTTGCTAGTTGCTCGTCTCGACAATTTGGGCAAAGGCGCATCGGGAGCCGCAATCCAAAACTTAAACATCATGCTGGGCTTTCCAGAAGAGTTGGGATTGTAGTCAAAAGCTCAGATTCCCGACTTCTTGGAAGATACTAGCTTGAAAATAAGGACCGGGGAAGTAAGTGAACAATTATTATTTCCCTCATCTACCTAATGCTTAATAGCTTGTGCTACACAGCGATAACTGTTATGAGTGCATAAATTACTCATTTGAATCCCCAGTCAGTTAATTGCCATATTTAAAATTTTGCCTATTCACCTTTGTATAGCAAGAAATTATTTACTTCTTGCTTATAGAAGTAAATCTCGATATTGCCAGTGTCCGCCTTTACCCAACTCTTGGATAATATTTTCAGCAGTTTTTCTCGCTTTATCACTGCTGCTTTGAAAAGCCTTACTCAGGATAGTCTTAGTTTCATCACGCCAGCCATATATACCCCACCCAGACTTATCTTTTTTAATCATCAGTTCAAGACACTCGGCAGTTGACTCTGGTATCGTATCAGCAAGTATAGCTAGACGTTCCAGCAGCAAAAAGTCAGGAGCTACTTTACCAACTAGCTCAAGAATCTGTTTGATCTGTGCGATCGCCCAGGAGTCATCAAACTTTGCGGAGCCGAACCACCACCCAAAAGCAGCAAGTTTAGTGGTATAGGAACTAGGTTGAGTAGAACTACGAACTATTTCAAGACGCTTTTCCCAAAGCAGTTGAAGCCTATTAAGGATTTCTGGATCGACCTCATCCTGTGTATTCTTAAGGTTTCTCCCCACAAATTCAAGAGCATAAGCACGCAATGTATCAGAAGCCAACTCAAAAAACCGCCCTAGTAATCCTTCTGACTCATCCAAATTTAGCTTTCCACACCAGTAGAGGGTCATTAAGTGCTTAGTAAGATTTTTATCAGGATGTGTTAGTTTTATGTCGTTCAATCGAGGCGGGATTGATCTGTTCGACTGTATAGCGGTATTCTTCATGTAGTAAATCAAAAACATTGTCATACACCGAACAAAAAGTAATGTAGCTTTCCCAAGCTGCGAGGCGTAGGTTACTGAAACTTTCATCCTGTGGAAAAATTCTTTCTGCACTTTGATCTGCCCAAAGCGGATCTAGTAAAACCAACCAAGGAAACCAACGACCATAGACTGAGCGGATTGCCGAGGATGGCTCTTGCTCTAGGTTTAGATGTTCATCAAGTACCTGCCGCACTTCCGGCATTTCATTAAAACCTCGCGCCAATTGCTCTGCATTCTCAGGTATTTCCTCAAAGTTGCGACGAATCCAGAGGGCATAGCGCACAACTGTGTGCATTGCTTCCCCTCGAACAGTATTAATTGCGAGTTCACTATAATTAACATTTGAGCTATGGTAGCCCATTTCTCTTGCTGGTGTGGGGTCTGGATGTTGAGTTAAAAGTCTTAGGATGTCCCAGACCTGATTACGAAAATTAAATGGAATTGCTATTGTATCAACGTTCAGTCAGACTCCAAGCAAGTCTACTACTGTTCGGCAAGGTTCAAGCCAATCGCTATTGGGTTTATCATAAATTGTCTGAGATTTATTCAATTCCTCAGACTTCTTTGCCAACCAATTGCAGAGACTCAGAACAGATATCCAATCAAATTCTTTTATTTCTTCCTGTTGTTTTGACTGATTATTTAAGGCTTGATGCAGACCTTTAAGCAAATTTGATAGATATGTTGGGTGTACCCCTTGGAATTGAGAAGCTCCCTGTGCATAAAGATCAGGATTTTTTTCAGCTAGTCTTGCCAAAGCATATCCTAATCCTGAGCGAGATGGTTCTTCAAATTCAAAAGGATTTGTAGAGTTTGGCTCCCATTTTCTCAGAAACGAAACTAACTCTTCAATACTCATAGATTCTAATTCCAAGTCAGTCTTTGGACTCATCATCCCTACAACTCTAACTCCACCAACTCCTCCAGGAAAAATATTTGAAATTTCAATAGCACCAAACTCATTAACTAACTGGTTATAGCGTTCTTGCCAATGTGTTGACAGACTATCTTTTATTATTGTCAGTTTGTGCCACTGCCAGTATCTTACTGATTCAGCTTTTTTTTCTTGATCTTCTAGCCAATAGTAGTCAAGTTCAGGATTTTCAATCCAACTTAGAATTTGCTCCTGTTTCTCTACAGTCAGTTGAGCAAAATTATCTTTGAGTAAGTGTGCATACTCATAATCTTCGTAAATACTAGTATCTGTAAAACGCTTGTAGTCAGACAGCTTTTCGAGCAGCAAATTCTGGTCTGCATCTTGATACTTACGAATCAAGTAAAGTGCGATGCGATGAAAAATTCGCCAGTGTCGCTGCTCTAGCATCGAAACGATATCTCTTATTTTAGTCCGATCGTATTTTAAAATCTGCTCTGCTGTATCCCTTACTGCTGCTACCAAAATTTCTCTGATTTCATATTGATGATAGGAATTTTGAGAATGTTCCTCAATAGCGTATCGCCAGTAACGTGAGCCATCTTCCCAGATAGGTGAATTTTCTTCTTCCCTCTGTTTAATTTCTTCATCCCGGTGGGAAAAATTTACTGCATCCAATAGCAGAAAAATCAACATTTTCAAAACATCTAGTTTCTCTTTACCTGCTACTTGCACTAATTCTGATACATACTTTTTAATAATTTCCTGATAGTTCCAGTTATCAAAGCGTATTTGCGGTTTGGGCGAGGGAAGATAAACTCTGTTGTCACCGTCTTCCCCATTATTCAAACTAGAGTCTCGTATAACAGCGAGTAATTTTCGAGCCAATTCTAGTGCCTTTTTAAGCTGATCACCCTTAGCAAGATGCACTATTAGGCCAGCAATTTTCTCTGGAAGTAGAGACGACGAGTATAGTGATTCTATCCAAGTCTTAACTTTAGAAACCAGTTGCACCGCTTCTTGTAAGGGCATTTGAAGTGCAGCATCAACAAAATCCTCATGAACACTGAGATTATTAGTTTCTATTTGAAGTGCAATTTTTAGAACTTCCTTCGGTTTGTATTTAGCCATCCGCACCAGATAGCGAGACTCAGCCCACATTGGGAAGCTTACAGTGCCTTGACTAGTATCCTCAATAATTTGGGGAGGATTTTGGAAAAAACCTTTGTTTTTTAATGGCTCAATCCACTCTGGATTTTGCAGATGGTTGAAAAAATAATTGCGTTGCTGGGGATGAATCAGCTTTGCTATAGCTTTATCAAGCTGTTGAGGAGTTGGCTTCTTCCAGGATGTCATCGATTTCATCTGTAGTGCTAAAAAAACTTTGAGCTAATGTACTCAGAACCTGCTCAAATAATTCAAAGTTATAAAGGAGACTTTGGTCATCGTAGTCTGCATCAACTGTTCCGTTATCATGTGCTTTTGAAACAAACCAATCTTTAATATTTTTCCATTGCTTAACTAGAGGAAACAGCGAGTTTTGAGAAAATTTATTTTCAGGAACACATTCCACAAAAAAAAACATAACTCTTTCATCTATTTGGGAACTTGTTTCTATATGATCTTTAATCAAGTTGTCAATTTCAGAAAACACATCGTGAGGGATGCTGATGTTTGCAGAAGAATAATGTAAACTAGCCTGAAAATTTATTCCAAATTCTGTAAATATTCCATCTCTGGAAAAACCTTTTCCATGCCAAATTTTAGTAAGCTGATCTATTCTATTTACATAATCCAACCTACCACCACTTTTATTGCCAACTTGAACGACAACTAATCGATTGCAAATATCGCGAACACAGTGACTAACAAGCTTAACTCTACTGGGAATGTGTATTTCAAACATTAAACACACTGCACTTTCATACAGTTCGGCTAGAGAGGGAGCCTCTTCATCTAACCAGGAATGTATTTTCCTACGGGTATTTGTCCAGTGCGGTGGCTCTGTTGAAGGTGTATTTTTTTCTGGATTAGCTTCAGGCTGTTTACCATTTAATTCCACAACTTATTCACTAATATGCTAATTATTGACATAAGCGTTAATCTCTTAAAATTATAGTGTACTTTCGCTCACTGAGTTAATAGTAAAAAAAAGCACCTGCTGAAAAGCTATCCATCTTAGTTTCAGCCTTAGGCAAAAATGTTACCCAACATTGGTCTAACTCTCCTAATTGCGATCACGGACAGAGCTTTGCAAGGAAGCTGAACAGCATTAGTTTATTAAAAGTTTACGTGAGAGAGCTTTATAAGTGTTTGCATACAGGCTTTCTTACTTTTTTCTTCCCTAGACTGAATCCCCAGTGAGTCCATCGGCAAAATGCTAGTTGTCTTTCTGGATCGTGTTTCAATTTCAGATTAAATACGCTTTGATTTCTCTGAGTTCATTATTCTGCTCCGTCATTTGACCTTCAATATTTTTAAATCCGTAAGCGATGTTTTTGGAAATCTCCGATTGATTCTTAACAAGATGGTCAAATATGGGTTGCTTGTAGCTTCTGAGTTGTCGTTGTGGAAGACAATAACTAATTAGTAGGAAGGTAAGGCGATGCTGCAACATCTGATAACTCAACAACATTATTTCGCATTGAAGCTTTTCTCGGCACTAGGCTGCGGGCTGATAGCTGGAGTCTTCTTTGCCTTCTCGACCTTTGTGATGAACGCCCTTGCTCGGCTGAAACCGACGCGGGGTATTGCCGCCATGCAATCCATCAATATCACGGTGATCAATCCCTTGTTTATGGCAGCGTTTTTGGGAACGGCTGCGGCTTGTATCTTTCTTTTAATCTCCTCGCTATTAAGGTGGCATCAACCCGGTGCCGCCTACTTGCTCCTCGGCAGCTTGCTCTACCTTGTTGGTACATTAGGCGTGACAATCGTGTTCAATGTGCCGCTTAACGAAGCCCTGGCGAAAGTCGAGTCGGACAGCACTGACGCTGCCAGCCTATGGTCTAGCTACCTTGCTAACTGGACAATCTGGAATCACATTCGGGCGGCAGCGGCGCTAGCAGCAGCGACATCGCTCACCATCCCGCTTTGTTTGGGTTCAAGAATCGTAGGGGGACTCGATAATACGGTTAGTTAAAGAAAGTAAAACTTGATGCGGCTGATTTATGACGTTGAACGGTGCGATCGCTCATCTCACCTTATTTTGATCAATAGGCATATTTTTGAGACAAATTATACAGTTTGTTTAGTGGCGATCGCTATCGACTAAGTGGAAATTATTTTATAAACAATACTTTGTCCTAAAGGACACGCTACGCGAACACCAATTTACGAAGCTTGATATAGAAGCCATTTGGGATCTGGTGTACCGGGAGATTAAAAGTATTTTTTATTACTTATGTACTCAAGCAGTTTAACAGATGAAGAGTGGTCAATAATTGAAG
>NZ_JBALCP010000108.1:0-94854 GCF_036919675.1 Nostoc sp.
CTGTAAGGTTTGGGCATGAAATGATTGCGATCGCGCCGAAGGAGGATTTGGGACTACTTCCAGTTTATGTCATAACCACCTTGGCGGTTGCTATACCTTTTGATGGATTGTATTTTTAAACTAAAAAATACATACTGCTAAAGCTAGGGGATGCCCACTCTTCAAATCGGTATTGTTTAGTTTTGAGCAGTGTATAAGATGCCAAATGTTGATAAAACTAACTTTCAAGTCACTGATGAATTAGCAGTTATGCGGCAGCGTGTGGCTGAGTTAGAGCAATCAGAAATATCTTATCAACAAAGGCAAGCAACGCTTGAGGAACAACTAACAAAACTTGAAACAGAACTGGCAATAGCAGTACAGAATTCTCAGATTAAAGTTGTCGAGTATGGCATTAAATCGCATCTTCAACAGGGAATATCTACAGCCTTCATGCCAACAGATGTGGCGGTGAGTTTACAGCAACTCCAACAAGAAATTGTCCAGCGACAGCAGGTAGAAGTCTCTCTGAGGGAGAGTGAAGAACGGCTCAGGCTAGCTCTAGATGCTTCCCAGATGGGCTTGTGGGATTGGAATATTGTTACCAATCAAGTTATCTGGTCTGAAAATCATGAAGTGCTTTTTGGTTTGCTTCCAGGGAGTTTTGAGGGCACTTATGAGGCGTTTCTGAAGTGCGTTCATCGTGAAGACAGGCAATCTGTAATGCAAGTTATTACCCAGGCTTTAAGACAAAAGACTGACTACAACAATGAATATCGCATAGTTCGATTAGATCAAAGTGTACATTGGATTTCTGCCAAGGGAAAATTTATATATGACGATCAGGGACAAGCGGTGCGAATGATCGGAGTTTGTATGGAAACTACTGTGTGCAAGCAGGCAGAAGAAAGTACTCGTGAACTAACAACCCAAGTCCAAGAACAGGCAAATATTTTAAATGCTATCCTCACTGCATCAGTAGATCATATTTATATCTTTAATCGCAGAGGTTGCTATCAGTATGTCAGTCGTGATGGAGCTACTCTACTAAGCTTAAAGCCCCAGGATATCATCGGAAAAACTTTGCAAGAACTGGATTTACCCACAGACCTTGTAGAGCAGGTAGATAATCAACGACAAGCTGTGATGAAAACTGGGCAGCCGATTAAGGATGAGTGTGAATATCTTACCGCCGATGGATTGCATTATTATGAATACATCCTCACAGCATTACGGAATTCTAATCAAACTATTGAAGGCGTAATTAGTGTTTATCACGATATTACCGAACACAAACGGGCAGAAAAATCATTACGTGAAAGTGAAGCGCGATTTCGGCGTTTATTTGAATCTAATCTGATCGGGGTCGCTTTTTGGAATGTGGATGGCTTTATTATTGATGCCAATGATGCCTTTCTTCAACTAGCTGGCTACACTCGTGATCAGTTTGCCACCTTAAGTAGAATTAATTGGAGAGAACTTACTCCTGTCGAGTATAAGGATTTAGACGATCACGCCCTCTTGGAAGTGCAAACCACTGGAGTTTCCAAAATTTATGAGAAAGAGTACCTCCACCCCAACGGGAAGCGAGTCCCAATTGTTTTGGGGATAGCCTTGCTGAATGACTCCCAGGATAATTGTGTTGCTTTTGTACTGGATATTACCGATCGCAAATCAGCCGAGAAAGAATGCGATCGCCTCCTCGAACGAGAAATGAAAGCACGCCAACAAGCAGAAATCGCCAACAAAATCAAAAATGAATTTTTGGGGGTTCTCTCCCATGAACTGCGAACTCCACTCAACTCCCTTCTGGGGTGGTCAAAAATGCTGCGGACTCGCAAGTTTGATGAAAAAACCACTAACCACGCCTTGGAAACCATTGAACGCAACGCCAAGTTACAAACCCAGCTAATTGAAGATTTGTTGGATGTGTCTCGCATCCTCCAAGGAAAATTAAACTTGAATATCTGTCCGGTAAGCTTGGTAATGGTGGTTGAAGCAGCACTAAAAACAGTACAACTAGCCGCACAAGCTAGGTCAATTCAAATTCAGACCATATTTGATCCCACTTTGCCAGAAGTGATGGGCGACCCAAATCGGCTTCAGCAAGTTGTGTGGAACTTGCTCTCCAATGCAGTAAAATTTACACCAACAGGAGGACAGGTAGAAATTCGACTCATGGAAGCTGGTAACCAAGCTCAAATTCAGGTCAGCGATACAGGTAAGGGAATTTCGCCAGACTTTTTGTCTTATGTGTTCGATTACTTTCGCCAAGCTGATGGCACAACTACTCGGACATTTGGTGGATTAGGTTTAGGATTAGCGATCGTGCGTAAGGTTGTAGAAATGCATGGGGGAAAAGTTCAAGCCGAAAGTCCTGGAGAAGGATCGGGTGCCACTTTCACTGTTGAACTACCGCTTTTAGTCAGAAGTGAACATGTCAGGTGTGAAGAGAATGAGTCTTTAGATTCTGAGCCGGAATCCTCGCTGCTCTCAAACACTCAAGTTTTGGTGGTGGACGATGAACCCGATATCCGCGACTTAATTACCTTTATTTTGCAAGACTACGGTGCAGAAGTAACCGCCGTATCCTCAGCACAGGAGGCATTACAAGCACTATGTGAGTCGATCCCAGATGTTTTAATTAGTGATATTGGAATGCCAAAGACAGACGGTTATATGCTGATGCGGGAAGTGAGGGCGCGATCGCCTCAACAAGGAGGACTTGTACCAGCGATCGCTCTGACGGCTTATGCAGGCGAAATGAATCAGCAGCAAGCGCTAGCAGCAGGATTTCAAATGCATATTTCTAAACCAGTAGATCCAGATACATTGGTGAAAGCGATCGCTGATTTAATTGAGCCAAGCTGATATAAGTAAGCGTCCCAAAGGCTTTCCATAACTTTAGTGTTGTATTAACATTGTCAGGCGATACAATCGCATTGTCAGCCGATACAATCACATTGTCAGCCGATGCAATCGCATTGTCAGCCGATACAATCACATTGTCAGCCGATGCAATCGCATTGTCAGCCGATACAATCTCATTGTCAGTCGATACAATCGCATTGTCAGCCGATACAATCGCATTGTTAGCCGATGCAATCGCATTGTCAGTCGATACAATAATTTGCTGGTGCTAGCGTTCTTCTACGGCGACGGTTCGTCTAGAACATCGATTCAGTAATCAAAAACCAACCCCCCAACCTTTGTAGGGTTGGGGAAGCCAAACTCCCCTCTCCGAAACGGAGCTACGGTGTATACACAAGTCTGAAATAGCTGATGATTAACCAAGGTTTTACCCCACCCTAACCCTCCCCTTTACAAGGGGAGGGAACGAGAATCTCTTATTTCCCACCTTTCCAAGGGGGGATTAAGGGGGGTAATTCGACTTGTGTGTACACTGTAGCAAAGAGAGGTTGAGGGAAAGGTTCTTCCAGGATTACTGAATTGGTGTTCTAGGAGTGTGAGCCACTGCTACCTCCAGAACCAATACAGTTGAGTTAAGCATTTTTTCCTTCTCTCTGTGTTCTCGGCACGGCAGTTGCTTCAAGTCGGGGAACCCGCCCAACGCACTGCCTTGCCTCTGCGGTACCCTGCGGGAAGCCGCTTTGCGTCTACGTTAAAAAAATTGACTTTGATAAAGAGTTTTAACCTTAACCTAAGCGTATTGCCTCCAGAACGCGATCGCCCAGATTTATAACACTACTAACGATACTGGTTATCATGCATGAGAATCGCTATAAAATGAGTAAAAAGGTCTTTTTTATCAACAATTTCAATCTTAAACACCATGAAGTGTCCTAAATTAAAGACAGCTATCTACCGTTTGCATAGAAATGACTGAGCAACGTGATGCTGACTCACCGTCAACTGATTCTCAGCAATTGAGTAAACCGACCGATGGAGCAACAACCAAGTCGGTCGATAATTCCTGGACAAACCGCATTGCTGGTGTCTGGAACAACGCAACAACACGCTTAACGCAACTCTTACCCGTAGAACAAGTGGCACAAACGGTTGTTGAATGGTTTAGTGTAAGCGAGGCTCAGGTTGCAGAGATTTTAGAGAAAGTCCGAGCCGAACTGCCAACCACAGAAGCCCTCGTGATTGGTAAACCACAAGCCGGAAAAAGTTCAATTGTCCGGGGATTGACAGGAGTATCTGCCGATATTGTCGGTCAGGGATTTCGTCCCCATACGCAACACACCCAGCGCTATGCCTATCCTTCCAATGACCTGCCGTTACTGATTTTTACTGATACGGTGGGACTGGGTGATGTTAAACAAGATACTCAGGCAATTATTCAGGAGTTAGTTGGCGATTTACAAAAAGAGACTCGTTCCGCCAGAATCCTGCTTCTCACCGTTAAAATTAATGATTTTGCAACTGACACACTACGACAAATTGCTCAACAGTTGCGCCAGCAGTATCCAAATATTCCCTGTCTGCTGGTAGTTACCTGCTTGCACGAAGTTTATCCTGGCAATATCGTCGATCATCCTGCCTATCCACCAGATTATCAGGAAGTCAACCGCGCATTTAGCGCAATGCAACAAGCCTTTGCCGGAATAACTGACCGCTCTGTACTAATTGACTTTACCCTAGAAGAAGATGGTTACACTCCGGTATTTTATGGCTTAGAAGCGCTGAGAGATTCCCTGGCAGAATTACTCCCAGAAGCCGAAGCCCAGGCGATTTATCAGCTATTGGATCAAGAAGAAACTGGTAAGCAACTTGGCAACCTTTACCGAGATGCTGCCCGCCGTTATATTTTGCCATTTTCGATTATGTCTGCCACCGTCGCGGCTGTACCTCTGCCATTTGCCACAATGCCCGTACTCACTGCCTTGCAAGGATCAATGGTGGGTCTGTTGGGCAAATTATATGGGCAGACACTTACGCCATCTCAGGCGGGAGGCGTTGTGAGTGCGATCGCCGGTGGTTTTTTAGCACAGGCAATTGCTCGGGAGTTAATTAAATTTATACCAGGTTTTGGTAGTGCGATCGCAGCCTCTTGGGCAGCCGCCTATACCTGGGCACTAGGGGAAGCAGCCTGCGTTTACTTTGGTGATTTAATGGGAGGTAAGAAACCTGATCCCCAAAAAATTCAGTTGGTGATGCAAGAAGCGTTTCAGGCGGCGCAAGAACGGTTTAAGGGAATCAAACGTTAAGACTCAAAATCCTTATCCAGCAGGTTTTTTGGAAATCCTGTGCGTTTACTTTGATCAACTATAGCAATCCTTTTGAGTTGTGAAAACTATCGAACCGCCATATCACTCTACGAGAGGCTTCTGCCAACGCGAAGCGTCTCCAAGAGTTGAGAAGAAAAGAAACAGAGAATTTCATAAATCATTTAGGACTGCTATATGGCTTCTAAAATTTAGCTGAAGAATTGTTCATTTAGTCGCTCGATTTAACATCTGTCCTACTTTCAATTGCTACTTGCTCTAAAGTCGGTTCTTCAAGCGTAAACTCATCAATTAGCGTAATTATCACCGCTGCCGCAGGCACTGCAAGCAGTATACCAATAAATCCAAATAGCTTACCCATTACCAGAAATGTCACAATTACCATTACCGGGTGAATATTAACTTGCTGACCCATTACCACAGGCTGAACAACATGGGCATCTACTTGATTCATTACAAAGAAAAGTATCAGCACAAATACTAGCTTTAGCGGTGAAATACTTAATGCTATTAATGCTGGTAAAAAAGCACCAATAATCGAACCAAAGTAAGGAATTATTTCAAATAAACCTGCAATAATCCCAAATGGCAGGGCTGACGGAATCCCCAAAATTAAAAGTCCAAAGGTTGCTCCAGCACCCAGAAATATCATTGCTATCCCTGTCCCAAAAATCCAGCCCCGCAATCTTGTCTCGCAAGCCTTAAGGATTCGTTTAAACCGCGGATGATGTCGCCTTGGTACTAATCTTAAAGTCCCTTTCACTAAGGAATTAGGATCGTAAGCCATGTAAAGCGCTAGAATTAACGTCGCTACCAACTCCACGGTTAAACTCAAAGCTTCACCTAAGAAAACTGGTACTCCAGCCAGTAACTGATCGGTCAAGTTCCGTAGTTGTATTAGTGCTTGGGAAATATCCGGAATAAAACTGAATCTCTGACGTAGTTGCTCAACATCTCCTGTCAATCTATTGAGATAAGTTGGTAATGTTTTTATTAATTTTTGAGACTCAAACGTTACACTAGGTAGGACTACAGTAGCTAATAATACAATAAATCCGACGATTAATCCAATTAATAACAGAACAGCCAGATCCTGTGATTTGACTAACTTTTGCAAAAACCGTAATAGCGTTCGCAAAATTAAAGCAATCAATGCTGCAATAGTTAAAAGTTCTAATACTGGTAAAAGTTGGTATAGGATGTAGAGTACCACAGCTACCATTACTGCCAATGGTGCACCACGAGTTAACTGCGACCATCCACTGTCTGTATCTCTAGGATTCGCCATTACTGTCACTTATTCTTCTGTTGATCATTATTTAAATTATGGTTCGATAAATTAAGTTTTTTACCGAGTTTTGCGTAATTCCTGTTACTGAAGTACACAAATTGGATCTCAAAGTTAGCTAAAAAGCCTGTTTTACTTCTGAATACTAGATTTGGACTGTCATGAGTTATTCCTTTACAGATTATGCACCTTGAAAACATTGTAAATTACAAGCTTAATAGCTATAAGTAATACTGCATGAATTAAATTTCCAGCAATATGAAATACCAATCTTGATACCCAAAAAGCAATCAGTGCAACAACAATACCCTAAAGTATACTCAACATAATATATTTCCTCTTGAGCAAGTGATTTTTATTGATTCAGATATTTTATCATCTAACTCGAGTCTTATTCCATTTGTCATAGGTCTAGAAATTTCAATCATCATTAATCACTTTCTTAAAGTTACAAAAAATTCTCCTACACTTTCTGCTTTGCTGCTGGCACAATGCCAAACTTATTTAAACCTGCATCAATGTTCTTAAGTGCTTTAAAATCCTCCTCTGGTAAGGGATAGTTGCTACTGCTGAACAAACCCCCACTGACAGCAGGCTGCTTTTCCAAAAAAGAGAAAGCTTGGCGAAACTGATGCGACTCCGCTTTAATCGGTGAATCAAAGTGGCAGGGAATAATCCACTCAAAGTCCCAACTAGCAACTTTATCAGCCCAGTCGATGGTTTCTTTGGGTGCGCGGTTGAGAATCAGCGTCTGTAAAATCGGTGCGACAAACAAACGCCCATTCCCTCGCAGCGCATCAAACGATCGCTGCCAATCTGACTGCCATTTAAAGGGATACAATCCAAAATAAGCTTTCCTTGAACGTTCTGGTGCTTTCAAGGCATCTTGCAACACCTGACTCCATTGAGGTATATCTAGTGCGTTTGGTTGAAAGTAAAAAGCAAACAGACAGATTCGCTGCCAACCCTTACGGCGATTTACTTCAATGTCTGCAACAATATCAGAAGCATGATCCTTGGCATGGAATAGCAAGGGATATGGATCTAATAGAACGATCGCAGGTGGATCTTCTGGGATAGAAAGCACAGAATCTGTTACTAAAAGAGTATGCGATCGCTTGTGGAAAAAAGCAACTTCCGCAAACCGACCAGGCCCAAGCTCGATGGGGCCCAGCATTACATAATCAAACTCGTCAGCAAAGGGTGTTTTGCTACTATCTTCTGGGAGTACTTGAGTGCGTTTTGAGGGTAAGCCAAGCCAGCTAAGGGGGAGATTTAGCGGGAAACTCCACTGATGGGGAGCCACAAACACCTGTGCAGTCCCAAAATATCTAGCGAAGGGACCGACGAAGACTTTGTGTTCTATAGCGGAGATAGTTGGCAGAATAATGTATTTTACGTTACCGTGTTCCGCCACCAACTCATTCACAAGCCGAATACACTCTGGGGTTGGTGCAACAGGCGCATAGACCAGAAGACCCCCGGCTTCGAGCTTAACCACAGTCATGCGAATCGGTACAACAACGTAGAGAATGCCCTGAATCTGGTCAAAATTCCAGATTGTGCCCTTAACCACTTCTTTGCGGATTGTCTGCCGCCTACCAAATGGGTAGAGTGGCACAACAGGCCATAATCTCCATGAAAAGTCTTTTGGATGTATCTGTTGTGCATTGACTATGCGTTGATCATCAGCCACTCTGCGACCCCCTCCAAATTCCCTGCTCAAATTGTTTTTATTTGCTCTCCACAAAGTTGGAGTTTAGCAAATTGTTGAGATAATCATACCAATTCCTAATTCGTAATGACGCACGTAAGTATTGCGGTAGCGACTGTACGTAGTATCTGAATGGCTAAGGTAATTCGTAATACTCGCCTTGTCTACGAGACGCTACGCGAATGGCGAGAAGGAAGCTACGTATTTATAATTCGTAATATCTCCGGCGTTGTTCATACACGATAAAAAATCATGAGCAAATATAAAATTTTAAAACCTGAGCAAAGTTACACTTTTAGTCAATATTTTTTGTTACCTAACCCAACAATAGATGTACTGGCTGAGTTTGAGTATGGCTACGATCGCACAGAGCTAGAATTACCAAGATACTTTGCTGATATTAGCTATTTAAAATTTTTACAAAATTATTTGCAGCGCAATATAAAGCTTTTTAACCCGATGGCTGAGATATCAATCAGAGAATTTTTGATTGCTCCTATCCTTGCTGAAATCTGCGATCAAACAAAAGCTCAACTATATAGTGAGTATCCACTTAATGTGAATGAAAAGCTCAAAGGTACTTTGGATTATTACTTACATAAATCTAACTCACTATTGGTGATTGAAGCCAAACAATCAGATATCAGAAGGGGGTTTACACAGCTAGCAGTAGAATTAATCGCTCTGGATCAGTCTCTAGATGATCAATCATCAATTTTATTTGGCGCAGTTACTAATGGAGATGACTGGAAATTTGGTACACTCAATAGACAACAGAAGCTCATTACAGAAGATATTAAACTTTTTCGTGTTCCTGAAGGTTTAGAAGATTTGGTACGAGTACTAGTAGGCATCCTTTCATCTGAGGTTTCACGGAATGACGGGAGTTGAAAAACAGCTTGAAGACTTATTGTTTAGGAAGATACTCTGACGCAGAGAGTTTTTTGTAGGAATGATTAGGCGGATATAATATGACTCATTACATTTTAAAAGCCTCAAAAGAAACCGTGCATTTGGGTGGTTTCTCCCATCTGCTAGAACCAGCACTTATTATTGATTCTGGCGATACGGTTGATGTAGAAACTTATACTGGTTACTACGTTTATGACAAAGCACCACCTGAGTTTGTTACACCAGAATTTCTCGATATCTGCCAAAATCTTCTACCAGAACGCAAAATTGCCGGGGGGCCGCATTTACTCACAGGACCAATTTATGTACGCGATGCCGAACCAGGGGATGTTTTGGAAGTACAATTAGATGCGATCGCACCTCGTTTACCTGTCGGCTTCAATGCTATTCGTACAGGTTGGGGAGCTTTACCACATCAATTTCCTCAACCTGCTTTGAGATTTATTTCTCTAGATTTAGCAAACAATATCGCTGAATTTCCGGCGGGTGCTGGCATAAAAATTCCCCTCAAACCGTTTTTTGGAATTCTTGGTGTCGCCACCCCAGAAACCTCTCGAACTTCTATCCCACCAGGTTCTTACGGTGGTAATATTGACAATCGGGAACTGCAAGCTGGTTCTCGTTTATTTTTGCCAATTTTTGTACCAGGTGCATTATTTTCTATTGGTGATGGGCATTCGGCACAAGGAGACGGCGAAGTAAATGTCACCGCCATTGAAACTTCGATGAACGGTAGAATCACCCTCAAAGTTCGCAAGGATTTACAACTGACAACACCAATTGCCGAAACTCCAACTCATATGATCACAATGGGCTTTGCTCAAACCTTAGATGAAGCCTTAGAACTGGCTTTAAAAAACATGATTTATTTTCTGGAACGCTTCATAAATTTGTCGCCAGAAGATGCTTATGTATTGTGTAGTTTAGCTGTAAATTTTCATATCACTCAAGTTGTGAACAGTCCTCAAAAAGGTGTGCATGGAATGCTACCAAAATCAATTTTCTCCGAAAATATTAATTTATAATTTGCAATTTAGCGACCATTTTTTATGTCTAATATCTTTATCCAACTGTTGTTAATCGGTTTAGTTTCTGGTGTTGCTGGCGGGATGTTTGGTATCGGTGGCGGTGCAATTATGATTCCGGCAATGGTGTTAGTAATTGGTTTGGATCAGAAGTTAGCTACAGGAACTTCTGTGGCTGCTCAAATTTTGCCAATCGGGATTTTAGCAGCCTTAGTTTACCACCGCAACGGTCATCTTAATATCAAATATGCCTTGATTATTGCAGTTGGTTTAATCGTGGGTAACTTCTTCGGGGCATTGTTTGCAAATCAGCCGTTTATTAGCACCGAGTTAATGAAAAAGCTGTATGGCATCTTTGTGTTAATCATAGGTATTCGTTATTTACTATCAAATTGAAGAGTTTAATTAAGCTTCAGCAATATCTTTGTTAAGCCATCGCCTAGCTTTTCAATGGATTGCTGCTGTTTAGGATCTTTTAACGTGTCATCAGCATTAAAGGCTTCATAAGCTTTGGGTACGGTTACCTGGTCGGGAAGTACCAAAACTTTCATGTTTCCCAAGATAGACCGCAGGTGAACCAACCCCCGCAAACCACCAAGAGCGCCTGGGGAAGCGCTCATAATGCTAGCAACTTTACCTACAAAAGCAGTCAAAGCCAAAGGCGCTTCATTTGGAGATGGACGAGATGCCCAGTCAATGGCGTTCTTCAAAACTGCTGTGAGGGAACTGTTATATTCCGGCGAAGCAATCAGCAATCCTTGATGAGAAATCATCAAGTCCTTAAAAGTGCGGGCGTTGGCAGGTAATCCTTCTTGAGCTTCTAAATTTTCATCAAAAAGAGGTAAGGGCAAATCGCGGAGGTCTATATAAGTCACTTCTGCGCCTGCTGCCTTCGCGCCAGCCGCCGCGATTTTTACCAATTTTTTGTTGTAAGAATCAATCCGGGTGCTGCCAGCAAAGGCGAGGATTTTGGGTGTATATGCCATAGTTCTCGGTTGAATGGGAAGGATTGGACAGTTCAGCTGCATTATCCTGTTTTCAGGCGATCGCTTTTTGCTACCTTTAGATTTTCTTTACAAACTTTCTCTAAGTTAAATTTGCATTTAATTACAAAATTACATAATTACACTAATCATAGTGAGGACTGAAAACCCTGCTTTTAGAGTCGAAATATGAACGCTCACAAGATAGAAGTCTTTTAAACTGAAGATGAAACTCTGATGCTGCGGGGTTTACCCTTTTATGCCGGGGATGCTGTGGAAGTGATTATTCTGGAAACTAAAACTCCATAGCACCAAGCAGCACCGAAACCCCAATTAAACCGCGTCCACCTTGAAAACTGTAGTTCTTTCCGTATGAACAGGAAAAACCCTCATCCCCCACCCTTCTCCCAATATTGGGAGAAGGGGAGCCAAAAATAAGTCCCTCTCCCTACTTGGGCTACGGTGTACACACAAGTATGACCAGCATAGGTTTCAACTCTTCTAGTTGTTTCGTAGGGTGCGTTATGGAGACGCCGAAATAACAAATGAGTTCGCCAAAATAACAAATGAGTTCGCCGAAATAACAAATGCGTTCGCTGAAATAACAAATGAGTTTGCTGAAATAACAAATGAGTTCGCCGAAATAACAAATGCGTTCGCTGAAATAACAAATGAGTTCGCCGAAATAACAAATGAGTTCGCCGAAATAACAAATGAGTTCGCCGAAATAACAAATGCGTTGGCGTAGCCCACCGCAGGCATCGCCATGATTGCAACAATTTAGCTTTGTAACGCCAGCGTAACGCACCCTTCTCCTATCGGAGACGCTACGCGTAGCTTGCTTCCCCGTAGGGTTATGGGTGACGCTCCTGCGTCGCTAACAGCAGTCGCCTGCTTCGGGAAACCCTACCAAGAGCGCTGCTTCATTGCAAATCTTTGGTGGATGAAGTTTTTCCGACTTGTGTGTACACCGTAGCCCTACTTGGGAGAGGGATTTAGGGTGAGGGCAAAAACTACAGTTCTCAACAACTTAGATACAACTGGAGTTTAGACTATATACTCTACTTATTGACATGATGCGGCCGCCCTGGCTTATACCCGACTGTGTGACCCAACTTTCGTTACCTTGGCAGACTACTAGCTTTGTCGCTCTAGTTTTTTTTAAATAGGAATAACTCTCCAAAGCACAGGTTGGTCTTTTGAGAATTTAGCAAATCCAAATATAATAGGTTCAAATTTATAATTTTGCTGTTTTGCTAATTCCTTAAGCCAGACCTTATTAGGATGATAGCGGTATAAAAAAACATCGCTAAAGCGCTTTAATTCTTCTACTGTTGGCAGATAAACTTTAAATGTGCTCGAAGGTTGAAGGAGAATTTGTACATTGGGGTTTAGTGAATGGCTTAAAGATAAAATATGACCTACTTCTGCATCGCTAATTAAAAGAGGATGAGTTGTCTGATTAACAATTTTTCCAACAGCTATATTTTCCCCATTATGCACTTTGTTATACCAACTTGTTGCTTGAGCGCTGATAGAACAGGACAAGATACTTCCCGAAAATAGGATAACTAAGAGTAATTGCCAAAATTTTTGATGCCAAGGTTTTAACGAAGGATTAGCTAAATTTCTTCCTAGCAAGTAAGCAATAGCTAGTTCAACTCCTAATAAACTAGGAATCATGTATCGTGCTGTTATGGAGCGCATTCCTCCAGAAATCAAATCTGGCACCATTAAAGGTAGTGTGCTAACGCCAGTCAGAAGGATAATCAATAACCAAACTGATATGGGTGTTTGACGACAGAGGCAATAAAAAGCATATACGACTAAGACTAATAACACTCGATGCACATAAAAATCCCACGGTTCTTGATTAATATCAAAAAAGATCCGACCAAGGTGCTGAATCCAGATATCCCTTAATTCTGAGTTTTTCGGATGGAATTTGAATGTCCAATCGAGATTTTTCTTAACTTGAGATTGATTAATGATCATAATCCAAGCCCAAGGAAGAAAAACCATAAAACCTAGCACAGATGCTACAAAGTAACCTTTGAGAATCTTTCGATGGCGAAATCCATAGATAAGTATTATATAAAGACCATGAGCGATCGCCACCAGTCCAGCCAGAGAAAATGTATAAAGGTTTATTATCAGAGTAAGTGTATAAATAACCCAGCTAATTCTAGTTTTTAGTCGTATTGCCCGCAGTAAAGCTGCGGTTGAAAGTAAAGTAGTTACAGTCCATAGGCTGTATTGTCTCGACTCCTGAGAGTAAAGCAGATGAAATGGCGAGACAGCAATTAGTCCTATTGTTAACCATGTAGGCAACTTGGAAGCGAAAACGCCTGTTTCAACAAATAGCTCTTGACACAGCCAATAAGTGCATGGGAATGCTAGGAGGCTAAGGAGCGCAGGTAACAATCTAGTTAATGCTACTGAACTACCAATACTATGGAACCAAAAATGTAGCAAAC
Organism: Nostoc sp.; assembly: GCF_036919675.1. Lineage (GTDB taxonomy): Bacteria > Cyanobacteriota > Cyanobacteriia > Cyanobacteriales > Nostocaceae > Nostoc. The sequence continues at coordinate 13,571 of NZ_JBALCP010000108.1, forward strand.
CATAGTATAGCGGTGGATGCTGCGGATCTTCTTTGGCTAGACTTTTGACTACATCAATAACGCTTCTTGTCCCATCAGGGTGCTGATATCGCTGGAGTTCCGTTACACTAACTACTGACTTTTCAAAAAAGTGTTGAGCAACTTCTTCTTCAGTATAACCAGAAGCTCGCAGAGATGTTATGGTTTCATCATACCAGTAGACTTTATACTCCAGGTGAGTAAAACGAAAAAATATACCCAATACCAGCACAATAACAAGTAAAAAACGCAATAAAAACTCCTATTTTCTACTGAATCAATTAGAAATATTGTCATGTTAGTAAGTAACTAACCATTATCTATAGGACTCCTATTTGGAGTTAGACAATATAAGCTGATTGCTATGAAAATAAACAGGGTCGGCAGGGCATAAATCCTCACATCTTACCAAATTAATCTCCTATTTAACGAGGGCTTTGTCAACCCCAGGGCAACGCATTATGTCAACAAGACTCTTTAATTATCAATAATCTTCAAGTTAGCCGCATTAATTGCTGCTTCTTGACAGAGATTTAGGCGTTGGCGTAGCCCGCACTTCTCTACGAGACGCTGCGCGAACGACAGAGCTCAGTGACCACCGCAGGCATCGCTTTGGGCTTGAAAAACAAATCAAACGAGAAACGCTGATTTTTTCGTTGATTTTTCAGATTGGTCGTGATCAACAGTAATTTAGATGCGTTTGCCCTGCCACATAACTATGGTATATGATTGTACTTGATACTCATATTTGGGTTTGGTGGTTCAGAACGATTCACGACTGACTAGATAACAGCAACATTGGTTGGGGGACAGTTTGATGCAGTCCTGTTATTCAGCTTCCGTTTAAAAGCAAAACCAAAACCAAAAGCAGCAACTGCCAGTGAACTGATTACTGAAGAAGATTCAGGGATGGGTGTTGCCTTAATGTTAGTTGCCTTAATGCTAGTTGTGTCACCTAAGAAAGTAGATTTGTCAGTAATTTTGTCATACAAAAAGAGGTTGTAATTAGTGCTACCATCTGCAACATTGTTACCACTGGGATCAACGTTGTTGCTGATGAAGTAGTACGAGTTCTGACTAGGTGTCTCTGTGCTGACATCTAATACTGGAAGGTTAGCAGTTAGAGAGTTATCGTAATCCAAACGCAAAAACATGTCATTTGAAATGCCGTTTATAACCGAACTACCACTTTGAAGAAGTGTATTAGTGGAGTCGAAAATGGATAGCGACTGAGATTCCAAAAATTGAGTTGAAAATGGAATATAGTCTGCACTAGTTTCTGAAAAAGAAGCCGGAGGATCAGTTTTAGTAGTAAACAAATCTTTGGCTGAATATCCATTGCTAAAATCCGCGCTGAATGCGAAATCAGCAGCCTGAACGGATGAAACTGCAAACACAAAGGGAATGGATGAACAAGTCACCATCGCAAGCAATACAGGGAATATTTGAAGTTTCATGAATAAACCTTGAATTATTGAATGAATAAACGCAATTTCGCAAAAAATCTCTCGAATGCCTATTCTTTCGTTAAATCCAGAGTCAGAATCTAGGGCTTCTGATCTCTGAATTTATTGTAGTATCGGTTATGAACCTTAACAAACTTGATTAGCAATCACTTAGATAAGTAGTAACGTAAGCTTGCTCTGAGCGTTTGAAAAGTTAAAGTGACAGAACAAATGTGAAAAACCTGTAGGCTCAACACAAATATGTTCTTTTATCCTTACTATTGGCTTGGTAAGAAACACTAAAAAAAACGTACCATAATCACATAAATATTTTATATAAATTTTTGATAAAGAAGTCGAGCAATGTATTAATAAATATTCCCGAAACCTTTATTTATTTTGTAATAACACAATACTTATATGTTAAAAACATGATTTTGTGAAATTAAAAAGTTTCAGGAATACAAGAAAAGTTGCAAATTTAAATTCTTTTAAAGCATTTTTTCCAGGAACTGCTTGGCGCGATCGCACTTAGGATTTTGGAAAAACTCACTAGGAGTAGTATCTTCTGCTAAAATTCCCTGGTCGAGGAACATAATCCGATTCGCAACTTCTCTTGCAAAACCCATTTCATGGGTGACGATCGCCATTGTGATTCCAGATAGCGCTAAAGCTTTCATCACTTCCAGCACATCTTTTACCATTTCTGGATCTAGGGCAGAGGTGGGTTCATCAAACAAAATCATCTCTGGTTCCATTGCTAATGCACGAGCGATCGCTACTCGCTGTTTCTGTCCCCCGGATAGTTTGGACAGATAGACAGACACTTTTTCCTCTAAACCTACCTTAGCAAGCAATTCTAAGCCATGTTCTTCTGCTTTTTGCTTGTTTATTCCTTTCACCTTTATAGGTGCGTAGGTGACATTTTGCAGCACATTCATGTGGGGAAACAAATTAAAATGTTGAAATACCATCCCCAACTGCTGGCGCACCTTAGCGATGTTTGCCTTGGGATTGGTGATTTCTTGCTCGTGAAAGTAGATTCTTCCTCTGGTGGGTTGTTCAAGTAAGTTTATGCATCGCAAAAAGGTAGACTTCCCTGAGCCAGAAGGGCCTAATATTGCAACCACTTCCCCCTGATAAAACTCAGTGGAAATATCTTTGAGTACATGGAGTTTACCAAAGGATTTACATAAGAATTCCGTGCGAATTACTACATTATTCACTTTGCCGTAACCTCCTTTCTAAAGCGGATGCACCCAAGGTCATACCCATTACCAAAACATAGTAGATTAATCCTGCAAATAGCAGTGGTTCAAAATAAATATACTTGTTTGCACCAACGATTTGGGCGCTGCGTAATATTTCCACCACTCCAATCGTTGACACCAGCGCAGAATCTTTGAGCAGTCCGATAGTTTCATTTACCAATGCTGGGAGAATGTTCTTCAATGCTTGGGGAAAAATCACATCCCACATCATCAACCAATAGGGAACACCCATAGACATCGCCGCTTCACTTTGCCCTTTATCCACCGCCTGAATCCCACCCCTGATGGTTTCCGACATATAAGCTCCAGAATTCAAGGTAAAAGTTAGCACCCCTGCCTGCAATGCTGAAATGTCATAGCCTGTAAGCTGGGGTGTTGCATAGTAAACCAACGCCAACTGCAATAGCAAAGGTGTGCCTCGAAAAACAGAAGTGTAGGCGTTAGCAACCCAGGTAAGCGGCTTGATGCCGATAATTTTTAATAGAGACAGGATTGTTCCCCAGATTAACCCCAAGGATACAGACAATAGCGTAAACAACAAAGTTAAAGGGATTCCCCGAAGAATAAAGGGAATGTCTGGAAGAATTCTGGTGAAGTCAAGATTCAATCCGCCTTTGGCAGGAGTTGAGGATGCAGGATTGGCGGTAGTGTTCTGTGAAAACCACTTGGCTACAAGTTTATTTAATGTGCCATTGTCCTTCATTTGTTGAAGGGCTTTGCTAAACGGTTCTACTAAAGAAGAACCTTTAGGAAAAGCGATCGCTGATCCACTTGCTTCCTCTGAGGGAATAATATTAAATTCTAAATCTGGGTTAGCTTGAGCGAATCCCTTAGCGACGGTATCCTCAACAATTGCTGCATCAATTCGCCCAGATTTGATTTCTTGAACTACTTCCGGCACTTTGTTGAGTTGTTTTAGCTGAATCCCCGCAAATTTTTTAGCAATTTTCTGGGCATTTTGTTCTTGTATCGTTCCTAGTTGTACCCCAACCTTTTTGCCTGATAAGTCTTGGGGTTGCTTCAGGTTGCTACCTTTAGGAGCGACAATCGTATCTTTAGCTTCGTAATAAATAATTGAAAAATCAATATTTTTCTGACGTTCTGGAGTCGGAGTCATCCCAGCCATGACAAAATCAGCGCGATTTGCTTGGAGTGCAGGAATTAATCCATTAAAATCTGATTCCATTATTTGAAGTTTAAACCCTAGTTTTTCAGCAAGGGTTTTGGCAATATCTATATCAAAGCCAACAATTTGGCGATCGCCTCCTTTAGTATCATAAAACTCATAAGGAGGATAATCTGGGGAAGTAATTATCGTCAGCGTGTCTTTACCTAAAGATGAGGCAGCTTTTAGAGAATTACTATGTCCTGTGATGATGCTGATTCCTACTACTGCTACAACCAGTATCGTTAATAGCCATACTTTTTTTTTCTTCATATAGGACTAATATTTGATTTCTGAAAAAGCTCTTTACATTTGAAGAGTGGCAAAATCAAAGGTAGTATATCGAATAAACCACTCAAACATCCACTTCAGATGAGAGAACAAAGGAATCAAAGCACAGAAACGCCGCACCCATGTTTTAGCTTGTAACCAAATATCCTCAATTTAATTTTGTGATAGGCAATTAGGAGCAAAGAGGACGCAAGTACTTAAGCTCGACTTTGTCCATTTTTTTAGCAAAGTGAACACTATTGCTGAAACCTCTGTGCAACAGTAGTTTTGCTTTTTTAACTTCATCGATAATCTGTGACGTGTAAAAAGTATTTGCCAAAAAGCCAGGGTTTTTGCCGGATAAAGAAAACCGAGTTCTTAATTTTGGATAAAGTCGAGCTAAGGTATTGATTGTTAGATTAGATAACTAAGTCGGCACGATCAAATCATGGTATGTTAAATTTTATGAAAACCCTGGATAATTTATAACCTTTTTTGCAGACTATAAACTACGCTATCTAGGTTGATTTTTTAACGCCAACTTACTTAAAATAATCGTTATTTCCTATAAAATAAAATGAAAATTCTTGTAGCTTCTGGTTTAGCTAGCCTATCGACCCTATCAGCCTTGACAATTGCTCCAGTGACTGGTGGTAATATGGATACCGTCTCGATCGATGACCAATCGTAATTTAACCCATAATTAAGATACAACAAAAATGGCATTATAATGCTTGGCATGTATCGCAAACCGATACTATTGGTAATCGTCGTTACCGTATTGCCAACCGTTGTTTTATTGATCATCTCTTATTTCCAGGCGATCGCCTATGCAAAGGGAAATTTAGAAGGCATCATCAAAATAGCAACGGTTAAGACTGATGGACTATTAGAAGATGCGGATGCAATCTTACATCGCAGTAAAGTGGATCTTCAGAATGCAGATACTCAAACCTCTGTCAAGATTCTGCAACGACAAATCTATAATGATTTTCGCTTTCGAGAAGCAGGCATCATCAATACAAAAGGATTATTGACTCTGTCCAGTTTGGGAGTTATGAATGCGCCCATACCTATATCTCCTATAAAAGCTCAATTTGACCCGAGAAATCCCGATCTGCAAATATTAGGACTGGGTAGAAGCCAGATCATGCAGGAACAATCCATTGTTTTTATGTTACAAGGTTCTGGAAAAATTGGCAGTATTTATCTGCTTGTCGATCCAGTCGTTCTCACCAGCTTTCTAGAAGCGATCCCCGATCTAGATTTAGGATCAAACGGCTTTATTGCCTATATAGCAAGCGATGAACGTCTTCTCAGTAAAATTGGTTCTTTGCCTCCAAACATTTATTCTGGCTTGCAAAATCCGTCTTTTAACACATTGCAAGTCACTAAATTGACTCGGAATGGCAGCATTACAATTGTGGGGGAGATCAGTCGTAAGTGGGTATTGCGATATTGGTTACAAGAATTGCTCGTTGGTACGCCGCTGACTGTTTTGATTAGTGGGGTTTTAAGCTATCTTTTTATCCACCAAATGCGTAAGGTTAACACACTAGATTATGAGTTAAAACGAGGACTTGCCCAAAATGAGTTTGAGATTTATTACCAGCCCATTATAGATTTAAACACAAAGCAGTGCGTAGGCTCAGAAGCATTACTGCGATGGCATCACCCTCAGAGGGGACTTATTAACCCAAGTCTTTTTATTCCCATTGCTGAGGAAACGGGTTTGATCGTGCCGATGACTGAATGGCTGCTTGAAAAGGTGATTCAAGATCAGGCCATTTTAGAACCTTTATTCCCATATCTGTACACCTCTGTGAATCTTTCACCCACTCAACTCAACACCGATGATGTAGACCGCCTGATTCAGATACTCAAAAAAGCTAACAATCACGATAAAGCCCCGATCACATTTGAAATTACCGAAAATAAACTGATTGAAGAACAGCTGCAAGTCGTGCAGGATGCGATTGCCCGCCTCAAATTGTGGGGAGCGCGTTTTGCAATTGACGACTTCGGAACCGGATACTCAAATATTGCCTATTTACAAAGTCTTAACATCGATCAACTGAAGTTGGATCAACTATTTATTAAGGGGCTAGAATACGGCAATCAAATGCCCCAGCTTGTGGATAGCCTGATCGATTTTGGAGATCGGGTTGGTTTAACCATCGTGGCCGAAGGTATTGAAACTGAATTACAATATCAGTACCTCAAAGCGCGCAGGGTTCGTTATGGTCAAGGGTGGCTATTCTCTCGCGCCCTACCTTTTGCAGAGTTTGAGCAATTTCTTCAGACCCAAGCTCCCTAATTTTTTTATTTGGAAGTCCGTTAGTTAATTCTTGGCGATCGCTAACTTTTTTGAGAAGACCTTTTTCTATAGAATTAATTTTAATATAGTAACCCAATGTACAACTTATTCTTAAAATCCCTCTCCAAACCTCTCCCCCACAGCGAGAGAGCCTTTGATTTTTACTCCCCTTCCCTTGCAAGGAAGGGGTTGGGGGTTAGGTTTGAGAGAAAGTTGCACATGGCGTTATACTAGCACTTTCAAGGTAACTCGTAAAATATCTTCTTTTCTCTGTGGTTCTCTGTGTCTCTGCGGTTTATAAGTTTTTTAACCACCGAGATGCAGAGTACACACAGTAAAGAGGAATTTTTTAACCAAAATTTTTACCCGCCATAAAAACTTCGGGATTGTCAAATTCTGACTTTGGTCGCCTCCAGCAGCTTGACGCTGGCATAAATAGCATCAATATAAGGTGTGGGAATTTGAGTGAGTTTTCCCAATTCTGCTACCGCGCCAACAATAGCATCTATTTCCGTTGTGCGTCCGGCTTCAATATCTTGTAGCATGGAGGTTTTGTGGGCACCAACATTTTCTGCCCCATTAATTCGCTGTTCCAAAGTGATGCCAAACTTAATACCCAAATTTTCAGCGATCGCTTGAGTTTCACTCATCATTTGCCGCGCTAGTTCACGGGTGAGGGGATAGCGACAAATATCCTCTAAAGTAGCACCAGTCAGCGCACTGATGGGATTAAATGCCACATTACCCCACAATTTGATCCAAATTTCCGTGCGAATTTGATTGCGGATTGGTGCTTTGAATCCTGCCTGTTTGAGAGTTTGCGCTAATAATTGGATGCGTTCGGTTTTAGTGCCGTCGATTTCACCGAGAGTAAAGCGATCGCCTTCAATATGTTTGATCACACCTGGTTCAATTATCTCAGTTGCTGGGTAAACAACACAACCGATGGCGCGGTCAGCACCGATACTAGCTTCAATAATCCCATCTGGATCAACAGATTGAATGCGTGTACCTTCATATTCACCGCCATGCTTGTGGAAGTACCACCAAGGAACGCCATTTTGGGCTGTTACCACCATTGTATGAGGATTGTAGAGCGCAGGGAGAGAGGGTGCGATCGCAGGTACACTGTGAGCCTTGACAGTTAAAATTACTACATCTTGTGGCCCCGCTGACTGAATATCACTAGTTGCCATCGGAGTGGCAATTTGGCTGGAACCGTCTGCCATGAGTAACTTCAGCCCATTTTTTTGAATTGCCTCCAAATGAGAACCACGCGCAATCAGCGTTACTGCTTCACCTGCCAGTGCCAGTTTTGCCCCTAAATATCCACCAATCGCACCCGCGCCAACAATACAGATTTTCATTTTTTTTAGGGATAGTTAGTAAATAATTAACTAGTTATTTACCCTCAAACAGCTAGGCTTTGCATCGCCGACAGCAGGTCTTGATGAACAGATTTTGAGGCAGCTACTATCAATCCAGGCAGGCTATAGTTTTTACAAGTGTGCAGTGGCGGTAAAGTCGAACCGTCCAAAGTAGTTACAATCCAGCCAGCCTCTTTCGCAATAAAAGCGAGTGCAGCACTATCAATAAATTTGCCCGATTTGATGACTGCTCCACTCAAGTCGCCACTGAGAATACCATTGAGATTGGGAATTTGAATATCACTAGAGTAATCAGTCGCTATATCAATTACTTTATATTGATCTTTTAGTAAAGGTGCGACAGAATTCATTCCCCATCCCAACAAAATAGAAGGTTTGGCAGATGTTATGTGTAATGGGGCACAGGCTTCTAAGTTCATCTCCAGCGTCCCTTTAAAAGCACCTTCGCCTCTAAAAGCGTAAAAATAAACATTTTTGGCAGGGGAAATGGCGAGTACTGCTTCAAAGTCATCCGAATTTAGAATACTGAGAATAATTTGGTAATTAGAATGTCCATCCATGTAAAACTTCGTGCCATCGATCGGGTCGAGCGTGACTAAATAATCACCTTCGGAACCGAGTTCTATAGCGCGAAAATACTTGGTGTTGTTAGAACTTTCATACTCTTCCCCAAAAAAGCGAATCTCTGGGAAAGTGCCCAGTAATACTACTTCTATTAGATTTTGAATAGCCACATCTGCATCAGTAAGGGCGGCAGCAAAAAAGTTTTTGCCTTGTTCTTTAGCCGGAAGTGCAGCAATTTTTGGTTGAAGAAAATTGGCATAAGCTGCTGCTACTTTGAGATGGGGAAGTAAAGTCTCCAAAATTAGTCGGGTAGTTGGTGTTGTGGACATTGCAGCAAACTCCTTTCAGAAATAATCTACCGTTGGCAGGGCGATAGAATTCTATATCTAGACAAAATTACGGGATCATTTGGATGCAATGATACCACCGTTGCTATATTATTCTAATCTGTGTGTCTCAAAGAGCCTATAGGTAAATTTCAAATCCCAATCGCTCTTTCAATAAGCCTCTATCAAGTTTGGTTGAGTAAGCTTCTACTTATCTAGCCTTTACCAGTTGTGCTAAAGCCTTGCTAAATTTATGATGGGGTAAGGCAGAGGTTAGACCTAGAAAAACAACCTTTTTGCAGGTATTTCAAGCTTTTCAATAAATTTTTACCCCAGTTAAAGCTAAAACAGCTTTAGTAACACAATTGAGAGAAGCGATCGCCCAAACCACAACATTCTGTATGCAAAAAGGCATTGATTTTGCTGTACTGGAGTCAGCACAAGGTTTTGCACGCACCAAATTTTGGGCAGATGCAGTGGAATCCATCATTATTAATAATGATGTCAAAAAAACTTATCTCTCCCTAACAGGTAACGCTAACAAACTTTACAAAGCCATCCTTCCAGATCCTGGTGCTAATGAGTTTACTCCTATCAATACTCATTTACAGGCAATCAAAGACCAAATTCTGGCAGAAGTACCAGAAGTTGATGTGTCCGAAGTGATGGAACAAGTGGAGGAACTGTTGGATCTGTCCATCACTGCTGGAGAGTTTGTTATTCAGGAATCCCACAGTCAACGCATCGACTTAAGTCAAATCGACTTTGTAGCGTTAAAAAATAAATTTGCTAGTACTGACTACCAGAGAACAGAGACAGAAAAACTCAAAACTGCGATCGCGCAAAAACTCCAGCAGATGGTGAGGTTAAATAAAACTCGCATCAACTACCTGGACAAATTCCAGCAGATGATAGCAGAATACAATGCTGACTCACGCAACGTGCAGATATTCTTCAATGATTTGATTAACTTTGCTCAAGAATTGGGTGTTGAAGATAAAAGAGCGATCGCAAAAAATCTCACTGAAGAAGAACTAGCAATTTTTGACTTACTGACTAAACCAGAAATTAAACTCACTAGGCAAGAGGAACAGGAAGTCAAACAAGTTGCAAGAGAATTACTGAAAACTCTCAAAAAAGAGAAATTAGTTTTGGATTGGAAGAAGAGACAGCAAACCAGAGCATCGGTGGAAGTGGCAATCAAGGATAATTTGGATAAGTTACCCCAGAGTTATTCTGCTGAACTGACTGTATGAACAGAAGTGTCAGGAAGTTTATTAGCATGTTTATGAGAACTATTCTGGGCAAGGAAGTATTTATGATGCTGGTGTGTAAATTCTGCAAATTTAAATTCCTGGCAATATACAATATATTAGGGGGTAAATGAGCAATCGATGCTGATACCGTTAGTGAAATATTTCTAAAACGCTGGAAGTCTTTGTGCTGTCCTGGGAACCCGCCAACGAAATTTTCCAAAAATTACCCTTCCAATAAATTCGCCAACGGCATCTTCAGTACTTTTGCCCCTAGTCATGGTTATTTTTTTGTATAAAGCTTTACAAGACAAAGCTAATAGGGATATAACTGACGAAGACAACATCAAGACAAAATAGATAAAATCAGTAGCACTTACCCGAATGTGTCTTTAAAGTAATGCACTACCTGCTACTATATACAGCGACAGAGTAAACAAACATTAACTAATAAAAACATAAAAATGCTAGATAGTCTTTCTTTAAAAAACTTTAAAGGTTTTCAGGATCTGGAAAATTTAAATACAAAACCAATAACCGTTTTGTGCGGAACTAATAGTTGTGGGAAGACATCCATTTTACAAAGTATTCTTTTATTAAAGCAAACTTTAGAAAGCCAAAACCCAAGCCAAACCCTACTTCTTAATGGTAGATTAGTTCATCTTGGTACTTTTGAGAATATAATTTTTGATAAAAATTTAGATAACAAAATAGAATTAAATTTGAGATTTAAAATTTCAAAAGATGACCAGCAATACTCATCTAGTTCTAACCGATTGAAGATGAGGATGTTTCTGGGAGAGTTTTTATCTACAAGAGAAACACAACTTGCTTCACATAATATTAATTTTAAAGTTGTATTAAAATCTCACAAAAATCAAAGTAAAAGCAAGAAAAGTTTAAAAACAGTTATTGTTGATCAAATCTACTTTAAATTAGAAACATTAATCCCTGATAAACAAATAATTCCAGGTGCTTTTATTAAATTAGAACTTATTGATAGTGATCTGTATAAAATCCAATGGGAAAACATCACTAATCGAATTATGTTAAGACAAGATAGTGAGAAAAAGGGAGAGGTTAATGTAAAAATAAAATTTACAAATTTATTTTCAATGAGAATAATTAATTCTGAAAACACTGAAGAAAAGGATGTACGAATACCAGATATAACTTTTCTTCTTTATACAATCAATAATATGTTACAGTCTATTTTTTCCTCATATACTTATATTGGTCCGTTAAGAGAGGAGCCATCAAGAAGATATATTTATGAAGATGAAATTTTAGAAATCGGCATAAAAGGTGAAAATGCAGCTTACATATATTCAACCGAACAAGATCAAGATGTCGTAAATCATTTTTTTTATGATATAAAAAGTAATTCATTTCAACAAAAACCTTTGTTAAAACTTTCAGTTGCTGTTCAAGAATGGTTGGACTTGATGAATATTAAAGGTTTTAGAACAGCAACTTTAAATGAAATAATTTACTTAGAACTTAATTCTAGTTCAGCATCTAAAACCCGTGTCAACATAGCAGATGTAGGATTTGGGGTAAGCCAAATATTTCCTATAATTCTAGAAGGATTGAGGATGCCTTGGAGAAGTACTCTCTTATTAGAGCAACCAGAAATTCATTTACATCCCAACCTTCAGATGCAAATGGCAGATTATTTTATCTCATTAGCACTATCTGGTAAAAAGGTAATAGTTGAAACCCATAGTGACCATATAATAAATCGCTTAGTTAGAAGAATAGTTGAAAGCGAAACAAATCAATTCAAAGATTTAATTGCTATCTATTTTATAAGTAACACTGAAAATGGCTCGATATACGAAGAAATTAATATTGATGAAGAACGTGGAGTTATCAATTGGCCTTCAGGATTTTTTGACCAGGTAGCAAATGAACAGGAAAACATTATAAGGGCAGGATTAAGAAAAAGGAAATTTAATAGAAATAGAAATTTGTAAAAATTATGAAAACTGTCTTTGAGCCTTCATGCTTATTTATCTCTGAAGTTAAATGGGAAAATGAAATAAAAAGAGATGAATTTTTAGAGCATTTATTGGATAATTTAAGCAATATTAATAACCATGAAATTACAGAAGTATACTGGACAGATAAATTAGAAGAATTGTTATGGGATTACCCACAATTACCACCTTGGCGACAAGACAAAGATTGGAGTAATTCTATTATTCCAGTTATATATAGTTTGTTCAGGAATACACAAGAATTTCTGCAAAACACCAAAAATTTACCTGCTTGCTTAGTGCAGCCAGATTTAACCAATGATTCTTTCAGAGAAATAATTCTGAATTCATTCTTAGAATTAATGGACATATTAATTGATAAAAACGAAAACGTATATATGTGCTTAGGTGTTGACAAAATTAAACAAGAATATAAATTTTTCTGTAACTGCCATAGTTGTCTTTTAAATCCAAGAATGATAGAAAAATCTGTAGATTGGCTTGAATGCATTGATTTAACAGCAACTTATTGGCCAACTAGTGTTGACGATATAGATAAAATATCTAAAGCCTTAGATGTTCTTTTTGAAAAAAATAATATTAAACCTATTTATGAATATGAATTTAGCAAAACTTTCTTAAAAGACTTAATAAATGTTAGAAATCATAAGAAAGATATTTTACATAGTATTGCTAAAAGATTAACATTGACGAAACAACAGGCTGCAAAAGATAATGCGTTGCAAGATGAATATATTAAGCAAAAAAAAGAGTATAGATTTAGAGTAACCCAAAGACCTTATTCTACCCGCATTCATTACAAGAGTGTCGCAAACAAAATTATATTTTTAAAATATTATGATGAAGGTGAACATGATAATGGTTTATAAACTTGATTAGGTATCTATTGGGTTGAACTGTCCTATTTTGAACCATAACATAGCACAGTCACTAACACAAACAACGAATTTTCGCTATTGCATAATTCTAATTAGTGATCAGCCAAATATAATAAATGGGATAGTTCATTCCGATGCCTAACTAACAACAAAACTTTTTCCGTTACTAAAATCAAGCCAAAACAAGAAAGAACTTTATCTACCAATTAATATAGGATAAACACGTATTATTTTTGGATTTTTCAATAGTATCAATTGTTGATTTTACGCCATATAGTTCTCGCGAACTACACCAGTAGAATTCAAAAATTTAACAAGACACCGAATAGAGCGCGATCGCATCCTTGTCTTATTTACACAAGTGCTAAGAGTTAATGAACAAGGTGATCATGAGTAGCAGCATTCGGTACAAAAGCTACTTTTATCAGATCACCGCATTTTTTATTGACACAATTGCTTTGTAAGCGATCGGCTATCTTTTAATTCAACAAATTTATAACTCTGGCACCTGTAGGTTACGTTTATTACCTGCGTAATGCTTGTAAATAATTTCTGGAGAGTTACCAACCCACCTTCCTACATCCTTCGCATCAATATCAGCTTCCAGGCAAAGAGTAATAAAAGTGTGTCTGCATTGGTAAGGTTTGCGATATTTGGTGACTACACCCTGTTTTACAAGTTGAGTTACGATTCCATCTATATGTGTACCACGATGATTTTTGTAACCTTTCCAGGCATGATTGAGAAAATCTCCAAAATCTACTATGCCGCCTTTCTTGCTTCTAAAGATAAAATCATCTGGGTTAAAGTTCTCAGGTTTGATAGACTCTAAAATTTCACGTTGCTGATTATTAATCGGAAAACGTCTTTGGCTTTGGGTTTTTAATCCATCTTTGAGGGCTAACCCTTTAGTACTGATAGTAATTGCTTGCTCAAAAGTAATGTATTTGTCGCTAATATGCTTCCATTGTAAGGCGATCGCTTCTGATGGTCTGCACCCAGTAAAAAATAATAATTTTACTAAAGGAGCATAGTAGCTGTAGAATTTACTCTCCTCAAATGCTTGAATTATGCTGTCCCGTTCTTCCTTAGTAAATGGATTGATTTCATATTCTGCCGATTCTGACTTCGGCATCTGAATATCTTTTGCCATACCCTGGAAGGGATTTGATTTAATTAGCTGACTCTTAAGTGCCCAATCACAGCAAGCATTTATGTTTGTCAAAGTACGTTTAGCTGCATTAGCACTGAGATTTGCAATCAGATAATCTCGAATTGCGATCGCATCATCTAAGGTTTTAGTTGGGAAACTGGCGATGTGATTGCGATACTTTCGATAGTCAACAGCGTAAGTAGAAGGACTAATCTGTGGTTTTTTAAACTCAGTGTATTTTTCCCATAATTCTCCCAAGTCATATTGGGGGTTAACTGAAGGACTAATGGGCGTAATTGGGCTAACAGTGCTTAATGAAGCTGCTGGTTTGTACTTAGCTAAACTGGCATCAAACTCTCCATAGTCAATATCTCTCTGAATTGTTGCCGCTAAAGTCGATGCTTGATGTCTTCCTAAAGTTGTATCGTAGTGCCTTGTCGAAAGGTAGAAACGCTTGGTTTTTAGCTCTCCCGTCGGCGTCACAATAGGATGAGAAAAAACTAATTGGAGGCTGCCGTTAGAGTTCTTAATCTGCACTGAACCCCGACGGGCAATACTTTGAGATTTTTGAGATTCCATAAGGGTAATTAACTGGGGTAAAGACCTTTATCCTTCCAGGTTACCCCAGTTTTACCCCAGAAATACCTATTGGGGTAAAAACCTCTATCTTACATTTTTACCCCAGTTTTACCCCAGTTGTTTCCCCAAACTACCCAAAATTACCCCAAAAGTCTCGAAAGTCTCTGGAAATAAGCTCCACAACTCCCATTAAAAAAGGACTTGGAAGCCCTGTAATGCTTGTATTTATTTAAAGGCGGCACCCGGATTTGAACCGGGGGTGGAGGTTTTGCAGACCTCTGCCTTACCACTTGGCTATGCCGCCACAGCGGAATTCCCTGAACTACTTTAATCTTCCTAAGGTATCTTAGTAGCCATTCAGTAGCCATAGGGCGCTAGTTAACCCATAATAGCATAGGATTCTGAGGTAGAGATAGTGGGTTAACTGGATGTTTCTGGTAGTCTTTAGGCGATCGCTAGGAAGGTTGACCATAGCACAAACAACCCTTAGCAGATTAATGGAAGCTCTGGAGTCTGCCTGGATTTCTGGTGATATATATTTATTTATCCATAAAAACAAATCACCGGGGTAATTTGTAACATCCTGGGTTGTTTCCGGGTTCTTCCTGAGCTTCCCTTAATAGCATTAATATGTCATAGCCAATACATAATATACACAAATAGCTATCAGCAAATAAAACCAAACTATCTGTATATTGACTAGGCTAAAATCCTCTTTCCTCCTACCTTATACCAACAACAAATGAGTTATAAGTTTTTATGTTTCACTCCTCAAGGTCACTTGTTACACCTTCACTTCATCGGCAAAATTACCCCAGCGAACAAAGTGAAATGGCCCGGCGATAGAACCCCACAGACGTTCATCAGTGTCTAAATCCCTTCCCCGGTCAAGGCTAAAAAATTCTTTAGCGTCAATCTCAAATTCGTTATCCAGATAAGTATTTTTGCCGTCACGAACCACAATGCAGCCTTTACCAGGTTCAACCCTGCCTTTGAAGCTATTACCTGTCCATTCTACAACCATGTTGCAACCTGACATTTTTTCCAATTGGTCAAGGGATAAAACTTTTAAACGTTCCCGGTCACGAGATGCACCATAAAATTTTTGTTCTTCTTTAACCGTGTAGTGTTCAATAACAATGTGGTTTTCTGCCGGAATCAACTTCATTACCCGCATCCGATAGGGTTGATTGAGCATAAAATCATAAGCTTGTTCGAGAAACAAACTTACCCCTGAGAATAATTCCAAGGGAAGGGGACGGATACATACGCGAATGTGGGCATAAAAAGGCGGATTTTCAAAAGCTTGTTCTTGATTGCTAAAATCAGCTGCCATCAAGCGGGCTAAGGTGGCGATATCAGTAGAATGAGTCATTACAAGATGATCAAGTAGTTGCTTAAAAATTATCTAAGATTATTTTGACACTTGCCAGACTGAAAAATCCTGGCTGCGATCACTTCTGGTGCGTCCGCTACACGTAGCAATCGCATCCGGTAGGGAAGGGTACGGTGGGCTTCTCTACGAGACGCTGCGCGAATGCCTATGCAATTTTTTAATTAGATATTACGATCGCTCTTAGTTCCAGAGTGGTTAAAATCCCATTGCCTCCGCTACTGCGCCCAGTTTTGCTGCAATACCCTGTTTAAATTGACTGTGATTGTGTTTAATGGCTGTATCTGGGTCTTTTAGACCATTCCCTGTGAGGACACAAACCACTGTCGCCCCTGTCGGAATTTGGTCTTTCACCTGCAACAACCCGGCTACAGAAGCGGCGCTAGCAGGTTCGCAGAAGATACCTTCTGATCCTGCCAAAAGTCGATAAGCGTCGAGAATTTCTGCATCGGTAACGGCGTGGAAATTTCCCTGACTTGCGGTTTGCGCTGCAACAGCTAACTCCCAACTAGCAGGGTTGCCAATGCGAATTGCTGTGGCTAGGGTTTCAGGATCTGCCACTGGCTGACCGTGTACTAAGGGGGCTGCACCTGCGGCTTGGAATCCCATCATCCGGGGTAGGCGATCGCACTTCCCATCTTGATGATATTGACAAAATCCCATCCAATATGCTGTTATATTCCCTGCATTGCCCACGGGGATACACAGCCAGTCTGGCGCATCACCCAGCACATCGACAATTTCAAAGGCTGCTGTTTTCTGCCCTTCTAGACGATAGGGATTGACCGAATTTACCAAAGTGACCGGATAGCTTTCGGCCATCTCGCGAACAATTTCTAGGGCTTGGTCAAAATTACCTTTAATTGCCAATACTTCTGCACCGTACACTAATGCTTGGGCTAACTTGCCCAGCGCCACATAACCGTCGGGAATTAGTACGAAGGTATTCATGCCCCCACGCCTTGCGTAAGCGGCGGCGGCGGCTGAGGTATTGCCGGTGCTGGCACAAATTACTGCTTTTGCCCCTGCTTCTTTGGCTTTGGAAATTGCCATAGTCATCCCCCGGTCTTTGAAGCTGCCGGTGGGATTCAGACCGTCATATTTTACAAAAACCCGCACTTGTCTGCCAATACGTTCTGCGATCGCTGGCACTGGGATTAGGGGTGTGTTTCCCTCCAACAGAGTCACAATCGGTGTTTTTTCGCTGACAGGCAAGTATTCGCGATAGGCTTCTATCAGTCCGGGCCAGGGTTGGCGATGAGATTTAGCAACAGACAGGCTCAAAGTCACAGGATTTAATATTTCTTAATGTAAGGATTGGATATTTAGAGAGGATGGTATAGGGAGGGAAGGGCAGAATGGGAAAGAGGAAGAAAGTGAATTTTTCGTTGCCAGTTAAGAGTTAAGAGTCCCCTAATTCCAAAAGAATATTATTTATTGTGGTGCAGGCGTTTGACTTGCCATTTCTATTTTATTTTGAATGTCAGTTTATCATAGACCGCCACGGCGACCTTCGGTTTAACGAATTAGCCTGGGGATGCTGACGGGATGAAAAATGATCGGCAAATGTATGGGACTTAGGTTAGAACTCTCTTAAATTCTTATTTCTACCTTACGCGATGTGCAACTTATTCTTAGAACCCCGCTTCCATTCCTCTCCCCGAAAGGTCGAGAGGCTTTGATTCTTGCTCCCCTTTTCTTGCAGGGAAGGGGCTGGGGGTTAGGTTTGAAAGAAAGTTGCACACGGCGCTACCTTGCAAAAAGCCACTTCTGTGCGAGATGCTCCGCGAACATGTCTATGTATATTTTCCCATGCTATTCGCTCCAACTGCCGGGGAAACTACATAACAGGCTGCCTTTCCTTTGCGGTAGTCTTCTTTATTACCTTCTCTACGGGACGCTGCGCCAAGCAAGCTTTAAGAGAAGGGGTGCGGCGAGTGCTGCACCTTACATCTTTTCATGATTTAGCGTAATTCTTGATATAGTCTACATGTAATTTCTTGCGTAAATTCCCAAAAAACCGCGATAATAATTCATATAACCATAATTGAATTGACAGATTCTGAATTAAGTATTGCTAAGTACCGTCGAGTGGACGGAAACTTTGCATACTTGGGGCGATGTTTTCTTTGGAACACAGCCATTATGATCACCGTCTCTTATGATTGAACCTAAAATCCATTAGAGTAATTGATTGAAAATATCCAATATCGTAATAAAGCTTAAAAGAGGATTATTATAATATTTCTAATGGTGTGAGTTAAGTTGTGGATTTAATTAGTGATGCCTACTTGTCTATCTAGTGTTTCCGATCGCGAGTCTCAGACTAACTGGGTCAGTAAGTTAACCAAGTCTTATTATCAAGACGATCAGCAAGCTAAGTTTATGCATTTACAAGCAGAGGTAGACTCCCTGTTGCAGCAGTTGGAAAACCTGAAGCACCAACGTCTAGCCGACAATAACCAAAAAGAATAAGTCAGTCTAGTAGAAAAGCGATCGCTTTTCCCCTCTCTAATTTAAATTTGAGAAAGGGTAAATTTGAGTAAGAGGCGTGTTATTCAAAGCGCTGATTTTTCTCTGACCAGCGTCTCAAACTGTAGTTATGAGCATTTTCTACTAATAAAGCTAAGGATTGCACGCCTGAAAGCTTGGCGATCGCAGAGAGTCTTTGGAAGTAATTTCCTGTAAAATCAGTGTAAATGACTTCATTGCGATCAGACAAAATTATAGTCCGGTCACGGTGTTGCTCTGTGTTTTTCTCCTGAATTCCAGATGTAGGCTGATTCAAGAATGCGATTGCTGCTGCTGAGATAGTCAGTATTATTTCTGGTTTAGCGTTATTTGTTAAATCAATCACTTGAACCGGCCAATCACCCAACTTTTCCTGCATCTGTTCAAAGCTAGGAATAGCACCAGCTGAAACTTCACTAGATTGTTGTAAAGATTGCCACACAGTTGATAACATTACCTTGACCGCTTGGGGATTTTGTTGATGCAGTTCTTGTAGAGTTATTGGAGATGGTTGCACCCATTCCAGTGCTGCATTTGTTAAGGCTAAAGGTTTGGGTTGAAGAACATCGTTTTGATTCTCTGGAATTTTTGGGCCAGCAGCTAATAGGCGCAAAACTTTACCCCGTAGTTGCACCGCTTTGATAGCGGCTATAGTAATTTGTTGTTCTCCATTTGGCAACCAGACCACAATCTGGATTTCAGGGTCAGAAGTGATTCCCAAAGTTTTCCAGAAAAATTTGGCGGCGTCAGTTTTGGGTGGGTTCAAATTCTCAAAGGGGGAATTTAGCCAGCGTTTCCCGTCATGAAAAGCACTCACTTCCACCTGATACCAAACTTGGTTATCTGTGAGTTTCAGGTTCGTTGGGGAACTTGGTTGCAGCCATTCGGTGCTGGTAACTTGAGTAATTGGTTGCACTGTACCGACAATTTGACTAGGGTGAGTAGAGGATATTTGCGACTTTATACCCTGATTATTGAGTCTTGCTAACAGACCTTGAATATAGGCAAGATTATCTTTTGTAATTTTTGGTTGCGCCTTTAACCAGGAATTAACATGTTCTTCTCCCTGCTGAACTGCTAAAATCAAAGCAA
This sequence comes from Nostoc sp., assembly GCF_036919675.1. Classification (GTDB taxonomy): domain Bacteria; phylum Cyanobacteriota; class Cyanobacteriia; order Cyanobacteriales; family Nostocaceae; genus Nostoc. Next base: position 33,194 of record NZ_JBALCP010000108.1, read on the forward strand.
ACCAAGCTTGCACCTCTAGTCTATTTGGGTTTACCCGCAACGCCGCCGCTGTGCGATTCCACAACCGTTTTTTATCAGCTTTGAGTAGGGTAGCAATTTCTTGGGCATTATGTGGCGACGCTTCAAACACCTGTAAAGCTTTCCCCCAACGACCATCAATCAAATCTGCTAACACTTCTTGACTAGGACTTGCCCAATTTTTATCAGCTTGGGTTTTAGTAAGTTGGGAATGCAAGCGAATCAAATCCATTTGCGCTTGCGCCACTGCTGGCAAAACTTCTTTGCGTTGTTTTTTGATGAATTTCAACCATTCAAAGGCTGGTGTCCACAGTCCACTACGGGCAATCGACAAGGCATTTTGGTATGCAGAATCCTTGAGGGCTGGTGATTGAAGAGTAATTGCCTCCAATTGAATTGGTTTGAGGAATAACTTCAGAGGCTTGACTTGGTAAACCTGTAAGTACGGTTCTAAACCTATAGTTTGATCAACAACTAACTCTTTTGTACCATCACCAGTTACCTGCTGCCATTTGGGCAATTGTCCGTTAGGACTAGTCCAAGACAACATTTGTAGTAAATTGGTGCGTTCTGGATTGTAGTATACGATGTCACCGTAGGCGAACGCACCAGTTCCTTGTTGGCGTTGACCCCGCAAATTAAACCAAACCCCTGATAATGGTGTGCCACCGTCAAAGCGTTGCACTTTAGTTAAAGGTAGGGGAATGCTGATATCTTGGGGTTCTGATGTCCCATCAAGTAAGGGAGAAATCACGAAGGATTCTTCTGGTTCAGTTACAGATAATTGAGTTGCTAAATAGTAGTAATTTTCTGACTGAGATTTAAACTCTAACTCTTCTGAGCGCTCGTAAACCCTGAGTTCCACAAGTTGTTTACAATCAGATTGACAATTAGCACGCTGTTGAAAGACTGGCAATAAAAATGAGTCTTTCGCATCCTGATGTAAAGGCAGAGTTTCCCCAAATATTTTGTTTTCTTTACTCAAATTGAGTTGAATTTGTTTGAGAGTTTGAGGACGTTCGTGCTTACCAAGGGGGATTTGTGCCCATGCGGGTAAAATTTTATTTAGCCAGCTTACCTGGTCTGGATTGAAGATGAAGAGAACGCTAATCCAGGCAAAAGCCATAATTAGACTAGCACTACTCAACAGAATTGCGATCGCTAGCGTTGACGACAACCAACTTCCCCGTTTGAGCTTTTTCTGGGGTTTTTTGGCGATGCGTTTCATCGCACCTGCATGAGGTTTATTTAGTTTAGAGGCTTTTGGCGTCAGCTTGCGTGAGCGGTTTGCCATATTAGTATTTCAATCAATCAAGTGGATATTTTTGGGTATTGAGCACTTGTACTGAGCGAACGCAAGAGCGTCTCGTAGAGAAGCCGTTGGCGCAGCCTCTCCAAGAGTTGTATTGGGTATGGGGCATAGGGCATTGGGCATTGGGTATTAGTTATTTCTCCCTCTATCCCCTGCCCCCTCAGCCCCTCTGCCTCTTAAAAGTCCCCAGTACTTAATACCCTGTTATACTCGTCCTTTCAGAAGTTGCCCAGAAGGATTAAGGGACTTCCAAATAAAAAAATGTCCCAAAACTGACGCAAAAACCCTCTCATTTCCCCTCTCTCTGTGTCGCGCCAGTTGCTTCAAGTCGGGGAACCGCAAGGGCGCACTGGCTTCTCTGTGTCTCTGTGGTAGCCTGCGGCAAGCCGCTGCGCGTCTACGTTTATTTGGATAATTTATTTCTTGGAAGTCCCTAAGTCTAATTTTGGACAAAATCCGTAAATCTCCCCATGTAAACGCTAGATGATCGCGAATACACTCTTCACTTAAGTATGTGAGCAGAGTGTAAAAAGTTGAAATGTAGACTTATTAACCGCAGTCATCGCAAAACCTGGATGCTCGCATGGTTACTAATTGCGGGAGTAAATGGAGTTGCACAAAAAGCGTTAGCACAAGAGTACACAGACACAGAAACTACTCAGGCGCAGGAGAGTATAGATTTAAATTCTCCTCCCCTCTCCCCAGAAAATTCGATGGCGCAAGTTATATCGGTTTCTCAACTCAAGGACGTACAACCCAACGATTGGGCATTCCAAGCATTACAGTCTTTGGTAGAACGCTATGGTTGTATAGCCGGCTATCCAGATAGCAGCTATCGCGGTAATCGTGCCTTAAGTCGCTATGAATTTGCCGCCGGTGTGAATGCTTGTTTAGATAGAGTCAACGAATTAATCACTACAGCCACCAGCGATTTAGTCACTCGCGAAGATTTAGCAATATTACAAAAATTGCAATCAGAATTTGCCCCTGAGTTAGCAACTTTGCGGGGTCGTGTTGATAGGTTAGAAGCCAAAACCGCCGAAATCAAAGCCAACCAATTCTCAACAACAACCAAACTCAGTGGACTATTAATAGTTGGCATTCAAGGACGGACAAGCAATCGTGGTGATGTGAATCCTAGAGATGGACAAAAAGATACAGATGATACAGCGACAAACACTAATGTCATATCCCTGGCGCAGCTGTATTTAACTAGTCAAATCACTCCCCGTAGTTACTTGTTTACAGGTCTTTTAGATGGTAAGGGAAAAAGTTCGCTTGGATTTACCAATAGTGTTTCTCGGAATAATGTTTTACTTGGCTACGAATTTCCTACAGATAGCTTGATTATAAGTGACCTCAATTTTCATTGGCTGGTGACAGATAAATTAGCAGTAATGGTGGGAACAGAAGGCGTAAGTATGCCAGCTGCTTTCCGAGGTCCCAATCGAGTAGAAAGTGCTGCAACAGGGTCACTGTCTTATTTTGCCCAAAGAAACCCAATTTTAAATATGGGATACGGTCACGGCGGTATAGCTATTGATTGGCAATTTGCTAAACGCGCTAGTTTGCAGGCAATTTATAGTAGTTATCAACCAGGAAATCCCGGTAAAGCTAGCGGTTTATTTGATGGAACCACCACTACGGGTGTGCAATTGCTGCTGACACCAACCGATGCTCTAGATTTAAGTTTGTATTATGTTAACAATTACTCTTCAGATGGTTGTTTACTAACCTTTGTTGGCGATGAATGCTTAACTACAGTTAATACCGCTACTGGAAAATCAGCACCCTTGCAAACTAACGCTGTGGGTGCGACTGTAACTTGGCAAATTTCCCCCCACATTAGCGCAGGTGCATGGGGTGGTTATACTAAATCTTACATTCCTGGACGATCAGGAAATGTAGAAACGACGAATTATATGGTGTTTCTAAATTTCCCTGATTTATTTGCTAAAGGAAATTTGGGAGGAATTTATGTTGGTCAACCTCCTAAAATCACCAGTAGCAATTTACCTGTAGGGAATAATGTCCCTGATTTTATCAATACTGGTTTAGGACGTGCAGGTGGACAACCAGGAACGACCACTCAAATTGAGGCATTTTATCGCTTCCAGCTAACAGATAACATCAGCATTACGCCAGGAATAATTCATATCATAGAGCCTGGTAACACACCAGATAGTGACTCAATTACTATCGGTCTTCTGCGGAGTACTTTTAGTTTTTAATTCTGCTTAATTCTGCTTGCACATAAATATTATAAAACTTAAGTATTGACCCAATAATTATTAATTATGTTGACAAGCGCTTATACCCAATTGGGTGCAACAAACAATGAAAATCTCTTTTCCAATCCCCCATACCTAATTTTAAAAAGATATAAAAAAAGGTTTGGCTCACCGCCAAACCTCTATATAAATCCAATGCATAACACAATACGCTTGGGTTAGTGATAATTTTGCCCCGGAAGATCCCCGACTTCCTAAAACTAGTCGGGGATCTGCGGGTTGCAATTTTCACAAATCAAATAGGATTGCTACACATCATAGTTTGGTTGTAATATAATGCCAAAATGCCAAATAATTAGCAACAAAAAAGACGGGGGTTAGCCCGTCCTCTGTATAATAAGTAAAAACATCTTGGTAATTTCTGCAATATATCAAAAGACTCTAATCACAATCTGCCAAATTGCCAAATACTTACCAATAAGACACGAATGTTAATTTGTCTGTAATTTCATATTTTTATCAGCTATAAATTTTACTATCAGCACAAATTAATCGTTACTTAAAAGGTCTAGTTATGAATTGCAGCAAAAAAATATAGTTTTATATTGTCGTTAATTAATATTGCATAAAGTGTGCCGCTTTGGGACATCAAAAAAAGCCTGTGTAGGCGTAGCCCATCGGAGACATCGCACCATGAATTGGATATACTTACGGTTTCTCTATATTGAATAATATTTTAGTTTTTCAAAAATATTTTTACAATGCTAGTGAATCATTTTGCCACTTGCCAAGCTCCAGCAAATACTGATTGAACTTTTGTAGGTAATACTATAGGAAAAATTACTGGCGACAAAGTTGATCATGAACCTAAGTATAGTTGATGATAAATTGCAGATAGAATTTACGTTTAAAGAGCAACTGCTAGCTGTTCGCTTGAATAAACTTTGGCAAATATCACTAGCTCATATTGAACAAGTTACAACAGCCGAATCCGAAAGTAATTGGCGAGAATTGCGTCCCCCTGCTAGCTTTAGACCTTAAGCGTCATTACGAATTACGAATTATTTTAATCAGCATTCCCAGTCTGAGACTGGGAACGAGGCAATCTCTCAAAGGTTTGTCTAGTCAGCCTTCTACTTTATTTGATGTTCTCTGTATTAACCACCAGCGACAGCGGGGACAATACTTACTTCATCACCATCTTTCAAGGCTGTGTTAATACCATCTAAATGGCGGATATCTTCGCTATCGACATAAAAATTTACAAACCGACGTAGCTTGCCTTCTTCATCGCACAACCGGGATTTAATACCAGGAAAGCTTTGTTCTAAGGAGTCCAATAATTCAGCAATGGTGCTACCGTTGGATTCTAGAGTAGCTTGATTATTAGTCAAATTCTGAAGAGTAGTAGGAACTAAAACTGTTACAGCCATACAAGTACAAAGTTAAGAGTGAAGAGTGAGGAATATAGTTAAGAGTTAGGAGTCATGAATAAAAAAACTTATAACTCCTAACTAAATCCTAACTAAACGAGGACTTGTTGCCATTCCAAGCGATCCAGAGTACGCGATCGCTCTAGCGCCCGTTCAAAACTATCGAGTTTGGCATCAATAGTCAAGGGTTCGCCAACGTAGCCTTGTAATGCTTCTTGGGTTTTCAGACCATTGCCAGTGATGTAAAGCACGGTAGTTTCATCTGGATCAATTTTGCCAGCTTCTACTAGTTTTTTCAGCACAGCCACGGTTGTACCACCAGCAGTTTCTGTGAAGATGCCTTCGGTTTCTGCCAGCAGCTTGATGCCATCAATAATTTCTGCATCATTGACTGATTCAATGTTACCACCAGTTTTCTGGGCTAACTCCACAGCATAAATGCCATCTGCTGGATTGCCGATCGCCAGCGACTTAGCAATTGTATTCGGTTTCACTGGCTTAATAAAGTCGCGTCCTTCTTTGAAGGCTTGGGCGATGGGTGAACAACCTTCAGCTTGAGCGCCACTGAAACGAACATTCTTACCTTCTACCAAACCAACTTCTACAAATTCTTGGAACCCTTTATAAATTTTTGTAAATAGTGAACCAGAAGCTAGGGGAGCAACAACATGGTCAGGTAGTTCCCAACCCAGTTGTTCTGCGACTTCAAAGCCTAGCGTCTTGGAACCTTCAGAGTAATAAGGGCGCAGATTAATATTGACAAAACCCCAGCCATGTGTATTAGCAACTTCCGAACAGAGACGATTTACTTGATCGTAGTTGCCCTTGACGGCCATCAGGGTGGGACTGTAGATCAGACTACCCAGAATTTTCCCGGCTTCTAAATCTGCGGGGATGAACACACAGCAGTCTAAACCGGCGTGAGCTGCGATCGCAGCTGTAGAATTTGCTAAGTTACCAGTGCTAGCGCAAGAAACAGTAGTAAAACCCAACTCCCGCGCTCTGGAGAGGGCAACTGACACCACCCGATCCTTAAAACTAAGGGTGGGCATATTAACGGCATCATTTTTTATATAAAGCTTATTTAGACCCAGGCGACGGGCAAGACGGTGGGAACGAACCAAGGGAGTCATACCCGTTCCCACATCTATAACATTGTCAGTTGCGACAGGCAAAAAGGGACGGTAGCGCCAAATTGAATTGGGCCCGGCTTGAATTGTTTCACGAGTGACAGTTAGACGTAGGGCGCTGTAGTCATACTTGACTTCTAATGGTCCAAAACATAACTCACAAACATTACTGGCTTTGAGTTCATATTCTGCACCACATTCCTTGCACTTCAAGGCTTGAAAGTAGGCAGTGCTGGTTTGAGTTTGGGTTTGGGTTTGGGTTTTGATTGCCTGAGTCATAAACTAGCTTTCCCTGTTTGTCTGTCGCCTGATAGTAACACGAGCAAAAATACCAGTCAAACATACCCGACAAAAATTGTCGGGTATGTTTGGTATTCAAAGGAATGATTATTGTAAAACTTTGATATCAGTAATGGCTTGCTTTACTTAGTATTTGCACTTCTATTTTCTATCTAATAAAAACTCAGTTTTAACACTGAGGAACAATATGATTAAATTGCATTTTAATTATCGTGAATTTGCATTTATTTCAATCATTATCCCATTTAAGTGATCTGAATCACTTAGTTAAGCTTCTATTTTTATTTTTTATCTAAATGACTCCACAGCATAGTATGCATATATGACAGCAAAAACTCAAAAGCATTTACATATATAAGTTGTAGTGCTTTGAGCGTCTGATTAAATCACTAAAATTGCTATGTGTATTGCCAAAAGAAAGTTAATTTTTCAGCTTTGATGCACTCATTCACAGCTAGAGAAGTTACTTATTTATACGGAAGTTTTTTTTTGCTGCAAAAGTTACATTGCTACTTGCATAGACAATTCAGCAGGACACAATAGTAAGTTACCCCTACTTGCGATTGCCAGCCTTGATAATCAACGGTAAGCATAAAACAAGTAGGCAATAAATTTTCTGCGTATTGCCTCAATATAGTTTTTTAGGAGTGTCAATAAGTTAACTCCTCAAATACGCACTCCCCGAAACATTAAGGTTTTGGGCAGGTCTAGTCGGTAATTCTTTAAGGAATTGCTGAACTTTATCCTGTCTCAAAACCCAAGATACAAGTTCAGCAAATAAACAAACTACTTCTATGGTAAACCGAAAGAAATCTGTCAACAAGCAGCGTCTGCCTTACCAATCTCTAGTAGCAACAGCATTATTAACTGGTAGCTTTTTCCAATTTATTGCACCTGTATTAGCTGACGGAACTGCTGCGGGTACACCTATAAGTAACACAGCCACAGCGACCTACGAAGATCCCAACGCGCCAGGGAGTCCCATCAATTCCACATCTAATACTGTCACCGTGACTGTAGCAGAGGTGGCTGGTATTACTGTTACAGGTTCTGGGATTGCAAATCAAACTAACCCAGGTCTTAGTACTAAGGCTGGTGATACACTGGTTTACACTTACACTGTAACCAACGTCGGTAACGACCTCACCAAATTCCAGATTCCTAACTTAGCGACAACAACAGGTCCAGCCACAGTTTCGGGGCTATTACCTGGTAGTAGTACATCTGGTAACTTGCAATATAGTACTGATGGCGGTACAACCTGGATAAATATCCCTGCTGGTGGACTAACTACAGGTGCGATCGCAGTTAATGGTACTGTATTGGTGCGTGTACCAGTTACCGTGCAAGCAGGCGCTCAAGCAGGCGATACTATCACTGCCAGACTAGGACAAACTCCTGGTGATGCTCAAAACCAACCCCGGATTGCTGATGGTGGCGACGTTTACACTGTAGATAATAACAACACAGCAGGAGCGCCAATCAATGGTGTGAGAGAAGCCAGTGCTACCCAGCAGATTCAAGTAGGAAATACTGCTAAAACTAGGGCGTTAGCAACTATCCTCAAAACTAAGACAGCCTATGATAATGCTGGCACTTCTACTCCCCTGACTGATGACCTGCTAACTTATGGTTTGAGCTTGCGGGTTGAGGGTAACGACGTAACTAATACTGGTGTGACTCCCGCAGCTTTGGCTGGTGAAAATATCAGTGTTGATGGTGCAACAGTTAGCCGCATCTTAGTTTCTGATGCTATTCCAGCAAATACGGTGCTTAATAGCACTCCAATTGCTCCGTCCGGCTGGAAAGTAGTTTATACTACTAGCGCTACTAGTACAAATGCTGAAGCTGCTACGTGGTCAACTACCGCCCCAGCATCCTTGAGTTCAGTTACACGGATCGGTTTTATTAACGATCCTAACCTTGTCACTTCAGTTGGTACAGGGACAACAGTTAGCGGTTTTAGCATCCAAGTTAAGACCACTGGTGCAACTGGAAATGGCCCAGTAAACATTTACAACATCGCTCAAGTGGCCGGTACAACTGCTGGAGACCCGACCACTAAAATCTATGACAACTCAGGAGACCAAAACCCAGATAACTTTAACTCCACTGGTCAAACCTTTTCTACTACACCAGATGGTGGTTTTGTTGCTAATGGCACGGTGGTTCCTGCAAATCAAACTGACGCACAGAATAATAACACTGGTACTAATAGTCCGACTGGGGATTACAACATAGCGACCATCTCAGTACCCAATGCCACCTCTGTGTTGAATGGCCCAAATGGAGTACCTGATGCCGTTGGACCCACCAGCAACAATGATGACTTTACCAATAAATCAGCACTAATTCCACCCAATATTGCTCCTGGCTTAACAGTTAATCCGGCTGCGGTATCTTTTACTAACACAGTTCAGAATAGTGGTACATCTCCTGCCAATATTTCTCTGGTACCTACACCACCAGCAACACCAGGTGATTTGCCTAGTGGTACAGTGGTGACGGTATCCTATCAAGGTTTATCAGCTGCTTACACGTACAATGGCACAATCTTTACATTCACAAGTGGTGCGGGTACAGTCGGGGGGAACCCAATTAGTGCCACTAATCCAGTGCGAATTGATGCAGTTGCAGCGAATGGTGGTAAAGCTAACTATGGTGTAAGCGTTGACCTGCCTGCTGGTACGCCACTCTCAACTGATACTACTGCTCAAGGTGCAGCTGTCACAACTACTATAGAACGCGGCTTCCCCACATCGATTACGGCTTTCATTGACACAAATAGTAGTGGTTCACCTGCTGGACAACCCAACAACATCAGCATTGACCGTGTATACACTGGCTTCTTGCAATTGCTGAAAGAGTCACGAGTTTTACCAGGAACTGGGCCAGCACTGCCAGGAGGTAGCACTGATGGCACATTTAGTACTACAGCCAAAAAACCTGCCCCAGGAAATATCATTGAGTATCGGATTACTTACAAAAATATTTCTACTCCTCAAGTGGGAAGTGGAAATGTAATTCTGAATGTTGACAAGATTGTGATTACTGAAGATGGCACGCAAAGTCCTAACAACTGGGCGAAAGACAACGATAACAACAGTCAAATTGATACTAGCAACATTGTCAGTTCAGCCAAGGATTCTGGGACATCAACTATTCAATTCTTCCCTGGTAATGACCAAACTGGAACTACGGCAAACACAGATGTAACTAAGTATGTGGATGCTGTGACTGGACAGGTTGCACCGGGTATTCAAAGAACGTTTACTTTCCAACGCAAGGTTAATTAGATAGTTTGACCTCATCCTCTTTGTTTGCAAAGAGGGATGCCATTCGACCTATGTGTTTGTAGTTGGCAATTTAGCCCGAAAGCGCTAACTACAAACTGATTATTCCCTAGCGAAAACAGGGAAATATAAATCAACAATCAACATTCTGAAAGTGTTTTTGAGGTTATTGATATGAAGCGTCTTTCTTTTGCAAGTTTAGGGGCGATCGCACTCATTGCGACAGTTCCATTTGTCAGTCAAGTGCCTGGAGTGGCTTCTCTATGGCATTCTACAAGTGCGATCGCTCAAAATGTCAAAATTCAAGGGCAAATACAATTGCGCTTAGAGGCTGAGAAGCAAGTGGTAGCACAGGATCAACAAGGCAAGCAAAGCAAGACATGGCAACCTTTGAAAGGTCAAGTTGTGGTGCGACCAGGAGATGTGTTGCGATATACCTTGAGTGGTGAAAATAAGAGCGATCGCCCAGTGAAGAATTTGATTCTCAATCAACCTATTCCTAAAGGAATGGTATACGTACTTCAATCAACCAATGTTACTAACAATGCCAAAATTATTTACAGCATTGATGGCGGACGCAGCTTTGTAGAAAATCCCACTGTTAAAGTTACTCTTCCTGACGGCAAAGTCGAAACCAAACCAGCACCAGCGAATCTTTATACCCATATCCGTTTGCAAGTGCCATTAGTTGCAGCAAAGACAACAGTTAAAGCGACTTATCAAACCCAAGTGCGTTGATTTAATTTAATAAGATACAAAAACTCCGAAATTTAGTAATTCGTAATGAGAATTTTGAATTATGAATTACTAATTCTTTGGCGTGGAAAATACCGCTTAATAGTTATGGATTTTCCCAAAAAACTAATTGCTTTTATTAATAAAATTGGCATCCCAGAGGAAATGTATTCAGTGAGCCATCCTCAAAAACAAAAGCAAATTACTTCTAACAATATCTGGTGTAAAAGGTTAACAGCAACCGTTATTTTGGTAAGTTTTTTGCATACTACTATATCTATACCAGCCAGAGCGCAATCGACTAACAATCTGGCTGCGTCTTTGCCAATAACTAATCAAGCTACTTATACTTATACAGATTCTGCCAGTAATTATGAATATCAAGGAAGTTCTAATCAGCTTAATGTTAACTCGAATCCATTAATTGACCCATTAGGGCGAATATTAGGTTGTGCTGGCGCTATTTTACCTGACTATACAGGTTTTTCAGTTGGGGTATACGAACTTAACCCTAGTGACCCAACAGGGACAGAATTGGGCAGCTTGCTTGCTTTGACTCGAACAGAGTTACCGGATATTTCTAATAACAACGTTATTGGCGGTAAACCGCCAAATACCGAGAATAGTAACCCATATTTCATTACAAATAACCCTGCGGGTTTCTACAATTTTCTATTCGACCCAAATAAAGGTCAAACTGCTCCAGGTAGAACTTACATTTTTGTAGTCAATCCACCGCCAAATTCTATCTACAAACAACGGCGTATCAAAATTGAAATCCTTGGTAGCACGGGCACACAAGGTAATAATGTGGTGCGATATGTCGCTACTTCTTTAGATGGTCAACCAATCAATATCACAGGTGAGACTAGGCTAGAGCAAACAGTTGTCTTAGTTCCCAATGCAGAAACAGTGGGACTGGACTTATTAGCCTTTGAATTCACTACAAATATGTGTCAAGCCAATCAGTTGCAGATTATCAAAACAGGCGATCGCGCTGCTGCTGAACCTGGAGATACGGTAATCTACCGCCTCTCAGTAAAAAATCTAGCTGATGCTGGTTTAAATAATATAGTTATCACCGACAACTTACCTTTAGGATTCCAGTTCTTGCCTAAATCTGTGCGGGGAGAGTTGGATGGTCAAGCAATCACTCTCACCTCAGAACGTAATGGAAACACGGTGACATTCCGCACAGACATAACAATTCTTACAGAAAAAATCCTGAATATTGCTTATGCAGCTCAACTAACAGCGGATGCTCTGCGTGGTAACGGTCGCAACAGTGCGATCGTTAATGCCCAACGGGCTGATAACCGTTTTAGCACCAAGGATGGCCCTGCAACACACCAGTTAAAAATTCGTTCAGGAATCGTTTCCGACTGTGGCACTATTATCGGTCGCGTGTTTATTGATAAAAACTTTGATGGTGAACAACAACCTGGTGAGCCTGGAGTCCCCAATGCAGTGATTTTTCTGGAGGACGGAAACCGGATCACCACAGATCCCAATGGTTTGTTTTCCTTAGCCAATGCCTTACCAGGAAACCATACGGGTGTACTAGACCTCAGCAGTGTACCTGGTTACACCCTAGCTCCGAACGAAAAATTCCGCGAACGCAATAGTCAATCTCGTCTAGTGCGTTTAGAGCCTGGTGGTTTGGTACGTATGAACTTCGCAGTTACCCCCGCCTTCCAGGAGCCAGTCAAGAAATGAAGCCCAGACTGCACCATGCAACTATATTTCACCTGAAGATGATCGGGGTAATGCCAGTAGCTCTCAGCCTCGTTTTGTATCCTGCCATAGTCAAAGCGGAACCTGCAAGTGAAAATCTCTTTTTCCTCGATTCGCCTTCGCAAGCAGACAAGGGTGCCGAAGATCCTCACTTTTCAGGGAATCTAGAAAACCTTTCCCCTCTTAGGGAAGAGGCTTTGAATTCTTCCCCTTCCTTACAAGGGAAGGGAGCTAGGGGGTTAGGTTTCGCTCCAGATCATGTAAAAAGTCAGGTTGAAGATCAAGCGAATTGGAATAAAGTTGCTGAAAAAAGTACGGATTCAAATTCTCCCCATCTTTTGGGAAGTTCAGACAAGCAAGTTTCACCTCTCGAACTTCCCTCAACTTCTTCAGCACCAGTTACTGATACTTCAATTCCAGATGTTCAGTCAAGTGAAACAAAAATACAACCATTTCAACCAGCAACTTCTATTGATTTACCCACAGGCTTACGCAAAATAGCCGGAATCAAGAACGACGGGCGCAGAGACACTAAGACACAGTTTCAAGCTTCTCCAACAGAAATACAACCATTTCAACCAGCAACTTCTATTGATTTGCCTAGAGGCTTACGCAAAATAGCAGGAGTAGCTGAGGATGCAAAGGCGCAAGGACGTGGGGACACGGAGATACAGGAACAAGGGAAAAATCTTCCTGTGTCTCCCACTCCACCCATCTCCACAGCAATTAAAATTTTGACTCCAACGCCTGACACCGTAGTAGATGTACCAGCTACTACGGTGATTGTGCAATTTCCCGCTGGTAGTCAAGTGGAATTGCGAGTGAATGGCGCGTTGGTAGACCCCTCCTTAGTTGGACGGACGGAAACTGATACCACTGCTAACTTGGTAACGCAGACATGGTATGGTGTCTCGTTAAAAGAAGGTAATAACACCATCTCTGCACAAGTAATCGGAGGAACAGAACCTGCTGTAACGCTGCAAGTCGCAGTCCGAGGAGCGCCACAGCAACTAACCTTAGAAACTGTTGAGTCTCGGATTCCAGCAGATGGACGTTCTACGGCTACAATCCGGGGTCAACTCATCGATGCAAGTGGTAATCGCTCTAACCGTGATGCTATTATCACTTTGATACCCACTGCTGGGGAGTTTGTTGGCAAAGATTTCAAACCCGATGAACCCGGATTTCAAGTAGAGGCGAAAGCGGGGCAATTTACAGCGATTTTACGATCGCAACTGAAGGCGGAAACTGTCAGAATTCGCGCGATCGCTAATGATTTAGAAGCCTTTACCCAACTACAATTTGAAACAGCACTACGTCCGAGTTTGGTGACTGGGGTAATAGATTTACGTTTGGGCGCTAGAGGTACAAATTATTACGGCAGTTTCCGTGATTTCCTCCCACCTGATAAAGACAATAGAACGCAATTAGATTTCCATTCAGCGATATTTGCAACTGGTGCGATCGGGGAATGGTTGTTTACAGGTGCATACAACAGTTCTCGTAACCTCAATGAAGATTGCGACTGCGATAATCGCCTGTTTAAAACTTACCAATTCAGCGAGCAAAATTATCCTGTCTACGGCGACAGCTCCAAAGTTGATGCCATCGCTCCTTCCATTGACAGCTTCTTTCTGCGTATTGAGCGTTCAACTCGTATCCCCGGATCTGATCCTGATTATGCCATGTGGGGTGACTACAACACAGAAGAATTTGCGCGGCGATCGCAGCAATTTACTTCTATCACCCGTCAACTTCACGGTTTTAAAGCTAACTACAACTTAGGGAACTTACAAATTACAGGTTTGTATGGCAACCACTTAGAAGGGTTTCAACGGGATACTATTCCTCCCGATGGCACTAGCGGTTATTACTTCCTCTCTCGCAGACTACTACAACCAGGTAGTGAAAATGTCTTTATCGAGTTAGAAGAACTCAATCGTCCTGGGACTGTACTAGAACGCAAGCAACTTAACCGAGGCCCAGACTACGAAATCGACTACGATCGCGGTACCTTATTATTCCGCGAACCCATTCTTCGCACTGATATTGATCAAACTGGACAAGTCTTGGTACGCCGGATTGTTGTTAGCTATCAATATGACAGCCAAGACTCTGATGGCAATATCTTTGCAGGTCGCCTGCAATATAACCTTTCCCGCAAACTTAATCAGGAAAGTTGGATAGGTGCAACTTACGTCCAAGAAAATCAGGGGGTGCGTGACTTTCAACTCTACGGCGCAGATGCACTGATTGCTTTGGGTGATAAAGGTAAGTTAATTGCAGAATATGCCCATTCCAGTAATGATTCTGATCTGGTGGGAAAAGTCAGGGGTGATGCATATCGGTTGGAAGCTGAGGGACAAATTGCCAATGGGATTCTAGGTCGTGCCTATTATCGCTTTGCTGATACAGGTTTTGCGAATAATGCCACTATCAGCTTTGTCCCAGGACAAACCCGTTATGGAGCGCAGGTTACAGCTAAACTCACCTCAAGTACCAACGTCAGGGCGCAATATGACCACGAAGACAACTTTGGGATTGCTCCCCAACCCCTAGACACCTTTGAAGAACTGTTTGCACCGCGTTCTGAGGCCATACCTGGGAGCAATGTTGATAATTCACTGACGACGATTTCCGCTGGGATTCAACAACGCTTGGGTAGCGCTACCCTTGATGTGGATTGGATTCATCGTCATCGGGAAGACCGCATCCCCGACAGCGCCCTGAGTGGTAATTCTGATCAATTGCGATCGCGCTTTTCAGTTCCCCTTGCTAAGAACCTGACTTTTCAAGCCCAAAATGAACTGAGTTTATCTTCCCAAAAAGATCCTGTTTACCCAGACCGTACCATCTTAGGGTTGAATTGGGCAGCAATTCCTGGTGTCAATATTAGTCTGGCCCAACAGTTTTACACTAGCGGTCAATATTCGGGTAATTCCATCACCAGCTTGAGTGTCAACGGTGAACACAAACTCGGATCAGATACTACCTTGACCGGTCGTTACTCAATTTTGGGTGGTGCTAACGAAATGACTACCCAAGGGGCGATTGGTCTAAATAATCGCTGGACTATTGCTTCTGGATTGCGGCTCAACCTCGCTTACGAACACGTATTTGGCAACTTCTTCGGACGAACTGCGGCGGGTCAACAATATGCCCAACCCTTCGCTTTTGGTCAATCAGCATCTGCGATCGGATTTGATGGTGGCGATAGTTACAGTGTGGGGCTGGAATACTCTGATAATCCGCAGTTTCAAGCCAGCGCTCGTTACGAACATCGCTCCTCTTCTGGTGGTGGTAATACAGTAATTACCGCAGGTGTTACGGGTAAAATTTCTCCGGCTATCACAGCTTTGGTACGTTATCAACAAGCTGGTTCTTCCAATCAAAAACTTTCAGGATTGGGAGATACCGCTAACCTAAAGCTAGGTTTAGCTTACCGCGACCCCAATAGTGATAAATTTAATGCTTTATTGCGTTATGAATATCGCCAAAATCCATCAACTATCCCTGACACCATCCTCTTAGGTAGTGGTACGGGTTCCCAAGACCATACTTTTGCCTTAGAAGCTATTTATGCTCCTAATTGGCGATGGGAATTCTATGGCAAATATGCCTTGCGTAACAGCACCTCTTATATAGCCAGCGATTTGGCTGGTACTAACACAGTAAATCTGGCCCAATTCCGGGCAACCTATCGTTTGGGATATAGCTGGGATTTGGTGGGTGAGGCTCGTGTGATTAGTCAGTCTAGCTACAGCGAAACAGGGTTTGTCATAGAAACAGGCTACTACCTCACGCCTAACCTGCGCGTTTCGGCTGGATATGTGTTTGGTAAAGTTGATGATCGGGATTTCTCAGGAACACGTTCCGCGGGCGGCGCGTATTTGGGTATAAGCGTCAAGCTCAACGAATTATTTGATGGCTTTGGACAGCAAAAACCTGTGCCACGTCAGCAACAGCAGCCAAATCAAACAGAAGCGCAGGTGAAAAAAGATGGAGCAATTTAAATTTATTAATTATTACTTTTAGAATGACATCTTTATTTAGGTATTTAAAAGCGATCGCCACACTAAATCTGAATAGAGATGGTAGATTATCTACGACTTTGGGCAAGCTAAAGACTGAAGATTTGTTTGAGGTTAATCAGCCCTCATTGATGATTAGGGTTAGGGTAATCAACATCTTTTAAAGGTTATTTTATGGTGATTTACTAATGAAGAATTTATGGCAAAATTTTAATATTTTTGGCTGGGGGCTGCTCAGTGCGACATTAGTACTTCAACCTACGTCAGCCCAAGCTCAATATATCCAGCGATCATTCTTAAATCCCAGTTTTGAGCAACCTGTTTTTGGTTCTCCTGGTCAACAATGTTACGTTCAAGTGGATAAAAGTCTTATCCCTGGTTGGGAAACAA
This sequence comes from Nostoc sp., assembly GCF_036919675.1. GTDB lineage: Bacteria > Cyanobacteriota > Cyanobacteriia > Cyanobacteriales > Nostocaceae > Nostoc. The sequence goes on from NZ_JBALCP010000108.1 coordinate 49,801, forward strand.
CTCATACTCCAGTAACAGGAACAGGCAGCTGTTCAGGTTTTGTACAAACAACATCCAATCTCATCGAAATTTGGACTTCAGGATTTATTGGTGTTAGTACAGCAACCAATGCAGGGAATCAATTTGCTGAGTTAAATGCTGAACAAGCTTCTGAGTTGTATCAGAATATATGCCTAATTAAAAATGAGACGATCACATTCTCTCTTTTACATCGTGGGCGGTCAAGTGCAACTGTTGCTGATGTAGCCAATTTTTTAATTGGACTAAATACTGATTCAACATCAACTGTTTTTGGCACTTTTTCAACAACTAGTGATGGAACAGTTACGGCACAACCTATAGCACAGAATGGTGCAATTATTCCTAATGTAACTAACAATAATGCAGCAAATGGCTGGGTACGATACACTGGCACAGTGCCTTATACTGGTGCTTCTGGTAATCAACCTGTAGGATTTGCGGCTGTTTCCACAGCGGGTGGGAACAATACTGTAGGTAACTTCCTTGATGACGTGCAATTTGCTGGTAAACCTGTGCTTGAGTTTACAGCCAGTTCAGGTGGTGCAGCAGAATCGGAAACTACCCCTACTAGCAACCCACCTAAACTTAGGATTGTTGGTTTAGTGCCAACCGGGGGGATCAGTGTTCCGATTTCTGTCTCTGGTACAGCGGCTTTAGGTACAGACTACAATACGACATCAGGCACATCCACTTTTAATATCACTATTCCTGCGGGCAACTACGATGGTAATGATGCCACTAGTGTCTTTACCATTCCCTTTACTGTCATTAATAACAACATTCCTCAAGGTACGAGGACAATCGTATTCACCGTACAACCTTCAACTAGTTTTTTCGCCAGTTCGACAACGACTTGTGGTGCTTCCCCAACAATCGTTTCTAACTATACAATCTATGACGATGATTTTCTCAGCGGTAAGGTTTGGAATGATCTAGACAATAGCGCTAACAATACTTTTACTAATATCAATACTGGCTCAGAAACTGGTACTAATGCCGGTGGATTGTTAAATGCTATTCTCGTGGATTCTAACAATAAAGTTTTAAAAACAACACCTGTTGCAGCAGATGGTACTTACACCTTTCTCGATGTTCCCTTGAATCAAAACAATGTTAAAATTCTCTTAAGTACAATTGCTGGCACAGTAGGTAATACTGCGCCTACAGCATCGCTCCCTCCTAACTGGGTCAATACTAGCCCACTAACGACAGCTACTTTTAATACTGGTACAAACATCTCTAGTAAGGACTTTGGGATTAGGTCGACAACACCTAATGTCTTGCTTGTGAAACGGATTACAGCGATAAATGGCGGCACTACCACATTTGGGGGGGATTCTTTGGGCAGTTATATTGATGCCCCAACTAATCCCTACGATGATAATAACATCACCATTCCAACCCAACCCACACCAACAGACCCGCCCCAGGACACTGACAATTGGCCATCCTTAAATAGCTTCATGCTCGGTGGCATCAATGGTGGTTATGTCAAGCCGGGTGATCAAATAGAATACACTATCTATTTCCTATCCGCAGGTAAGGCAACAGCAAATAATGTTTTGATTTGCGATCGCGTTCCTGATAATGTCACTTTCCTACCAACTGCATTCAATAATTTCCCAACCAAAAACACAAGTGGTCTTGCAAGTGGCGATCGAGGGATCATTTGGCAAAACAATGGTGTAACTGAATCCTTAACTAATACCAAAGATGGGGATACAGCAGAATATTTATCCCCAGGCGTTGACCCCACGAATAATTACCCTAGTATCAAATGTGATGGTAGTAATATTAACGGTGTGGTGGTTGTGAATTTGGGAAATGTGCCAAATGCAACTGCACCAGGTACACCAATTAATTCCTACGGGTTTATCCGTTTCCGGGTTAAGGTGAAATAGATATCTGGTGACAAAGAATGTAAAGACTTAGCAGTGCTACGTCTCTACAAGGGTTCTGGATGATGCATATTTAATTTCACCAGATGTCTAATTCTTAGACAGACAAGGCTTGTCTCACTTCAATTGGTTCACCCGTCAAGCTAAAAGGGCGAACTTCGGTAATTTTTACCTTCACTAACTGCCCTTTCAATTCTTGGATATTGCCACTGAAGAATGTCAGACGATTACCGCCAGTGCGTCCCATGACTTGAGTTTGATCTTTGGGGTTTTGGTCTTCTACTAAAACGGATTCAATGCGTCCGAAGTAACGTTGCGATCGCTCTGCTACTTTCAAGTTTACTAAATGATTCAGGCGTTGCAGGCGATCGCTTTTAATTTCTTCACTCAGCTGAGTGTCCCACAAAGCAGCTGGTGTCCCTGGACGCGGCGAATATGCTGCTGTATTCAACATGTCAAAGCCAATATCTTCCACCAGTTTCAGGGTATTTTCAAATTGTATTTCTGTCTCCCCAGGAAAACCGACAATCGCATCAGCACTAATCGAAGCATCTGGCATATACTGCCGAATGGTATCGATGATCCGGCGATATTTCTCATGGGTATAACCCCGCGCCATCGCCTTTAAAAGTTCATTATCCCCAGATTGAAAGGGAATGTGGAAGTGTTTGCAGACTTTGGGCAATTCAGCACAAGCCTTAATTAATCTCTCTGTAAAATAACGGGGGTGGCTAGTAGCAAATCTTAACCTTTCAATCCCCGGCACATCATGCACATAATAAAGTAAATCTGTGAAGTTGTACAGATGCCGACCTTCTGCTGTTGTTCCTGGCAAATCTCTGCCGTAAGCGTCAATATTTTGACCGAGTAGAGTAACTTCCTTGTAACCTTGGTGTCCTAATTTTTCCATCTCAGCCCGGATAGCTGACGGTATGCGAGATTGTTCCACACCGCGCACATTGGGAACCACACAGTAGGTGCAACGTTCGTTACAGCCGTAAATTACATTTACCCAAGCTGTCACTTTACTATCCCGTCGCGGCTGGGTGATATCTTCAATAATATGAACCGACTCGGTTGCTACAACTTGGTTGCCTTCAAAGACTGACTCCAGCAAATCTTTGAGGCGGTTGGCGTGTTGTGGCCCCATTACCAAGTCTAATTCTGGGACTCGCCGCAACAGCGCTTCACCTTCTTGTTGGGCAACACAACCAGCAACAATCAGAGTTAAATCAGGCTGTTCATGTTTGCGCTTCGCCTGTCTGCCAAGGTAGGAGTATACCTTTTGCTCGGCATTATCCCTTATTGTGCAGGTATTGTAGAGAATCACATCTGCATTATTCGGATCTTCTGACCATTCAAAGCCCATGTCTTCCAAAACGCCAGCCATGCGCTCTGAGTCAGCTTTATTCATCTGACAACCGAAGGTAGTGATGTGGTAGTGGCGTTTAGAGGAGGTCATGGGCAATTATGCTTAATCAGCGTAATGTTGTATATAAGGTTTATTTTTATTCTATGTGCGTTACGTTGTCACTAACGCACCCTACGAAGACAAAATCTTGGAGTTATTAGTAACTTTTTACTTTCTACTAGAACGGAGGCAAATTATTCGGGTCAATACCGTGAGATTGCAAATAAGCAATCAGTTGTTCTTTTTGCTGACGTTCTTGTTCAGCGCGTTGACGTTCTTGTTCAGTGCGTTGACGTTCTTGTTCAATTTGTTCCACAGCCCAAGGTAACAAATTACCAGCTTCATTCCACCAGCGCAACCAATAACCAGTTCGAGCTTCTTTTGTTCCTTGCCAAGTTCCCAAAAATAAGCCCATTGTCTCAACCCAATGACGACCATTTTCGTCAGGTTGCTTTAACTCATAGCGTCTATTTTCTAGGTGATAAAATTCTAATAAACCGCTATCTGGTTCAAAAATCGCGTAGATGGGAACTTGCAAAATTTGCTCATAGAAAAACCATTTTCCTGGTGGATAAGTTCGCTTTACCGAATATTCCCCACCCTCAGTGTCGGATAGGAATTCTATAACAATCGCCGGGATATCACCTTTTAAATTGGGTGTATAACTTTTCCGATTACTTACAACTTCATTAACCGACGGCACATAAACCCAGTCAGGTGCTTTCGCAATAAATTGCCCGTTGACAGTCGCACAAAGACCAAAATTCGAGGCTATTAACATCTGGGGTTGAATGAATCCACTGATTTCTAGACTTTCACGCAAAGCACCAGCCAAAATTGGCTGACTCGTATTCTCCACTGGTTCATCCTCTAGTTGAAAGTCGTCGGGCAACGCTTCCCAAGATATTACCAGTTCTGTTGGTGATTTGGCTTTGCTGAGTTGGGTTGCCATAAACACAGCATGAATGTAAGTTTATTTTTTATTTTATCGTTTCCAGCATAGGGATGGGGGAGTATCCCAATTTTGCCAAAATACTTATCTTTAGATGATTTTGAAGAGATTGTATACACATCTTTGCTAATTGCTAAGTACAGTTTTGCATAATAATCGTAGCGTTTTTAAATGCAGAGGGACGCATTGGCCTTGCAGGGGGAGACATTGCCATTGCAGGGAGATGCATTGGCATTGCAGAGAGACACATTGCCATTGCAGAGGGAGACATTGGCATTGTAGAGAGACGCATTGGCATTGCAGAGGGATACATTGCCATTGCAGTGAGATACATTGGCATTGCCAAATTTAATTTTAAGACTTACGCAATAACTCTCTGAAACTCTTGTTCCTTTATGAGTTAAAAGTAAGTATTGAATTCTTCGCTTATAACTCATAACTTATAACTTTTATGCTGGGTTCCAAGTGCCGTGGAAGCTGTGGGGAATGACGCTAGGTAATCCTAGTTTGCAAACAGGTTCGGCATCCAGGCGATCGCTATCAAATACCCAAACTTCACTACTATGAGAATTACCATCGTAGACAACGGTTAATACCCAACTTTGCTCAGGATTTTGGCTGTCTTGGGCGTGGATGGGTTCTGAAGGATAACGGTTTTCTCCAAAGTCTGCTTCGGTGAGGGTTTCAGTTTTGTGATCAAAACGAGCGATCGCATTTAATATTTCTTGACTAATATCTGTTCCTGAGCGGAATGTTGACATATATGTGTACCGAGAAGCTTGCCCCACGTTTTGCTGTGGTACATTCGGAAATTCACAATGTCCGTTTAATAGTTGCTGAATTGACGTAACTTTGCCAGTTTGAGGATGCAGATGAACTCGCGTTAGTGTACTTTTAGCGGGGGTGTGAGTCTCACCTGTAGCTACTTCCTTGAGATATTGGTTAGTTTGAAAATCTTCATAACGGGCGATATCCACAATCACTGAACCGCTAGTATCTACATAACCGTTAGCAAAATGCCATTGATACCAAGGTTCGGTTTCTCCACGACTCACTACAGATAGAGTTTCCCGGTCAATAACTAAAATCTGAGTTCCTAATTTAGGTTGCCACTCTAGCGAATCACTATAGTTGTTTATCCCTATTAGCACGGGTAAGACATTCAACCGCACTGGCGGAAGGAAAAATACAATATACTGTCCTGCTAAAACAAAATCATGCACCAATGGTACACCATCTAGCTGGTATGCGGCTTGTTGGATAATCCGCCCAGTCGAATCGCTTTTGTAAATATTAAGCGTCGCATTTTGTCCAGGGCTGATGCCAAAGTTAAAAATCTCCCCTGTTTGCTCGTCACGCTTACAATGTGCGGAATAGCTTAATCCTTTAGTTAACCCCCCTAAATCATCTTCGCCCCAAGTTTCTAAAGTTTGTAAATTGAGGGCGTGGGGTTTACCACCTTCCCACAGTGCCAAAAGTTTATCTGGAAGTGCTAGCACCGAGGTGTTGGCAGCATTCTTGATCGGCTTTTGCCATTGATTCCAAATTGGCCCTGGTGCAGTCATACCATAATTGCCGTAGACTAGTTTACCTGCTGCGGCTTCTTCTTGATAGCCAGAGGTTTGCACGTAGCGATAAACCCCGGTTGCGACTGCATCGGTAAAATTTACAGCCAGAATTGCCCCATCTCCGTCAAACCAGTGTCCCATGTGAATGTCACCGCGTTCTAGCCGTGCTGCGCCATTGCGGTAAAGTGTGCCACGCAAGCCATCTGGGATTTTGCCAGAAAGAATTGGCAATTGCGTAGAGGGAAATTTTTTTGCTGGTTGTGCGATTGCACCTGCCCAGCCTTTTGTTGTTGACTTTCTCTCAATGGTATGCATATAAAATTGTTGCTTGCTAAATTATCGATGTACATAGCTACATTCTTACATTTTCATCTTTGCTGCAATTTTTCAACAATGCCTCTAGCTGTGGATGTATAGAGGCTTTGACATGATATTACTCGTTAACTGAGCTAGCTCATAGTAACCAATAAAAATAACCACTAAATTGGAATCAATCAACATTGCAAGTGGTTCAAAAAACTATGATTAGCCAACAAACAATAGATATCGTCAAATCTACAGCACCTATCTTAAAAAAGAACGGTAAGCAAATCACAACTCGGATGTATGAAATTATGTTTCAAAATCATCCAGAAATCAGAGAACAATTTGATATGTCTGCTCAAGCAAATGGTTCTCAGCCTGCGAGGTTGGCTACAGCAGTTTATGGCTATGCTACCCAAATTGATAATTTGCCTGCTTTAAAATCGATGGTGGAAAAGATTGCCCATCGCCATGTGCAGACGCATGTTACACCAGAACAATATCCTATTGTTGGAGAAAGTTTACTGCAAGCAATGAAAGATGTTTTAGGGGAAGCAGCTACAGAAGAAGTAATGGCGGCTTGGAGTGAAGCTTATCAGGCATTGTCTCAAGTTTTTATTCACAGAGAAGATGAGATATATATAGGTGAAGAGAGAAAACAACAACTTGTGCATTCCTAACCACAGAACTTAGTGTCATAACGACAGAACTGAGTACAGTATTTCATTAATACGTAGCAAATGAAATTTGGCAATACCCTACAATGCCAATACAAGCTGACACATTGTTGATGCATCGGCTTGCATTGTTAATGCAAGCTTTTACGCAAAACTGTACTTCGTGTTGTAAATCGAGCTTTAATTTTTCTAATAAAAGTTTTTGGTGTAGTGGCGACTAAAGATTTTCCAAAAACTCCTCAACAGAGACTCCAGATTGACTCAAAATACTCTTTAGCGTTCCAACAGCTATAGTTTTGCGATGCAATGGTACAACACAACCTACTTCAATCACTTTCTGTTCTTCACCTTCCTCTACAAGTTGTTTTTTCAAAATCACATGACTGCCACGTTGTCGTACCTGAACAAAACCTAAGCGTTCCAAAACACGTATAACTTCAGAAGCTCGAACTCTTGGTAGCTTAGGCACTAGTTACCTCAAATGTGGTTAGCAACCGACGAGGTGCTATCTCAAAAAGTGGGAACTCTTCTAAATAAAGTTCCGTTGCTTCCCGCAAATTAGCGATCGCTTCTTCTATCGTCTCTCCTTGGCTGGCGGTTCCCACCTCTGGACATTCAGCTACATAAACATCCTCTTCCCAGTGCAAGATTGCTGTAAAGGTTCGAGTTTTTGTATTCTTAGCCTGTTGTAATGAACTCATGGAGCGTTTATTTGGCTATCTTTTCATTTTTATATTGTTGCTTAATCACCTGGAACCAACAACATTCGCGCCTCAATTGCTTCCCAGGTTTGGGGTGACACCCGGACTGCTGCTTGTTTGCACTGGATAATGAGATGATTAGCGTAGAGATAATCGCCGAGTGCTTTCGCTTCTGCCTCAGATAAGTTGACCATTTCTTGGGTGAGATTGAAAGCATTAAGTAAGGTTTGTTGGAGGTTTTCCGCAAATGCTCGAAGTACTTCCCGTGACTGTTGCTTACCAGGAACTTTAACTTTCAGTGCTTCTAGTCGAGCAATTAGCACAGTAAAGTTGATGTTATTGAAGATTTTTAATTTTTCTAGTTCACGAGAGTAGTTGATAGCTAAGGCGTTGGCGTTGGCGTTGGCGTTGGCTAAGGCGTTGGCTAAGGCGTTGGCGTTGGCGTTGGCGTTGGCGTTGGCGTTGGCGTTGGCGTTGGCGTTGGCGTTGGCGTTGGCGTTGGCTAAGGCGTTGGCGTTGGCGTTGGCGTTGGCGTTGGCGTTGGCGTTGGCGTTGGCGTTGGCGTTGGCGTTGGCGTTGGCGTAGGCGATCGCAACTGCACGTTTACCCACAGGTTTAAAATCCCCTGGCGATCCAGCTGTTACCTGTTCTGCCCAGTTTAATAAAGCTTGTAACTTCGGTGTATTAATATATTTTTGCGCTTCCTTTTCCATTAGCAGCAGCAAATCATCTGCACCACCGCGCATTAACCCAGCTACTAACAAAAATACCTCTTTCCAGCGTTCATGTGTCAGATGTTTAGTAACTAACTTCTCAACTTGGCGATGGTCATCAATATATTGTGCCGTTAAATATTCCTGTAGTGTTAGATGAGAGAAGGAAAAGACATCCTCGGCTCGTTCTACCAAAATTCCTTGTTGAATTGCGATCGCATTCAGTACTGATTTCCCATCTAAATGCTGAGGTGCATTCAGATTACTCGCTAAAAATGTTTTAATTTGCCCAACAATATCGCGTTGTGAAAAGAATAGCCTGTCAGACTCAAAACCTGTATAAGCAATCTCTGATAGTAATATCTCTTCTAATTCTGTATGCAGTCCTTGATAAATCTCATCTCTGAGAATTCGCTTTTCTGATGCCCACTCTTCTAGCAATATCCGCAGTGCTTTCCGGTAAAGAACACTGCGATTATCTGGAAAACTTTGGGAACGGTCATAAACTAAACACAGAAATGTCAGCAACAAAGGTGTGTGCGCCAACTCTTTTGCAGCTTCATGTTCTGGTTTTTGCAGTAACTCCCAGCATTTCTCGCCTGTGTTCGCCTGTTTGTCTGCTTCACAATGAAACCAGTTATAAATAAATTGCTGAATTTGATCATCGTCAAAGTCTGCCATTGAGACATCGCTAAAGCGGCGAAAACCACTGCGATAAGCTGCCGTGCGACAGGAGGCAATGAAACGATTTTGATCGTACTTGTCAACAAAATTTTGAATTTGACTAATTGCCTCAGTCAAGTTTTTTGTTGGTACTTCATCCAAACCATCCAGCAAAATTAGTAACTTACCTTCTTCTAAAGCTTTAGCTGTAAATTTATCTGGTGATGGAAAGCCGCAAGTACGAAACTCCTCAGCAATAAACGTTTCAATATTGATGTTGCTGGATGCAAACCTTTTCAATTCAATAAAAACTGGAATGCAGGCGTGTTTAAACCCTCCTTTTTTACCTTTGAGCGCTTCTAGTCCCATCTTCCGCACAAATGTAGACTTTCCTGCACCAGGGCCACCAAGCACCATCAGATATTGTTTATCATTAGCAACTTTAACTCCTGCTTGTTTTTTACCATCGTGAGATTGAAAACTTCGGTTTTTAGCTTGGCGATAGACTTCTTCTAAATTCTCAATAGATTCAAAACTACGGATAGCATCATCACCTAAAAACTGAACTGCTGTATAGATCGATTCCAGCTTGACAGGTTCACGCATTCCTAATACTTTGAGAATGCCATGCCGTTCTTCGTACTTCTTCTGATATTCATTTGATGCAGCAAAAATTAACTCTTTGGTTTTTTCATCCAGGGTTTGACCAAACATTTCTAGAACCTTACCGCCACTTTCCCAAAGGATTTGGAAAATCGGAACAGCTACGCCACTAACAACTGATATCGCCCAAGGTTCCATTCCTGTCATAAAATTATCAGTGAATATATATAAAATTTAAAGCCAAGTTGTATTATCCAACTCTAAGCTCTATTATGACAACTACACCAAGCTTCAATTCCTGGGTTATCTGTCCCCAACCAAATCCTCAAGTCAACTTGCGTTTATTCTGCTTCCCCTACGCTGGTGGTAACTCGGCAATTTTTCGCACCTGGCCTAATAATCTACCTAATAATGTCGAAGTTTGTGCTGTGGAATATCCGGGACGGGGAAGACAGATTCAGTCAGCACCCTTGACGCGATTAGAACCTCTTGTTGAAGCGATCGCTCCACTTCTTATACCATATTTAGACAAACCATTCGCCTTCTTCGGTCATAGTATGGGCGGATTAGTTAGCTTCGAGTTAACCCATCTACTTCGCTCTAAGTATAGTCTTGCTCCCTTTCATCTCTTCATATCTGCTCGTCGCGCCCCGCAAATTCCGTTGACAAAACCACCCCTCCACGTTCTATCAGACACTGATTTGCAAGACGAGCTACACAGTCTTAACGGTACACCCAAAGCAGTACTAGAAAGCCCGGAATTGATGCAGATATTTCTTCCTATTTTGCGGGCAGATTTTGCAGTTCTGGAAACTTATATTTACACTCAAAAACAGCCACTGGAGTGTCCTATTACTGTTTTTGGTGGTTTGCAAGACCAAGAAGTTAGTCATGAGCAGCTGCAAGCATGGCGAGAGCAGACAATTGCTGCTTTTTCATTACATGAGTTCAACGGTGACCACTTTTTTATCCATTCACACCAACAATTATTATTTAAACTTATATCTCAAGAATTGCAGATTTGTAAGCGTAGGTGGTAGTAGTAATTAGATAAGAAGGAGTTAGGAGTCAGAATATATAATTTTCCTGACTCTCTGAACTTTTTCTGTACAATATTTCTACTTTTTATTTTTGGGTAGCGATCGCTAACCTTGCTCCCTTCACCTGACGGACTTGATCCATTATTTGCACTACCTCACCGTGCAAGACTTTTTGATCAGCATTAATAATCACCAATGTATCTGGGTTAGAACCAACTAAAGTCCGCACTCGCGCTGCTAAATTATTAACTGCTATTGGATCGCGGTTTAGGCTTACCTGACCTTTTTCATCTACCGTGATGGTAACTTTAGTGGGAATTTGCTGTTCCTTCGCCGTGGCTGCCTTCGGTAGATTTACTGGTAATCCTTCTGATCGTGTTAAAAACAGCGTTGACATAATAAAAAATGTCAAAAGGGCAAACATTACATCAATCAGAGGTACTACATTTATAAATGGTGCTAAATCTGGTTCATTATCATCTAGATCCATAGGACTTCTCCTGTTGTTCGTAGCGATCATGTTGTTCATAGCGATCAAGGAACAGTATTTCTAGCTGTCCGCCGTACTCTTGAATCATTGTTATCTGCCGCTGATATAATCCCCGGAAGATGCTGGCTCCTAAAAGCACAAAGATAGCTACAATCAATCCTGTGGCGGTAGCAACTAAAGCTTCACTAATACCAGCAGTAACTACACCAGTTTTAGTACCTCCAACATCACCAATATTCAATCCAGCAAATGAGCGAATTAATCCTAAAATTGTGCCGAGAAGTCCCAACAGAGGCGCTAAACCGATAATGGTGTCAAATACAGGTTGAAACCGCTTTAGTATAGGGATTTCTGCTTGTGCCTCGCTTTTCAAAGCCAAGCGAAATTTTTCTGGAGTCGGTCTTTCTAGCTGTAGTCCAGCCAGATAAATGCGTGCTATGGGTAAATCTACATTTTTTTGCAGCTTATCCACAGCACTAACCAGATTATCAAGTCGATAAAGATTTAAAACCTCTCGCACCACCCGGTTTTGACGCTTACCAATCTTTAGCCAAAACTTCGCCCGTTCAATCATTAGTGCCCCTGCCAACACTGAAAACAGTAACAGGGGCCACATAACCACACCACCTGCTTCAAACAAATTCTGAATTCCCATGTAGTGCCTCTAAATGTCATCAACAATACAAAATCAGACTACCAGAATCAAGCGAAAAAATGAAACTTTTTCTCAATAGAGTTTAAGAGATAATTAGACTTTTTTCAAATCTAATTTAATTGTTATTATTTTTATTTACTATTTTTGGGTTTTATATAAATTAATTTAATTAATACAAAAATTTTATCTGGAAATCGTGATAGTGAACAGTATTTTTCAAAGATATTTTTTTTGAGTAGTATTCTGTTCCGTAACACTGCCGAAAATAATTTTAATTTTTTACTTGATATTTGCAACCATGCATTCTAAAATGACTAAATTAGTGAGAATAGGTAGCAATAGCTATGAGCTTTTCTGGCATTACTGTCGAGCAACGTTCCAAAGAAGTTGAGGCTCTCAAGTCTTTTCTGACTTACAGTCTAATAGGTTCACTGGCGCTGCATATCGGCGTACTGTCCTCAGGCATAGGTAATTATTTGACAAGAGTGCCTACAAACGAAGATGACCCAATAGAGGTGGCGATCATAGATACTCCGACTCCGGAGCCAGAAAAACCACTTGAAAAAATTCCAGAAGAACCCAAAAAAGAACCAGAAATTGTTCAAAAACAGCTTAGAGAAATTCCACCAGTACAAAAACCAGTACAAGAATTGATTGAAAGACCACAAATTCAGCCAGTTCAACAACAACCAAGACAAACTACTCAAATTCAGCCAGTTCAACAACAACCAAAACAAACTACTCAAAACCCCCAACCAACAAATAGGGAAATTGCTCCCAAGCCAGAAGCCCCTGTGAAAACTGTTGCACCTGTGAGTGGTGGCGGCGGCGGTGGTGGCGGCGGTAGTCCAGTCCTGACAGATAACTCTGGTAGCTCTGGCTCTGGCGTTGCTTTAAGTACAGGTTCAGGTTCAGGTTCAGGTTCAGGAATTGGCTCAGGTTCAGGTTCAGGAATTGGCTCAGGAATTGGCAGTGGTAGGGGTTCAGGAATTGGCAGTGGTATAGGGAATGGAGTAGGAAACCGTCCGACAGTAGCAACAGCGCCAATAGTGCCAACACCTCCAAAAATTAACAGTTCAGGTAATGGTAATGGTAGTGCAGCCTGCCGCAAATGTGGTTTCAAGTATCCAGAATCATTGAAACGGCGAGGAATCGAAGGCCGTACAGGTTTGGCTTTCGATACTGATGATCAAGGTAATGTCACTAATGTGCGAGTAGCCAGCTCCAGTGGAAACCGTGAATTAGACGAAGAACAGGTGAGACAAGCGCGTGAATGGAAGTTCAACCCAGCACAAGGTGGCAGACGAGGGGTGCGAGTCAACTCTGCGGCTTTTAAAGAAGATTCACAGCAATACCGCCAATACCAACAACAAAGAAAAAGACAAGCAGAAGAGAGAACCCAGCAGGCAGCAGCTGCTGCTAACTCCACACCAGAAAATCCAAGACGTAGGCGCAGAGAGTTGACACCCTCATCTAATGAAGCTACAGCCACAATACCAGCAATATCTGGATTGAATCAACGGCCGCAACCTCAAAGACGAGAAATTATTACCGCAGGCTCATCATCTGAAGCGAGGATAAATCGCCCTCAAGGAAGTGCCAGAGACTCCCTACGCAGCATCCAGCGTCAACGAGCGGCTACCAATTCATCACCACAGCCACAAGCAACCCCAACTCGGCGGCGGCGAGCAGAAAACACCAGTCAGAACAAGTTGCGGGAGTCTTTGCGCCGTTTACGCCCACAACCTCAATCGCAACCTGCTGCTCCCAGTCAGCCGTAGTCTGTCAAGTTAAAATTGATGGGTTCTTAGTGAATGATTTATCGCTCAATTTTAAAGGCTAGAGCAGCTATGAAATTTTACAACCCATCAAAATTAATGACATGAAACACTAGTAGAGGGATAAAACTTACCAGAATCATACTTTGATTAGCGACGATCGCCGCCTCCTATTTTTAGGAGGCGGTTGTTTTTTAGATCCGAATGGTCTAGTTAAGCATCATCCCTCTACCATGAGGAAGAGGGGTTAGGAGTGCGGTAATTTTATGATGGGCAATTAGACACACTGGCGATCACGCCCTTTGCCAATCAATGGAAGTGGAAGTGAATAATCCTCTACTTCCCCATCCCCAATTTCTCTGATCAGGGCGATGAAAATCGCCTGCACCTAAGGAATGGTAGTAGTGTTTGCTCATCAAATTATATGCTGAGAGGATAGTCAATGGCTAACTCTCAAGTTGCTCATCTGCACTTTATGCTAGGCTTCAAATTCCCTGATTTGAATAAAACTTCTACATAAACACACACTGATGCAGTTTGATTTGCTTGAATAGCTATATTGATAAGACATTGATCCGACGGCAATTCACAATTCCTGATTATGGCAAGTAAATTCATTGATGTTAGGGAATATACTGTCAGGGCGCACAAAAGACAGATTCATACTCGTGTTTTCCAGTTTGTCTGTAAAGAGTGTAACGATCTGACAAAGCGCGAGACTTTCGGACCTCGACCCTTATATTGTGAGAGATGTCGCCCTCCCCAACCCCCTAAGAAATCCCAACCAACATCTCACAAAGCAAAACCCAGACCAATGTCTTACAAAAGTGACATCAACTTAAATTGATTGAAGCCTTATGACTCAAAATGGACAATTAGAACCACCTCCGGGCACCTTTGTTTCACCACTGTTGGAATTACGAGACTATTATGCTCGCCTTACAGAAGAGTATGAACGCCTCTTTGTGCAGGCGCGATCGCAGCTCGATCATGTAGAAGCGTTGTTGTCTAACTGGTCTTTTTCTGATGCGAATAAGCAGATATCAAGACTAACGGTGGCTGAGGAAACCACAAATCTTTCTCAAGAAGGCTCTCTGCGGTTTTTATCACCCCTTGATGACATCGACGAAATCAACTTGGTGGAGTCTGTAGAGTCAGTACGAAAAGACAAAGACTTGGTTGAGATAGATAATTCCTTTTCTGCTGCTGTTGATACAAAAGAGAGTCAATCTCCAACTACATCGCCAGATCCAAAGATCACCCCAGAGAACAACGATAGTTCAACAAAGGTGGCGGAAATCCCCATGCTACCCCAGTATAATCACGCTCTGTCGCGAATGGAAGCCATAAAACAGCTATTGCAAGAGCAGATAGGCACTGTCTGTCATATTGATTTTATCGTGCGATCGCTTTATGGAGAGTTGGATTCCAATCTATTCAAAGTAGTTAAAGGTAGGGTTCAATCTTCCCTCACCCAAGGCAGAGAAAGGAATTACTGGGTAACTATTCCCGATGAGCCAGGTTGTTATACTCTGGATTTAAGTTTGGTAGCCCCAAATAATGGCAATGGTGCTTCTAAAAGCATCAAAAACAAAAAGAAGAAATCTTTCCTACCTCCAATAAAAACAGTACCAATGCTCAAAGCCTTTGAGGGTCAATTCTTAATTGATGCCCTCACCTCTCTGTTAGAACAAAATCCAGGTAAAGTTTTCAGCGTTGCTGAAGTCATTGCCGGAATTTATGGAGAACTAGATTCTCAACAACTTAGAGAGATCAAAAATAAGGTGCTGAATGAATTATCTAGAGGCTATCGGACAGGCAGATTTTCTAGGGTTCCTAACCAAATTGGCTTCTATACTTGGGACTCCAATCTGATATTGGAGGGTAGTTCTCGCTAAATTGGCATTGGGCATTGGGCAAACGGGGCATTGAGTATTGTTATTCTTCTTCTGCTCCCATGCTCCCCTGCCCCCCTGCCCCTTCCCCACTCCCCTATCCTAAAAACAGCTTGTATGCCGGATTCTTGTTTTCATCCCAATAGCGATACCCCAGGTTATCGAGAAAAGCTTGCCAATCTTCCATCTCGTGGGGGGGAACCTGGATACCAACAACGATTCGTCCGTAGTCTGCCCCGTTATTGCGGTAGTGAAAAAGACTAATATTCCAATTGGGACTCGTGGAAGTAACAAACTTCATCAATGCACCGGGACGTTCGGGAAACTCAAAACGGTAGAGCAATTCATTGTGAGCCAGGGGAGAGTGCCCACCCACCATGTGCCGCAGATGTAATTTAGTTAGTTCGTCGTCTGTTAAATCAAGAGTTTCAAATCCTTGAGCTTCAAAGTTTTCTACCATCTTTGCAGCATCGGCCCGGTTTTGAATTTGCACACCTACAAAAATATGGGCTGTTTTTTCATCGGCAATGCGATAATTAAACTCAGTAAGATTACGGTTGCCAATACATTCACAAAACCGACGAATACTTCCCCGTTCCTCAGGAATTGTGACTGCAAAGATAGCTTCGCGGCGTTCGCCCAACTCTGCACGTTCTGCCACAAAGCGGAGGCGATCAAAATTCATGTTTGCACCGCAGGCTACAGCAATTAAGGTTTGCCCCTCGATTTGTTCTCGTTCTGCGTAGGCTTTGGCAGCTGCGATCGCTAATGCACCGGCTGGTTCTAGAATGGATCGCGTATCCTCAAACACGTCTTTAATTGCAGCACAAGTTTTGTCTGTATCCACCAGAATAATTTCATCTACATACTGCTGACATAAACGAAAGGTTTCTTCACCTACTTCTCGCACCGCCACACCATCAGCAAATAACCCCACTTGGGACAAGCGCACCCGATGTCCGGCTTTTAGTGATTGAGACATCGCATCAGCATCTACTGGTTCAACGCCAATAATCTTGATTTCCGGACGCAACCGTTTCACATAAGCCCCAATCCCAGAAATTAATCCGCCCCCTCCAATTGCGACAAAAATCGCATGGATGGGTTGCTGATATTGCCGTAAAATTTCCATCCCGATTGTTCCCTGTCCAGCAATTACATGGGGATCATCGAAAGGATGAATAAAGGTCAACCCTTTTTCTACTTCTAATTCACGGGCATAGCTGTAAGCATCGTCGTAGGTATTTCCATGTAACACGACTGCTCCGCCCCTCATTCTAACCGCATCTACCTTGACTTGAGGTGTGGTTATTGGCATGACGATAATCGCTCTGGTTCCTAAGCGCTGGGCTGCAAGGGCGACCCCCTGAGCATGGTTCCCCGCAGACGCTGCGATTACACCCAGCGCCAATATATCTGGTGGCAGTTGCACCATTTTGTTATAAGCACCCCGCAGTTTAAAGGAAAATACTGACTGCATATCCTCACGTTTCAGCAGGAGTTGATTATTTAGCCGTGCAGACAAATTTGGGGCATACTCAAGTGGTGTTTCCTGGGCAACATCATACACACGGGCAGTTAGAATTTGGATGAGGTAGTCGCAATACATGGGTGTCAAGGTGTTAGCAAATGCCAGATGGAAATTAATTTTACGTTACAAGCGATCGCACTGGTTTTATTTAATTGCACCAAGGCGAAATTTTGAGTGAATAAAATTTAAAAATTACTAATACTGTTTGAAGAGAAATAAGTTCAGTGATTGAAATTTTTTGATGACTTCAAATTAAATGCGATCGCTGGTAGGTTGATTTTAAAAGAGTTTCGTCAACTGTCTGAGTATTTAAGATCAACAGATAAGTATAGTGTTGCTTATGAACATAACTTCTCAATTTATGTTAAACTCTGTATAGAAGATTAAATTCGGCTATGTAGTTTGTTTTTATAGATACTTGTATTACAGACCTCTGCGGATCTCAATCTCTACACCCCCTGATTCTGGAGACATTATATGTCAATTTATGTCGGTAACCTAGCTTATGAGGTTAAAGAAGACGACCTCCGGCAAGTCTTTGCAGAATACGGAACGGTAAAAAATGTTCAATTGCCTATCGACCGAGAAACAGGTCGGATGAGAGGTTTCGGCTTTGTAGAAATGGAATCGGACGCACAAGAAACAGCAGCAATTGAAGCCCTTGATAACGCTGAGTGGATGGGTCGGAGCTTAAAAGTTAATAAAGCTAAACCCAAAACTGACGGAGGTTCCTCTGGTGGTAGACGAGGAAACTATAGTGGTGGTGGTGGTTCCTCTGGCCGCTATTAAGGTCTAAAATCAAGAATTTAACTCTAAAGTCTTGAGGGCAGACAAGGCGTCTGCCTTTTTTTTGCGCTTCGGTTGACTGGAGTGCTTACCACTAATTAAGCCAATTTAGTAGGAATATAGTATGACCCAGATAATACCAGGCGAAAATGAAGGGATTGAATCAGCCTTACGTCGATTTAAGCGAGAAGTGTCCAAGGCGGGGATTTTCCCAGATATCAAGAAGCACCGTCACTTTGAAACGCCCCTGCAAAAGCTCAAACGCAAAACAATTGCTAAACACAAGCAGCAAAAGAGAAGTTTCCGCAATTGATAATAAATGTCTTTTATGAAACCATGCGTTAGCGTAGCTTACCGTAGGTATCGTTTTTCTAATAGGTGTAGCAACCATGAACCCAGAAGTTAAACATATTGTTAGCGAACTAAGGCGTGAGTTCTACTCTAACTTTGCTGCTGCGATGAATATGCCGGTGATCATAACTGGTACATCTTATAGTAGTAATTCACCGATCGCATCTTGGATGGATTATAGGGAGAGACTAAACTATGTAAATATATATGCTTATACAGCACCCGATGAATTTGTCCCATTCCGCCCATTCATTCTTCGACTGGCTATAAACAAGAGTGCTGGTAGAGTGACGACGTTCAGAAAAGGACAAGTCTGCCGAGGTCTTAATTTGGTGTGGGATTTCGAGTTAACTGTACTACCAAAAGAAATCTTAGACTTTCTTCCCTGGATAGTTAACTTAGTTGAGGCTCATGACAAAGGTTCGTCCTTATTGCTACAATCACCACCTCATTCATTTGAATTAAAAGTGCCAGAGGTTGAATTCTTTAATAACGCATGGACTCAGAAAGCTTGGCTCCTTGCAAATTCGAGAATATCCTAATGGTTGGTGCTAATCGCTCTTTTAGCAACCGACTAAAAATATATGTGCTTGGGCTTTGTTTGCCCAATAAGAAATTAGCGACCCTACTTCGGGGAACGTTCCAAACCTTTGTAAATTTTTAAAACAAAATAGGCACCGTTGCACAAGTATTAGAAGGTTCTCCTGATTTGCTTGATAATCATGCTACTCGCGCGTTAATACCTGCTATATGCCTGATAATTAATAAGGCAATCTACAGAGAGCAAAGATGCAGACTCTCCAACAACTCTCCCTCCCAAGCATGGGCTGCGGGACTTGGGCCTGGGGCAACCAACTGCTTTGGGGATATAACGAAAGTATGGATGACCAGTTGCAAGCCGTCTTTAACCTTTGTGTAAGCAACGCTGTGACTTTATTTGATACAGGTGATTCTTACGGAACTGGGAGATTGAATGGTCGCAGTGAGTTACTCCTGGGACGATTCAACCGAGAATATGTAGGTTCAGGTAAAGAAAATATTTGTATTGCTACTAAGCTTGCTGCTTACCCGTGGAGATGGACACGTCAGTCAATGGTAAAAGCTTGCAAATCATCTGCCCAACGCCTGGGAAGAAACGTAGATTTGGTACAGATGCACTGGTCTACAGCAAACTATGCTCCTTGGCAAGAGGGAGGGCTGTTAGATGGTCTTGGCGATTTGTATGAGCAAGGACTGGTTAAGGGAGTGGGACTATCTAATTATGGGCCTAAGCGGCTTAAGCAGGTACAGAAAAAGTTTGCTGAACGAGGCGTTCCGATTACTACTCTGCAAGTTCAATACTCTTTGTTGTCTACATATCCTGTCACTCAACTAAAGCTTAAAGACCTTTGTGATGAGTTGGGAATCAAATTGATTGCCTACAGCCCTCTAGCTTTGGGACTACTGACAGGAAAATACTCTGAGCAAGGCCATTTGCCCAAAGGCATCCGAGGTCTGCTGTTTAGGCAGATATTACCAGGAATGCGATCGCTTTTGGCATGTTTACAAGAGGTGGCACAGTCTAGAAACAAAACCATGTCACAGGTAGCAATTAATTGGTGCATCTGTAAAGGAACCATTCCTATCCCTGGAGCAAAGAGTGTGGAACAGGCAAGGGAGAATATTGGTGCATTGGGTTGGCAATTAGACGGCAATGAGATTGCAGAGTTGGATAGGGCGGCGAGGAATGCAGACAAAAAAATGGTACAAAATATCTTTCAAACTAAGTAAAATTTCAACGTTGCTGAATTTGAATATGAATCATTGCAAAAACCTGGTTTAAGTTGAAATAATATAAATTCCTATTTTTCACTTAAAATACATCGCCTCCAGGTGTGCTCATTAGAGAGCAAAAGCCAAGTCACTTTCAATTAACTTGGCATCTGTTAGGTTAGCCCCACTCAAATTGCAGAAGTTAAAATTTGCCCCTCTTAGGTCTGCTAATGCCAGATTAGCTCCTCTTAGGTCTGCATCAGTGAGGTTAACTTCACTTAAGTTAGCGCTACTTAGATTAGCCCCCCTCATATCTGCTTGTTGCAGGTCTGCCTTAGTTAGGTTTATCCTCATTAGGTATGCCTTACTCAGGTCGGCTCCACTTAAATTAGCTTCACTTAGGTCTGCTGCCGTTAAATCAGCTTTACTTAGATTGGCTTGACTTAAGTCTGCCCAACTCAACTTTGCATAACTTAGGTTAATTTCACTCAGTTTCGCTGATGCAAGTACTGCACACCTCAAATTAGCATTAATAAAATTTCTTTCTCCCATTGCATAACGGCGTAAAATTTCATCAGTTGTTACTCTATCTAAAACAGCTTTTGATGTGCCTTGATAACACCATGTAGCTTCTAATAGTTTGGCCGCAGTATTAACAGCTACCTGATCACACTTAGCTATGATCACACCATTGCAGCCATCCCATTGACCGTTAAGTATAAAGGCAATCTCATTAGCGGCAGCAATTGAGTCAAATAGTAAAATAGATTCCTTGTGCCGTTTTAACCAGCTATTCCAACCAATCGAGATAATATTTTTCATTTTTATAAGTTTTGGCACGTTAAGTGACGATTACGGCTCTAACTTCCAGATATTAATAAACTCTAGGTTACTCTACCTCTGTCTTAAGTTATTTATTCAAGGTTAGTTCCAGCGACACAAAAGGCTGGACTTCGTTTTTCAAGACTGCCTCTTTTGTACGCTAGTTTATGACAGGGCGCTGCACAAAGACCTACAACACTGATGCAGCCCATTTACAGCGCTCTGTCACAAAGGAGTTACAATCGGCTTAAGTACAAATACAAGAACTTAGTTCTAAACAGTTGAGTCTGAGCGTTCTATTTGTTGCCGAATGGTATCAATAGAAGCATTAACGCCAGCTAGTTTGGACTCTAAATCATCTCGCATCCAAATCAAGAATTTTAATTTCCGCTCTAAGCCAGCTTTGCGCGAAATGGGTTCGCTTCCATAACAAGGATTACCCCAAAAAGGAAACATAGTTTACCTCTGTATTGAGCTTTTGTAACAGTGCAATGTATTGCACTACTACACTACATTATGACTAATCACAATCAGACTGGTGTGTGTAACAACCGACCTAAATTGGGCGTGCTTAACGAACTTTGCTAAAAGTTATCTATTAAATTAGCAGAGGTATTTGACCATACTGCCATCAACTTTTTGCATTCCTGCGTTAAGAAAAAGGTGAAGTGACGGCGGCACTTTAAATGAAGACAGAAAGATTCTGCCAATTTGGCATTACAAGTCTCTGTTTTGCAGTTTAAATGAGATATCAAGAGAACGGGATAGCCCAAAGGTTACATGAGGAATAGTTTACCCTATGCCTCAGTCGCTCCACAAATCGCCAGTTGTTGACCCAACGCTGTAGAATCACTTCTCAGGCAACTTACAGCGCTCGGTCATCGCTTCGCTACAACTGGCTAGTAATCTACTAGAAAACACATATAGCAATCCTAAATGAGTTGTGAAAATGAACGAACCGCCAAGCCGCCAAGAGCGCCAAGAAAAGAAAAAGAAGTTTTCACATATAATTTAGGACTGTTATAGCAATTGAGCAGTCTATCTACTGCTTAGATTTGGCAGACATCCCTGCTGGCATATTTCCTTACTTGAATCAAGAGGATGAAGGGCGATGCCTACGGCGGTCACTGAGCCTGTCGAAGTACGGTAAACTACGCACCCCATAAAATGGGAACCCTATTATATAATAGCGTTCCTCACTGCCATGAAATCATTGAATTTTCTCAAATCCAAACTAGCTATTACAGCCTTAGCTATTGCAGTAAACATCACTGTCATTGTCATTGATGTCCATTCTTCCAGATCAAATCCTCTCATTGGCAGGAGTACAAATACTCAGTCGCAATCACACATTCAACTTGTTCACACACTGACTGGCCATAAAAAAGTGACTTTTGGTGTTCGAGCAGTTGTGATTAGCCCGGATGGGCAAACCCTGATTAGTGGAGGTAGAGATGATACTATTAAATTCTGGAATCTCCGGACTGGAAAATTACTGCGTAGTTTAGATGCTCACTCAGATGGTGTTACTTCAATTGCTATTAGTCCAGATGGCAAGCGGATTGTAAGTGGTGGAATAACCACCCCAACAATGAAGGTTTGGGATTTACGCACTCAATTAATGCTTAACATCGAAAGTGGACATCCGCTGCCAGTAGAAACTGTTGCTATTAGTTCAGATGGTAGATTTATTGTTAGTGGCAGTGATGATCACACAATCAAGCTTTGGGATTTACACACGCTTAAGTTGCTTAATACCATTGCTGCACACTCAGATTATGTGAGTAAGGTTACAATTAGCCCTGATATACAAACCATTGTTAGTACTGGGGGTGGTGATGACAATACAATTAGGCTGATTGATCTGCAAACTAAAAAAACGCGCCATGTTCTCAAAGGACATAAAACCGGAGTTGATGCTATTGCCATTACTCCAGATAGCAAAAAGCTCGTCACTGGCAGTTTTGGTCAATTAGTTTCTCGAAATCGTGCAATTAGCACCCTGAAGTTATGGAATCTTCAAACTGGAAAACTACTGCATGAGTTTCCTGAGAATTTTAATTCAGTTGAATCTCTTACCATCAGCCCTGATGGAAAAATTTTAATCTGCGGCAATTATGATGGCAGTATTAAACTGTGGAGCTTAGAGACTTTAAAACTATTGCACACCTTTCAGGATGGTTCCAGTTCTGTTTTAGCGCTTGCTCTTAGCCCAGATGGTAAAACCCTCGCTAGTAGCAATGAGGATAGCACTATTCATATTTGGCAAATTAACTAATAAGTAGTCAGACAGAATTAATTACACAATGTCATTGCGAATGGAGCGAAGCGTTCGCGGAGCGTCTCGAACAGAAGCCATTCACTTGCGGCTAGGATTGCTTCGCTTCTCTACGAGAGGCTGCGCCAACGCTCGCAATGACTGTAAATATTTTTGTCCGACTACTTACCAATTCGCTATTTGGAAGTAAGGTTTTCCAGAACCCGTCAAAAGTCAGATTACCTACAGATGGAAATTTAAAAGATAAGTATGGGAAATTGAATATAGCGATCGCTCAGATTTTTAATGAATTAGTTCTGCTCAACAGAAATACTTTGTTTCAGAGGAATGGTTATCACAAACTCGCTGCCACTTCCTAGTTTCGAGACACATTGCAATGAACCGTGATGCTTCTCAGTTACAATCTGATAACTGATTGCTAGCCCCATACCTGTTCCTACACCAACAGGTTTAGTCGTAAAGAAGGGGTCAAATATGCAATGTTCAAAATCTTCTGGTATTCCAGATCCATTATCAGCAATCCGAATAGTCAGGCGATCGCCATTAATAACTTCTGTATAAATTGTGATTGAGGGAGTGAATATTTTCTGATTTTTGGCTGCTTCGTCTAATGCATCAATACTATTGGTAAGAATATTCATAAATACCTGATTTATTTGTCCAGCATAGCATTCTATTAGGGGCAAATTGCCATATTCTTTAATGACTTGAATATCAGGGTTATTAGGCTTAGTCTGAAGCCGATGTCCTAGTATCATTAGGGTGCTGTCAATACCCTCATGGATATTAACTTTTTTCATTTCAGCTTCGTCTAGACGGGAGAACATTCGTAAAAAAAGTACAATTTTCTGAATGCGTTCTGCTCCGAATTCCATAGATTGTAGGAGTTTAGGCAAGTCATTGATCATAAAATCCAGTTCATTCACTTCGACTTCAGTTACGACAGGAGCAAGCTTCCTAGTCAATTCACTTTCATTATGATAAATCCATGTCAACTGTAATTGAGTTTGTAATTGCCTAAGCAACTCATCTGCTTGTATAGGTTTTGGGAGGAAATCATTGCAACCAATGTCCAAAGCTTTTTGCCGATCAATACCAAACACACTAGCCGAAGAAGCAATAATCACCACATTTTGCAACTCAACTAATTGGCGTAAGTGTTTAGTCATTGTCAACCCATCCATCACAGGCATTGTCAAGTCAGTGATGATCAAATCTGGCTGAATTTCAGTAGCTTTTTCTAATCCTTCTTCACCGTTGCTGGCCTCAAAAACCTCAAAACCAATTGGTTCAAGTAAATTAATCACAATAGAGCGATTTTCCCAACGAGCATCCACAATTAAGATTTTAATTTTTTCACCTTTAAAGCCAATTACCTTATTCTGGAAAGCAATACTATGGGTTTGCATCCATTCTTCAGCTTCAGGTAATTCCACCTCAAACCAGAAAGTACTACCACTTTTTTTCCCTTTTTGACTTTGTACCTCTATTGTGCTGCCCATTATAGCAATAACTTTTTGGCTGATAGCTAACCCTAATCCTGTACCTTCTGCTTGCTTTTCAATATTACCAACTTGCTCAAATGGCAAGAAGATTTTATCTAATTTTTGAGGGGCAATATCTACACCTGTATCTTCAATTTGAAAGCGAATTTTGTAAGTTTTTATTTGTGTGAAACCCTTTTTTAATGTCTTTTGACTAATAACATCAACTTTAAAAGTCACTCCACCACTATCTGTAAACTTGATGGCGTTACCCAACAAATTAATTAAAACCTGTCGGAGACGTTTTTCATCAGCACAGATACCGCTGGGAAGTTGAGTGCTTGGCTGATATAAGAAGAAAATTCCCTTCTGTTCAGCTCGGATGCAGCAAATTTCAACTACACCTTGGAGAAAGGTCAGAAAATGAAAATCTTGGGGGTAGAGTTCCATTTTCCGGGCTTCGATTTTCGACAGATCGAGGATATCGTTAATTAAGGTTAGTAGATGGGAACCACACTGGTGAATAACCTCAACACCTTTGCGTTCCTTGTGAGTTAAGGCTGGAGAGAGTTGCAGAATTTGGGCATAACCGAGGATACCGTTGAGGGGTGTACGCAGTTCATGGCTCATGTTTGCCAGGAACTCGCTTTTAGCTTGATTGGCGCTGTCAGCCAGAAGTTTTGCAGCTATGAGTTCAGTGGTGCGTTGTTGAACTCGTTGCTCTAATTCATCATTTGCTTTTTGGAGGTTGGCTGCGGCTTTTCTATTTTCGTTAACAATCGCAGATAGAACGAAGGTGGTGAGAGCGATCGCACCAATAAAGGATTGCAACAGCACCAGAGATTCTGTTATCGACTTTCTCGCAAATGAGCCAAAATCATGAGCTGTTCCATAAACTGCGATCGCTGACATGATCACTACTAGCAGTGTTGATTCCCTCGCTCCAAACCGAAAAGCCGACCAGAGCAAAGGGAGAATCATCATATACTCCACAGGATATCCACCCCAAAAGGCTATTTGACTAATGACAATCAAAAAGAGCAGAATGAGTGCAAACTCTACAACTTGTCGGGGGTGAAGTCGTCTTTTCTTTCCAACCTTGATAAGATGTACCATGACATGCTCCAAACAGAGCGCGAGTTGGCAGATATGGCAGAGCATATGCTGTTGGGAGTTGCTACTCAATATGGTAAAAGCAGTGTGGAGTACGGTATGGCGGGAGGTGTTCCTAAGAACCAGCGCCACAAGAGACTGCGAGGCGAGTCACCAGTTCCCAGTTTACAGCAACCGTCATTCATTGCCGGTGTGAACGGCAACGGCAGCAAAAATGGCAACAAAGCAGCTACGACAAGTTAGCTTGAGCATTTTTCTTTTGAGAATGCCTATAGACTGAGGCTTCATCAAAAATTATTCTGACTTATTGTCATTCATTACCGATGCCATTGCACCTGGGAACAAGTCATAAGTGTTACCGTCTGATACTTGTTTGGGAATACTTTTATAGGAGTGATCAGGAAGGCGATCGCGCTAACACTTTCAATTTAAATGTACTTTATCACCTTACAATCACTCCTATTTTACAAAAAATATTGTATTAATACTCACTAATATACCAGGAGCAAACAAGATGGGATTCATTGAAGATATTACCAAGCTGTCTGAACAAGTGCGTAAGCGGGCTGACCAAGTTGTTGGTGAAGAAGCTACTAAGATGGCACTGATTGTTCCTTTTTTGAGTGCTCTTGGCTACGATGTCTATGACCCTAGTGAAGTAATGCCGGAATACGTGGCAGATTTTGCTATTAAAAAAGCAGGGCAGTTTGAAAAGGTAGATTACGCCTTAGCTATTAACAATAATATAGTTATGCTCGTAGAGGCAAAAGCCCGTGGTCAAAAAGCTGAAGCACATGATGGGCAACTGAGCCGCTATTTTAATGGACTTTTGACAACAAAAGTAGCTATCGTCACTAATGGGGTTGAGTACCGTTTCTTTACAGACTTGCGTGATAAAAATGTCATGGACAAGGAGCCATTTTTTAGTTTTAACATCCTGGAATATGATACCAAAGATATTGATAACCTCAAATTTTTTCACCGTGATAATTTTGATGTTACAGCTATTACCAACTATGCTGAAGAAATGGTTTATGTAAAAGGCATGACTCAGCTTCTAGGAAATCTTTTACGTTCTCCTTCTGAAGAATTTGTTCGCTTCTTAGTAGCTGAACTCGGTACAGTTGCCCCTAGTTATGAAATTAAAGGTCGAATGACTGGTAAAGTTATTGATAAATTTAAACCAATTGTTAAAAAGTCGATTCAGGGAAGTTTAGTAGAGTTAATGACTCGCTCACTTAGTCAAGAAATAACTCAGCCTGTTGAACTTGAAGTAGAACAAGAGATTGAAGAAGAGGATAAACAGCAGGAATCTCAAGAATTGCCGAAAATAGTAACAACTGCTGAAGAAATCGAAGCCTTTGAAAAAATTAAAGCAATCACGCAAACTTCAAGGAGTTACAACTTTAAACTCCAATACAAGGATACTGTTTCATACTTTGGTATCAATCTTGTTGGCAAAACTACCTGGTGGTTTCTGAGACTATATCTATCTTCACAGAAAAAAAGTTTTATTACTCGCCTAAGTGTAGATGAAGTAAAGTCTCTAGCTTCAAATTTTGAAGTGCAGGAAGTAACAGCTTCTGTGGGGGATGCCACATCAAAAGTAATTATTTCCTCTGTCAGTGATTTTGATCAACTGACATCACTGATTCTCAGATGTTACGAGGCAGAAGCAGCCAAGCATCAAACATTCACCCCAGATGTAATTAGAATGGAAAAATCAGCTTAACTCAGTGTAATTGCTTTTACTAGCAGCATTAGTTACATCGGCCATCACTGCACAAGAAAACTACTACCGTCAACTGGGACTAAGAGATAGAATTCTTAACTTCCCGTTGATGGTCGCAGTGGTGCTAACACTGCTATGGCCAGATGTGGCGGAAGTTACAGAACTGACAAGAATGTTAGCCTTGATTGGGCCAACAACAGTACTACACCCGGCATCCTTCGACACCATCAGCCAGCATTAGGTCATGCGCTGGTTAGTTACTCGTCATCCCAGTTATCATCTTATACATATTCAAAAAAGGGCATTTTTAGACAGGCTATATGAGTTGATTTTAGTTATACAAAGAATCGTAGGCTTGATTGAGTTTGGTGGCTGACTCTTCTAATAAGCGTTGTTCATCAGCATTTCTTGGTAACACCAGTTGGCGCTCAATACCTTGGGAGCTAATGATACATGGAAGTCCAAGAACAACTTTATTGCCAACTCCATAGTTAGAATCTGCTCTCACCGATACTGGAAATATCTGCTTTTCATCTCGCACGATGGTATCAACTAATTGACAAACTACTATTGATATGCCATAGCTAGTATTTCCTTTCCGTTCAGAAATGTTATAGCCTCGCTTACGCGTTAACTCTGCATACTCTTGCTGAATTTGTTCCTGCGTTACTCCTTGTGGTATGGGAAATTCAGTTAACGGAATTCCCCCAATAAATGCATTAGACCAAACGATAAATTCACTGTCTCCATGCTCTCCAATCACATAAACATGAACGTCTTGTTTACTAACATTCAGTCGCTTACCAAGTTGATATCTCAGTCTAGCAGTATCAAGAACCGTTCCCGAACCGAAAATTAGGTTTTCTGCTCTGGTGGAACTGGCGATCGCAATCCGCGTTAGTATATCCACTGGATTGCTAACAATAAGTATGATTGAATTCGGTGCAACTCGATCCAATTCTTTCATCGTCGAACGTATGATCTCTGCATTGTTGCTCAATATATCTAATCGGCTCTCTCCTTCTTTACGCTGCACCCCAACAGTCACGACAATCACATCAGAATCAGCTAAATCTTCATACTGATTTGATGGTATAATCTCCATATCTTTAAGTAGGGGAATGCTGTCTTCAATATCCCATGCTTGCCCCTCAGCTTTTGATAAGGTTCGGTCAAAAAGGACGACTGTTACACATTTACGGAGTAGCACTAAAGCATTTGCTACGTCTGCACCCACATTCCCCGCGCCAATCACACCGATCTTGGATGTTTTGCTACTCATGTTATATCTACTTTTTTGTAACTGAACCAATAAGTAAATATTAACTCCAGCTAGTTAGTGCGGAGTGCTATTCTGCAAATATAATTTTTGAATTATAGTATAAAATAAGTAATTTTTTATCTTGACTAAAGTTTTATAGCAATCCTAAATTATTTGTGAGAAATTACCAGACTCATTCAGCATAGAGAAGTAAAAATTTGGACTATTGATTGCTAGCTCGAATAATGCTTTAACTACAGGAAAAGAAAACCAGAAAAAAATGACGATTAGCTTACCATCTGTGTTTACCTATTTTTCGCGGTAGCTAAGTAAATCCTGTGAACGTTTACAATAAAAGCGTCTAAATAATATTACAGAGGTAAATTGATGGCAGGTGAATTTGATGGCAAAGTCGCAATTGTTACGGGTGGGAGTTCGGGAATTGGTAAGGCGACGGCGATCGCTTTTGGTAAAGCAGGCGCAAAAGTCGTCGTTGCGGCTCGTCGAGACTCCGAAGGAGAAGAAACCGTAAATCTAATTAAACAAGCTGGGAGTGAAGCCTTATTTGTTAAAACAGATGTCGCCCAAGTATCTGAGGTGGAAGCACTTGTGAGCAAGACGGTAGAAACCTACGGTCGCCTAGATTTTGCATTCAACAATGCTGGTATTCTAGGTGGGAACGCTGCTCTCCACGAACAATCGCTTGAACAGTTTGATCAACTTATAGCAGTCAATGTACGCGGATTATTCCTGTGCATGAAGTATGAAATTGTCCAAATGCTTCGGACTGGAGGAGGCGTGATTGTCAACAATTCTTCGATGGGTGGACTTATAGCCTTCCCCCGCCTTGGGCCATATCATGCAAGTAAGCACGCTGTTATGGGGTTAACAAAGTCAGCAGCCCTTGATTATGCCAAATTGGGTATCCGGATTAATGCTGTTAACCCTGGTATTATTGATACAGACATGATGTCCCGTGTAATAGAGAAAATGGGTGATGCTGAAACCGCAAGTCAACAGTTCACAACAATGGTTCCAATGGGACGAATGGGCAAACCTGAAGAAATAGCTTCGACTGTACTTTTCTTATGTTCAGAAGCTGCTTCGTACATAACTGGTCAGTCTCTGGTTGTAGATGGCGGTTATATAGCCACGTGAGTAGTCGTTTATCAAGTCAAGAAGTAGAGTTAATGATTCACTCACTTACTCCAGTAATAGATCAGCCTGTTGAACCTAAAACAGAACAAAAGATTGAAGAAGAGGATAAACAACAAGAATCTCAAAAAACTACATATACAACCTAAGGGACTTCCAGTTAAAAAAACATCCCATCCCTGCGGGACGCTGCGCGAACGTAGGGGATCTTGGCCTTCATTGGTGTCAACTTAAGGTGAAAGCCAGTTTAGAAACAGCTTTTAGAGATTGTCTCGTTCCCAGTCAGAGACTGGGAATGCCTAACGGGGGGGCTGCCGCCTCAAGACTTGCGGCAGAGCCGCAATGAAAGAGCATTTCCAGCCAGAGGCTGTAAACGAGGTTTGAAAAGGGTTTTGGCTTAAGTTGACACGTATGAAGGCCAAGATCCCCTAGAAATATACAAATAATTTTGGATAATTTATTTTTTGTCAGTCCCTAACCGCCTAGACCTATTGACAAGTAGTACCCCTTATGATAGTGGTTTTGACAAAAAAAAGTGGCTCTGCAATCAGCAGAACCACTAAAGCTTTCGCAAACCTGTTATAACTTAACGAACTGCCCCTTGAGCAGAAACAGTATCAATTGGCTTCATCAGGTACAGGCGCAATAACTGCCAGCCATTGGAGATGTAAAGCGGCAGTTTCTGGAAGAATTGCAGGAATTTGGGAGTGTTAGAGTTAGCGATCGCACTCAGCTTCTGATTATTGCTTATACAAGTATCCAACCGCTGATAAAACTCTGGATTCTCTACATCCAGCATCAGCGGGAACACCCTACCTGCGTTTTCGTTAGTCTTCTGAATAACATGGATGTCGTATTCTCGCGCATCCAGTCCAAGGGTGGCATAAAAGTCCTTGCGTTGGATGTCATTGAGATACATTGTCGCAAACACCGACAACAGGAAGAACCGACTCCACAGCCGTGCTTTCCAATCATTCAATATTTGCGGCTGGGATTTCATGATCGCATCGAAGAAATCGCCGTGACGGTTTTCATCTTGACACCAGTTCTCAAAGAACCGGAAGATTGGATAAATCCGGTCTTCGGGATGTGCTTCTAAGTGGCGATAAATGGTGATATAGCGCCAATAACCAATCTTTTCAGAAAGATAAGTGGCGTAAAAGATGAATTTTGGCTTAAAGAAGGTATAATTGCGGCTCTTAGTCAAAAACCCTAAATCTAGAGACAGATTAAAGTCCGACATAGCTTTGTTCAAAAAGCCAGCGTGACGTGCTTCATCCCGTGACATCAGGTTAAAACACTCTGCCAAAACGGGGCTTTTGCCTTTCAAGCGACGGCCAAGTTCTTTATACAGCAAAAAGCCGGAAAACTCTGCCGTACACGATCGTTCTAGAAACTCAACGAACAATCGGCGAGTTTCCCCATCAATATGATCCCAGGATTGTTCAAACTCGGCATCCCGAACAAAGTGATGGCGGTTGTAGTCAGTGCGAAACTCTTCGAGAATGGCTCTTAACTCGTCTTCGTTAACGGAGATGTCCATCCGCGCCATTTCATCAAAATCGGTAGTATAAAACCGAGGTGTTAACAGGGTTTCTTTTGCCGGGACTTTAATCCCTGGCCGGATTTCTTCAAAGCCTGGTTTTTTGAGGGAATCTACCATGTCTTGATTGCTCTTTCGTCTTTATTATCTTAAGTAGACCCTTCGGGTGACGCTCCTACGTCTCTACCGCTACGCTAACGGCAGTTCCTCATGGGGGAAACCCCAAAGATCGGACTGCCTCACCAGAAAGCCAAGGGTTAAGCTCTGTTAAGGCGCAACAGCCCACAATAATCCAATTGTATAAAGTTCAGTCTACCAAGGTACGGGTTAGAAATTTGCAAGCAAAACATTAAGAGTTGCAACAATAATTCACTGCTTGCGGAATCAAAAATCGCAAATTAGTAGTCAAATAAACGTAGTTCAGTGATCAGTATTGTTTTGAAAAAGCCATACTTGGTATAAAAAACAGTATGGAAAAACCATCTTAGACAACAAGAGCAAATCCAAAGGGTTGAAAACAAGATGAATCTTGAAACCAATCAGCAAAAAGACCGACTTCTTGTCTCTTACATTTTGTGTGCAGGGGTGTTTTTCGGATTAGGAGGACTGCACCGTTTCTATAATGGCAAGATCGGGACTGGGTTGTTGTGGCTGTTGACCGGTGGTGTGTTTGGTATAGGGCAGTTCCTGGATGTGTTCCTCATGCCCGGTATGGTTGACGAATATGAACACAACCTGAGATTAAAAGCGGGTGTATCTCCCTTTGGTGTGCCGTTAAATCAAGCAGTGGTTGCCTCTCAAGTTCACCGCCCAACAGGCAACCAACTCATGATGAAACTGATCGAAGCGGCGGAAAGCAAGGGTGGTATTTTAACTGTCACTCAAGGGGTGAAGTTCACCGGAGCTAGCTTTGCCCAAGTGGAAACTACTCTCAATGAGATGTACAAATCAGGTTATGTGAAAATTGATAACGACCCCAATACTGGAGCCGTTACTTACCATTTCCACGAACTTTAAGGGGAGTGGAGGGTAGGGGGCAAGGGGAAGAATAAAAAATTACTTCTTTCCCCTCTGCTCCCAGCAAGAACTGCCCTTCTGTCTCTTTTCAATGCCCAATGACTAATTTATACCTAACCACTTTTGACCGTCTAAGCGCTGAACTAAGCCAAATACCAATAAATCGAGTGTAATTCTGCGCTCATCGATTAAGAATGACTCAAGAGTGCTAGGTTTTTTGCCTTCATTACAGGAAAATCCCTTTTTCCCTTGAATATCTTCTTCGGGGAAATACAGGTTAAACTGACGCTGACCGATTTCTGTCCAACTGCCGATAATTTGCCAGCATTCTTCGGCGGATTCAAAGCCAGTGATTGGCACCTTTTGCTTGGCAAAAGACACCTGTAAATCTTGCACACCTTGTTGAGCGATCGCTTTTTGTAAAGCTGGCAAGTAGTCTTGCTCGATGAACTCTACAAATGGCTTATCTTCAACAGCTGGGGCTTTTTCCTTTTTGGCGGCTTTAGCTGCGGCGGCTGGTTTTTCTCCTGTTGCTGCGGCTTTTTCGCCTCCTGCGGCTTTTTCGCCTCCTGCGGCTTTTTCTCCTGTTGCGGCTTTAGCTGCGGTGGCTGGTTTTTCTCCTGTTGCTACGGCGGCTGCGGGTTTTTCGCCTCCTGCGGCTTTAGCTGCGGCTGCGGGTTTTTCTCGCTTGGGTGGTACAGCAGCTGGTTTAGCAGCATTGGGGTTATCTTCGGGGTTTGCGGCTTTAGGATCTGGCGCGTTGGCAGTAGGAATATCTGTGGCTTCGGGTGAGTCTGTACTAGGAGCGTGTTCTTCGGCCACACTGGGAGCTTGGTTGTCAACAGTGCTGGGAGCTACTTCTCCCGCTTGATTGTGATTGGTTTGGTCTGCCATTGCTCAGGTCAATCCTTTAATCTAGCTTTCGGAGCGATCGCTCACCTTGAGGTATCGGGTATTTTCATTTTGACATAATAGTACCGCAAGGCAATAATAACTGTACAGATTAAAAATAACGCAAAGGCTTAGGACATAAGCTTTCTTCCCTTCTGTCCCCTGTCCCTTCAATTTTGGATTTGCGGTTTTAGATTGTTCAACAGTACGATGTTTTGCATCCTGTGTAGAGATGTGTGTACACCGTAGCTTAAAAAGAGGGAGATTTTAAAAGCTAACTTTTTAAGGGGGTTGGGGGATCTCTTCTACGTAAATCTTATTCAATCTAAAATCCAAAATCGTTCGACTGAGCGTAGCCGAAGTCTAAAATCTAAAATTTTTCTGCCTCCTTCAAATCCCCTTGAATCCCATACTAGTTTCTACCTGTTGCTGTGCTTGAGTAGAACTAACCTTGCTAGAAGTTTGACGCCAAATACCAACTTGGCTTAAGAATAGACCTACTAAAATCAAGCTACCGCCAATATATTGAGGTCGGGTAGGAGCTTCACCCAAAATTAAATAGGCTGCGAGAATGCCCACAATTGGGCTGAATGAGCTAACTAAGGAAGCCATAGATACAGTCGAAGTTTTCAAGCCTTTAATCCAAAAAGACTGACCTATTACCACAATCAACCCACCATAGAGAAACATCCATTGCCACAAGAACGGTGAGAGGACATTAGCAAAATGATCGCTGCCATAGACGACTAAAGCAATGAGGAAAAAGATTACGGTTCCTAGTGCAGTCCGAAAGATGCTATAGATTCCCAGCGGGATCTGCGAAAGGTGTTTCTTACCAATAATCGTAGAAGCGGCTATAGCCACTGATCCTGCTGCTGCCAAAAGTTCCCCTATGCCTAACCCGAAACCTCCCATGTTCATCATGTCTTCTGTTGGAGGTTGAAGGATGATAGTTAGGATAACACCGACAAACGCTGCGATCGCTCCGATAAATTCCCAAATATTTACCCGTTCCCTCAATAACCAGACTGATAAAGCCAGAGTTAGAGGCGGTTCCAAACGTCCCACCAAGATGACATTGTTTACTCCTGTGAGTGCAAATGCCTGGAAAATTAAGCCAGGGGCCAACGCTCCCGATAAAATAGCTACTGCTGTTAGACTGACCCAATCCTGACTTGAGAGTTGCTTCAAAGTAGCTTTGTTCCACTGTCGCCCATAAATTAGGATCAGAAGTATCAAGGCGCAAAGGTTTCCCACGAATAAAACATTACAAAAAGAAATCGGATTGCGATTGCCTATGAAATGTTCAGCACCAATTTCTGTTAGCTTCCGGGTAACTGCGCCAGATGCTGCAAAAATTAGCATTGCTAGCCAGAGATATGTTTGTCCCGAAATTCTATGAATTAGGCGATGTGGTCTTTTGGGTCTAGTCACAATAACACTACTGCAATGAAAGCATTGCTCATTATATTAAGTTGCCATCATTCAGTTCTAAATGAGATTTTGTTGAGAAAATACTTAAATTATGCTGTGACTTAGAGTAACCATGATTGCCTGAGAAAGTGCTGATAATCAACTAAATTTTCTCAAAGGATAAATTCATGAAACTAGTGGCTTAGTTTCAATCAGCTCTCACTCTCACCTGAGATGCTTGGGATGTTCAGGATAAAACAAAGAAGAGAGTAACAAATGAAACTTGCACCCATACTTACAAGTGTCGCTTTGGTTGGTTTTCTCACAGTTTGGGACGCACCATTAAAGGTAATCAATCCGTTATTAGTGCAGGCATCAGCAGCCCAAGAGATGACTCTAACACAGAAACTAGACTTGCTAACTAAGAGTAAGGGTAAGATTGGTAGTGGTGATCAACTACGTCGTTTCTTTTATGGTGACTTGGAGCCAATCGGTATCCAGGTAGGTGGTGCAGGTCACGTAGTTAACCTTTACAACAAAGCCAATGATATCACATTCTCTTACTGTGCACACTACGATGTGATTGTTGCAATTAAGAAAGGTAAGGTGACTATGTTTGAGCCCAGTGAAGTGAAGTAATACTATATCCACTTTTCAATTAATATTTTGCTAAAACCAGAGGAGCTATTTGATTACATCTAGGTTGCGATGTCTGAGGACAAGCCACGTTGCATCCACGCCCTAGTAAAAGTCTGATTTAGTGTTCCACAAAAAGGCATTAAAGTTCTTCCAGAATCAGGTTAAAGGGCAAAGGTAAAAAGAAAATTTAATCTTTTTACCTTTAATGGTCTATTAATTTTATTTATCCTAGACAATGCCAGCTACCATAAAATTGAAGAAAGAAACTTGGGGACAAGGGGAATTTTGCAGATGGGGATTGGGACCCCACCTGAAACCCTAGAGGCCAGAAACGTCTGATAAAAATCGGGGAAAATTTAGCGGCACAGCCAGATTGCAGTGGACTCTAAGCATCAGGAAATAAAACAGTAACCCAAGCAACATCTGATTTTTGGAATTCACCATATATCGATGATTCCCATGCTGATTTTATTTCAGCACAAATTGATAAATTAATCTTTAAATGATTATTAAATAATTGCACTATTATTTGTTGCCGAAAATCAATTAATTCAGCAGTTGCGATCGCCAAATTTCTTGTAGTAGCCCAACTCTCTAAATCAGCAGCTACTTGCATCAGTTGTTTATAGATTTTATCATCAATCCACATGCCAAACTCCTCCCGCACCTGATTAGCAGAAGTTAACATCATTACCAAATCCGGCACTGTTTTCAAACCCATTACCATCATACAGGCTGGTGCCTTCTATCCGAATTCCTCCACTCGGGGCGGTATAAAGAGTTCTACGAGATTACTGCACCAGCAAAAGCCGAATTTCGACTTGACAGATTTGACGCAATCTTTGGATAAGGTGATCGCGCAATATCATAATTACACCGGGTCAAAATCAGCTTAAACTGCCCTACAGACGTCTCAATCCCTCAAGCCAATTGTTGCAGTGAACGATCATAAGGTTATCTTTACGTAGGTGCGCTGAATTGGTCATAAGCTCATCTAAATCTAGATTTGTGTGCAGGTTTTGACCTTGAGTCAACCTATCCTGCGTTACACTCAAGTGCAAGACTAATGGCTGAAGTCCACTCAAGTGGAGTGGAACCTTTTATTAGTCCTGTTTAAAGGACTTTGGCTATTGGTTCCAGGGAGTTTTAATCCCTGGTGGGTGAGTGGGTAAGCGAAAAGTTCATTAGTTTTGCTAGATGTCCTGCATCTGTGATCAAGGTATTCTGGAGATATGTTGCTCAATGCGATCAGAAAAAGTATTGCATTGCGAAATAATTGTAATAATATTTAACATGAGTTGATGTTGTGTTATTTAGATTAACTATTGCAAAAAAATTCTTTCAAAGTCAGTAGAATGACAAATACAACTAGGCAATTATTTTATAGATTAGTTACCCTAGAACTGTAGACTATGTTTTCAGTCCTGAGTTATTTAAGTATTTTGCCTCTGCGGCATACCAATTTAGACCACACCAAATCCTTCATTAAGAGCTCCCACAAATCATAATGCCTGTGATTGAGAAGAAAAGAACTCGCGATCTGCCCCAAATTAACGAACGAATTCGCTTCCCGAAAATTCGGGTGATTGACACTGACGGTGCCCAACTGGGAATTATGCCCCCACTGGAAGCACTACAACTAGCAGAAGAAAAAGAGTTAGATTTGGTGTTACTCAGTGATAAAGCTGACCCGCCAGTTTGTCGGATTATGGACTACGGGAAATATAAGTTTGAGCAGGAGAAAAAAGCACGAGAAGCCCGGAAAAAGCAGCACACGGCTGATGTTAAAGAAGTTAAGATGCGCTACAAAATAGAAGAACACGACTACAACGTGCGTGTTAAGCAAGCAGAGCGCTTTTTGAAAGATGGCGATAAAGTCAAAGCTACTGTGATGTTCCGGGGTCGAGAAATTCAACACAGCGACCTAGCAGAAGATTTGCTCAAGCGAATGGCAACGGATTTGGAGCCGTTTGGTGAGGTTCAACAAATGCCTAAAAAAGAAGGGCGAAACATGATGATGCTCATCTCGCCCAAAAAATAATTCTCTAACTGTTTAATAGACCGAGTTTGAAAATCCCCTGGCTTATAGCCAGAGGATTTTTTCGTTTTTCGTTTGGATACAACATCCGCCCAAAGGTACTGAGGTCATTTAAATTTATCGAAAATCGATAGTCCTGAAAGCTGAGTGGGAAACATAAGACTCAGTTGCTCAGGACTTTTGCTATTTCCAGGAGATGAGGGACGAGGAGGACAAGGAAGTATTTTCTTCCCCTGCAACGCCAGATCCCTACTCGCCTATTGCGCGGTGATACTACCAGAAAATAAAACTGCATGGAACTGAAAAATCACTGGTTGGCTGCAAATAAAGTTGCTTTACCACGACTATTACAGTGGGTGAATCTCCGACCAGAGGAGAGTGAACGGACTCAGATAATGTTTGTTTTTTACACAACTATATGTGTAGGATTGCGGTGGGCAGAGGACAGTACGGTGGCGCTGTTTTTGGATAAATACGGAACTAACCTACTGCCGTGGATGTATATTGCCAGTGCCGTGATGAGTGCAGGACTGGTTTTTTTATACTCTTGGTTACAAAAGATTTTTCCCTTACGCCGGGTGATTGTAGCGATCGCACCTTGCATGTTGATGCCATTAGTTTTATTAATTTTATTACGTTGGGGATGGCATGTTTCATACCTGGCAGTTATTTCGGTATTTCTGCTGCGGCTGTGGGTAGATGCACTTTATGTGGTCAATGATCTCAACACCTCCATCGTTGCTAACCAACTATTTAACATTCGAGAGATTAAGCGCACTTACCCACTGGTGAGTAGTGGTCTTTTGGTAGCAGATGTGATTAGTGGCTTTAGTTTGCCTTGGCTAGTGCAATACACCACGCTGAATAAAATCATCCTGATCGCCTGTATAGTAATTTTATTAGGATCGGGGATTCTCTTCTATTTAACTCATCACTATCGAGCAGCTTTTCCTGAAACTCCACAAAGACTAATTTCTGAAGAACAAACCTCACGAGAGCGTTTCATTAAAAGTCCGCTGAAACGCTATGTCTGGCAATTGTTTGCCTTTGTGGGTCTGTTGCAAGTCATTGGGTTGTTAGTAGATTTTCAATATCTGCGCGAACTTCAATCTAATTTGGGTGATCGAGAACTCGCTAGCTTCTTGGGTCTTTTTGGTGGCATGTTAGGACTGTGTGAGTTGTTGTTGCAGTGGTTTATTTCCAGCCGACTCATCGAACGGATGGGGGTATTTTTCACAGCCACACTTTTACCAATCACTGTAGGCTTTTCACTACCAGGAGTGCTGGTATTCCTGCATTTAATTCCAGCCATACAATCGCAAAGCTTTTTTTGGGGTCTGGTGATTGTCAAATTCTGCGATGAACTTCTGCGCTACACCTTTGTCATGAGTAGCGGCCCCATCCTGTACCAACCGATTCCAGAGGCAATTCGCAGCCGGATGCAGACTTTATCTGGCGGAACCGCCGAAGCGATCGCTACAGGTTTGACAGGAGCGCTAATTTTTGTAACTCTATTGTTTTGTGGGAGGTTTATACCCGTACCCCTACAAAAGTGGGTGTTGGTAGCAGAAACAATGCTGATAGCTAGTGCCTGTTTAAAAGTAGTTTGGGAATTGCGAGCGCGTTATGTTGAACTGTTAGTCTTAAGTGTGGCACGGGGTCACTTAAGTGCAACGAATGTGGGTCTGCGATTCTTTAAGCAGGAGGTAGTCAAAGCTTTAGCAGAAAAAGGCAGTGAGGCTGATAAACGTTCTTGTATTGAACTTTTAGCCCAAATTGACTCTCAAGGAGCTGCGGAAGTTTTAGCACCCCTATTATTCAAGTTAACCCCAGATTTGCAGCGCCAAAGTTTGGAGGTGATGCTGATGGCAGGTGCCAATCCCGCTTATCTAGCCGCCATCCGTCCTTTGTTAGAACAACCCCAACAAACTAACCCCGAAGTATTTGCTTTAGCGCTGCGCTATGTTTGGCTGGCTGAACCAAATCCCAATTTAAGCCTCCTAGAAGAATACTTGAACCCTCGCCAAAACTCACTCATCCGCGCCACTGCCGCCGCTTTAGTCTTACGCCAAGGAACGCCCATGCAAAAGGTAGCAGCCACTCAAACCATGCGCCGGATGTTGACTCATAAGCAAGAACGGGAACGGGTGAATGGAGTCAGAGCGCTCAGAGAAGCAGTTTATTTGCAGGCGTTGCGGATTTACATCCCGAATTTATTACAAGATGAGTCGTTACGAGTGCGCTGTGCCGTATTGGAAATGATTGCAGCAACCCATTTAGAGGAGTACTATTCGGCACTGATTGCAGCACTTTATTATAAATCAACCCGCAGTACAGCAATGTCAGCCCTAATACAACTGGAGAATGAAGCTGTAGAGATGCTGTTGCAGTTGGCTATCAATATTTACAAACCAGAAGTAGTGCGGATGTATGCTTGGCGGACTATTGCTCAAATTGGCACCCAGGAAGCATTGGAGACTTTATGGGAAAACTTGGAATCATCTTGGGGAACTACTAGGGATCATATTCTCCACAGCTTACTAAAAATACACAAACAACCAGGAATTACAGGTTTAGTAGATCGGTTTTATGAAAGTCAGGTAGAAAATTTAATAGAACAGGAATTAAAGTTTTTAGGTGAGATTTACGCCGCCTACATTGACTTCAAAACACTAGACGAAAAAGAAAATTATCAATCAAGTGAGAGGATTGTGATTGTCTCTGAATTACTGCAACGCGCCCTCCTAGAATTGGAATTGGATGTCAAAGAGCGGCTGCTACTGTTACTGAGACTGCTTTACTCCCCAGAAAAGATGCAGGCAGCAGCATTTAATCTGCGATCGCTCTCAGTGGTAAACTTAGCGCGGGGCTTAGAAATCTTAGAGCATACCGTAACTCTGTCTTCAAAGTCTCTGTTGCTGAATACTTTAGATAATCGACCGCAGGCAGAAAAATTGCAACATCTTGTAGAAGCCAAGATCCTAGAATATGAAAATATGGTAGTTAGCGATCGCCTCCACAGATTGCTGATGTTGGGTAACTTGCTTTCTGACTGGTGCCTAGCTTGCTGTTTCCATTTTGCTCAAGTGACTCGCATCCGACTGACAAGTTCTGAGATTTTAATGAGTTTGCGTCATCCAACTGGCTTTGTCAGAGAAGCTGCGATCGCATACTTGCATCTGGTTTCACATCGCGTTCTCCTGCAAATCTTACCCCAGTTAGAAAAAGATCCACATCCTCTGGTGGCTGCTCAAGTTAAAGAGTTACTCGAAAAATATCAGTTTAAAAATTACAATTGAAAAAACCTCCGCTGGAATAATTTTGTTATTTCCATTGCTGCTAAGTAACAGTACTTGGACTTGTGTTTCTCCACAATCGTAGACTTGAGAAATGTTTTCTAGGCGAAGAAAAACGAGTAGATAGTAAATTTGACATTTTAAGCGCTTCTTAAAGCAACTATTGGGTCGAGTTGACCAGCTCTACGAACTGGAACAACACCAAAAATTAGACCAATCCCACCAGAGACACCGACAGCCATAGCGATCGCCCCTACTGGCACACTGGGTTTAAAAGGGGTAAAAAGTCCCACAATCGTAGTGCCACTGATGCCCACACTAACGCCAACTAAACCGCCAGCTACTGACAGAATGATTAGCCTCAATCAAAAACTGAGTTAGAATCGCTTCTTGAGTTGCCCCAAGTGCCTTACGTAAGCCAATTTCCTGGGTGCGTTCAGTCACTGAGACTAGCATGATATTCATGATGCCAATACCACCTACTAACAGCGAAATGCTAGCGATCGCTGCCAGTGTCAACGACAGTACTTGAGTGATTTGGTTAATCAGATCGTTAAAAGATTTATCAGAGATGACAGCGATGTCTTGCTTACCTCGCAATTGGGGGTCAACCATAGCCTTTTCACTCATACTGCCCAGGATCTCACAACTATGCTCTTTAATTAGACATTCCCTCAAAAACAAATAATTGCCTAAATTATTTGCAAAAGAAAATAGCTTAACATCATAAGTTAAAAACCTATATGGCCATGTTTGTAACATTCCAGATGGTAAACTTTTCCAACTAGCCTGCAATTGTACTACATCTTTCCATGTCGGCTGATCAGAGGCAATTTCTGATTTTAGTGCTTTGAGTACAGCTAGTTTGAAGGCAGAACCAACTGCCAGGGGTGTTTTGCTATTTAATGCAGCTTGTATTGTTTTGCCTTCCTGAACTAGAAAACTGACTTTCCCAGGTAATGCTTGAAATTTAGTACTCGCTTCTTCTAAACTAATGATTTTGGTTTGCGGTGGCTCATCTACGAGACGCTGCGCGTTCACGTAGTGTCTCGTAGAGAAGGCGGCTTGGCGGTTCGATAAATTAAGCTTTTTGGCGATTTTTGCGTAAGTCCTAAATAAATTAGGGACTTCAAAAAAAAGAAGTAATCCAAAATGATTAGAAAGGCAATGAAATCAGATAGGCTCTAAGTACCGAATTCTCCTCACAAGCTACACCTTCATTTCCTTGTTAGCCTATAAAGTGAAGTAAGAAGTGAAAGAGCATTAGGAACATTCATGTACGTACTAATTGGTGGAGCAGGCTTAGTGGGGCTGACTTTAGCCCAAAAACTGGTAGAAGTAGGACATACTGTTGCCGTTATTGACATTGATCCTATAGCTTGTCGTTATGCCCGCGAACAAGTAGGAGCAATGGCTTTTGAAGGAAGTGCTGTGAGTACAGAAGTATTATTAGAAGCTGGGATTCGGAAAGCCGGCTCCTTGGCAGCTGTCCTGAGAAGTGATGCTTTAAACTTGGCAATGGTAACTCTTGCGAAACATTATGGTGTTCCCCACCTTTTAAGTCGGATGCGCCACCCCGATTTTGCCGAACCACTGCGGATAGCTGGAGCCAACCATATCATCAGTACTGTTGAACTAGCAGTTTCAACAATGGTGAATGCCATTGAGTATCCGCAAGTAGAATCAATGATGCATTTTGAGCAAGGGCAAATTGAGGTTCTGAAACTTGCTATCCCAAACAATTGCTATGTTGCTGGTCGTAGCGTTGCCGAAATCGCTCAGGATTCCGGGTTTCCTACTGGTTCGCTAATTATTGGCTATCAACCCCATCCTCATGAAGACTTAATGATTCCTAATGGCAGTACAATACTGGAACCTCATTCAACAGTGCTGATTGTGACTAAACCAGGATGTTTACACCAAGTAATTGATTTTATTGAACAAAAATGTTGAGCCAGTCCCTACCTAAACTCTTTATTAAATGGGGTTAGCTACAGATGTATAAAAAATGGGTGTAAATAGTTTTAATGAAGCCGTATCCACATCTTTATTTAGCGATCGCTGTTATTTTTCTTGTATCTTGTCAATCAACAAATATTCCACCCAAGTCACAACCCGATGCCACTCAAGCAACCCCATCTCAAAAAATAGTGACGCTGGATAAGAATTTTAAGATAGCAAGCGGTCAAACTGTTTATGTTCCTGTCTATTCTCATATCTATCATCACAATCGCCAGGAGATTTTTGAGTTAGCAGTTACGCTCAGTATTCGGAATACAGATTTGACCAATCCGATGATCATTACTTCCGTCCGCTACTATAACTCAGATGGAAAATTAGTTAAACAGTATTTAGAGCGCCCTATTCAGCTTGATGCACTAGCTTCTACAGAATTTTTTATTAATAGAAATGACACTAGTGGAGGTTTAGGCGCAAACTTTATTGTAGAGTGGGTAGCCCAAACAGATATATCCGAACCTATAGTGGAAGCAGTCATGATTGGTACTGACTTTCAACAAGGAATTTCTTTTATTAGTCCCGGTAGAGTCATCAAAAGTCAACCTAATTCATAATCATAAAGAGTTTCTACTTAGTGTAAATACGGTTAGTTACAAAGACATACTAGATGTATATAAATATTGAAGATTGACGATGAAAAATTAGCGAATATTTCTTAATTTCACTTGTCTCTGTCATCGTGCTCTCAGTTTATTACATTTTGTAAAAAGTGTAACTTTATACAATTATAATTATACATCTCAAGCTTTGGGTAAGATACGATATCAAGCAGATAACTGTAATGGTATGTAAGTCATTGACTAACCGTGGCTTTAGACACGGTTAGTCAAACTGTTACTCCAAAGAGGCTGAAGCCATCGTTATCAGTTTTTTTACAGTTATTCTTCCAGATAAAAACTCTCTGTGGCACAGTCAAAAGTGCCCTAGCAACCTTGGTCAAATCTTTGAAGGATTTACTTGCGGGTTTTTGGCATTTTCCTTATAAAGAGCAGACAATATGACAGTCATTCAGTCAAGTGAGCAATTAAGAATAGGTGTCTCTAATACCCTCTCCACGATTGATCCTCTTAGCGATACCGAATTGCTGAAGATCGCTGGAGTTTTCCGGGCTGGCACAGATGCTTACGCCCTGTGGGCTGGCGTGGAGTGGGACAATTTCAAGAACAAGTGGGAGGAACTGAGCAAACAGGGACTCCGTTTGATCAACTTGCAAACCTACTTCGAAGGAGGCAAACGACTCTACGCTGGTGTGTTCCGAGCCGGAACGAACCCTTATTCATTGTGGGTTGGACTGGACTGGCAGGGGTTCACAGCCAAGTGGGATGCAGAGAGCAAAAAGGGACTGCGACTGATTGACTTATCGAGCTATTCTGAGGGCGGTAAGCAGTTATTTAACGGGGTATTCGGTTCTGGCACCGATGGTTACGCTCTATATGCCTCTGATTGGTCTGGCTTTACGGCTAAGTGGGATGAATTGAGTAAGAATGGCTTGCGTCTGATTAGCCTTGAATCCTATGTAGAGAACGGTAAGCGGCTCTTTGCCGGAGTGTTCCGTGCCGATAGCGGTGGATATATTCTCTGGGACAGCGACTGGAACGGCTTCATTGCCAAATGGAAGGAAGCGAGCCAGAAAGGCTTACGTCTGGTTGACATAGCCAGCTATTAAGCCTATTAACCCAAGTTGCTATTTATCAAAAAATGCCTATTCATAAGTATAATAACCTTATCTTTTAGTATTTATAAATACTAAAAGATAAGGTTTTTCTATCATTTTGATAGCGTTATCGGGCACTAACTAGCAACTTACGTTATTAGTGCGATCGCTACTCTTCTAGGATACATGGGTGCGTTACACGACTTTAACGCACCATGATTGTCAATGCAACCTACGCGGACTTTCATCGAGCAGATTTTTCTGAAACCAACTTGAATAATGCAACTTTCTACGCTGCAAATATATCAGAGGCGAGGCTAAACCGCGTGTTTTTGGGAAGAACTAGCCTGTGGCGAGTGAACCTGCCAGATGCACTGGTGGATTTCCGAACACCCCTAGTACTAGCCCTTTCAAGGTGAACGCTTGTACTATGAAAGAAATGATATTTTAACCCAATTTTGGTATTTTGGCTCAGGCGATCGCTATAATTTACAGTCCACAAATTTGGAGTTGAATGCATAATCTCTTTGTTCAATTCCAGGCGATGCCTGAAATGCCGTAAAAACTTTGATAGTACATATGCCCACCTTTAAAGGGCTAGACTTGAACACTTACACTCTATTTCTCCTGGCGAATAAAAATACCCAGGATGTGTACGTTTGACAAGAATCCTGGAAGATT
Organism: Nostoc sp.; assembly: GCF_036919675.1. Classification (GTDB taxonomy): domain Bacteria; phylum Cyanobacteriota; class Cyanobacteriia; order Cyanobacteriales; family Nostocaceae; genus Nostoc. Next base: position 94,625 of record NZ_JBALCP010000108.1, read on the forward strand.
TATCTCATGATAGTGTCAACAGATTTTTGTTGCCGGAGCAGTCTGAACCCAAGGATTTATTTATCGAGTTAAGACCACATATCAATTTGAGCGGTGGAACATAAGTTACGAGGATACAGTAATTGATAAGTCTTATATAGCGGTTTTCACTCGGGTGAGAGACAACCAAATGTACTATACAGATAAGAAAAATAAAATTTGTTAGCAATGAAACCATACTCCATAGATTT
>NZ_JBALCP010000109.1:0-1404 GCF_036919675.1 Nostoc sp.
CTCCCTTTGTTTGCGGGTTTTTCGCCGCAAACACTTCTCTCTGCGTGAGCTTTTCATCTCTTTAATCAGCAACTCCGAAAAATTTTTATGCTTGTGGTGAAGTATAGTCCATCAAGTTTATACAAACAAAGTCCGCCTATGCGGGCCTTATCCTTGTAGCCTTAATGTTCTAGACTCAAGATTTAACGGTATTTCTGACTTTTAGCAATAGCGACATCATAAAGATATACCTAGCTTAAACCCCAGCGCAGCATGGAGAAACAGAACACAAAGTGCTACGCTGACCAAATATGCAATTGTTCCTAGCGGACTTAGTTCGTGTAGCCACACCCTTTAGGATGTCGGGCTTCCTGTTGAACTCACAGTATGTTTGAGCAACGGAAAACCCAACTTCTCCCTTTGCTCAACATATAAATGAGCTACCTTCCTAGCCAAATGCCGAATCCTGGCAATATAGCGAGTTCTCTCCGTCACCGAAATCACACCTCTAGCATCCAGCAGATTGAACGTGTGCGAACACTTCATTACATAATCTAAACTAGGCAAGACCAATCCTCGCTCCGTCAATTGGGTAGCTTCCTGCTCATACAAATTAAATAGTGTCAGTAGCAACTCAGGATTTGACGCTTCAAAGTTGTAGATACACTGCTCAATCTCTCCCTGAAGGTAAACATCACCATAAGTAATGTTGTCTGTCCAATGAATCTTAGTAATTGCCTCCACTTCCTGAAGGTACATCACCAATCGCTCTAACCCGTACGTAATCTCAATCGACACAGGACGGCAATCTATTCCCCCACACTGTTGGAAGTAGGTAAATTGAGTAATTTCCATCCCATCTAACCATACTTCCCAACCAGTGCCCCAAGCTCCCACCGTCGCATCTTCCCAGTTATCCTCTACAAACCGAATATCGTGGTCTTCAGGACAAATACCTAAAACCCTTAATGAATCAAGATAAATCTCCTGGATATTATCTGGCGACGGCTTAATCAGAACTTGGTACTGATAATAATGTTGGAAGCGGTTGGGGTTTTCGCCGTACCGCCCATCCGTCGGGCGACGACACGGTTCAACGTAGGCAACAGACCACGGTTCCGGTCCCAATGCTCTTAAAAATGTCTGAGGATTTTTAGTACCTGCCCCCTTCTCAATGTCATAGGGTTGGGCAATCAAGCAACCGCGATCGCCCCAAAACTCATGCAATAAACCTATTACCGACTGAAAATTCACGCTTCACCCTTCCTTACTCAGCACAGTGCATAAACCATTGTTGCCTACAAAGAGAGCACTGTGGGCAGTTTCAGGGGACTCAAAAGCGGTCCAAAATATTTTTGGAAAAATAGTTGACAAGCTTAAGAAGGTTCGCTATATTGAATAAGTGCCTGAAGCAAAGAGCAAAAA
>NZ_JBALCP010000110.1:0-20360 GCF_036919675.1 Nostoc sp.
TTTAGAAAATGCGACCACTAAAATTCATCTCTGTTTTGTCAGACTTATGCTCCGAAGATTAGCTACTTTATAGATCCCAAATGGGTTCTATACTGGTTCTGCACACAGACCACCGGCGCGATCGCGCGCGCTTCCTCGACCTGCGCCGCCGTCACATTGCTAAGTCCCAAGTGTCGGATCAGCCCCTGCTGCTGCATCTCGGCGAGCGCGGTGAATTGCTCTGCGATCGACCCCTCGCTCGGCCCGTCCCCCCACCGGCGCAGGTTGACGACATGAAGCACATCAACGCCCAGGTTGCTCAGGTTGTCGTGCACCGCTTGGCGAAGCTCGGTCGGACTCTGCGCTGGATTCCACGATGCGTCCGCGCCGCGCACTGCGCCCACCTTGGTGACAATCGTCAGATTTTCGGGGTAGGGGTGAAGCGCCTGCCGAATGATTTGGTTGGTGATGTGCGGACCGTAGAAGTCGCTGGTGTCGATGTGATTGATTCCGAGTGCGATCGCTTCGCGCACAACGGCAACGGCAGCATCCATGTCGCGCGGCGGTCCCCAAACACCTGAGCCAGCAAGCTGCATCGCACCATAGCCTATCCGCTTCAGAGTCACAGAAGTACCTGCGAGTGTGAAACTACCGCCAAGGTTCACTTGAGCAATCATGTTTTTGTTCCTCCTAAATGTTTATCGGTTTCCGAAGAAATCAATGACTTGCAGTGGTAATGGCCGCCTTGAACTGCTCCATGTTCCAGGAATCAGTATAGCGAACTCCATTAATAAACTAAAACATCGGCATACTCCACAAGATAGCCGTTTACCAAAGCTTTTTGATAGGTAAATAGCAGATCGCGCGTCAGCCAAAATTGACCCTGCGCTGCTGCTTCCACCACTTTTGCTGCCTTTTGTGCTTGAGGATAGATTGAACTCTGAATGAAGTGACGAAAGACTACACACACCTGATTCTCCTGGCAAAACACCAAATCAATATGTTGCTGAAGTACTTAAATTAATCAATACATTTACCCACAGTGAATACACTGATAATTTCCATCTTTCACAAGCACGACTGGAGCATTAAGTTTTCCCTGGTAGCGATCGCGTGGTGAGGGTGGAATAAGGAGATGATTGAGACTAGTACCGCAAGGCGGAAGTCAAAAGTCAAAAGTCAAAAGTCAAAAGTCAAAAGTATTATGGAATTGGCTTTTTAGGGATTTTAAATGGTTGCTTTATTTACGCCGTGGCGTACTAGTATCTTGATTCATTGTATGCATGGCAAATAAGAGCCGCCCTTCAAGAGTCTAAATCAACAATTAAAAATCAATTGGGTAAACTGACTGACCACCCCACTTGACGATGGATATTTCAATGCTTCCAGTCTATTCATTTAGTTACACTTAACCAGGAAAAATACATCTATAATTGGACTCAAGAAAGAGATTTGATTCTGAATTTTTTCCCAGATGATTGTCTAGGTTACTATCAATTATTCAACTAATTCTTCTGTTTATTAATTTAATATCAACAGAACTCATACCAATTTTTTATGAAGACGCATAGAAAGAACCCCACCGCCTACGGCACCTCCCCTTGCCAAGGGGAGGTTGGGAGGGGTCAATAATAATGTGCAGCTTCACAGAGAATTGGTATCAGAGCTAATTTATTTAATTCATGGCTCTAATTTACTATGTCAATAATTTTAGTTTGTCACTTCCATTGATTACTCTAATTTATGATTTTAACCTTTAACATCTTCATTTACTTATCTCAGACTCATCTCTGGCGTTAGTTCTTATTGCTCCTTATTGACAAGAGATTTTGATGCCATTTTTTCTGATTCATGCTTGCTCAAATCTATTTTTTGACTAATGATGTCTGTTTTGATTCTCACTTGAATTTTTTCTCTCCGTAATTTCTCTTTGTGACAGTTAGGGGTGCGGAAAGTAGGTTGTAACGAAGTGTGTAGACAAAGCAGCGGCAAGTCGAGTGACATCGCCTGCATACAGCAGATGGTAAAAATCCTTGGAGAACGCCTAAAGTAAGAAATTTCTTCCTGGACTTTCTGACTTTGGTAGCCGCAATCAAACGATAGCAATACTTTTGAGAGCCATTACTTCGCAGCTTTATTGCGCGGTCAAGATGTCACTTTCGCTGATGATCACGGCTACGGAGCTAAAAGTTTTCAATGACTACAGGTTCGACTGATTCAGCAATTTCAAAGTCGAAAATTCGTGAGTAAAAGTAGAGTTCTGCTGACAAAGAACGTTTGATGTTTGCGGCTTTGCGGAAGCCATGTTCTTCAGCCTCAAAAGGAAGATAAGCCACAGGTACACCTTTAGTTCGCAGTGCTGTAACCATTGCTTCAGTTTGGTTGGGCGGAACCACTCGATCTTCTAATCCTTGGAAAAAAATCACTGGACAGGCTAGACGCTCACTAAAGTTAATTGGCGATCGCTGTTGATAAATCTGACGCTGTTGTGGGTAAGCGCCAACCAGACGATCCAAGTACCGTGATTCAAATTTATGTGTATCCCGGACTAAAGCTTCCAAGTCGCTGATACCATAATAGCTGGCTCCTGCTTTAAAAGTATCTCGGAAAGTCAAGGCACAAAGCGTTGTGTAACCACCTGCACTACCACCAGAGATTGCCAGGCGATCGCCGTCTACATCTCCCCGTTCCACCAAGTAACGCGCACCAAAAACACAATCATCTACATCTACAATTCCCCACTGTCCATCTAGTCGTTGCCGATACTCGCGCCCGTAACCTGTACTACCACCATAATTTACATCCAGAACCGCTATACCTCGGCTAGTCCAATACTGAACGCCAAAACTGAGGCTACTAGAAGTTGCTGCGGTGGGACCACCGTGGCTGTTGACAATCAAAGGCGGTTTTTCGCCCGCAGGAGCAGTATAATCAAGGTTTTGAGGTGAGTAGAAAAGGGCGTGTGCTGTTTTACCATCAGCTGTTTCGTACTCAATGGCTTCAGGCAGAGAAAGATAACCAGCATCAATAGTTACATCGCTGGAACGCCGTAGGACTTCCAGCTTTTTGGTTGTCAAATCCAGACGGATAATAGCTGCCAACTCAGTTGGAGAACTTCCGCGAAAAACCACCTGGTTAGAGGTGGCATGGAGAGAACTAATAGCTGTGTAGGGCGTATTTATTGGTTCTAGTTGACCTGTTACTGTGTCAAGGCTAGCTAAATACCAAATACCTTGCTGGGTATAAGTACAAATAATCCGGTTAGCAGATTCAAAAGCATAAGTGGACATCCCAAAATTCCATTGCGGCTGACCAAACTCCGCTTTGATTTGAGTTAGCGCTTCTACATTTTCATCTTGCCAACGATATATATTCCACCAACCTGTACGGTCAGAAACAAAGTACAATTTGCCATCCGGCGACCACTCTGGCTGAAAGATAGATTCATCTAAATCACCAGCAATTTTTTGAACATTTCCTAAACTACCATCTACTTTTAATTCCCCAACCCATAGTTCAGTGCTATCCCAAGGCATATTAGGATGGTTCCAAGTCAGCCAAGCTAATCGTAAACCATCGGGACTAAGGCGAGGCGAAGCATAAAAGTCATTTCCAGATACTAATTGTTGGATTTTGTGATCTCCGTCTAGTTCCACGCCGACTAGAGTATTGATCGCCTCATTTGCAGTATCAGTGTGATCTTCGTACACGCAAATAATTCGGTTGTGTTGGCGGTTAAAAATACCATCTGCATAGCGTGTGGCTGCTGACGGGGTAATGGCTTGCGGCTGTGTATCAGTATCCTGACGATATAGGCGTTGGTCAATAAAGTTAGAAAAGTAAACAGTGCCATCTACCACAAGAAAAGAACTGCCACCATATTCATGCACACGGGTACGCACGTTGAAGGGAGTAGGTGTGATATCAGAAATTTCACCATTTGCACCCCGGCGGACTACGACATTTCTCCCTTGCTCTGATGGTCGCAGCTCGCTCCAGTAAATATCTTCGCCATCGAGAGCAATTTGTCCCAACCCAATTGTCCGTGCGGTAATTAAGTCTGTTGTGATGGGCGATCGCCAAGATCCGTAAGATACTACCTCTGGTTTAATCACGCTCTATTCTGCTCCCTGCTTCCAAGATTCTGCATTGTGTGTAGAGGCAAAACTCAGGCACACCCACTTATACTAATTCATAATACTATATTGCAGCTGCCCCAAACCTTTACTACAAGCGATTGGCAGGCTTGACAGCACTTGTGAGCATAACGCCTGCGATCGCACCCTACAGTCAAATATTTCTACACAAAATCCAAAAATACGTCTGTTGCACCGGATAATTATTTTAGGGTGGCTGTGTACACAATAGAAGATGATTCAACAACAGGCAATTAAAATTAAAAGAGGTTTTGTGGATCAGTCGTGGGGTCAAGTGCATTACCGGACAGCAGGCAATGGTTCGGTACTGGTACTCACCCACAAAACTTATTTTTCTTCTCGTAGTTTGCTCAGAGTTATGCCGCTATTGGCTCGTGATTTTCGGGTAATTGTGCTGGATACTCCCGGTCAAGGCGAGTCAGAAAATCCACCCACTCAGTGGACTATTTCGCAGTATGCTACAGATTTATTTGAGGTACTGGACACACTTAAAGTTGAAGATTTTTATCTGGTGGGCAATGGCGTCGGAGCTGCAATTGCTTGCGAAGCGGCAATTATTTGTCCAAGTAGAATTAAAAAGCTAGTACTTTTTGGACTGCCTCGTTGGAAAGACGAAGCAGCACGTCAAAATTTACGCCAATCACCAATACTTTATGGACCACCACAGGTAAAAGAGGATGGCAGCCACTACAGCGCCAATTGGCAACGAATAAAATCACTATATGTTGGTGAACCCCCTGAATGCTTTGAAATCTATTTCCAAGAAGTAATGTCTCGGCAAGAACGCACCTATGAGGCGATGGAAGCAGTCTTGAGGTACGATGAAGCAAGCCGTTTACCACTGATCTCGGTTCCGACTTTACTAATGTGGGCAATGGAAGACACCATGTTCGCGCCTTTTATTGAGGACACTGCCAGACTTGTTCCGCATTCTACCACCAAGATTCTACACGGCGGTCCCCTAATGTATGTGCGCGATCCCAAACCTTACGCCGAAACCTTGCTAAAATACCTGCAATCTTAGAACCCAGATTCTGCACTTCAACCCTCGTAAAGAAAGCGAGGGATTGACCTCAGCTACTCATTTTCGATCAAAACTGTAACAGCAGCGATCGCAATCAACATTTCGTCATTTTTATCGTTGAGTTCGGGAATCGCCCGCCCTTTAACTATCATCCCCCCAGATTCTACGGTAAGACTTTTCCGACCAAATGGTAGGACAGCTAATACCTCTTCTTCCCTAACTTGTTCTGGATATGGTACTGCTACCTGAACTTCTATAATCATTTCATTGGGGTGACTTAAACCTGCAACCTCCCAAACACCAGGTAAAGCATTGTGAGCGATCGCATTCCGTACTGCCCTAGATGCTGCTACTGTCGGTTCTTGTCCATGCTGATCTATTCCCATTCCCATTTCGATAATCAATCGTTTACGTGCCATTACTACCTTCGGTAAATCCTGCACCTTTCACTTTATCTTTCTTAGGCAATAAGTAAGCTAAGCTGGCACAATAAAATCAAAATATGTGAATAAAAGTAAACAAGACTCAAACCCTTTTTCCCCCTGCCTCCTTCACAGCAGATGCTGCAAGCGACTCAGACGTTCTGAGTAACTTTTCATCACCTTTAAGGCAAACACAGGTGTTTCCTGAACGGCAAACAGAAACCCTTTCTCATCAAGGAAACCCAGTTTACAATCCACCTTGGCAATAGCTGTGTAAGTTCTATTTTGGATTCCCATAAGTACCGCGATACCAAAAACTTCGCCTGTATCAATGGTTTCTACAACTTTGCCATTGACTAATATATTCACCTCTCCTTCCAGAATGCCGTACATTTCATCTCCAGACTGTCCTTCTTCAAAGATGACTTGGCCTGCTGAAAACACTTTAGGGTCGGATTGTTTTTGAAAGATACTGACTGTTACTACAGGACTTAGCATTAGAGCAACCCCAAAATTATTTGTTTTTAAACGAAACCTTTGGATAGGCAATACGATAACCCAGAAAAGTATACTACTTTCTGTTGATTAACTCTCAACCTCCGCAAAATTGCTGATTAGTTCTCTGCTTGAGAGCCAATCCAATGAGGCGAAGCGGAAAATCGAAGTGATTCAAAGTCTCTTTCTCTCAGTCATACCCAGGCTTGCCCGTCTAGCTCTGTAAAGGTGAGTTCGACGAGTCGATATGGTTTCCATCTCAATTAGCTGTAAAAAAAAGACCTCTAAGAGGTTTTACTAAGCAAAACCGTCCCTCTCCGACTCTGAGACGGACAGACTTGAACTTTTGTTCAAGGCAGGGAGAGGTTTATCGAAAAAGGTGACAAAATAGCAAATTTTGGTTTTCATGCCATCTTCTATAATTGATAAAACCTGCACACCTAATTCTAGGCATGAGACTGTGACCGAACCAGGAAGTTACAAAGATACTGTAAACCTACCCAAGACTAACTTTGAGATGCGGGCGAACGCCATCAAGCGTGAGCCTGAAATCCAAAAATTTTGGGAAGAAAATAAAATTTACGATCGCCTCTCCAAAAATAACCCTGGCGAATTATTTATACTGCACGATGGGCCTCCCTACGCTAATGGCTCACTCCATATTGGTCATGCCTTAAATAAAATTCTCAAAGATATTATTAATCGCTACCAACTGCTAAAAGGGCGTAAAGTTCGCTACGTTCCTGGTTGGGATTGTCACGGCTTGCCAATTGAGTTGAAAGTTTTGCAGAACATGAAGTCAGCAGAACGGCAAAATTTGACGCCTTTACAACTGCGCTTAAAAGCGAAAGAATTTGCCCTAACTACCATAGATAACCAGTGTAAAAATTTTAAACGCTACGGTATTTGGGGTGATTGGGATAACCCTTATCTAACTATGAAGCCGGAATATGAAGCGGCTCAAATTGGTGTGTTTGGTCAGATGTTCTTAAAAGGCTACATCTATCGCGGTTTGAAGCCGGTTCACTGGAGTCCGAGTTCTCAAACCGCTCTGGCTGAAGCTGAGTTGGAATATCCAGAAGGTCACATTTCCCGCAGTATCTATGCAGCTTTTCCAGTTACAAGTTTGGCGTCAGCTGTAAAACCACTGTTGGCTGAATATCTGTCAGATTTGGGTGTAGCTATTTGGACGACTACACCTTGGACAATTCCGGCGAATTTGGCTGTAGCGGTAAATGCAGATTTGAACTATGCAGTCGTGGAAGTTTCCCACCCAGAGGCAGAGGTGCAAAGTAATTTCAAATACCTCATCGTTGCTGCTGATTTAGTGGAACGTTTATCTTCGACATTGGGAGTTGAGTTAACTCCAAAAGCCACGTTTAAAGGGAGTGATTTAGAACATACTACTTACCGTCATCCTCTATTTGACCGAGAAAGTCCGATTGTTGTGGGCGGTGATTATATTACTACTGAATCGGGTACTGGGTTGGTACATACTGCTCCCGGTCATGGTCAAGAAGACTACATTGTTGGTCAGCGCTACGGTTTGCCTATCCTTGCACCAGTGGATGACAATGGCAATTTTACCGAAGAAGCGGGACAATTTGCGGGGTTGAATGTGCTGGGTGATGGTAATCAGGCGGTAATTGATGCCTTAACAGTGGCTGGTTCCTTGTTGAAGGAAGAACCATACCCTCACAAGTATCCCTATGATTGGCGGACGAAGAAGCCGACGATTTTCCGTGCGACTGAACAATGGTTTGCTTCCGTGGAGGGATTTAGAGAAGAAGCGCTAAAAGCGATCGCAACGGTAAAATGGATTCCAGCCCAAGGTGAAAATCGGATCACGCCAATGGTGGCGGAACGTCCCGATTGGTGTATCTCTCGTCAGCGGAGTTGGGGTGTACCAATTCCCGTTTTTTACGAGGAAGAAACTGGGGAAGTACTGCTGAATGAAGAAATTATCAACCACGTCCAAGGAATCATCGCAGAAAAAGGTTCTGATGCTTGGTGGGAGTTATCGGTTGAGGAGTTATTACCAGAATCCTATCGCCAAAATGGCAAGTTTTACCGCAAAGGTACAGACACAATGGATGTATGGTTTGATTCTGGCTCATCTTGGGCAGCTGTCGTCAACCAGCGTCCAGATTTACGCTACCCCGCTGATATGTATTTGGAAGGTTCCGACCAACATCGTGGCTGGTTCCAGTCAAGCTTGCTCACCAGTGTAGCAGTGAATGACATTGCGCCTTACAAAACTGTGCTAACTCACGGTTTTGCTTTGGACGAACAAGGGCGGAAGATGAGTAAGTCAGAAGGAAATGTGGTTGACCCAAATACAATCATTGAAGGCGGGAAAAATCAAAAAGTAGAACCGGCTTACGGTGTAGACGTATTGAGATTGTGGGTATCATCGGTAGACTACTCCGGCGATGTCCGCATTGGTAAAAACATCATCAAGCAACTGAACGATGTCAGAGGCAAAATTCGCAATACAGCGCGGTTTTTGTTGGGTAGCTTGCATGATTTTGACCCGGAAAAAGATGCAGTCCCCTTCGAGGAATTGCCAGAACTTGACCGTTATATGCTGCACCGGATAACCGAGGTGTTTGAAGAAGTCACCGAAGCCTTTGAGAGTTTCCAATTCTTCCGCTTTTTCCAAACAGTGCAGAATTTCTGCGTGGTGGATTTATCCAACTTTTATTTAGATGTTGCCAAAGATAGGTTGTACATCAGTGCAACCAATGCTTTCCGCCGTCGCAGTTGTCAAACAGTGCTGAAGATAGCAATAGATAATTTAGCACGAGCGATCGCTCCAGTATTATGCCACACCGCCGAAGATATCTGGCAATATCTCCCCTACAAAACACCCTACAAATCGGTGTTTGAAGCCGGTTGGGTGCAGGTAGACGAAAAATGGCGTAATCCTGAATTAGCCGAATTTTGGGAAGCGCTGCGAAAAATTCGTACTGATGTCAATGGAAGTTTAGAGAATCTTCGAGTAGCGAAAGAAATCGGGTCTTCTTTGGAAGCTAAGGTTTTGTTATATGTCTCAGATTTGGAACAGCGTAAACAGTTACAATCATTTAACCCCCATTCTATTGACCAAAGTAATGGGGTAGATGAGTTGCGTTATCTGTTTTTAGTATCTCAAGTTGAACTACTAGATTCCCCTCTTAAAGAGGCAGAAGAACAGATAAAAGTAGCTAAATTGTTAGGTACTGAGAAAATAACAACTATTGATGTTGTAAAAGCAGATGGGCAAAAATGCGATCGCTGCTGGAACTACTCTATTCATGTGGGAGAATCAGCAGAACACCCCCTAATTTGTGAACGGTGTGTTGCAGCTTTAGCCGGAGAGTTCTAAAAGCAAAAATCTAAATGCACTTTTAGCTCATGAAGTCCGCGTGGTGCGCTTGCTAGCGCGATATGCGGACTTCGTGTGTATAGCCACGATTTCTAGTACAGCGGGCGCGTAAATCCACTACCATCTCATATGATTTTAGATTTATTCTCGCATTCTAATTCCGGGGCTGAAAACATGCATTAAATAATGGAATGCAAGAATCTTCTCTACGAGAGGCTCCGCCAACAATTCCATTATCCAAAATTTAAACATCGTAAATTCGGTGAGTAAGCTGTTACACATTTAACTTGCATAATTAGGGTAGTCAAGACTTCGGCGTGAGCGCTACTTCGACACCTCGGCATGGTTCGACTGCGCTCACCAGCCGCTCAGTGCAACGCAACAACGCTCAGTACAAGTCAGTCGAACGCTGCCCACCCCACAAACAATAGTACTTGACATTTTAGATATGCAAACTAGATGTGGTTTGCTTGCTTATCAGCAGAAGATTCGCTAATTTGCAATCTCAAAAAGTAATTTTGTTGCAATATTTTGTCCATATTCAAATGTCAAACTAACCCTTTAAGAGTTTGATTGAGATTGACATTATGGCTAAATCTGAGATTTAGCTTAGTAATCGTGCCTTTGAATGATAGAACACAAATAGACAAATAGTATGAGTATTTTCACTGAATATTGTGTACGTGTTACCACTTAATTTATTTTTTGTGAAAAAACTTAATTAATACTGATGTTGAGAAATTATAAAGACATTATATTAACGGCTAGAACTTCCACTCAAACATGAATTAACTCAAAGTTTAGGAGATACAGAGATATGTCAGATAGAATTGCTACAGAGTTGGCAGATTTTTTGTTGCAAATAGAACAGCGATCGCAGTTTCATGCAGGCTATCCATATAATTTAAGTTGTGATTACAGTGCGATCGCAAAATTTTTCAATTTCCTGTTAAATAATGCTGGAGATCCATATGTCGAGCCAGATTTTGGTCTCCATTCTCGGAAGTTTGAACAAGAAGTATTATCTTTTTTTGCTGAACTCTATAAGATTCCAGAAAGTCAGTTTTGGGGTTATGTTACTGCTGGCGGAACTGAAGGTAATTTATATGGAATGTTCTTAGCAAGAGAAATTTACCCTAATGGGATTCTTTACTCATCACAAGACTCTCATTACTCCATACCCAAAGCAGCCAAATTATTCCGCATCCAACATAATGTTGTTAATTCACAAATTAATGGAGAGATGAATTATAAACATTTTGAGCAACTAATTAGCGAGAATCGTAGTTATCCAGCGATCATAAATTTAAATATTGGGACTACTGTCAAGGGTGCGATTGATAACTTAGACAAAGTTCTAGAAATTTTAGAGCGCAATCAGATTAAAGATTATTACATTCATTGTGATGCTGCACTCTCAGGATTAATATTACCGTTTTTAGATGGCGCTCCGCAAGTTAACTTTCAAAAACCCATAGATAGTATAGCTATTTCTGCTAAATTCATTGGTTCTCCATTACCTTGTGGTGTAGTCTTAACTAAGAAGAAATGGGTAGAAAAAGTTGAAACAATAATTGAATATATTGGTTCAACAGATACAACAATTCTGGGTTCTAGAAACGGCCATACTCCCCTGATTCTCTGGTATGCAGTGCAAACAAGAGGTTATGATGGATTAGCTAGAGAAGCAAAGACCTGTATTCATAATGCCCAATATCTTTTCCAACAACTTCAAATCAGAGAATATCCATGCATGTTAAATAAGTTTTCCAATACTGTAGTGTTTCAAAAACCTTCTCAAAAGTTAATTAAAAAGTGGCAGCTAGCAGTTTTTGAAAATTGGGCACACATGATAGTCATGCAGAATATTGATCGGGATAAAATCGATACTTTTATTAATGAACTTTTATTAGAAGAAGGGTTAATTAATAATGCAGAACATTTCCAGCTACAACCAGCACTACACTAATATAGATTATCAAGTGAAATTAATCGTCTAATTTTACGAGGTATTTTTCTAAGAGGATGTTTGAAAAGTGGCAAAGTATACTAGAAACCCCGCTTTTATTCCTCTTCCCCACTCCTGAGAGGCTTTGAAACCCCCATTCCCGCACGCAACTCTTAGAAATGCTCTTGCGTTTGCCAACGCTAACATAGGGAAGGCTTGCTAGGGGGGTTAGGTTTGGGAGGTGATTAACAACAATACTTTTCAAACATCCTTTAAACAGAATTTGATCCCAAGATTTTCAGGTCTTTAAAAAGTCTTTGTAGCACAAGTTAGCAGCAAGTAATATTTCTACTTCTGCACATTCTATAGGTGGTAAGAAAAAATATCCTTGCCCATAATCACATTGTAAAGCCTTTAACTGTGCTAATTGCTCTACAGTTTCTATCCCTTCTGCTGTTACAGACATATTTAAATTATGAGCTAATGTCACAATAGCTCGAACAATTTCTAAATTTTCTCCTCGACTACCTATATTAGTGACGAAAGAACGGTCAATCTTAAGGGTTTTGATTGGTAGGCGGTGCAGATAACTCAAGGATGAAAAGCCAGTACCAAAATCATCCATGTGCAACTCGACATTCAGCGCTGTTAACTGGGAAAGCACAATGGTAGCTAATTCAAAATTATCCATCAACAAGGTTTCAGTAATCTCCAATTTCAAACTGGATGGCTTTAGTCCAGTTTCCTGCAAAATATGTTTAACTTCTTTAAATACATCGGGTTGCGTGATTTGTTTCCCAGAAAAATTTACACTAATTGTCAGGGGTAGTGAGGTAGGAAATTGTTTATGCCATATGTGCATTTGGTGGCACGCTTCATAAAGCACCCATTGCCCGATACTAATAATCATTCCAGTTTCTTCGGCCAGGGGAATAAAATCTTCAGGGGAAATAAGTCCTCGTTCTGGATGATGCCAACGTATCAGTGCCTCAAATCCAATAATTTTGCCAGTTGTCAGTGAAATAATTGGCTGGTAATTAAGGCTAAATTCTTTTTGCTTGAGCAACGCACTTCGCAGAGCAGTTTCTAACTCCAAGAGCAAAGATGCACTCTCGTGCATTTTTGGGTCAAACACTTCATAGCGTGCCTTACCAAGTGATTTGGCACAGTACATTGCCACATCGGCATCGCGTAGAATCTGCGCTGCTTGCTCATAATCTGCTTTACTTAAAGCGATGCCAATACTAGCATTAGTAAACACCCTATGCTCATTTAATTTAAATGGTGAAGTTAGCACCTTTTTAATTCGCTCGGCTACCTGTACGGCAGTGCTGATATTTTCAATTTCCTCAATTAAGATTGTGAACTCATCTCCGCCAAAACGGGCAATTATGTCTCCAACTCGCAGAACTGATTTTAGCCGATCAGAAATTGCAATCAAAAGTTGATTTCCCTGTAGATGTCCAAGGCTGTCATTAACAACTTTAAAGCGGTCTATATCTAAGAATAGTACGGCAAAGAAATAATTTTTTTGCTGTTTAGTACGTTCTATTGCCTGCTGCACTCGCTCTATAAATAATCGTTGATTAGGTAATCCGGTTAGCCCGTCATGAAGACTATTATACAGTAATTGCTCTTGTACTTGCTGACGCTTGATAATGTCTTTTTCAAGCTGTTTATTCACTTTAATAAGTTCAATAGTGCGTTCTATAACCATCTGTTCAAGGTGATAACGATACTGGACTAATTCTTCCTCGATTAACTTCCGCTTAGTAATGTCACGGACAATAACAATATACTCTCTTAACTGGGAACTAAATGGCTGTGAAATAGTCGATTCAACAATTCGGAGATTTTCATTTATTTTTAAGGTTTGCTCACTCCTAATAGACCATTGCTCCGGTTTACCGCGATAGGATATTAAAAGTTGATTCAAGCTTTGCCCAAGCAACTGCTGAACATTTGTTTGAAATAATTTTTCAGCAGCGGCATTTGTCTGACAAATTGTACCGTTTTCATCTAAGACTAAAACAGTATCTGGAACGGTGTCGAGAGTAGTGATAAATAGGTTTCTTGCTTGTTTGCGTGCCTCATCAATAGCAACAATTTGTGGTAGAGTTGTCCAGCAAGCGATCGCTACCCCCATAAAAGAAAGCGTCACTAGCAGAATAGCTAATAAAGAGTTTTGAGGATTATTAGGAAGTCTATCTAATAAAGCGCGGATAACCCAACTGCTTGTGGCAGTAATACAAATTAATGATACTAAGACAATCACCTGTAGTACCACAAAGTCTGAGTTGTTTCTACTAGACCTAATGTCGTAACGCTGTGTCCACCATTCCGGGTGTAATGGCGCAAATTTTAAGCGACGTAGCCCTACATCTCCGATGATCAGAACAATGGGTAATAATAATCCCACTAAGAAATCTCTCCGACTCCAAGCTAAACCTCCGACTATTAGGACTACTGCTTCTACAAAGAAAAAACCAAGTGACCACCAAGGCCATAACACCTGCGGTTTGTCCCGACACAGCCATAATCCCAGATGTAATCCCATAATGGACATGAGATAACAAGTGCCTGCTACTGTGACAAGTTGAAATACATTTCCTAAATTTAGACAAAGCAAACTGATTATAAAGGTAACTAAGATAGCAGGCGCAAGGACACCTTGACGGGAAACTAATGCAAATATGGGAGAAAGCTGTTTGTCTAAGGCAAGTTGATATAATATCCGAGGAGAGTTGGAAACTGCCGTAGCAGAACTTAGAAGGCAGGATACAGTAATCAGAAGTGTTACTAGAAAGGGGGCATGTTCACCCCAAAAAGGTATAGAAGCCTCTACCAGAATGAAGAACGCATTGGTACTTATTGTTGGATCTGGAGCCGAACACATTAATACCCAAGAACCACCTAAAAACACCGGAGGAATTAGCCAAGCAGCTACGCTTAAGAACCTTAAAGTTTTATATGGGTGGCGGCTATCAGCAACAAAAGAAGAAGTGGTTTCACAAGCATAAATTGAATAGCTAGCCAGAAAAAACCACTTTGCCCATTCTTCAAAACTTAGGCTATCTGTGTTAGTTGGGCTAAATTTAAAACTATCAGGTGAGAAGGCTAACCATACTACGCCTTGAGTACAAAACAAAAGCAGTAATAAAATTGCTGGTAATACAAAAAATAAATGCAGGAGCGCTAGAGCACGGCTGCCACTGAATGCCACAATAAAAGGAATCGCTGTAAATACAACTTTTAATAAAGTTTCTGGGCAAGAAATACCTAATGGTTCAAAACTGACTTTAATTAGGTCTGTGAGAATAATCGCATACAGTGCCGGTGCTGCTGCCCAGCTAAAAAAGTATCCTAAGGCTACGTAACGACCTAAGCCAGGAAAGTTCTTTAATAACCTTGTAGTATAGTTTGGTGTTCCTCCAGCGACATCTGGCCAATGTCTACCTAGACTTTGTACCTGCAAGTTAAGTAAAAAGGAAATGATCGTGCCAAAAAACCAAACTAAGATTGCTTTAGGCCCTAACGCTGCATGAATCATGGGGGCAGTACCAATCCATCCCACATGACCCGTTAAGCCAAAGCCCCAGGTTTCGAGATAACTCAGAGTCCGTGGTAGGCGTATTCCCAAGTGCTGATTTATCTCTTCATGTACAGAATTGTTAGTAACCATTGTTTCTTAGTGAAATTTACTGGTCTTTTCACTCAATAGCTAAATCTCCCTGCATATAGCTTCAGTAGAACTGCTGAACTTATGAAAAGGATAACTTACTTATTACCACTTAGCACCTTTTATTTGGGCAGACAATAAATAGCAACTCTAATTGATTTGGGAAAATCAAAAGGTTCAGATTTCCGATTTATTTAACAAGTCGGAAATCGTGTTATAGCAATCCTATTTTATTTGTAAAAATCGCCAAGTTCCGATCCGCAACTTTTTAGAAAACTTGCGGATATTGTTTTTCACGAATGATTTAGGATTGCTATATTTCCAAATGGTTTAGTTTTGCTATAGCTTTTGCAACAACTCCTGAGTTAACTGAAAAAACGCTTTTGAACCAGCTGATTGAGGAGCAATTAAAACAGCTGGCATAAAACTATCAACAGCCTTAGCAACATTGACATCAACTGGTATTTGTACCTTACAAATTTTTTCTACACCGAAATCTTCAACAACGCGGTGCATCACTTGTTTATAGTATCTGCCAGTGAGAAGGTTAGCGCTGGACATGCTAAATACAATTCCCAGCATTTTTATATCTATCTTGGTTTCATGCCCGTGACTGTCTTTTAATTGGGCAATGCGTCTTTCCAGCAGTTGAATGCCCACTACAGATAAGGGTTCTGGTTTAGCAGGAAGTATGTAGAAATCGCTGGCGGCTAAAGCGCTACGAGTCAATAGATTATAGCCTGGTGCACAATCGAGAAGGATAAAATCATATTCTTGACGGACTGGTTTTAAGATGTTATTAATCAGGACTCTTTCAAAACGATTCCAAACCATTTCAAAGTCCTGTTCACCCAAAGCAGTTGCTTGTTGATGCAGCATTTCTGACACCAGAAATTCATCATACAAGTCGATATCTCCTGGTAATAAATCCAGTCCAGGAAGATTACAAACCTGGGATTGAATGATATCCTGAATTGTCAGTTTTGCTTGTGGGTCTGGATTGATAACTTCGTCTATCAGATACCTAAATGTCTTATTTTGTTTACGACGCTTGGCAAAATCTAAAGGCGACATCAAACTGAGTGTGGCGCTAATTTGGGTGTCTAAATCCAGGACAAGCACCCGCTTGCCATGATTTTTAACTAAACAGGTAGCTAAGTTGACGGTGAGGGTGGTTTTACCAACGCCACCTTTCATATTTGCAGTAGCAATTACATATCCCATTGGTTGAGTCCTCTGTTGACGCATTCCCATCTAGGTAGCGTACACTTATCTCGCTCTATTAAATCTTCCATTAAATTTAATATTTTCGGAACCTCTTTTCAGTAAAATTGCCTTAATTATGGGCGTTGAGGTAGGTGACACGATTTAATCTCAGCCGTCGTACTCTTTTTTGGCGAAATGGGCTAGTCAAATTACTATCACTTTGGTTGAAACCTAGATAACATTAGATTCGGCGTGTTTACTGTTCGGGAGTGCCAAAATGTCTAAACAGCTGGGTCAAAAAATTGCACCGACACCTATATCAAATGATATCAATGTGGTGGATTTGATTGATCAATACTTCACCGCTTACAACTCAGCCCGGTTGCGGGAAATCTGCCAACTACTGAGTCGTGATGTGCTAACGGAAGGTGTCACAGTGGGAGTTAGCCTTTCCGGTGCGATGACACCAGCCGGATTCGGGGTTTCAGCACTTGCACCCTTAATTCGCAATGGCTTCATTGACTGGATGATTAGTACTGGTGCAAATCTTTACCATGATATGCACTACGGTTTGGGTTTTGATCTCTTTGCTGGTAATCCGTTTTTGGATGATGTGAAACTGCGCCAGGAAGGCACTATTCGCATTTATGACATTATCTTTGGTTACGATGTGCTGCTGGAAACTGATGCGTTCATCCGCAAGATTCTCCAAGGAGAAGCGTTTCAGAAGCGGATGGGAACGGCTGAGTTTCACTATTTACTGGGTAAGTATGTTCGGGAAGTAGAAAAGCAACTGGGTGTGCAGCATTCCTGCTTGCTTGCCACAGCTTATGAGTATGGCGTGCCTATATATACGTCTTCTCCAGGAGATAGCTCAATTGGGATGAACGTGGCAGCTTTAGCTTTGGAAGGTTCGCAGTTGGTGTTAGATCCATCAATTGACGTAAATGAGACGGCTGCGATCGCATATAATGCCCGTGAATCAGGAGGTAAAAGTGCGGCTGTAATTCTCGGTGGCGGTAGTCCGAAAAACTTTTTGTTACAAACTCAACCGCAACTTCACGAAGTATTAGGACTAGAAGAACGAGGACACGATTACTTTGTGCAGTTTACCGATGCGCGTCCAGATACAGGCGGTTTGTCTGGAGCAACCCCATCGGAAGCCGTCAGCTGGGGTAAGATTGACCCGGAAGAGTTACCTAACGCAATTGTTTGTTATACCGATAGCACGATCGCTCTACCACTGGTAACAGCATACGTCTTGAACAAGTGCCAGCCTCGTCCCCTGAAGCGTGTGTACGACAGGCGAGAAGCCATTTTGGATAAACTGCAAAAAGACTATCTGGCAGCCAAAACCCGACCATCAGATCAGGTTCCAGCAGCAGTGGCTGAAAATGCTTCACAGCAAACAGCGACTTATCCCTGTGGTCGGCTAATTCCGAATACTCATTAGGGAGTAGGGAATTTTAATATAGCGCTTCTGTGTTGAGTCCAATAGAGACCTAACCCCCAACCCCTTCCCCATAAGGGAAGGGGAGTAAGATTCAAAGCCTCTCTCCTAAAAGGCTACGGTGTACACATAAGTCTGAAAATAGCTGAAGAAGACAGGTTTTACCCCACCCTAACCCTCCCCTTGTTAAGGGCAGGGAACCGGAATATCTCATTTCCCCCCAATATATCGGGGGGATTAAGGGGGGTGATACGACTTGTGTGTACACCGTAGCTCCTAAAAGGAGAGAGGAATGGAAGTGAGGTCAGATCGCTTCCCCTTTTCTCACTTTTGCCCAATCAACAAATAAGTTGTCATTTCCCCTTTGCTTTTAACTTCAATTTCACCCCGCTTTTCAAATAAAAATTCATCACACAAACACTTATAAGTATCTTCTGTAACCTGTATTTTACCTACAAGACCTTGGGATTCCATGCAGCTAGCGATATTTACCGTGTCTCCCCAGAGATCATAAGTAAAGTTGTTGAGGTCAATTACTCCCGCCATTACGGAACCGCTATGGATGCCGATACGGATATTGAAGTTTTGGTTATTCTCAGTATTAAATAGAGCGATCGCAGTTTGCATGTGCAGTGCCATTTGGGCGATCGCTTGAGCATGATCCAGGCGGCGTGTGGGTAAACCAGCAACTACCATATAAGCATCGTTAATAGTTTTAATTCTCTCTAAACTATATTGCTGGGTGAGGCGATCGAAAGCTGAGAAAATTTGGTTTAGTAAGTTTACCACTTGAACTGCACTCATAGAAGCAGCAATTTCGGTAAAGCCGACAATATCTGCAAATAAAACTGTGACATCAGCAAAGTCTTCGGCAATGTTAGCTGGTTCTTCTTTCAAGGGTTTGGAGATTGCGGCTGGCAAAATATTCAGCAATAAACGTTCTGTTTCTTCCTGCTGATGGCGCAGCGCTTCTTCTGCTGCTAGTCGCTGGGTGACATTGCGAAAAATGCCGCGAACCGCAACTGGATGACCTTCGACAAATTTACAGTTAATATTACCTTCTAGAAAGATTCTTTGACCGTCTTTAGTAACGAATGCACATTTTACTTGATCGAACTTTTCTCCTGACAGCAGGCGATAAAACCTTTGCAAACACTGTTGTTTACACTCTGGATGTATAATATCGAAAACAGTCATATTCGCAATTTCAGCTTCGCTATATCCCAAAGTTTCTCGCCATGCACGATTCACATACAAAAAACGACCAGAGGCATTGACCGATTGAATCAGGTCATTAGCATTTTCAAATAAATCTCGATATCGTTCTTCACTTTCTACAAGTGCATCTTCTGCTTGTTTGCGTTTGATAAACTGGGCGATTTGACTACCAATCGAACCCGCCAATTGCAATAGGTCTTTATCTTTTGGTTGTACGTCCCGGCTAAAGAAAACCATCACTCCTAAGATTTCACTATCGTCTAAGATGGGGAAGCCAAAAGCTGCGTGTAATCCAGCCTCAGCAGCAGGTTGCGATCGCCTTTTGTCTCCATCTTCTGTGATATCTTGAATCCACAAGGGCAAACGTCTGATCCAAATTCGACCAGGTAAGCCAACACCGGGTGTATAGGTAGTTTGCCAGGTGATTGCTTTAAACTCTCGCACAGAAATTACTCGACTTGACAAAATTTCCACACACCTTAATACTGCATTAATGCTGTCTCCCTGTACCGAAGTGCCAATATATTGACTTGCTGTCCAAAGTTCGCCTAAATCCCATCCCAAATTTTGACCAATTGACTGCAAAATTTGCGGAATTCCCTGCTTTACACTCTGGGATTCTGATAATATCCGAGTGATAGCATATTGGGTACTTGTACGCTGTTCCCGGTGCTGCCGAGCAGTAACATCCCGACCAATGTAGACAATATCTTCTAATCCTTTTATTTTTTTCGGAATTACTGAACAAGAAAAAGCAATCAACCGTTTTTCTCTAGTTTTAGTTCGACAAACTACCTCGAAATTCTGGGAATTTTGTTTAAAATAAGAATGTCGATAAATGGCTTGTGCTAATACTTGATTATCATCAATTATCAGTGACATTGGTTGATTAATTAATTCTTCTTCACTGAAACCAAATAATTTTTGAGCAGCACGATTTACTTTTTTTATTTCTCCTAAATTACTGGTTATAAATAAAGCATCTGCAATTGCAGTAATTACTTGTTCCATGTAATTTTTGTATGATATTAAAGCACTTGATAGCAGATTTTTTTAATTGGCTTGCTGTGCTAAGTTTTATTTTAAAACTAGCACATCCTCAATTACAATAATTAATTTATTATATTGTTTGCTGATGATCTAGATAGATATCTATATATAGATATACTTTCTGCTCTAAATATCGTCTAATTGCTTGTAATTAAAATAGTTCATGCTCCCGTTACAGGATAGCTTTTAAGATATTTTCAAGCCCTATAAACTCAATAAAACTTAGCCTGACATCTTTTTTGCGTATCACCTCCTCAGGACGTTCTGCAAGGGAGCATCTCACCTTTGCAAAAATATCAGTTAGTAAGTTGACCATTGAGATAAGCAGCTCGAAGTTGTAACATTCGAGGCACATTTTCCAATTT
>NZ_JBALCP010000111.1:0-2931 GCF_036919675.1 Nostoc sp.
TGAAAATGCTCTAAATTGGTTTAATCATTGTGGTCTGTTTGTTGAGCCTATTAGGTAGTTTTTATTGTGGCTGCTTTGAACGCAAACTGCTGTAAGCACTGAACCCTCCATCGATCGTTAAGTTTGCGCCAGTAATGAAAGCTGCTTCGGGACTAGCAAGATACGCAACCATTCCGGCAATTTCCTCAACTGTACCGTAGCGGGGCAATGCCATGAGCTTTTTGAGCATCTGTGCAAATTCACCCTCTGGAGGATTCATGTCAGTTGTGATTGGGCCGGGCTGCACGTTGTTGATTGTAATCCCCCGTGGTCCGAGATCCCGCGCCAACCCTTTTGCTAGCCCTTGCAGCGCAGATTTGCTCATAGCATAAATGCTGCCGCCAGTAAATGGCATCCGTTCGGCATTGGTGCTACCAATATTGATAATGTGCCCGCCCTCTTTCATGTGCTTGACGGCAGCTTGAGTTGCCACAAACACAGCACGCACATTAACGTCAATCGTTCGATCGAAGTCTGCAAGCGTTAGCTCGTCGATTCGGGCGATCGCCAGTACGCTTACGTTATTTACAAGGATATCAATACCGCCTAATTCGGCTACTGTGCGCTCAACTGAAGCAACTACCGAACTGGCATTGGCACTGTCAGCTTTGATCGCGCTCGCCCGAACACCCAAGGTTTGCGCCGCCTGTAAAACTTCTTTGGCGCGATCGGGCGAACTGCTATAGGTGAAAGCGACATCAGCACCTTCACTTGCCAAACGATTAACGATCCCTGTCCCGATGCCACGACTGCCACCAGTGACGAGTGCGCGTTTGTTTTTAAGTGTGTGGCTCATGTTCGTTAAATCCAGATTATTTCAAGGCTTTTTCGGTAATTACACAAAGTTTAGAAAAGAATGGCACTAAGAAAAGCTGAAAGCTCGTCAGGGCAGGGTGTAGGGTTGCGGGTTCGGAAAAAAATCAAGAAAAGTAAATATGAGTGCGAACATAAGTAAAATTCTTTGCTACGCAATGCTGACGCGAACGTTACTACACCCCACACCCCACACCCACTCATCCAGTTCTATCAAGGGTTTGCGCTTAACTTAGTGCCATTCCTCCATGAAGTTTGTCGCTTCTATCACTTTGTCTAGAAAGTGGTGGAGCGGTATTGCTTAGGAGCGTGGATCAAATAGCCTAAGGAGGTGGAGCTTTGGGAAACCCGACCTACAAAAGTCTGACTGTCAGGATGCTTTGAAAGTAGTGTCCGCCGCGTCGACGAAGGGCTGGAACAAGTCTATTGGCCAGTTGGGATCGCTCTTGGAGGTGCGCTCCAGACACTTCCAGACGCCATCGCGACGTTCAAAGATGTCGTCGTAGGTGCCAGTTGAAACGGTTCCAACGTGTTCAGCCTTCCAAGACACGAACCATCGCCAGTGCGCTTCGGCCCTATCACCCAAGCCAGAAATTTCAAACGCGCCTATAGAATGGAATCACTTGTCCATCGGGAAGACGCTGTGTGCGTAGTCGAACATCTGCTTCATGCCCTCAAAACCCTCGAAGGTTGAAGTACGTAGATCGTAGACGTTGAATTTAGCTTCCGGCCAGTAAAGGCGGTTGTAGAGTTCAACCTGCTCGCGTCCCCAACCCTTGTCGATGCAGCGCTGATGCAGGTTGAACTGCTCGAAGATGGTAAAGCGGTCGATCACTGTGAGATCGTTGTTCTGAGACATTAAAGTTTCCCTTGACCTTTTTTTGAATTCAAAATTCAAAATGCAAAATTAGTAAGAAAATTAATTTTGAATTAAGTAATTCTGAGTATAGTAGACCACTGGTTTTAAGAATCAGTGGTCTACAATCAGTGGGGGCTTGAACCCACCACTGATTGCAATATTGAATTGATTTGACATTGAAATTTTTGCGGGCGGCTGCTAACGAGTTGTTAGTGTTCCAGATTTGTTATCAAGACTCCTAAAACGTTCAATGCGTAAATTATTCAGAGAAAAGCAATAAATTTAGAACACCCCCTTTGTTGCTTCAGTCATAGCTATTTCCTTACCTAGAACATCGATTCAGTAATCAGAGTCATCATGAAAAAACCAAGTTTCGTTAGGTTTTAACAAGAAAAATTTAATTGGAAAAGATTTAAAAGCCTTGTTTTTAAATCTTATGTTTTATTAATAAATCGGTGTTCTAGCTAGTTGATAATGCCATCTTCCTCAAATTACATTCATTTCTCATCGTTATACAAGTATCATTTTGTTGATGCTATGTTTCTTCTTAGGAAACTTTAGAACCACAATGGACACGTTAATGAGTATGAAAGTGTTGTGTCGGTTAGTGGAATTAGGAAGTTTTGTGGCAGCCGCTGAGCAGCTCAACTTATCCACAGCCATGACCAGCAAGCATGTGATGCACTTGGAGCGAAACCTTGGCACGCGCTTGTTGAATCGAAGCAGCCGACACCTAAGCCTAACCGAGGCAGGAACGCTCTATTACGAGCAATGCCGCGAAATGCTGGATAACTTGGAAATGGTAGAGGCAGCGGTAAGACGATCAGCCGTCGTCGTGCGTGGTGTACTCAAGATCACTGCCCCAGTTTGGTTCGCCAACCCGTTATTCACCAAAGCTCTGGCGGAGTATCGCTCTCGTTATCCAGACATTGTGCTAGATCTGAGTTTGAACGATCGGATAGTGGATTTAGTAGAAGAAGGGTTTGATCTTGCTTTACGTGTCGTGCACGGCAGTGAGCCTCGTTCTTCACTGCTCACGCGACGCATCTGCCCCATTCCGTTCCTGTTGGTCGGCTCATCTGACTATTTGCAAAAAAATGGACACCCAAAAACTCCCAACGAACTCAGGACTTACGCAACTGGCACAGCGCGATCGCAATTTTATAGTATTTAAGTACTATGTCAAAGTCGCGTACCCAGAGGGCATTGCTGAAATTAAT
>NZ_JBALCP010000112.1:0-16474 GCF_036919675.1 Nostoc sp.
GTAAATCATCTGAGAGAATTTAGATTTGTTAAATTGTTTAGGAAAGACTTCAGAAAAGAAGACTCTAGAGACTATATTCTATATCTACCTTCGTCGGAAGATATCAAGTCTGCTAAGTTTATTTCCCCAATAGTTGTCCAATACTCGGCTCTGAATTTTTGCACTCGTTCTGTATATTTTTCGCTGGCGTGCAATGTTTTTTTTTCGCGTCAAATTCAGCTTTTGGGTGATTCTGCCCATTGTGGAGCGACTTATTTTTAAGAGAGTCTGCAATTCTAATTGCTCGCACAATTCCACCAAAGTAGCATCATTATCTGACTCTACTAATAACTCTACCAATGCCAGTTGCTCATTATTGAGCTTCGATTTTTGACCTCCACCGTGAGGCTTTGCCTTAACTGTTCCACTGTTACGGTGTCGTCTGAGTAAACTTTGAACAAAACTCAAGCTGACACTAAATCTTTTTGCCAGTTGTCGTTGAGAGCCTTCTTGATTATTATATGCATTGAACACTTTCTGGCGCAGATCACAGGAGTAAGGTTTCATTCCACAACTACTTAGACATTAATATACTGCATCACCCCATACTGTATTGTACTCAACTAGGAAGCGCTATATTTTATAACCGGCGAGTTGCTTTCCGACGCAAGGCGACAAGAACGCACTACGCACTCGCCTCACCAATGTTTCTTCAGCGATTCTCACACCACAATGGATAGTTGACACTTATGGCTCAAGAAATTGGGTAGAAGTTTTTTATAGAGAAGCCTAGGGGTGGTTAGGGCTAAAAGAATATCAAGTCCCAGAGAGAAGAAGTCTATTTAGACATTTTATTTTAGTTTTTTGTGCCTATACTTTTATTCTTTGGCATCAGTTGATAGGTTGAATAAGCGATACTCTGGCGAAGTCACTTCTCTACGAAAGGCTGCACCCTAAGCGTAGCTAGTACGCAGATTTTGCGTAAAAAGTTTTACTAATAATGTTTTAAAATGTACTAAAAAAACAGAAGCTTGAAGAAGATGCTGTAATTTACTCGTATGTAAACTTTACAGTCATTAGCTAGAGAGTCTAAAAATCCTATAACTGTGCTTTTTATGTTGTCTTGAGTTGAGCAATTATCGACGATTTCTTCAAAACAAACATCCATAATCAACTCATATATAGTTAGAATAGTCTGTCTATTTTTATTACCAAATATATTGTTTATTTCAGAATAATCTCTATTTCTAATTTAGACAAAACTGTCTATTTATAACTGACCCTATACCTGATATTTCAATGTTACTTCACGTTTTTGTTATCAATTTTACTATTATTAGTTACGCTTATTGTTAGGATTTTAAAATCAAGAAACTCAAAAAACTTTATTCTAAGAATACAAAGGATCGAAGAATATTTCTTGTGTCACTTGACAAATTAAATGACCATTCGCCAAATTAGTGTCAATCTAGAGCCAAAAAACGGTTTCCATTCATCTTTGTGTTCGTGCTGTTAGTAGCAAAAACTGTACTTATTGAAATAGGCGCTACTCGGATTAAAGACTTCGGATATTGCTTGCTTATTTAGAGCAGATTTTAGGCTAATAACTAATAAATAGAGGTAACAAATAATTTTGTAAGCGGCACAGCGCCTTCTACTCCTAAATTTTAACTCTTTTGTATTAATCTTCAGTACGAGGAAAGGCATGAAAAATACTCAAGTAACAATCAACGAACCACTCAACGAAACAGCTTGCAAACATAACCCAACAAAATTGGGTGACAAGAAAAAACTAACTTGCACAAAAGCACCACAACCAGGTGCAAATCAAGGAAATTGCCCTTTAGATGGAGCGATGGTTTCTGTGGGAGCTATTACTGATGTTGTTCATTTAGTACATGGTGCTGTTGCTTGTACTCATAATCCTTGGGCGACTCATGGTAGCCTCTCATCAGGCTCTCAATTATACCAAACTGCTTTTACTACTGACTTTGGTGAGAATAATGTCATTTTTGGTGGTGAAAAGAAACTGTACAATGCTATTCTCGATGTTGCTCAACGCTATAATCCTGCGGCTATTTTTGTCTACGCTACTTGTATTACCGCTTTGATTGGTGATGATATCGATAGTGTGTGTAAACTGGCCGCACAAAAAATTGATATTCCGGTTATCTATGTAAATTCGCCTGGATTTCTTGGTAGTAAAAATTTAGGTAATCGCATTGGCAATGAGACTTTATTGAAATATGTAATCGGAACGGCACAACCAGAATTTACCACTCCTTTCGATATCAATATTATTGGTGAGTATAACGTTGCTGGTGATTTATGGAATGTTTTACCACTATTTAAAAGATTGGGTATACGCGTTCTCTCCAAAATTACAGGTGATGCTCGCTATAAAGAAGTTTGCTATGCTCACAGTGCTAAGTTGAATGTGGTCATTTGCTCAAATGTAGTGCTGCCAATGGCGCAAACAATGAAAGAACTTTATAAAATTCCTTATATTGAAGAATCTTTCTTCGGTGTGGAAAACTTAAACCATTGCTTGCGAAATATTGCCGCAACATTAGGGGATAAATATCTTCAAGAACGTACAGAATGGTTGATCAAAGAAGAAACCGCAGCCTTAAATATTGCCCTAGCTCCTTACCGGGCCCAGTTGAAAGGCAAGCGGATTATTCTTTGTACTGGTGGTGTAAAAATTTGGTCGATTATTTTAGCCGCAAAAGATTTGGGAATGGAAGTGATTGCTACCACTAATGCAAAGACTACAGAAGAGGAGAAAGCCAAAATTAAACAATATCTTGGTCAAGATGGCATTATTTTGCCCGAAGCAACCCCGGAAGTAGTACTACAAATTCTAAAGGATACAAAAGCTGATATATTGATTACTGGGACTGGCAATAAATATACAGCACTCAAAGCACAAATTGCTTTTTTAGATGTTAACCATGAACGCCATCATGCCTACGCTGGTTATATGGGGCTGGTGGAACTAGCACGAGAATTGTATAAAGCTTTGTATAGTCCTGTGTGGGAGCAAGTCAGCAAACCTGCTCCTTGGGATCAAAAAATTAACCATAATGTCGCTTGACAAATTATTTGTTAAGCTACAGAATTGCACGAGCAAGCTTTTGTACTACAAGTTGCCTCAATCTCTCTAATATAATTTTTATTGCAAATTTTTACTCCGTAAGGTCTTCTTGGCGAGTTGGGTGAGTATTGAAATAGGCCCTATCAAAGGATTGTCCCAGAATCTCCTGACCAATTGAGGACAAAACGCGATCACAATTATCGTGTAGTACGTAAAAGGATAAATCTCGCAATATTCGCTCCACAGGACTCGGTTTTATCAATGAGCGAGCTCCACAAGCGTGTATGCAGTCGTTCACCGTTTCCAAAGCTAGTTGTTCAGTTATGTAACGAGCGCGATTGCCTGCTTGTTTTGCCCCTAATATCTGACCTGTTTCCCAAAGAGTGGCTACTTGCCGCAGCCAAATATGCATAGTATCTATATTAATTGCTGCCTTAGCAATTCGATGTTGTACGTAGGGGTCATGTCCTTTTTGCTGTTTGTTGATGTATGCTAAAGCATAATCATAAGCTCCTTCAGCAGCTCCGAGAAAAGCAGCGCCATACAGAGGCGTAAACCGCGTTTGCCATTCCTGTTGGATGTACTGACCTGGATAGCCAATCAAGTTTTCTTTAGGGATGAAAGTACTTTCAAAGCGAACTAAGTAACTGACTGTACCTCTCATCCCAATTGGCTGCCACCAACTATTATCAAAGCTAATGCTGGGGTCGGATAAGTTGCAGGCTAGTAACAACACTGATGTCGGTGAGCCATTGCTATGACGCGCTCCCCCAGGCCCTGCTGTGTTGACCAAGAGAATTGCCCACTGTGCTTCTGGGGCACTGGTGGCGAATACCTTTGTGCCATCAATGATATATCCCTCATCTACCATTTGAACACTTGTGCCAAGGCTGGCTTCTTGACCTGGAATCTGAGACTGAGGTTCTCCACTCCAGGCCGCCCATTTCTCGCCACGCTGGACAATACCCTCAAACCAGCGCTTTTTTTGAGACTCATTAGCCATAGCCGCTAGTAAAACTTGGGCATTTGCGTGTCCTTCCCAGCAACGGGCTAGAGATAAATCCACTTTTGCCAGTTCCTTAGTCATCATCCACAGGGTAAAGATATCGTTATCATGTCCTAACCCTAAACCACCGTATTCAGTTGGCACAACAGGTGCATTCAGACCTGCTTGAAAAAGGTCTTCAAAATCTTCTCTTGGGAAGCTAGCA
Source organism: Nostoc sp. (assembly GCF_036919675.1). Classification (GTDB taxonomy): domain Bacteria; phylum Cyanobacteriota; class Cyanobacteriia; order Cyanobacteriales; family Nostocaceae; genus Nostoc. Next base: position 4,288 of record NZ_JBALCP010000112.1, read on the forward strand.
TTGTAGTCATAACCAGCGGCGCGAGAGGCGAACTTATCGCGTGCAAGTTGGCTAATGCGCTCAATCAGATTTTGCTTGTTGAGAGTTAGATTGAATATCATTTAATAGAGTTTCATCGACTTGTTTTAGTTGCTAATCTTACGTTTTGCACCAGTTAAGTAAATCGGTGTTAAAAAATAAACCTATGTAACGAAGTATAAAGTCGGCAAAGAGCTTATAAATGAATCGTTATAGGGTTTTTACAAAACTCAACATACCTTGGTTTTATCGTGCCGACTTACTTAGCCCTCTTCTGTCACTTTCCGGGAAGGCGATCGCTAGAAGCCTCATGAGGCAATCAATACAAGCTATACTATTAGAAAAAAATGGGTCTTGTATTTGTTATTAGGAAAAAATCTGGCGATGCCTGCGGCGGGCTACGCCTACGCTTCCTGTATAAAAGCTCTGGAATTCAGAAATGACAAATGTTTTCGGAGAGTGACAGAAGAGGGTTAGTTTGTGGCAATTTGTGTAAGTAGGTTATTTGAATGCAGTATGAATAATAATTATATTGGCAAATAGACCTGTCCTAAAATTAGATTCACATAAAAATAGTATATAAAATTTCATCTTTATAAATACTGATGTTTACCCTATCAAGCTTGTGTGGACTATACTGCATAATAAATACTGTGAAAATACAAAATCGGAAAATCCTATTTTTTGTCTCAAAACTATCATCAACTATGCCAAAGCCTTATTTTCACGTTGATTCAAGACATATAGGTAGCCTTGAAAACCCTTGTACAGACTGGGTTATAAATTTACGGACAAGTCTAATAAAAACAGCATGAGTAATATACATGAATAAAAACATATTACATACTGTTTGCCTTTTGTCGTGGGTGCTTGAGACTGATAAGTCGAAAATTAAGCGCCAATAAAAATGATGTTAGACTTTTGCACGCTTTATTCATTTACTGTTAGTTTCTTTCAGTGGGTGCAAGATATAAGTAAATAAATCATCAATAACTCGATTAGCTGATAAATAGCTACCAGTGAGCCAATAAAAATCATCAACTACATAGACTTTACCCTGCCTGACAACATTAAGCTTTGACCACAGAGGTTCTGCCATAAGTTTATTGACAGCAGTCTTTGACTGTGCAGGGTTTTTGAAGCCGTAGCGCACTAGAAATAGAATATCACCATCTATCTGGGTGAGGACTTCTGGAGAGATGTTGTAACCAACAGGCTTGCCTGCTTTCTTTTGAGTTGCTTTAACATCCAAATTTTGCGAAGGAGGACGGATTAGACCAGTATCCTCTATGATCACTCCAGAGAATGCACCCTTGGTTAACGGGTTAATCGTCTCTGGGATGAGGCGGACGACAGAAACTAAAATTTTTTTGAGTCGGGAATCCATCTTTTGTTTGAATTCGGCTAAACGTGCATTGTAATCGTCTATTAAACGTTTTGCTGTCTCAGTTTTCCCTAGAGCTTTTGCTGCTGGCATAAACGGTTGTTTCCAGTCTCCATTGCTTTGCACCTTCAGCAGAACGGTGGGTGCAATGTGAGACCATAAATTGTAAGTATCCCGGTTCCGAATTGTGCCCAAGATCAAGTCCGGCTTGAGAGTTATAACCTTCTCCATGTTCGACGGCGTCAGAAACGCACCAATGTCTTGAATGCCGGGGTGCTTATCCTCTAACCTTAGCCCCTGAAGAGTTGAAGCCAGACCTAGGGCACCCACCAGATTGACTCCCAGAGCTAGAGGTATTTCCACTAGCCACGGATCTATGACGACAACTCGCTGAGGATGAACGGGAACTACAGTCTGACCCATTGCGTGTTTGACTACGTGGACGGGCACAGGTGACGTTTGACTTGAGGGAACAACAGCTATATCGCGGGTTGGTAATTGACGACTAAAGGAACCGCAAGCAGAAATTATCAAGAGCGTAAGCAGCACAACAAAGCAGAACTTAGGCATATACAGTCAAGAAGATACAGGTGGTGTTAGAGCGATCGCATATTGGCTGTGTAAGAGATTACGTTGCAAAAACTTACAAAGGACAAAAGGTCTGTAGAAAAATGTCTGTTTTTTCAACTCCTGCACCCATCGATATATTGTGTATGCTCTACCTCAAGACCCTGTGTCATCATTTCTTTTTTAGAGGTAAACACAAAGGTGTCCCTGTTACTGGGTCTGGTACAATTCGACAAGCTAATCCAAACACCTCCTGCACCATTTCTTGTGTCATGACATTTGCTGGAGTTCCATGAGCCATAACAGCACCATCGCGTAAAGCTACTAGCTGATGAGCATAACGACACGCCTGATTCAGGTCATGCAACACTATGACAATTGTCCGCCCCTCAAGTTGATTCAAATCCCACAATAACTCTAGAACCTCCACTTGATGAGCTAAATCTAAAAAAGTTGTCGGTTCATCCAATAGGAGAATCTGCGTATCTTGCGCTAAAGTCATGGCTATCCAAGCACGTTGTTTCTGTCCACCCGAAAGGGTATCTACAGCTCTATGGGCTAATTCGTTGAGGTCTGTAGTTGTTAGTGCTTTGCGGACTTGACGTTCATCTTCAGTTGTCCAAGATTGCAGCCAACTTTTTTGATATGGATAACGACCTTGTGCTACCAAATCTCGCACAGTTAAGCCTTCTGGTGCAACTGGCCCTTGAGGAAGAATACCGAGTTGCTGTGCAACTTTGGTCGTTGACTGTCGAAAAATATCAGCACCATTGAGATATACAGTACCAATATGGGGTTTGAGTAATCTGGCTAAACCTCGCAGTAAAGTAGATTTACCACAACCATTGGGGCCAACTAGAGCAGTAATTTGTCCTGTGGGAATTAATAGGTTAAGACCGGATATGATGGGTTTGCCATCGTAAGCCAGACTCAGATGTTGGGTTTCAAGGACTGTGTTGTCCATAAGACTTTCTGATTGCAGAAATAATGGGTCTGAAAGTGCGTAGCTGCAAAGCGGCTTCTGCTGGCAGATAACTTTCGAGTTTAACTGTGGAGTTATCAAATACCAAGACTTTCCCTCAAGTTAGCGATCGCTCTTCAGGATAGATATGTAGATCGTATTCTGATGATATTACCAACAATATTGGCTATTTAGTCTTGCATTTGGTAAAGATACTTTGACAAAAGACTTGGGTAAACCCGCGATCACCTATACTCTATGCTAACAAAGGCTTGACTCTCGGCGGCATCAGCTTGCCAGAACACGCCGATCAGTCGTTACCGGGTGTGGTTGAAAGATGCAGCTAGATTGCGTCTGGAATGTATTTGTGAACCAATACGGGGCAGTTAATGGGCGACGCCTGCGGCAATACTATCTCTTTGAGTAGCTGGCTATTAGCTTTACTTATGTTATCAGATTCACTAATTCATTCAAAACTGGTACTTAAAATCATCAATTTTAAACAAAATTACACTTAGACAGGTAGCAGAATGTTACTATTTTGAAGATGTCTATTAGACCTTTTGCAAAAGTCCTAAATGCGTGGGACAAGTAGGTTAGAGTTAGGTAGCATCCATCCGTGAGAGGTTAAAATAAAGTCACTTTTGTCAATCAGTTAAAATACTCAAAAATAGTTTTAATAATAATGATAATCGTGTAGAGGAATAGGGGGAGAAGGCGATCGTCGCTCGCCTTCTCCCCTTCGATTTGATTATCATTATCTTTAAGGTCTTTGATAACTTAAATAAAGCATGAAAAAGTATTGTAACGAGAGAATAACTTTGTAAAAAATGGACTTCATTCTTAGGTAAATTCAAGTTCGCAAACGAGGTAATGAAAAGTTTGGTTTACCATCATGCCCAAGCGATCAAAACAAAACTCTGACCACGCACACAAACATAATACTCCTACTATAGATAATGAGGCGATTTCTCAGCACTTAGAAGCCTTATTAACGCCAGCAGTTTTTGCCCAACAAAAATATTATAAGCAGTTACGATTACGAGATAGAATTCTGAATTTATCTTTAATGGTGGCAGCAGTTTTAACACTATTATGGCGACAAGTTGCTGGCGTTCAAGAGTTAAATCGTCTGTTAGCACGAGAAGGTTTTTTATGGTGTCGAGTTACCAAAGTTGCCCAACAATCCCTATCAGAAAGGTTTTTTAGTATTCCCAGCAGAATTATTTGAGAGGGTGTTTAAAGATTTATTGCCTCAATTACAATTTAATTGGCAGTAACGCACTCAACGACCACTACCAGATAGTGTTAAGTTTGCACTTGGTAGCTTTGAACAAATTTGGATAGCTGATGGGTCAACCCTAGAAGCATTATTTCGTAAGCTAAAAAGCCTGGAAGACCTGAAATCAGGTCAACTAGCAGGTAAAATTTGTACAGTTATTGATTTAGTTACTCGTTTACCTATTGAAGTTTGGTTTCATACTAATCCCGCAGCTTCGGACACCAATTTTGTTCGCGCAGCGTCTCCCTTTAGGAGAAGCGGCGTTACTAAATTTAGTGACTGCCAAGACTTTAATTTTACTCGACAGAGGTTTCTATCATTTTCAGTTTTTACAACAACTGATTAATCAAGAAGTCCATTTTATTACTCGTTTAAAAGCCAAAGCATCTATTAAATATCTAAAGATTTTTAGCTACGACCATTCTATTAAAGACCGATTAATTCAACTTGGTACTGGTCGAGGTGGCACACCAGTACTTACTTTACCTTTAATCGAGATTAAAATTAGTAAAACCACCTATTCTTATATTACTTCTATTCTCGACCCACAAATCTTACCCCCATACGTCGTCGCTGATTTATATCGCCGAAGATGGAGAGTTGAAGAAGCTTTCTATACGGTTAAGCGATTGCTGGGCTTATCTTATTTGTGGACTGGTTCTATTAATGGTATCAAGTTACAAGTGTGGGCTACTTGGCTATTTTATGCTGTGTTAGTGGACTTGGGAGATGCTGTAGCTGACGAATTATCTCTACCGTTTGACCGCATTTCTTTGGAGATGATTTTCCGGGGTTTGTACCATTTCAGCGTTGCCTATGACAAAGGCATAGCCCTTGACCCCATTAAGTACTTTGCAGCTAAAGAAAATCAAGATTTAGGAGTAGTCAAAGCTCTGCGAAAGCCAGTCTCCAAGCTGGATTTGTCAGCTTTTCCCGCACCCTCTTGACAAATGTGCAATTACCTTAACCTCTCACGGATAGGGGCACTGAATCTGTCCAGCGATGCCATCCATCGTGTATCCCTCTTCTGTCACTCTCCGAAAACTTTTGCCATTTCTGAATTCTAGAGCTTTTGTATAGGAAGCGTAGGCGTAGCCCGCCGCAGGCATCGCCAGATTTTTTCCTAATAACAAATACAATAACCAAGTTTTTGTAATTAGGATAGCTCGTATTGCTTGACTGATAAAGCTTCTAGAGATTGCCCTCCCGGAAAGTGACAGAAGAGGGATATCAAACTGCTGTAGCCCAAAGACCATGAAAAAATGCGGGTCAACGAAATTATGACTAAGCAACTCTTATCTGCTCCCTATCTGTTATTATCAATACTGTTCAAGTCAGACAGAATATTATTCTCGGAGATCAACAATGGGCAAGAAATATGATGTTTATGGTGTCGGTAATGCCTTAGTAGATATAGAATACGAAGTATCTCTAGAGTTACTACAAGAGTTAAAGATTGATAAAGGTGTAATGACACTCCTAGATGAAGACAGTCAAAATCATATTTTGGAAAATCTCAAAAATCTTCATTGTCATAAGAGTTGTGGAGGTTCAGCAGCAAACACAATAGTGGCAATTAGTCAACTAGGAGGAAAAGCTTTTTATTCCTGTAAAGTGGCTAATGACGAATTTGGAGACTTTTACATCGAGGATTTACTCAACTCTCAGGTAGATACCAACTTAAAAAATGGCGACCGCCAATCAGGAATTACAGGTAAATGTTTGGTGTTAGTAACTCCCGATGCAGATCGCACCATGAATACATTTTTGGGAATTACTGGAGAATTTTCTATACAAGAATTAGTATCATCAGCGATCGCTGATTCAGAATATGTATATATCGAAGGATATTTAGTGACTTCTCCCACAGGAAAAGAAGCAGCTATAAAGGCTAGAGAAATAGCTGAAAAAGCGGGAGTAAAAACTACTATGTCTCTATCTGATTACAACATGGTGAAATTTTTTAAATATGGTTTATTAGACATCATTGGACCTGGTTTAGACTTGATTTTTGCTAATGAAAGTGAAGTATTAGAACTGGCAGATACACAAGATTTTCAAGTAGCTGTAGACAGACTAAAAACTCTGAGTAAGAAATTTGCCATTACTCGCGGTGCCAAGGGTTCAGTAGTATTTGATGGTCAGAAACTAATCGAAATCGCTGCACCTCAAGTAAAAGCTGTAGATACGGTGGGAGCAGGAGATATGTATGCAGGAGCTTTCCTCTATGGAATTACCCAAGGTATGAGCTATGAAGAAGCCGGAAAATTAGCATCGACCGCAGCTTCTAAGATTGTTACATCCTATGGGTCAAGATTAAAAACTGAGGAATTAAAGGCATTAGTTACTGCTTAGAGGGTGTTTGAAAAATTTTGAAGGGTCAAATTTTATGCCAGCAGTATAAGTCTTTGTAACTCTTTCATTTAATTAAATCTCAAATTTAAGAGTTAAAAAAACGGTAGAGCAATTAAGAATCTACCATTTTTTATGTATGTTGAATGCGGTACTCAAAAGTCAAGTGATATTTTTCCTTGCTTTCTTGTCTTGGTGAATTTTGGGTATTTATTTCTCCACAGGTGTTAGTTTTAAAGGATACAATGGCTCCGAGCCATTTAATTGCCAAATTTTAAATAAGCTGTTCCACATTTAACTTGCAATAACAGTGTTACCCTTGTTTTTGATTTTCTGCGGCCATTTAATAATTAATTCTTCTTAATTCAAGAGTCTGTCTAGTAAATTTCTCAGTTTTTCTACTGATTTAAATAATTTGTGAGCTATATATTCTTAAGTAGAATGCCAGACTAATTATACTAAATTCATATCTGGGCTATAGCCAGGGTAAGCGCATCTAATTTTGTAACTAAAAGTACAGATTATTTTTATCAAGTATGGATGGGGTATATACAATTTGAGCATGAAATGTGTTGAGTAGTACACTAATGAGCAAAGCATCTATCGCACATTCGGGGGCAGCTTATGTCATCAGGATTCAAATCTCCTCGGATACAAACTAATAGCTCAAAGTCTTTAAGTATAGCCAATGTGACTGCGCTCACTTCCCAAATACAATCATTTTTTAGCGAAATAGAAGACCCCCGTGTACCAAGAACTCGTGCCCATTTGTTAGTAGATATTTTAATAATAGGAATATTGTCGGTGATAGCAGGAGGTAGGGGATGGGAGGATATGGAAAACTATGGATTAAGCAAATATGATTGGTTAAAGGAATTTTTGGCTAACCCTGATGGTATTCCTTGTCCTGACACCTTCCGAGGAGTATTTGAACGTATTGACCCAAAGGTATTTGAGCGTTGTTTTCAGAAGTGGGTACAGTCGATAGTTGAAACAATTGGAGCGCAAGTAATTCCTCTCGATGGCAAAACTTTTAGAGGTTCCTACGATAGAGAACAGGGAAAATCAAATTTACATTTGGTTAGCGCATGGGTAAGTAAGTATCGCCTTGTTTTGGGGCAAGTCAAAGTCGCTGATAAGTCCAACGAAATTACGGCAATTCCCGTGCTATTAGAACTGCAAGTCCCTAGCTGGCTGCATTATTACAATTGATGCAATGGGTACGCAGCAAGCAATTGCTACTAAAATATACAATGCCAAGGCTGATTATGTTTTAGCGCTCAAAGCCAACCATCCTACACTTCATGGGCAGGTCAAGACTTGGTTCGAGCAAGCGATCGCTCTCGATTTTGAGGGTATAACTTTTAGCTATGATGAACGGGTAGAAAAGGGACATCATCGTACCGAAAAAAGACAAGTTTGGAGTGTCCCAGTTTCTCAACTACCACCGTTGCATCAACAATCTGATTGGTTGGGTCTTCAAACTGTCGTGATGGTGGTGCGGGATCGACACCTGTAGAACCAAACCACTCGTGAGGTTCAATTTTATTTGACAAGTTTGGAAAGTGATGCGCTTATTTTAGGGAAGGCTATCCGCCTCCATTGGGGCATCGAGAATGGTCTACATTGGACTCTCGATGTCACTTTCAATGAAGATGCTTGTCGTATTCGTACCGGACATGCACCACGAAACCTTGGCTTACTCCGACGCATTGCTCTTAATGCTTTGAACCGAGAACAATCTTTAAAACGTAGTAATCGCCAAAAATCGAATCGAGCCGCAATGGATAATAATTATATGCTTACTATTCTTGCTGCTTGTTTCTCCCAATATGATGATATTTCTAAATCCGCTTGTCAATAGGGTTTGAGATGCGCTTACCCTGCCACTTCTTGTTCCCGCCGCGATCGCAATTCATCCAATGTGTGAATACTAGACTGCCCAACAATGGGAGCATTGACTGTTAATGTGGGTATATCAGAGGGAGAAATAACATAAATTTGTGGATTAGTCAGATTCCGAATTAGAACGCTAATATTAACATGAGAAATATATGCGATATCATCAGGTTAAAATGAACACATATAAATAAATGTTTTTACCTAATTATCACCAGTAAATATCTCAAAGCCTTATTTTTTCGTACAGACTAGCTAATTTAGGATGATTGCATTTACGGACTATAACCTAGCCACATAAAGGCTTTGATCGTTTTCGGAGATATCTAAGTCACTACTAAACCTATGACCAATTATAAATACCAAGTCGGTGGCAGTTTGACAGTTAATGCACCTAGTTATGTGCAAAGACAAGCAGATACCCTGCTTTATGAGGCTCTCAAGCAGGGAGAGTATTGCTATATACTGAACTCTCGACAAATGGGTAAATCCTCTCTACTTGCAAGTACAAAACATTGCCTGCAACAAGAAGGATTTAAATGCAGTAGCATTGATATGTCGATTATTGGTACTTCACATATCACCCCACTCCAGTGGTATAAGAGTGTAGTTGGTGATTTATGGTTAGGTTTTAATTTATTTAATAAAATCAACTTAAAAAGTTGGTGGCGTGAACAAGAAGATATATCTTTACTGGAAAGATTAAGGTGGTTTATTGAGGAATTATTACAGCTTCATTTTTCTGACAAACGATTATTTATCTTTATTGATGAAATTGATAGTATTCTGAGTTTAGATTTCTCAGTTGATGATTTCTTTGCACTGATTCGGTTTTGCTATAATCAACGAGCAATCAATCCTGAATATAAACGTATTACCTTTGCTATTTTCGGAGTGGCAACTCCATTAGATTTAATTCAAGATAAAAGACGTACACCATTTAATATTGGAAAATCAATAGAACTTCAGGGTTTTAAGTTACAAGAAACTCTCGCTTTAACAAAAGGATTGGAAGGAAAAGTAGTAAATCCAAAACTTATTTTAAAAGAGATATTAGTTTGGACTGGTGGACAACCATTTCTTACTCAAAAGCTATGTCAAATTGTGGCAAATGAACAATCTAAAGATAGAAATAACCTACTAATAAATAATTCTCAATTATTTATTAGTGATTTAGTTAGGTCACATATTATAAATAATTGGGAGTTTCAAGATGAACCGGAACACTTAAGAACTATAAGCTTGCATCTTCTAGATAACGAGCAAACAGCAGGAAGATTGTTAGGAGTCTATCAGCAAATTTTAATGGGTGAAGAAGTCACAATTGATGATATTAGAGAAAAAAATGAGTTAATTTTATCGGGATTGGTTATCCTATCTCAAGGAAAAACTCAAATAAAAAATAAAATCTATCAAGCTATATTTAATTTAGATTGGGTTGCTAAAAAGCTAGAAAATTTACGTCCATATTCTCAAAACCTCAAAAATTGGGTTAATAGTAATCAGCAAGATAGCACTCAATTATTAAGAGATATGAGATTAAAAGAAGCAGTAGCCTGGTCAGAAAATAAAAAGCTTTCTAATATAGATTATCGGTTTCTTGCTACTAGTCAGCAGTTGGATAAACAAGAAATTGAAATAAATTTAAACGCCGAAAAAATTGAATTAGAAAAAGCACAGCTTACTCTAACAGCTGCGAAGCAAGCGAATCGGATTTTGAACCAAGCCCGAAAAGCTGCTAAATTAAATGCTGTATTACACTTTGGTAAACCATGTATTGTCAGCTTTGCAATTGGTATTAGTAGTTTTATTATCCTTCTACGCTTCATTGGTTTATTGCAGGGAATGGAATGCAATATATTTGATAGCTTTTTGCAACAACGACCCCAAGCAGGAATTGATTCTCGTGTTGTTGTAATTACAATTGATGAACCAGATTTACAAAAAATAGGACAATACCCAATACCTGATAATATTTTGGTTAAAGCGCTCAACAAATTGAAAACTTATCAACCTAAATTAATTGGGTTAGATTTATATCGAGATTTGCCAGTAGAACCGGGGTATCAAGAATTAGTAGAATTGTTCAAAGTTACTCCCAATCTTATTGGTATTGATAAAGTACTAGGCACTAAGGTTGCACCACCAAGAGTATTAGCCCAATTAAGCCAGGTGGGTTTTAGTGACCAAGTATTGGATGGAGATGGTAAGGTACGTCGTGCCTTATTGACAGTGCGATCGCCCTTAACGTTGGCGCAGCCAGACACTCGCGGACTCGCCACTGCTACGCTATCGCCAAAAAATCAATTACGCCAGAGTTTGGGTTTACAATTAGCATTACAATACTTAAAAACTGTTGGCATCACTCCCCATCCTCATCCTCAAAATCGCCATCATATCCAGCTTGGCAAAGCCTTACTAATACCCTTGCAACCTTTTGATGGAGGCTATGTCCGAGCTGATACTGGAGGTTATCAAATTTTACTTAACTATCAAGGTACAGAGCAACATTTTCAAAGCTTCTCCATCACAGATTTGTTACAAGAACGGATACCAAAAGAAAAAATCCAAAATCGCATCGTCCTTATTGGTGCAATAGCTGAAAGTATTAATGATTTGTTTCAAACACCTTATAACAATCGATTATTTGGGTCATCTAAACAAATGGCAGGAGTATTTATTCATGCTAATACTATCAGCCAAATATTAACCGCAGCCCTGCAAGGAAGAGGAATGCTCCGGACTTGGCCTGAGATATGGGAAAGCTTATGGATATTGCTTTGGTCTGGGATAGGAGCATTAATTGGTTGGCGATTAAAATTACTTAGAAATTTAGTGCTTGTAGTCACTAGCACCGGGCTAGGATTAATCGTGTTTAGTTATTTAGCATTTTTACAAGGTTGGTGGATTCCAATTTTTCCCCCATTATTGGGATTAATACTTGCTGCGATCATCTTACCTATGTTTGCAACTAAGCAGCTTGAGAAAATCCAACTCCAGCAAACTCTTAAGTTACTACTTGCACTTGCAAAAGAGCAACCTGCCGCTGGAAAAATTGCAATTGAATATTTCAAACAAGCAGAAGGCAAAGAAAATCAGCAGTTGATTGACAAGATAATTCGTAATTCGTAATTAAAAGGGTATAGTTAGTAAACTGAAACCTTTTGCGATCGCTCTGTGATGAATACCAGTTTCAGTGGAGTTTTGCTAAAAAATAGTGCTTTTAAATACTAATATCAAACATGTCACTTTGAGTAATAACATAAGTAAAGCTAATATATCAGCCAAGAGGCAAGAGCGAATCTCACACTAAAATATGGTTATAGGGCTATTTCAGAGAATTTGGTAACGGAGTTTTTAGAGATGCCAGTAGCATTTGCTATCTAACTTCTACAAGGTAGTAAACAATTGTTCCATAGCTGTATTTTTTATATTGTAGGCGTTTGCATTAGGCACAAGAGACTCTTGGTAACGACAAATAAAACACATCTCATTCTTAAGTGTTGCTACACCTATAAAAAGTGGTAGAGATTTTGACCCCGTAGCCATAAAATAAAGTTCCTGTAGCTGTATTTTTCCAAACTGCTGTTTAATATTTAAATTCCCCAAATTAGTAATTACAATATCTAAGAACTCTTGCATAAATATTTTGTGGTATGATCAAGGATTATTTTAATTTCAGTTTTTGGCAATTAAATAAAATAGTAAGAGTTGATAAAGTTTT
>NZ_JBALCP010000113.1:0-16063 GCF_036919675.1 Nostoc sp.
TTCATTATTTAGCCATATTTTCAACAGTCCCAGGTTCTATCAGTTAGTTTTACATTTAAAATGTTGATAATCATTTTCATAATGAGAATTGCTGAGTCGGATAAATCCACGAAACGAGGTAGACCCCATTTCAGTAGCACATTCAGATCCGTCCCGCGATCGCGTCCTCCGTGCAGAAAAAGCACGAGGGTTGCAGGTTTGTTGGCATTGGCAGAAACAGGCGAGAAAAGATAAGGCAAGGAACCATTACTGGTGTCGTGACGTTGTTCGAGAGGCATAGTTGTGACTCCTAATTTGATTTGGGCAATTCAATTTTGGATTTTGGATTGGAATTGAATCTAAAATCCAAAATCGTTCGACTGAGCGTAGCCGAAGTCTAAAATCTAAAATTCCTGTGTACTACCCAGACTCAGCTAACTGCCGCCTTGGCTGGCTGTTTCCACAGTGCGGCTACATACAGCGAGGCATCAAAATCTGGCGCAATGTTCTCGCCCGTGATCCGTGTCTCGTGCTGTGCCCAGTCGGCGAAGAACAAATCGTGGCTGATGCGTCCCACCACCGCCGGCACGTCGCGCCGAATGCTGGGGACGTCGCCGATGGGCAGACCGAAGCTCACAAAGCCTGCGGGGTTGAAGACGTGGATATCCTTCAGGTAAGGTGCGCTGCCGGATACCTTCTCCTGGTATTCGTGGGCACTGCCGAGGTAGGGGTGCGTGCCTAGCTCATCGTCGCGCTGGTCTGTTGGTGGTTCGTAGCGATCGCGCCAGAGGGCGATGTGCTGTGCAAAGTCGGCTAGTTCAGGCCGCTTTGTCGGGTCAACGAAGTAACCAGTGCCTGCGATCGCAAAATCGAACTCAAAAACATCGTCGTTCACCTGCGCGACGATGCGATCGCCCTGCTCGTGCGCTGATCTCCATGTTGCCGACAGGTGTAGGTGGAAGTTCGGGAAGGCGATCGCCCGCTCAATCGCGTCGGGTGGGGGCGTAGAACCAACTTGGCGAAAGCGCCAAGCCTGGAACCAGCGAGCCGCATCGGGCAGTTCTGGATAGTTGTAGTAAGCGCCAGGATACCCGCGCACACGATTTATAGGCAGCGATGCGATCGCTGCCCGCCGTGCGAACAGATGCACCGCCTTTGCTCCCGATTCGAGCGCCACTCCTGCGGCGTCGAAGGCCGAGGCCGCAGCGCCCAGCACTGCTACAGTCTTGCCACGCAGCGCGGTGAAGTCGATGGCATCGGCAGTGTGTGCATACAGCGTGGTAGGCCAGCTAGCACCGATGGCACGAAGGGGCTCGAAGAAGGTGATGAGGGAGAATATTCTTCATGTTTCTCCCTCATTTTGCCTTTTAGACCACCACCAGGCTCTTGTCCACTTGTTTAAATTCGGTGTTACCTACCTTGGATTCGATCGCCGTACCCTTGAAGAATTCGGGGTTGGCTTGGGTGTAAAACTTGTAGGGATTAGCGAATACATAAGACTTGAAGTCGCCTTCGGAAATAACCCCTTCTTGCACCAAATCCCAGCTTTCAGCCAAGGGGGCAGTCAGGTCTGGCACATCCCAATGACCAACATCGGAGGAATAGATCGCGTTAATTTTGACTCCCAAGGGATTAGCTTTGTCGTTGAATGCCGCAGCAATAGTGCGATCGTCGGACTCCGAACCAAAGAAGAAACTGTTCACCCAGCGATCGCGGATGTCCTCGGTTGTTTCAATGCCTGCTGCTGCAAAATCCTCCAATTCGCTACCAATCGGCGCCCGGCTATGATGGCTGAATGAAGATCCTAAGACACTCTTGGTCAATTCGTCCTTGTCGAGGGAATGCCCTTGAGTAATTTCCGCACCGTAGCGCTCAAATATCTCAAACAGCTCATCGGCATTCGTCAGCGCTGGATTGTAGTTTTGCAGCGCCTTCAGATTGCGCTTGGAGAAGCGATCCACCAGATGAATGTAGACGTTGGCACCCCAAGCTGCGCCACCTTCCAGCATAGCCACTCGCAACTGCGGAAAACGTTTGGTAACACCGCCGAAAAACAGCGCCTTAGCAAAGGCTTCCGAACCATCGGCGAAGTGGCCGATATGGTTGTTCATGTAGTTACTAGTGGAGGAGCGTCCAGTCCAACCCTGACTGCCGTAATGGGTAGTGACGGGTACGCCTAGTTCAATGACTTTGGCCCAGAAGGGATCGTAGTCGTATTCACTATCTAGTCCGTAAAAGTCGATATAAGACGCATACTTGGCGATTTCGGGGAATTTATCGGCTGGATACTTATCAGCGATCGCTTTAATTGGCCGTTTCACACCCCCAGTGATATTAATAACTTTTAATCCCAGTGTTTTCACAGCAAACTCTAGCTCCTCAATCCCTTCTTGGGGAGTAGTTAATGGGATGCCAGCTACCGGTATCAGGCGATCGCTATATTTCCGGTAGATATCAGCATGATAGTGATTGACCGCACGTTGCAGTGCCTGACGGTTCTCTGGACTGGCTCCAGCCGGTGCCAAAACATTGTTCGGAAACAACACCGAATAGTCTGACCCCTGCTCCGCCTGACGCTCATAGAGGAGTCCAGGGAGGGTATAAGTGGCGAGATCCAGTGTGTTTTTGGTGACTCTGGCCCACCAAGGCGATCGGATTGTGCGGTTGTAGTGACGTTCTTCAGGGGTTTGTTGATACCAATCTTTACCCCCGCTCTTGGAGTTGAGACGCGAAGCTTCGGTCTTGCGTAATTCGTCTACAAGTTTTACGCCGCCGTAATTGGCAATGTAATCCTCAAATGTCGGGGTGAAATCATTGGTGTGAACGTCGGTGTCGATTACTGGATAATCGAGGGTTGCTTTGATTGCCGCAGAGCGCGAAGTTTTCAATCGGCTATATTCACTCATGTTTTTTTCCTTCCAAAAAATTACAGGGTTTTTCTCACAGCATGGGATGCTGGTTAATTTGTATTAGTCCATGTCTAGCCGCACAACAAACTTACTCCCGGTTGCCAAGGAAAAGGCAAGGGAGTAAGCATATTTTGTTCAGGACTTACGCACAGGTAACGGAAAATCGAACCACAGAGGACGCAGAGAAGCCAGTGCGTTGGGCGGGTTGCCCGACTTGTTCGCGCAGCCTCTCCCTTAGGAGAAGCAACTGGCGCGACACGGAGGAATAAGAGTTTGAGAGGTTTTTTGCGTAAGTCCTATTTGTGTCAAGTTTTTGGCTACAATCTTTAGATTCTATAGGGCGGCGATCTACAGAAGGTGGGCTGCTTAAGCACAGTGCAGATATTAAAAGTCATTTATGCCAATACCAATTTTTCATCTGCTTGTTTGGCGGCAAAACGATTACCCGGACGACGCAATCCCAGGTTTTCACGCAAGGTACTGCCTTCGTATTCAGTACGGAACAGTCCGCGTTTCTGGAGAACGGGAACGACTAGGTTAATGAAGTCATCTAATCCTGTGGGGAGGATTGGTGGCATGATATTAAAGCCATCTGCCGCACCGTTGTTGAACCATTCTTCTAACTGGTCAGCAATGGTTTCCGGAGTACCAAGTATGGTGCGATGTCCTCGGGCGGTGGCAAGAGAGAGATACAATTGGCGCAGTGTGAGAGTTCCACGAGTAGCCAAATCCCTGACTAGTTTGAGACGACTTTTGTTGGTGTTGGTATCAGTGGGTAGCTCAGGAGCCACATCATCTAAGGAATATTTCGCCAGATTCACACCGTTGTAATAGTTCTTTAAAATCCCCCAGGCCACATCGGGATGAATCAGTGATTGCAGGAATTCGTACTTCTCTTGGGCTTCTTCTTCGGTACGGCCAATAATTGGGAAAGCACCAGGCATGATTTTTAAATCGTCTGGGAAGCGCCCATATTTCCCTAGCCTACCTTTGACGTCAGCATAAAATTCCTGTGCATCAGCTAAGGTTTGATTGGCGGTGAAAATCACCTCGGCAGTGCGTGCAGCTAAGTCCCGTCCTGATTCGGAGGCTCCAGCCTGAACAATCACTGGGTAGCCTTGGGGCGAACGACCGACATTTAAAGGGCCTTTTACGGAAAAATATTTGCCCTTGTGGTTGAGTGTATATAGTTTGTCTGGGTCGAAATAGATCCCAGATTCTTTGTCGCGGATGAAAGCATCATCTTCCCAGCTATCCCACAATCCTTTCACCACTTCCACAAACTCTTCGGCGCGTTCATAACGCTGGCTATGTTCTGGGTGATGCTCAAGTCCGAAATTAAGAGCGGCATTCTCATTCCCTATGGTGACTACATTCCACCCCGCCCGGCCATTACTCAAGTAGTCCAGGGAGGCAAACTTCCGCGCCAGGGTGTAGGGTTCTTCATAGGTAGTCGAGGCGGTGGAAATGAAGCCGATGTTTTGGGTGACGGAGGACAAGGCCGAGAAGAGGGTGACCGGCTCGAAATGGACGATTTTACCGTTGCGATGCTGAGTTTCTGGAGCGCCGCCCCAGACTCCTGGGCTATCAGCAAGGAAAACTGCATCGAACAAGCCGTGTTGGGCAGTCTGGGTAATTTCCTTGTAATGCTCGAAATTAAATCCAGCATCTGCTTGTGAATTGGGGTGACGCCAAGCCGATATGTGATGACCAGTGGCTTGAATGAATGCACCTAAACGAAACTTGCGTGTTGTGCTCATATGCTTTTTTCTTTTTTATATATAGTGTGATTGCTGATTTGCGTATAACTAATGCCTTTTCATGTAATGTCAGCTATTACTTTCACTGCTGCTGCGCTTGGTTAATTCCTAACTGCTCAAATGCCTGACACATCTTGGTCAAACCTTCATGGCGGCAAATATCTGATGAGTAGACAACAGCATGTTTGTTTTCAACCGTTGACATCCGCCCAAAAAATACAAAGGATGGCAGAGCGATAAAATACTTTCCCCATAAAGCTTTGAAGTACTCGTGTCTGGCTCCCAGGTATTCACCTCTTGCTAGACACTGAATCTAATAATGGAATGCTTTGGCAGCAACTAAACTTATACTTTAGTTGCCTACTAGTTCCTCTACAAGGAATGAAATAACAGAACTTTAAGTCAGGCTAATAACACAGCAGAATTAGGAATGCTGCTGCTTGGCGCTCGAATTATCATAAATTTATCTAGCAATGTTAGTCCGCAGATAAAGTTTACACGATGGATACAAAAAAATATGTACTGGAGATCACAATCTCATGAAATACTAATTATTAGTTTCTCGAACATTAAGTATTACAAACTGATTGATTGCTTAGTATGTAGTATGTATTCTGCCCTTAAGAAGCATCTATCTCAGATTAACCGTCCGCAGCACACTGGAAAAAAGGGCGTTGCATACATAAGGTGATTTCTGATGAAAAAAATACCTATGTTAACGAGTTTCGACTTCGCCCAACTCTCGACCACTCAGTTGGTTGAGCGACTCGTGCCGAGCGGAGCCGAGGTAAGTCGAAACCAACGGCTATGGTAAATTTATTACTAGAATTCACTCAACATAAGCTTGTGTACTTTGCAATATTCATTTTGTCAGTCTACGGAGATTAAGGAGATTACGTCCGGCAGTGCAGATTGCACAAGCGCTGCTACCCACGATGAAACAATCGGGATGGGGACGCATTGTTAACATTTCCAGCCTAGCGGCTTTGGGTTTGGCTAATCGCACCAGTTATGGGGCGGCTAAAGCAGGATTAATCAGCTTGACCCGCACTTGGGCGTTAGAACTGGCAAAAACTGGAATTACCGTGAATGCGATCGCACCCGGGATGATTGAAACTGAAATGTTTCATGAAAAAGTTTCTCCCGGCAGTAAGGAAGAACAGCTCTATTCAAGCATGATTCCAATGGGTCGGTTCGGTCAGCTCAAAGAGATTGCTGCCGCGATCGCCTTCTTCTGCTCTGAGGAAGCAGCGTTCATCACGGGACAAACCTTATTTGTCGATGCTGGAGCAAGTATCGGTCGCAATCTTATCTGAACACAGATCATCAGTAAAGCCTCTGTCTCAAACAACGAAGTAGCTAGTCAAGCGTATTTATCAACTAACAAGGGGTTTAAGCCGTGGAAAGGCTGAGGCAGCTTTCTGAATTTTTGTACAAAAAGATTCGCGACTTTTTAAATAAGTCGGGAATCTGAGCTTTTGGATTTTCACTAGTACACCACGGCCTAAATTCAGCTAGCTAACAAGGGGCAATTATTCGTTGGGTACATGGTTGGGTGATTCCCGAATAAATTGCGATCGGACAAAATCCCTTGTTAAAGGTAGGTAAACTGACGCCACACTGTACTAGTCTAAAGTTGATAGACTATTGACTTTTGCCTATTCTCTAATGAGGTACAGCCAATTTTGCATCGGCTACCTGAGCATTATCGGCAACAATTTTGCGGAATAAATCACCTTCAATAGTCTCCTGTTCTGCTAACAAATCTACTAAACGCTCCAAAACTATGCGGTTGAGTTGCAACAGTTCTTTTGATCTGATATAACAATTGTTAACAATTTCGCGCACCTGCGAATCAATTTTGGCGGCAATTTCCTCAGAATAGTCTGATTTATTCATCCAGTCGCGTCCCAAAAATACCTCTGCACTCTGATTTTCTAAGGACAATGGGCCTAATTCTGACATCCCGAACCGGGTCACCATCTGCCGGGCCATAGTTGTCACGTGTTGCAGGTCATTCCCTGCACCTGTGGTCACTTCTGGCTTCCCAAAAACAATTTCCTCGGCGGCGCGACCACCCAAAGTAGCAGTTATTCGGGCTTTGAGTTGGGAACGGGAAATTAACCCCTGTTCTTCGTTGGGAGTAAACCAAGTTAATCCTAGTGCTTGTCCCCGTGGAATGAGTGTAACTTTCTGTACAGGGTCATGGTCTTTGAGCAATGTGCCCACTAAAGCATGTCCAACTTCATGATAGGCAATCAAGCGCTTGCTCTTGCTGTCTACCAAGGCGGTACCTTCCATACCGGCAACAACTCTATCCACAGCAGCATCAATTTCTAAAAGGGTGACAGCTTCTTTCCGCCTCCTAGCAGTGAGAATGGCAGCTTCGTTGAGTAAGTTGGCTAAATCTGCGCCAGTAAAACCAGGAGTGCGGCGGGCGATCGCTTCTAATGATACGCTAGGATCGATTTTTTTATTCCGCGCGTGGACTTTCAAAATATCCAGTCGCCCTTTGAGATCCGGTGCATCCACCATCACTTGTCTGTCAAAGCGTCCTGGTCTGAGCAGCGCTGCATCTAGAACATCGGGGCGGTTAGTGGCAGCAATAATAATGATGCCTGTGTTACCTTCAAAACCATCCATTTCGGTGAGCAGTTGGTTGAGGGTTTGTTCTCGCTCATCGTTACCGCCACCGATTCCAGCACCCCGTTGTCTACCTACTGCGTCAATTTCATCGATAAATATTAGACATGGGGCATTATCTTTGGCTTTTTTGAAGAGGTCACGCACACGGGATGCACCCACACCGACGAACATTTCCACGAATTCTGAACCGGAAATGCTAAAGAATGGTACACCTGCTTCACCTGCGATCGCTTTTGCTAGTAAAGTTTTACCTGTACCAGGGGGGCCAATTAACAGCACTCCTTTGGGAATACGTGCGCCTACAGCGGTAAATCTTTCTGGCTGTTTGAGGAAAGTAACAACTTCTTCCAGTTCTTCTTTAGCTTCTTCAACCCCAGCTACGTCTTCAAATTTCACTCCAGTTTTGGCCTCCATTTGGAAGCGAGCTCTGGACTTGCCGAAATTCATCGCTTGGCTAGAAGCATTAGTAGAGCGCCGCAGGAACAATAGCATTAAAGCCAGCAGTGGTAAAATCCACATGAGATTGATCAACAGTCCAACAGCAGCTCGACTCTTAGCAGAGGAAACTTCGCCAAAATCAACATTTTTCTCTTTGAGTATGTTAATTAACTCTGTGTTCTGTGCCAAAAGTGCCACCTGTTGCGGTGGCGTATTCTCTTTTTGCCCCTTTAGATAAACCCTTGCTAGTTGTTCGGTTTCGTCAATCTCTACTTTTTCGACTTCTCCCGCCTTCGCTTTCTTGAGCAAATCACCATAATTTAGAGAGGTGCTCTCAGCTTTTTGTGCCAAAACGGGAGTACTCACGAAAATTCCTGGCAACATAATCAAACTAGCTGCGAGCGCACCAACCCAAGCAACACGTTTTGAAGACTGCCTTTTTACCAATGCTTTTTTTCCCAAATTTGTCATAATAATTACCCTTTGTCTGCTGGCACAAGTTGAGCGCTGGTTTTATGCCTATTCTTCTAGCAAAAATTGTAATAACTGGAAATTACACTTTTCTTATCTAGTCTAACTTCCACACAAAACCATTCCCAAGTTTCTTTCGGCTATTGCATGAAGTTGAGCAACCTAGATAATTATTCTGGCTCCTGACTCCTGACCAAAGAGGCAGGGGAGCAGGGAGCAGGGGGAGAAAAATTCTGGAATTCCCCTGGCTTTAAGGGTTTCAGAGCAAATAAATTTATTTATGGGGTTCTCCCCTCTGCCCCCAGCAAGAACTGCCCCTTTTCCTCTTAACTCCCGACTCCTAGCTGTTAACTCCTTTGTTATAAAATTTTCCAGGAGATTTTAATTTGACACATTCCGACACAAATCGCTAAAATAAACATAGTCATAACGATTCCGCTTTAGAAAAAATCTGTTGATAGTAGCTAGTTAATAGTTTGTAGGTTAATTATGGTTAGAATTGTTGGCATTGGCGGTAGTTTAAGACCCAACTCCTATACCCAGCTTGCTTTAGAAGTAGCAGTGCAAAGGGTTGAAGCTGTGGGTGCAGAGGTAGAAATTCTCGATTTACGGCAGTTGCAGTTACCGTTTTGTACTGGTGCAAAGGAGTATCCAGAGTATCCAGATGTTCAACGGTTGCAAGATACAGTCAGTCGTGCCGATGGATTAATTTTAGCGACACCTGAGTATCATGGTGGGGTTAGTGGTGTCCTGAAAAATGCCCTGGATTTGATGAGCTTTGAGCAACTGTCGGATAAAGTCACAGGACTAATTAGTGTCTTGGGTGGTCAGTCAAATAGTAATGCTTTAAATGAGCTCCGGCTAATTATTCGTTGGGTACATGGTTGGGTGATTCCCGAACAAATTGCGATCGGACAAGCTTGGGGTGCTTTCAATCCTGAAAACAAGCTAGTAGATGAGAAACTCTCTCAAAGATTTGATCAATTTGCTCAGAGTTTAGTTGATAATACTCGCAAGCTGCGGGGCGTAAATTAGTTGTTGGGTGGGCAAAGCTTTGCCCACCCCACACCACTCAACTCAACTTAATGGTGGTGATGGTGGTGATGGTGATCCCCAGCTAGTTGGGGATTAACTGCCAAACTTTGTGACAACAGCTCTGCAATATGAGCATCAGCCCATTGGGCCGCCATAGCCAAAAATTCTGGATGGTCGTTGACGCAAGCCATTTGCACGTAGTTCGTACCAGGATGCTGTTTTTCCAAAGCATGGATGATATGGTGGACATCCAATAAAGTTTCGTGGTTTTCTGTGGCAAAGCCAATTGGCATAAAAATTACCACTTTTGCACCTAATTGAATTAGGTTATTTGCTGCTTGTTGGGCGTTTGGCTGTGTCCAATCAATTAGAGGCGTGTCATGATTGAGCCAACCCACTGAGATTAAAGGATAGCGGTTAATCAACTTATCCCGAACTAAATCGTACATTGCTTGACTTTCGGCAATTCCAGAAGTAAAGCCTTTGGCTTTGTGCGGACAACCGTGATTCATTAACACAATGCCGATTTGAGAAGGTAGATAAGCTGCGGCTAACTCAGCAATTTTCTCCTCAACCAGATGAGCCATCAAATCGATGTAAGCTGGTTCATTGAAGAAAGAAGGAATGTAGCGCTGTGCTTTAACCCAGTGTTCTTCACCATCAGTCAACTCAACGAGAGCGTTGTTAACTTGCTCGATCGCAATACCACTAGTAAAGATAGAATCAACAACCAGCAGTGGGTAGATTAGCAGCTTATCGAAGCCTTGGTTTTTGATTTCTGCCAAGACTTGATTGGGTAGGAAAGGGGCGCAAAAGTTGAAAGCTTTGAAAACTTGAATATTATCACCCCATTTTTCTTGTAAATGCTTCTCGATCCCAGCCCGCTGCTGTTCAAAGATGGCATTATGTGGGGAGATAAAATCGTGGTGTGTGTGTCCCCACTCATGGCGGTCAAATAGCGCCAAAAGTTTTGCCAGGGGGGGATAAATCCAGGTTGGCACCGGTGCAAATTTTGCTGTCAGTAGATTTAAAGCCTGTTCGTTATAATTGGCGAAATCTTCGTAGCTTTCGACTTCGCCGTAGCCCATAAGCAGTACGGCTACACGGTCTTTACCTGATAGATGCTCGTGGGTGTGTTGTACTTTTTCCGGCGTGGCAACCACAATGACTTCCTCAATATAACAAAATTGCACAGAGATATGAAGTTAGGGAATAGGTTGAATATTTCCCCTACTAATAACTTATTATCCCATCCAGGGGGATAGGATAGGTGGTAAAATCAAAATAATACATCAAAAGACATACAAGATTTACGTGGGGCATTGGGTACTTGTACTGAGCGACTTGTGCCGACCGGAGCCGAGGTAAGCCGTTGGCGCAGCCTCTCCAAGAGTTGTATTGGGCATGGAAAATTGAATCAATCCGCCATCTATATATATTGCTAGAATAGCGAAAGCGGTTAAGATGCCGAAAAGCTGCATGTCTCAGTGAAATTAATTTGGTGCAGCTTTGTGTAAAATGCGTCTATCAAGATTTAAGTCTTCAACAATTCCCAACATCAAGTTGAGAGATTCAAAATATTCTCTTAAAGGTGCAAAGCTCAACATACTTTTATATAAATTAGGGTCAAATAAATTATTTTCTACTGTTTCTTCAATGGCTATGTATATTATGTCATCAACAAAGGAAATATAAATATTTCTAGCTGAACTTTTGATTTTGTGAGGTTTGGTGTAGTTGCAAATGCATCGATATCATCTATAAATAACTCTGTAAATAAAAGTTGCCTTGCCCATTTCCTGGTTGATTCATGTTCATTAATCAGGAGTTACCCACAAAGAGCGATCGCTTGATTAATTTGCCTATTCTATTGATATGCTTTTATCAGCTATTTGTGTGCTTGCAAATATTCTTTTGTAGCCACAGAAGCATCTCGAAAAAAATATTCAATGATCTAATTGCTTCTTAATAGCGTTTTTTATTAAGAGCTTGATAACTATTTTTTATAAGTTCGGTCGCTTGTGTAAAAGAAAGTTTTAAAATAGTATTGTTTCGGAAAAATATGTGGTGTTGCTATAATTTACTAAGTAGAAATAAAATAATATAGCAATCCTAAATTATTTGTAAAAAGTTCATTTTTTTTTGTATTTTCAGAGAGGTTGTGCCCTAAGCGAAGCTATGCCGCAGGCTTTACAAGACGCTCTGCGAACGTGTCCTTCGCTAATAGACCACCACAGCAGATTTAAGTTATTAATATGAAAAGCTGCTAGTACGATATACATCCGCAATTTTCAGAATAGACAGATGAGTATAATTATTTGCCCTGGAATTCATGAGTCAAATTTAACTGAAAGCTTTAAAGTCGGATTATTAGATATGGTTTCTAATGGCGCGATCGCTTATAATGCCGCAAATATACTGATTTATCCGGGTAAAGATGTTTTGGTTCTATCAGCATTTCATATCTTACAGTTTTTGCGCGATCGCTTGACCAGCTCTTTAAAATCACCAATTATATTCATTAGCTTTAGTGCTGGCGTTGTTGGGGCAATAGGGGCAGCGCATTTGTGGCAACTCTTGGGTGGTCGTGTGAAAGCATTTATTGCTATAGATGGATGGGGAGTACCACTACAGGGTAATTTCCCTATTCATCGGATGAGCCATGATTATTTCACCCATTGGAGTTCCTGTTTGCTAGGTAGTGGGCAAAATAACTTTTATGCACAGCCAGCAGTTGATCATTTGTGCATGTGGAAATCGCCCCAAACTGTACAAGGCTGGTGGGTAGATTCATCCATTGGGATTTTTCCACCCAAAGGTGATCTCACAGCATCTGAGTTTTTGCTTATGCTGTTAAAGCGCTATGAAACAA
The DNA here is from genome assembly GCF_036919675.1 of Nostoc sp. Lineage (GTDB taxonomy): Bacteria > Cyanobacteriota > Cyanobacteriia > Cyanobacteriales > Nostocaceae > Nostoc. Next base: position 12,111 of record NZ_JBALCP010000113.1, read on the forward strand.
ATTAATCCGGACAATGGAGTAAGTAAACAGGAGTTAGGAGTGAGGAGTGAGGAGTTAGGAGTTAGGAGTTAGGAATTAAGAGTCAGCATTTATTCTCCCCTCTGCCCCATACCCCATGCCCCATGCCCCATACCCCATCTACCCAAAGCAAAGTATCTAAATGTTTCCAACTGAACCAACTGCTGCTAATAACGGATTTGGCGCACTGCTAAAAAACCGTGGTTTTATGCTCCTGTGGATTGGGCAACTGCTGTCCCAGTTAGCAGATAAGGTCTTCTTCGTTTTGCTGATTGCTCTGCTGGAGAACTATCCACCGCTTCGGGGGTTGGCACGAAACTCTATGTATTCGACCTTGATGCTGTCGTTTACAATACCAGCAATTTTGTTCGGTTCTGCTGGTGGTATCTTTGTTGACCGCTTACCAAAAAAGCTGATTCTGGTCGGCTCAGATGTCGTGCGGGGAATATTAACGCTGTGTCTTCCCTTGTTACCACGAGAGTTCCTGATTCTGTTAATCCTGACTTTTGCCATTTCCACGGTGACGCAGTTTTTTGCACCAGCTGAACAAGCAGCCATTCCCTTATTGGTGAAGCGAGAGAATTTGTTGGCAGCCAATGCACTGTTTAGCAGCACGATGATGGGAGCTTTAATTGTTGGCTTTGCTATCGGAGAGCCGATTTTGAGTTTGGCAAAAAGCTTGATGGGAGAAGAATACGGTCAAGAGCTTGTGGTTGGTGGATTATACATATTATCGGGTGCTATTATCCAGCCAGTTAAGTTTAAAGAACCCAAACGACCGACGGAGCATCGGGCATCAAATCACCCTTGGGCTGAATTCACCGAGAGCCTGCGCTATCTCAAGAAAAACCCTTTGATCTTGAACGCCATGCTGCAATTGACAACTTTATATTGTGTGTTTGCAGCCTTAACAGTGCTAACAATTCGATTAGCCGAGGAGTTTGGTCTCAAAGAAAAACAGTTTGGCTTTTTCTTGGCAGCAGCAGGGGTAGGTATGGTATTTGGTGCGGCGATTTTAGGAAACTGGGGTGATAAATTGCGTCACAAGCCCCTACCTTTAATGGGATTTTTGATGATTGCAATAGTTTTAGGGGTGTTCACTTTTACGCACAACTTATTGCTGGCGTTAGGACTCTGTGCATTTTTGGGTGTAGGTGCTGCCTTAATTGGTGTACCCATGCAAACTTTAATTCAACAGCAAACACCACCTACGATGCACGGTAAAGTATTTGGCTTTCAAAATCATGCCGTCAACATCGCTCTGGCGTTACCTCTGGCGATTACTGGGCCATTAACTGATGCTCTAGGCTTGCGATTTGTGCTTGTAGGAATGAGTATTGTTGTCGTAGTTGTCGGTGTTTGGGCTTGGAAAAATACTCGCACAGTCTTGCAAGACGTAATTTAATTAATGTAGGCTAATAGTCTAACTTTATATTTAATATATAAAATTCTTAGAATTTGATTGTACTTTTCAATTAAAATGAAATCTTAACTACAGAATTCAGCATTTATTTTAGCTATAGTCTGAGGTTTGGCCGTGCGATCGCTTTCCCAAATTAGTCTGCCACAAACTGAGAATCACAAACAGTCTCGTACTTCTAGCCCACCAGTCGTGCCCAAACGTGCATCTGGCGGTTTTGCTCTGCTTGACAGCCTTCATCGCCACGGGGTTGATTATATTTTTGGTTATCCGGGTGGGGCAATTCTACCAATTTACGACGACCTGTATAAGGTAGAAGCAACTGGTGCTATGAAGCACATTCTTGTGAGACACGAACAAGGCGCAGCCCACGCTGCTGATGGTTACGCCCGTGCCACAGGGAAAGTAGGAGTATGCTTTGGCACTTCTGGCCCAGGAGCAACTAACTTGGTGACAGGCATCGCTACAGCCTACATGGATTCAATCCCGATGGTTGTGGTTACAGGACAGGTAGCACGTCCGTCCATTGGTACAGATGCGTTTCAGGAAACTGATATTTACGGGATTACGCTACCAATCGTGAAGCACTCCTATGTAGTGCGTGACCCCAAAGATATGGCGCGAATTGTCGCCGAAGCGTTCCACATCGCTAGCACTGGGCGTCCGGGGCCAGTTTTGATTGATGTCCCCAAAGATGTAGCGTTAGAAGAATTTGACTACATACCTGTAAAACCAGGTTCAGTGAAGTTACGCGGTTATCGTCCCACGGTGAAGGGAAATCCCCGGCAAATTAATGCCGCGATCCAGTTGATCACAGAAAGTCGCCGTCCGCTATTGTATGTCGGTGGTGGTGCGATCGCAGCTGGTGCCCACGAAGAAGTAAAAGAACTAGCTGAATTATTCAACATCCCTGTCACCACAACCTTAATGGGGATCGGTGCCTTTGACGAACATCATCCCCTAGCTTTGGGAATGTTAGGGATGCACGGCACGGCTTACGCTAACTTCGCCGTTAGTGATTGTGACTTGCTAATTTGCGTCGGTGCTAGATTTGACGATCGCGTAACTGGTAAGTTAGACGAATTCGCCTCTCGTGCCAAAGTAATTCACATCGACATCGATCCAGCAGAAGTCGGCAAAAACCGCGTTCCTGAAGTGCCCATCGTCGGCGATGTGCGGAATGTGTTGGTAGACTTATTGCGTCGATGCAAAGAAGCAGGCGTCAAGGCTACACCTAATCAAAACCAAGAATGGCTAAATTTAGTTAACCGTTGGCGCGAAGAGTATCCTCTAATAGTGCCGCAGCATCCGGACAGCATTTCCCCCCAAGAAGTGATCGTAGAAGTCAGTAACCAAGCACCCCAGGCTTTCTACACCACAGATGTGGGACAGCATCAAATGTGGGCAGCACAATTCCTGAAGAATGGCCCAAGGCGCTGGATTTCTAGTGCTGGTTTGGGAACGATGGGTTTTGGCTTACCTGCGGCAATGGGCGCTAAAGTGGCTTTTCCTGATGAAGAAGTCATTTGTATCAGCGGTGATGCCAGTTTCCAAATGTGTTTGCAGGAACTTGGTACACTGGCACAGTATGGGATAAATGTCAAGACAATAATTATCAATAACGGCTGGCAAGGGATGGTGCGCCAGTGGCAGCAAGCCTTCTATGGTGAGCGTTACTCATGCTCAAACATGGAGGTAGGGATGCCAGACATAGAGTTGTTAGCAAAAGCCTATGGGATTAAGGGCATGGTAATTAGCGATCGCAGTGAATTGAAAAATGCGATCGCCGAAATGCTGGCACACAAAGGCCCAGTGATCTTGAATGTCCATGTCACTAGAGACGAAAACTGCTATCCAATGGTAGCTCCTGGCAAAAGCAACGCTCAAATGGTTGGCTTGCAGAAGCAACCGCCGAAAGCAGCAGCAGAGCCAGTTTATTGTAGCAACTGCAATGCAAAAAATGCTCCCACCCACAACTTCTGCGCTGAGTGTGGGACGAAGCTGTAACGCTTTTTGATAATTCAGACCAGAGAGGTAGGGGAGCGAGGAGAAGGGGAGAAAGATGCAGGAATTCTCCCTAATTCCTGCCCCCTTTCCTCTTGCGTAGGCATCGCTTAATCTGCCAGATTAGGTTGAGGTAAAAAGATATTTCCCAAATAATTCATTAGATCGCTTTGACTGTTGAAATCTAACAGCGCCTCAGCTAACTCTTCTAGTTGAGTAATGGGTAATGTACGAATCTGCTGTTCTATCTCTGGTTCAATTGCACTAAACCGACGTGTTAACTGACGCAAAATCAGTTGTAGCGCCTCCTGTTTCTTTCCTCGTTCTTCTCCTTGTTGCAAACCCTGTTGCAATCCTTTTTGCAGAATGTCTTGGTAAATCACAGATTCTTGCATAATTTCCTCTCTGAAAAGCTGTGTAATACCAAGTTGCCAAAGATAGTATTGTTACATTCCGTTATATTGAACAGAGCCAAGAAAATCCGACTTCTCCCTTAACAGTTAGGGGGTTA
>NZ_JBALCP010000114.1:0-174298 GCF_036919675.1 Nostoc sp.
GTCGCCATCAGCCGGGATGGGCAGACGATTGTCAGTGGCGGTGAAGACGGCAGTGTGCGGTTGTGGAATCTCCAAGGTCTGCCCTTGGCTGAACCATTCCGTGGTCATCAGAGTTGGGTCATTTCTGTCGCCATCAGCGCGGATGGGCAGACGATTGTCAGTGGCGGTCGTGACAGCACTGTGCGGTTGTGGAATCTCCAAGGTCTGCCCTTGGCTGAACCCTTCGGTGGTGATCAGGGTGAAGTCAATTCTGTCGCTATCAGCGCGGATGGGCAGACGATTGTCAGTGGCGGTCGTGACGGCAATGTGCGGTTGTGGAATCTCCAAGGTCTGCCCTTGGCTGAACCATTCCGTGGTCATCAGAGTTGGGTCATTTCTGTCGCTATCAGCGCGGATGGGCAGACGATTGTCAGTGGCGGTCGTGACGGCAATGTGCGGTTGTGGCGTGGTAGCTGGCGTACATGCTTGCAAGTCTGTTGCGACAGGTTGCGTTACCATCCCATCTTCACCAACCCGCAAACCGAGGAAGCAAAAGCCGCCTGCGAAGTCTGCCGTAAATATGTTTGGAGTAAAGAAGAAGATAAAAGTGGGGTTTAATGAGAAGAAAACAGGAGAAATCAAGCTTTAATCTTCAATGTTGAGGTTCTGAACTCCACTTTTCACGTTCAGAACTCGGAACCTCGACCTTTAAACTTGGAACTTCGACCTTTGAACTCGAAACTTCGACCTCTGAACTCGGAACTTCGACCTTTTTACTCGGAACTCCGACCTCTGAACTGCAACAACCGAGATCCAAGGGTAAATGATGGTGATTAAAAGGCAAATATTTACCTTACTATCCCATTTTCACAAACCTGCAAACTAAAGCTACCACAAATATCTTGCGTAGGGGCACAACATTGTTGTGCCCTGATAGAACTGTTCACCGCAGCCAAGATTTTATTTGTAATTTTCCGTAAAGGAATTAGTATCATTCAAATGTAATACGCATTATGCAAAACAATATTGTTTCTCGTTGAGATGCCAAATGGGTAGGAGGGCATAGCATTGCTCATTAGTGTCAACTTAAGGGACTGACAAAAAATAAATTATCCAAAATTATTTGTACATTTGTAGGGGCGCAAGGCCTTACGCCCCTACGATGGGATGTTTTTTCAACTGGAATGTCCCTAAGAAGATTTTGCCCGTTGTGCCCCTACACCTTGCGATGTCATGTTGTACCGCATTTGAATAGGAACCGCTATATTGCTACTTTCTTTAGTTGCAAATGCGTAGGCGTAGCCCATCGTAGACATCGCTTTGGCTAAGAATATCTTAAACTTCCGGTTCGACTCCCAAGGCTCTTAACTGGGCTGCTAATTGCTCTGCACGCTGACTTTCTTGTTCTGCACGCTGGCGTTCTTGTTCTGCACACTCTTGAGCAGCGTTTTTCTCTTGCCGTTCTTTTGCTGCTAACTCCGAACCCCACAACAATAACTCTCCATTTTCATCCCACCAACGCAACCAATAACCTGTGCGATTTTCTCGCCCTCCCTGCCAGATACCTAAAAACAGGTTCATTTCAGCAATCCAGTAACGGTTATTTGCGTCTGCGGATTTTAGTTGATAATGTCCTGAATCATCCAACCGATAAACTTCTAAAACTCCGCCGTCTGGTTCTAAAATGGCATAGTTTGGTACTTGTAAAATCTGCTCATAATAAAACCATTTTCCAGGAGGATAGGTTGGTTTAATAGAATACTCACTACCTTCAGTGTCTGAGAGAAATTCCATCACAATTACAGGAATATCACCCTGGAGTTTAGGAGTATAACTGCGATTAACCTCCTTTCTTGACACCCGAATTGAGGGTACATATCCCCAATCTGGGGCTTTGACCACAAATTGGCGATTCAAGGTGGCACAAATACCATAGTTAGTCATGGTTAAGGCGTTGACTGGCAATCTATCAGCTAGTTCTAAGCTTTCTGTTAAAGCCGCAGCCAAGGCTGGCTGATTAATGTTATCCACTGGCTCGTCGTCTAAAACAAAATCATCAGGTAACTTTTCCCAAGTAACTTCATAGGTGGCTGCATTGGCTAGCATAATCAGAATATCTCAATTACAACTTCAATTTCTAATAGCCCGATTAAAAAATTGCACACGGCGTTACTCCTGAGCAAGCGATTGCACTTCTTCCACTGACAATCCCAAAGCTTGGGCAATCTGTTTGATGCTCAAATCCATTTGTAATAATCGGGGTATGGCATCTCTTCTGGCTTGTTCTGCAAGTTCCGCCCGTTGTCGTTCTTGCTCGGCGTTGCGGAAAATTTCTGTATAAGTTAAAAACCGTTCTCCGTCAGGGCGATATAGCTGCAAACCTTCTGATGATGGAGCAAAGCGAATTTTTAACTGAGGACTCACCCAATCTTCCATTAGGGGGATGACATCTAAACCGTTTTCAGCACGTAACCATCCATGCAAATTATTCCGATCGGGATCGTAAATGTAGTACTCTTCTACCCCATAGCGATCGTAGAAAAGTAATTTCTTGTCCATTTCAGTTTGTGTGTTGCTGGGAGAAAGAATTTCAAACACTACTTGTGGTGCAACTCCCTCCTCCTTCCATTGTTGGTAGCAGAGGCGATGTCTACGACGGGCTACGCCTACGCCTTTTGGTCTACCCAATACCACCATCACATCTGGGGCGTCAACAATTTTGTTGCGTCCCTCTACCGGATACCAAAATAAATCTCCAGCGACAAATACATTTCGATCGTCAGCAAATAGCCACTCTATATTCTGCTTAATTTCTACAATCCAGCCAAATTGTATGGTATTATTAGCAACTGGTTGTCCGTCACTATCTGGGTAGATGACCTCTGGCTGGGTCGGCGGTTGGATTTGCAATACCATAGCTTCGCCCTCAGAAGGATTTAAATCGGGATGCTTCCAAATTAGCAGACTCTTAAGGATGTCTGCGGGATGAATTTTGAAGAAGAACTAATTAAAACAGTACGATTGTTCTACTATAAACTGATTAAAGATAGTATTATTAAGGACTGTTTCATAGGAAACTCCCTCTTCGCCGCCCAATATGTCAGACAAACAGCTAGCAGCATCCTTGAACGGACATCTTCCCTACCCCAGCCAGAACAGCCAGAATACCATTCGGATTCGGGGTGCTAGGCAGCATAATCTGAAAAATATTGACTTGGAATTGCCACGCGATCGCCTGATTGTCTTCACTGGCGTTTCTGGCTCTGGTAAGTCTTCCCTGGCGTTTGATACCATTTTCGCTGAAGGGCAACGTCGCTACGTGGAATCCCTCAGCGCCTACGCACGGCAATTTTTAGGACAACTGGATAAGCCGGATGTGGAAGCGATTGATGGCTTAAGTCCAGCAATTTCCATTGACCAAAAGTCAACCTCTCATAACCCCCGTTCCACTGTCGGTACGGTGACAGAGATTTACGACTATTTGCGGCTGTTATTTGGTCGGGCTGGTGAACCCCATTGTCCCATATGCGATCGCTGTATTGCACCCCAGACAATCGATGAGATGTGCGATCGGATTATGGAATTACCAGATCGCACCCGCTTCCAAATTCTTGCACCCGTTGTCCGGGGGAAAAAAGGCACACACCGTAAGCTTTTGTCAAGTCTGGCATCCCAAGGTTTTGTGCGTGTGCGGATCAATGGCGAGATCCGCGAACTGTCAGATTCGATTGAATTAGATAAAAATTTTACCCACAGCATCGAAGTGGTAATTGACCGCTTGGTAAAAAAGGCTGATATTCAGGAGCGTTTGGTTGATTCCCTGTCTACGTGTCTTAAGCAATCGGGTGGTATTGCGGCGATTCTGGTGAGTTTACTTGGTGACGACGGACAAGAAAAAGAAGAAGAATTAGTATTTTCGGAAAACTTTGCTTGTCCAGAACATGGCGCGGTAATGGAGGAACTATCGCCGCGATTATTCTCCTTTAACTCACCTTATGGTGCTTGTCCGCACTGTCATGGAATCGGGACTTTAAGAAGATTTGCGCCAGATTTGATCATACCTGACCCAGAAGCCCCAGTTTATGCTGCGATCGCGCCTTGGTCAGAAAAAGATAATTCTTATTATCTGGAATTACTCTATAGCGTGGGACAGATTTATGGGTTTGAGTTACAGACAAATTGGAGCAAGCTGACAGGAGAACAGCAGCAAATTATTTTGTATGGAGACAAAGATGAACAAGCCGCAGAGGCACAGAGGAAGCAGAGTTTTAAAGGTGCGATTCCAATTTTGCAACGGCAGTATGAGGGTGGTTCTGAATTAGTTAAGCAAAAATTAGAGCAGTTTTTAATTGATCAGCCGTGTGAAGTTTGTAAGGGAAAACGGTTAAAACCGGAAGCCTTGGCGGTGAAGTTGGGACAATATGGAATTTTAGAATTAACTGGGGTATCAATTCGGGATTGTCGAGAGAGAATTGAGCAATTCAAGTTGAGCGATCGCCAGTTGCAAATTGCTGATTTAGTCCTGAGAGAAATCAAAGCTAGATTGCAATTTTTGTTAGATGTAGGTTTAGATTACCTCACCCTTGACCGTCCAGCCATGACCCTTTCTGGTGGCGAAGCCCAACGAATTCGTCTAGCAACGCAAATTGGTTCTGGTTTAACAGGAGTTCTCTACGTTTTAGATGAACCGAGTATTGGTTTGCATCAACGAGATAATGGCAGGTTGCTCAAAACCTTAACGAAATTGCGCGATTTGGGTAATACATTAATTGTTGTTGAACATGATGAAGAAACAATTCGTGCAGCTAACTACATAGTTGATATTGGCCCTGGTGCAGGAATTCACGGCGGAAATATTGTCGCCCAAGGTGATTTTCAGGCGTTATTAGCAGCAGAAGATTCCTTGACGGGTGCTTATTTATCAGGAAGACGGGTAATTACCACACCAACAGAACGTCGAGAAGGAAATGGGCGCAGTTTGGGAATTCAAAATGCCCATCGCAACAATTTAAGAAATATAGATGTTGAAATACCACTAGGTAAACTTGTCGCCATTACTGGTGTGTCTGGTTCTGGCAAATCTACCCTGATTAACGAATTACTATATCCATCCCTGCAACATCATTTAACTAAGAAAGTTCCCTTACCGAGACATTTGGAGAAAATTCAGGGATTGAATGCGATTGATAAAGCGATTGTTATCGATCAATCCCCTATTGGACGCACACCACGTTCTAACCCTGCAACTTACACAGGAATTTTCGATGCCATTCGGGATGTATTTTCTCAAACAGTAGAAGCTAAAGCTAGGGGCTACAAACCTGGACAATTTTCCTTCAACGTTAAAGGGGGACGTTGCGAAGCTTGTAGCGGACAGGGTGTGAATGTTATTGAAATGAACTTTCTCCCAGATGTTTACGTGCAATGCGAAATTTGTAAAGGTGCAAGATACAACCGTGAAACATTGCAGGTCAAATACAAAGATAAGTCTATTTCTGATGTTCTGAGAATGACAGTTGAGGAAAGTTTAGACTTTTTCCAAAATATTCCAAAAGCGATCGCGCGTTTGCAAACTTTATTTGATGTCGGGTTGGGTTATGTCCAACTAGGACAACCTGCGACTACCTTATCTGGTGGAGAAGCGCAACGGGTGAAATTGGCAACAGAATTATCTCGACGCGCCACGGGTAAGACACTTTATTTAATAGATGAACCGACAACAGGGTTATCTTTTTACGATGTCCATAAACTACTAGATGTGTTGCAAAGATTGGTAGATAAAGGTAATTCAATATTAGTAATTGAACACAACTTAGATGTAATTCGTTGTTCTGATTGGGTGATAGATTTGGGGCCAGAAGGTGGCGACAAAGGGGGAGAATTGATTGCTGTGGGGACACCGGAGGAAGTTGCAAAAAATCCCAGGTCTTATACTGGGCAATATTTGCAGCAGGTTTTGAAACAGTATCCGGCGATGAAATCTTAGTCTTTTCCAAGTAGGGTGCATTACATACAGGTCATATCCAGGTCAAAAAAGCGGAGAAGGTTGTGGCAAAGGTATTATGAAACTTCCTAACCGTGAATGCGCTATCGTTGAAATAGATAAAATCGCGGGTTACTGTCTCAACCCAGAACATCCAGAGGGAAAACACAAAGCTCGTGTCTTTAAATCTGCACTAGACTTAAATTTAGGTTATGCAGAAGAATTACAAGCGATCCTTTTACAAGCAGTAGCAAATTATGATGCTATCCCTACTAAAAGGAATCCATACGGTCAAAAATATATCATTGATTTTCCCCTGAATCGTTCAGATAAACAAGCAATTATTCAAAGCGTTTGGATAGTGCGTAATAATGAAGGCTTCCCCCGCCTAGTCACCTGTTATGTAATCTAAGCAATGAGGTAATACCTATGAAATTATTAGATGTGGTTGCCCTAACCGAAGACTTACAAAAATTGGGATTGCATCGCGGTCAAGTAGGAACGATTGTAGAAGAATATGAACCTGGAGTTTTTGAAGTAGAATTTAGCGACTTAACAGGAAAAGCTTATGCCGTAGAAACTTTAAATGCTAGCCAGCTAATGACTTTATATCATCAACCAATTGGTGGGAAAACATTATTAGTTTAACTCACCTTATAATTACTCTGTAGCTTCTTCTATACTTTTATCATCATCATCAACAAATAAATAAACTTGCATCAACGTGAAAAAATTTTTCCAAAGCCTCAGCTTGTTCTTTCGTGATTTCTAACTCGCAATTAATGATTTTAGTAACAATCTTGCTCGAACCAAGAACTTCTACCAAATCAGCTTGTTCCAAACTCCTAGCTTCCATCAAATGCTTGAGTCTTGATTGAGGTGTTGAAACATTAAGTTGATAGTGCTTATCTTCAAAATCCTCAATCAGTTTTACCAATAATTCCAACAAAGCATCTTCTTCAGGAGTCCGATGGGAACGAGAAAGCAGTTCTTCAACAGTTTCTAAAAACTTCTCATTTTCCTCTTCTGTCTTGATAATCCGAGGTTGATGTTGAGACAGCAATTGGCTGTAAATATCTGAGTTAAAAGTAAGGGTCATTTTTCCAGGAGTCTTTGTCATATTCGGCATGAGTTAAGACATATTTTATATAGATGACCTGCTTTTCATAGTTGATACTAGCAATTAAGGGGTATTTATTACCTTTGATGTTGAAAACTATAAACTCGCCTACTGCTTCAGCTTTAGGATAAATAGTTTGAACTTCTAACAAATTACCCCAGTCTGCTTTACTAGCAGTTATGTACCAGTCATCAAGTGCTTCACAGCAATCAGCGTGTTTTCGGCAGAATTGTCGTAACTTTTTCCGACTGATGACGTGCATTAATTTCTGATTTCGGCATTTCTCAGCTTGTTCTGGATAAATTTTTAACTCACCATGTATCTAATTAGCCATCTCTCCCCTTTGCCAAAACTGCTTTAATATCTCGCCAGGTTTGCGATCCCAGGTGTCGATATGCTCGTATATCAAATTATCTTGGTTGAGTTTATATGTTGAATAGCCATTAAAAAGCAAACCTGCTTTCCAAGGAACGCGCAACACTCCCCGCACTGTCCAATTTACTAAAATTGTGTCTTCTGCTGACTGATAAACCTCATGCACATCAAAGTAAATTTTGGTAAAAAATAGCCGAGCGTGAAATCGCAAAGTCCAAAATATAATGCGATAGTTAAATTTATATTTGAATGTATTTACCGGGTCTTTAAAATAGATATCCTGTGTATAGATGTCATAGGAGATATCTTTTTGAAAAAGTGTTGGTAAATCCTGTTTTAGAGTCTTAATTACCCGTTCCACTGGCAATTTAAATTCCATGCGCCTTTTCCCTTAAAAAAACTTTTTTAACAACCTCTCCACCCCTTGCAAAATTGAAGATAATCTGCTGTTGTCTACACCACTCCTACTCAAATCTGACAGAGTGGGAAATGATGCAGAGTTAGCATAAGGCCCATTTCGCAAAACTTTAGCTAGGGTATTATTATTTTCGCGCAAACCTTCGTAAAAAAAGAATACCTCTCCTTGAATACCAAGTTGGCGATTATATTCAATTGCCTGCACCAGATATTCTGGACTAATACAATAACTGCCAAGCTTCATTAATATTCCCGGCGCTAACTTCGGCAACGTCGCATCTGTGAACTGCTGGTTTACCAGTTTATCAGCGATCGCCTGATAACTCCTAAAGTCACGGCGATAAATCTGCGGCTGAATCATATCAACTATTCCCCGCTTCAACCAGGTGGGTGAGTCTTGCAGATATTCCTGGAATGCCCAATCATAGATATTAGGTGCGATCGCTACTAGCAAATTAGGATTAACTGCTTTCACCTCCCGGTAGAGACGCGCCAAGAACTCAGTGAGAATATCTGCCCGCCACTGTAACCATTGTCTGTCTTTGGGGTTCTGTGGCGGATTGTGAGCAAATTGCTGATGATAGCGGGTGACAGTTCCCTCATCATAGCCACCTTCAGAGGGGAATGCTGGGAAGCGATCGTCACCTTGGACACCATCCACATCATAATTCTTCACAACTTCCAGCACCAAATTCAATAAGAATTCCTGCACCTGTGGGTCGAGGGCATTCAACCACTCAAAGCCGTTTTTCTTCAGTAAGTTACCGTTATAATCATGGGCAGCCCATTCCGGTTTTGTCTGTAAAAGTTTACCACCATTCAAATTGTAGGAACTAGCAAAGCCGTATTCAAACCAAGGAATGACTTTCAACCCAACTCGTCGCGCCTCAACCACCACTTCTTCTAAAGGGTCACGACCTACACACAGAGGGTCAATTTCCACTCCAAAGGTCTGCTGCATTGTTTGACTGGGATACAGGGTTACTCCCTTATTCCAAACAACAGGAAACACCACATTAAATCCCGTCTCAGCGAGGAAATCCATCGCCTCGCCAATGCGTTGCTTTGACCTGAGAACTTTACTATCAGTAGTGGTCAGCCAGACACCACGCGTTTCTATTCTGCTCATTTGTGTATCAAATAATTATATTATCCAGCTTTATACAGCAGTCCTAAATCACATGTGAAAGCTTCTCTTTCTCCTCTTGGCGGCTTCTTTGCGAGACTTGGCGTTTGCAGAGCGTGTCGCAGACAAGCATCTCGCAAAGAAGGCGACTTTGCGGTTTGTTCATTTCGTTCATTTTCAAAAATCAGATAGGATTGCTATATATTTTGGTATTTATATGAAACCCTGCTGATTTATTACCAGCATCTACCCAAAGGAGAATTGCAATTTTAAAACTATCTCCTAGCAGATGTTTTGACCAAAACTATTACACATAATAAATATCACCAACAAAAAACACAAAATATGCCTGTTATAGAACTGACTTGGAAACACGAATATATAAATACCAATGGGGTAAAACTACACTACGTTACCCAAGGTGAAGGCCCCTTAATGTTAATGTTGCATGGGTTTCCTGAGTTTTGGTACTCTTGGCGGCATCAAATACCAGAATTTGCCCAAGATTTTAAAGTAGTCGCCCTTGACTTGCGTGGCTACAACGATAGTGATAAACCAACAGAGCAATCAGCTTATGTAATGCATGAATTTATCCAAGATGTTGAAGGAGTAATTAAAGCATTAGGATACCAAAAATGTGTATTAGTTGGACATGATTGGGGTGGTGCGATCGCTTGGAATTTTGCCTATGCTCACCCCCAAATGGTAGAACAATTAATTATCCTTAACCTGCCTCATCCTGCCAAATTTGCCCAAGGTTTACGCACTCCCCAACAGTTGCTGCGTAGTTACTACATGTTTATCTTTCAACTACCGTGGGTACCAGAATTACTTTTACAATCTTCAGACTACCAAGCAATTGAAAAAGCTTTTAAAGGAACAGCAGTTAACAAAAGTGCTTTCACCAAAGCGGATATTGACGCTTATAAAAATGCTGCTGCAAAACGCGGTGCCCTCACAGCAATGTTGAACTACTACCGCAATATTTTTCAACAGAGAATGCTAAATCCAAGTTGGGGCGTTCTGGAAGTGCCAACACTGATGATTTGGGGAGAAAATGACACTGCACTCGGCAAGGAGCTAACCTACGACACCGCAGCCTATGTCAGGGACTTTCAAATCAAATACATTCCCAATTGTGGCCATTGGGTGCAGCAAGAACAGCCAGAGTTAGTCAATCAGCATATGCGAGAATTTCTGAGGACTTAAACTAACAGTATTTGCTAAAAAGTATAAATACTTATCAAAATAGCCAAATTATGGCGAGTAGTGCAAGCTCTTAAAAAGATTTAATAGTGATTTAACACTGGCAGTTTTTTAGGGTTTATCGAGTAAAAATCGCCAAAAATCAGAATCAATGGCATTTATGATCTCACTTTTATCCCTGTTTCATATCACAACCAACTTGTGAAGGCATAGATTGACCTCACAAAGTTTAGTGAGATAATAGAGTTGTGAGGGACAGAACGGACGCAACTTGATTATTAAAGGGGGAAAATTATGAAACTCCAGCTATTAGCGGCCATGGCCTTAGCAACTCCCTTATTTTTCGCTAGCTCGGTTAGAGCCGAGAATCCGCAGGACTTACAAAAACTGCTTTCAACTGGGGAATGTGTCCAGTGTAATCTATCGGGAGCTAACCTCAGTGGCGCTCATTTAATTGGTGCTGACTTGAGAGGCTCAAAGCTGCAAGGAGCTAACCTTGTAGGGGCTAACCTCGAAGGTGCTGACTTAACTGGTGCAAACTTAGCAGGTGCTAACTTAACATCAGCTTACGTAACCAATGTGAATTTGAAGCAAACCAATCTCAACGGAGTAAATTTTACTCGCGCGACGATTCACGATTCTAATGTGTATAAAGCATCAATGAATGATCTCAATCTCACTGATGCCGAAATATTTAACACTGGAATCGGGATTGGTGGAGAAGATGCCGAGATTCCCGATTGGAAATAGGCTGAACATAGTAGGCAGGTTAAAATAAACACAACATAGGTTTTTGCGGGTTTTAAATCAGAGAAACTGGTTTTTTGCCAGCATGATCCTTAAAATCTGCCTAAACAAAAATAAAAAATGAACCCCTTCTGCCTAGTAATCACTTTACTATAATCAAAGCAGAGGGGGTTTCTTATTGAGATTGAGCCGATATCCACGCAAAAATGATCCTCCCTAACCCTCCTTAAAAAGGAGCGAACTAGAGCAAGCCTTTTTAACGCCTTGTTTAACATCTTTTAAAGTGGTTGTGTAATGAAATCAGCAGCCCAAAACATATCCTGTAATCTTAACCAAGCCCACCATCAGGTCTGCCAGGTTGGAAAACCATGTCTAGCTAAGGATTATTTGCAAAGATTTGATGCGAGTAGGGACGTTGCATTGCAACGTCCCTACAGAGGTGTTGTTTAGTTTACAGCAGCACTGACTAAACCATTGTGCCTGAGCAAAGCGATCGTACTTGGTTCACGACCTCGGAAAGTTTTAAACACCTCCATTGGATGCTGACCACCACCGAGTGCCAGCACCGTATCCCGATAACGCCGACCTGTAGCTTTTATAGCTTCTTCATCTTCTAGCCCAGCTTCTTCAAAAGCGGCAAAAGCATCAGCACTCAGTACCTCAGCCCACTTATAGCTGTAGTAGCCTGCTGCATAACCACCCTCAAAAATATGTCCAAAAGCACATAAAATTGAATCTTCTGGAAGTGGTGGTAAAACCATAGTAGTCTTAGCTATGCGATGACGCACATCTGACGGAGTTTCATTACTACCAGGGCGATAGCGGTTGTGTAGTTCTAAATCAAGACTGCTCAGGTGGATCTGCCGCAACATGGCAGTACCACTCATATAATTACGCGCCGCTAGCAGCTTTTGATAGTAATGCTCAGGTAGGGCTTCACCAGTTTCGTAATGTTTCGCCATGCCAAACAAAGTGGGTCGCTCATAGCACCAGTTTTCCATAAACTGACTAGGTAGTTCCACTGCATCCCACTCCACGTTATTGATGCCTGCGGCTCCGGGATAGTCAACCTTAGTGAGCAGATGGTGCAATCCATGACCAAACTCGTGGAACAAAGTCTCTACTTCATAGAAAGTCATCAAACTAGGCTTACCATCTACGGGAGGACTTTGATTACACACCAAATAAGCTACAGGTAAGCGAATGGCAGTGACACCATTTTCAGTGATTTTGCCCCGATTGATGCACACATCCATCCAAGCACCACCGCGTTTCTCTGCTGGACGGCTGTAGGGGTCTAAGTAGAAGTAGGCTATGGGAGAACCAGTTTCATCAGCAATTTGGAAATAACGGACATCTTCATGCCATACTGGCGCTTGACCATCGGCAGAGGTGACATTGACGCCAAACAGCCGCTTGACTAGTCCAAATAAGCCGTCTAACACTTGGGGAAGGGGGAAGTAGGGACGCAATTCTTCAGCGGTAAAAGCAAATTTTGCTTCTCGTTGGCGTTCTGCCCAAAAACTGATATCCCAGTGTTTTAAATCCGTAGCTTCTGCTGCTCCCTGTGCCGCTGCAAAAGCTTTGAGTTCTGCCAAGTCTTTGACAGCAGCATCATAACTAGCGCGGCGTAATTCTTCTAACAGGGCGTTGACTGCCTCAACGTTGGGAGCCATTTTACTAGCCAGGCTTAATTGGGCAAAACTTTTAAAGCCTAGTATATCTGCGAGTTCTTGGCGCAACTTCAAAATGCGCTCAATTAAGGGGTTGTTATCTAAATCGCCACCAGAAGCGCGGGTGATATAAGCTTTGTAGAGCTTTTGGCGCAAATCTCGACGAGTGCTGTGCTGCATGAAAGGGCCGTAGCTGGGGAAGTCTAAAGTAATCCGCCAGGGGCCATTTTCAAGTGTAGCGTTGCTTTCGCCAGCTGCACGAGCACCTTGGGCTGCTAAACTCACTAAGCTTGGTGGTAAACCGTCAATTTCCGCTTGTGTTGTTAGGGTTAGGCTGAAGGCTTTAGTGGCATCAAGTACATGGTTAGAGAATTTGGTAGAAAGTTCTGCTAACTCCATCTGTATGGCGTTGAAACGCTCTCTTGCCTCTCCTTCTAAGCCAACACCAGAAAGTTCAGCATCTCGAATCGCGGCTTCTACAATGCGCTGTTGGGCTAATTCTAAAGTTGCCCAACTATCACTGGTACGGAGTGCCTTAAAAGCATTGTATATGGGTTGGCTTTGACCAAGCTTGTTGATAAACTGTACAACTAGTGGCTGTACGATTTCATGAGCTTCGCGCAGTTCGGGGCTATTTTTAACACCCATTAAATGATTCACCACCCCCCAACTCCAGGTAAGCTGTTCAGTTAGCTTTTCTAAGGGTTCTACTAAACCACTCCAAGTAGGCTCTATATTAGCCTCTAAGGTGGCAAGCTGCTGGTCAAGTTCTGCCAGCAACTGATTGAAGGCTGGTACTACTCGTTCTGGTTTAATCTCTGCAAATGGAGGTAAACCAACGCCTTGGAGTAGGGGATTGTCGGAAATAATAGTACTTGCACTCATGGTTTTGTGTGAACTGCGGATGAATAAAAATCATTATTGATTTTTATTTATATATCTTCTAATGTAGCGATCGCTGTGCTAAATAGTCTTGTCATTCTGGCAATATAGCAAAAAAAACGAGAGTTACTCAGAAAATTATCTTGATACAGCTATTTTGTTTGGTTTGTGAACGATACCTGACAGGCAACAGTTCCAGAAATATCAGCGAAAGTCTCTGAGATAATATAATCATGCACCCATCTTCTCAATCAGGTGGCTAATTATGACTAGCCTCTTACCCAGTTCTCAACCAACAGAAGTTTTTTACCCAAGCTCGGATGGTGAACCTTTGGCAGAAAGTTATGTTCACTTATATGCTCTAATGGCAACTTTAGAAGTATTGAGGCAATATTTGCTGGGTAGGCAAGCAACGGTTTTGAGTAACCAGTTTCTCTACTATGCTCAGGGTTTTCCGAAGTTACGCGTAGCTCCAGATGTAATGGTGATTTTTAATGTCGCTCCTGGAGGTCGCGATAATTACAAGATATGGGAAGAGGGACAAGTGCCTGTAGTAATCTTTGAAATGACCTCGGAGGGCACTAAAAACCAGGACACGGGTTTCAAGAAAACGCTGTATGAGCAGTTAGGGGTACTGGAATATTGGTTATTTGACCCTAAGGGAGAGTGGATTAAGGAGCAATTGCAAGGGTATCGGCTGCGAGGCGAGGTGTATGAGCCAATTACAGATAGTCGATGTGAACCTTTGCAGCTGCGTTTGCAAATAGAGGGACAATTGATTGGTTTTTATCGAGAAGACACTGGGGAAAAGTTGCTGATTCCAGAGGAGTTGGCAGAGGCGCTGAAACAGGAAAGATTGGCGAGGGAACAAGCCCAAGACCAAGCAAGACAAGCAGAATCGCAGGTGGAAAGGTTGAAAGAACAATTACGATCGCTTGGTGTTGACCCTGATACTCTCTAGCCATAGATTTGCGATCGCTCTTAGCGGGTGCTTCACATGATCGCAGAGTCCATTCACCAACCTCAACCTGACCAAAGGCGATCGCTAAAAGAGATCATAACGTATTATGTCAAACAGGTAGCTCATCCACCAGCATGGGCGTTACCCTGAAAGCACAGTTTCAGCCCAAGAATCCCAAGCTTTCAAGGCGTGAGAGTGTCCAATTAACTTAGCGTGATCAACCGTCCTTGCCGAACCCAGAGGGGAGGCTCTATTTTTATGATTTTATTTGGCAACTCATCTTTTTACTCGTAAAATCGAAGACAAGATCAAGGCCAGTAGAAAAAAGTCCCTAAATTAATGAGTACGTTAATCAGTCACGGTGGAAGATCTATCATTAAATTTCAGATGGTAGATCGGATAAATGATATCGTTTGGCAGGCTCACCAAGGTAGCGTTGCTGCGATTATTCAGCTATTGAACGAAAAGCTAGCCAAGTCTGGTGTCAGAACTAGAGCCATTTTTTCTAATGGTGTCTTACAACTTCTGTGTGAGGCGGCTAGGGTAGAGCAACTTGAGCAATCTCCCCTAGTAGAACAAATCCAGCAAATTCTTGAGTCCATCGCCCCGCGTCACATTCGCCTAGTCAATATCAACAGTCGGATTGTTCGGGAACAACAATTACTTTGGTTAAAGGAAATAGATAGCGATCGCGAAAACCAACTGCTTTGGTCACAGGAAATTACATTAATTCAGCCTAATATTCTAAAGCAACTAATTAAAGATTTCACAGAAGCTCAAGCTGAACTAGGAAAACCAAATTTCCCTAAAGCTCCAGTCTCTCGTCCTTTAGTACTTATCAATAAAGAAAAACACGAAAATAAACCGAAAAAAAAGATATTAGCAGCGGCTGGTTTATGCTCACTTTTGTTGCTTGGTTGGGTTGTTTATGCCCAATTAGGTAATAACCTGAAAAACCTAATGCAACTAGAAACTTCCAAATCTTTAACTACAGAAAATATTAACGATAATAAAGCCCAGACACCATCCCGTGCTGCTAACAATAGCCTTTCTGAGCCATCTGATGACCCATTTGCAATATCTGTGCGAATTGCCAACCAAGCTTCTGCATCTGGTAAAACAGCCACAACCTCAACTCAGTGGTTAGAGATCGCTGCTAAGTGGCAACGGGCTTCAGATTTAATGGGCACGGTGCCACAAAACCACATCCGTTATCAGGAAGCTAAGATTCGGACTCAACTATATAAGAAATACAGTGAGGCGGCGCAGAAAGAAGCCGATAAGAGTAAATCTTAGTTTTTTCTTATTGGAAGACTTCAATTACTGAGTAGTATTTTAGCAGTGGTGAATGGATTATTTATTTGATTTACTTCTCGCACTTCACTAAGCACGTAAAACGAATTTTAATATGTCACCGCTTCGATTCTAGCTGACGCTTTTCTTGGAGAATGGAGCAAATTCCCCACTTGCTAATATTAATTGTGCCGCAGAATAGGTGCGAAATTGAACTCCTGGCATCTTATTTTGTTGCTGGATTTTCAGCAGTTCTTTAACGCTATTTGCAAGTCCCTTAACTTAGATATTGCACCAGAATCAAAAACTGCCATAGCTTTCTAACCTATGGCTGATAACTTGCATTTTTATAAAAAGGACTTAAACCCTTTGATAGCATGGATTTCAGTCCACTTAAGTCCACTAAGGCTATCAGCCAAGAAATTTATTTCTTGGCTGGAGATTGAGCAGGTGCAAGATATAAGTTAACTCAGAAGTTCTCCCGTTTCTTGCAGGGAGTGTAAGCGGCGGTAAATACCCTCATGACGCAAGAGTTCATTGTGGCTACCCACTTCTACAATCTTTCCTTGCTCCAGAACCACAATTTTATCTGCTTCTCGCACTGTGCTTAGACGATGGGCAATTACGATGGTTGTACAAGTGCCCTGAATCGATCGCATTGCTAGCTGAATCGAACGCTCAGACTCATAATCTAAGCTAGAGGTGGCTTCGTCAAAAACTAGGACGTCTGGTTTCACTAGCAACGCCCTGGCAATTCCCAAGCGTTGTCTTTGTCCTCCAGATAACCTGACACCTCGTTCTCCCACGATGGTGTAATAACCTTGGGGTAAGTGCTGCACTACTTCATCGACTCTGGCAATTCTACAGGCTTCCTGAACCTGCTCCAAGCTGGCATCTGGTCTACCGTAGGTGAGATTATCCAATATAGTACCGTTAAAAACGTCTACTTCTTGGTGAACGATCGCTAATCTCCGTCTATATTTACCCACATCCAAAGTGCGAATATCTTGACCATCAATCAGAATTTGACCTTCTTGAGGTTCAAAATATCGCAACAGCAATTTTACTAAAGTAGACTTACCAGAGCCGGAACGCCCCACTAATGCCACTGTTTGGTATGGCTCAATCAACAAGTTAATATTTTGCAAAACTTGACGGTTAGCATCATATCCAAAACTGAGGTGTGACAACTCAACTTTTCCAGTAAATTTATAAGGTGATTCTGCCTGCTTGCTCTCTTCTAAAAGACTATCTGAATCAGATGCAGTTGGCTCTTGAAGAAATTCGTGAAACCGCAGCATGGAAGAGTAACGACGAGCGAAAACTTCTGCCAAGTTAGTAATAGGTTCTAATTCGGCATATGCCATGCTGGAAAGAGTTAAGGTCATGACAAAGTGACCAAGAGAAATTCTCCCATTTATTGTTGCTGCTAAAGTCAAACCCAGGATAGTAAAGACGCATAACTGAATTATGGTTTTTTGCCAAATAGCCAGTTTCACATAACCTTTGTGGATACGATAATCAAGGATCATGAATTCACGATCTAAACGTTGCTTTTGCCGTTTCAGTTCCCTAGCTTCTGTAGCAAATGCTTTCACAGTTTTGATATTGGTGATCAGTTCAGAATTGCGGCTTTCGGTATTCTCTGCATATTTATTCAGACCACTTTCGTACCTAATTAATTGCTGTAAATCCTTCAAGCTGAAGCTGAGAATAATTACAAAAGAAATTAGATATAAAATTGCAATTCGCCACTCAATCACCAAAATAAACACAAAAATTCCCAGTACACGAACCAGTTTGGGAATTAACTGTCCAGCGATTTCGGGATACGCCCAAGTGTGGTTCTCAATACCTCTAGCTACTCTTCCGGCGATGCGTCCGGGGTTATTTTCGTCATAAAATTCCAGTGGGAGAGTAAGAATTTTGGCGATGGCTGCTTCGGTTTTCTTTCGACGCGACCTGAAACTTATATCCCAGTGAAACCAAACAGTCAACCAGGGCTGTGTTGGTGCTCTCACTACGGTGACAACGAAAATTAAACCCAGTAATACACCCAAAGATAAAAGTTTATTAACAGGGTAATTGATGATGTCTGAAACAATTGCGATCGCACTTTCAAGTGGTTTATCCAAAGGTTGACCAGACAAAACGTTTAAAATCTGTCCGATCGCATAAGGGACAACCAAATCAATGATTTCGTAAATGCCGGATGTCGCAACACTAAAAAGACCTAGCTTCCAGTCAGAGCGAAAGTAATTGACAATATCTTGAAATTTGGCCATGTGCACACCGTCCAAGAGCGCGATCGTGAGCTTGGAATTTTATGTACTACAGTGGTAATACAAATAAGTCAAGGGCTAATAGGTTTAAATGACTCCTTTGAAGTAGTAGGCATTTGCACTGGGACAAATTCTAGGCGATAGCGATAGAGGGCAACAGGTCGAGAACCAGCTTTAAAGTAATCTGGAGCTTGAGGTGAAAGATAGACAGCAGTAACTTGATCTGCCTCAATCGCCAGATTAGCTGTTGGAAGTTTATGATAAGCGGTGGTCGATTCTACAGAGTTGAAATAGGGGCGTGAACCGCCTTTAAATAGCTGTTGAAACACTTCTGTAGTGATGAACTTGCCATTAGGGGCAGTTTCTGTGGCCCGTGCAGTCACAATGGAAACTAGTTGGTGACTGTTACGCAAGAATGTAATCTGACGATTAGGTGAATCTGGATCTACTTTAACTAATAATACTGCTTCATCCCCTAAATAAGCCCGTGCCAAATTCAAGCTATTAAACGCTCTATCTGCGATTAAAATTGGGGATTTGTAATCTGTCTGAGGAAATATTTTTAACCCAGGAAAATGTGGTTGCTCTTTCACAAATCTTACTACAAAACTCATCGGCTGATTTAATTGTCGGCGATTACCTTCAAACCCTGGTGTTACGATATCTGGTGCTAAAGGCGCAACTAAATCTACCAACGTACTCGTAACTTGCCAATAACCAGCCATCCATTCAGGGTAAACCAAATCACCCGAAGCCGGTTGCACTGAAGTTAATTTTTCCCATTGGGGAAAATTTGCTAACCGTTGAGATAACTCTCCTGCAAGAGCTTCGCCACTCCACAATAGGAATAAAACCAGCAAGCAAAAACTCCAAATTACATTCATTGTCCGCATTAGCAGTTTTGTCTTTATCGATTAAAAATTAAGTAAGTTTTTGTAAAAAATCAAAATTTTGTAGTAAGTAGTTTAACGCTCAAGCGCTGACTAAAAACTAATCACAGAGTTTTATTTTTTTTGTATAGTTCAGTTTATTTGCGCCAATTTACTTAATCTATGAGATAATAATGCACTTAAGCTAATGTGTATTGTTCTGCTAGCTATTCACCCACAGAATATCGTTTAGTCACTAAGTTACCATCACAAGGAGCCAACATAGTTAAAGATACTTAACCCCACAATCCTAGATTATGGTAACAGCATGACGTTGGCATTAGGTATGATTGAAGTTTATGGCGTTCCCACAGCAGTAGAAGCGGGAGATGCCATGTGTAAAGCTGCCCGTATCACCCTTGTTGGTTATGAAAATACTGATTTGGGACGAATTACCGTGTTAATTCGGGGGGTTGTAGGCGAGGTAAATGTGGCGGTGACAGCAGCACTAAAGGCGGTTCTGCGAGTTAACGGCGGCGAGGTGATTTCTTATCATATTATTCCCCGCCCCCACGAGAATTTAGAATATGTTTTACCGATTCATCGTAGCGTTAATGTGGAGCAGTTCAGTGCAGATATCCGATTTCCTCCACCCCTATCAGTTTAGCTGTATTAAATTTCTGCTGGTAAAGGTTGCCAAATATCTCCATATTGCTCCCGTAAAGCTTGCCAAGTTTCTACCTGACCTGATTCATATTCTCCCGGTTTACCCCATTGCAAAAATAGGCTTAAAGCAGGCTCCTGTTTCTCATCTAAAAACCGAATGGCATAGGTTGTAAAATTACCCCTTTTCGCTTCACCTGTTTCAAATTTCACTTGAGTAATTTTGTCCATATTCAAGTGAAACTCAAAGCCTTCGGTGTGCATATTCGCATACTTACCCTTTGGTAATTCTGCATAAAATAACTTTTCTAGCTTACCCCTTGCTTCTAATACAGCAGCGCTGCTAGTGACAATTAGACGCAATGTTCCAAGGGTCTCACAAGCTGCTAAAAATTCTTTCAAAGTAGTACTCATAAATTGTTATCCTTTGTTATTTGTTGATGCCCTATGTCTATTTTTCGTATTGTTCATAAGCAGCGACAATGCGCTGAACTAGAGGATGGCGCACGACATCTTTTTGGGAAAATTCGCAAAATGCAATGCCTTCAACCTGTTTTAAAACTTGTAAAGCCACTCCTAAACCCGATTGTTGATGAAGTGGTAAATCGGTTTGTGTCATGTCGCCTGTAATCACCATCCGAGAACGGAAGCCCAAACGAGTCAAAACCATTTTCATCTGAGCGGGTGTAGTATTTTGAGCTTCATCCACAATTACAAAGGCGTTATTCAGGGTGCGTCCCCGCATATAGGCGAGTGGTGCGACTTCAATCACACCGCGTTCCATTAAACTGGGTACTTTTTCTGGGTCGATGAATTCATAAATAGCATCGTAAAGTGGGCGAAGATAGGGATTAACTTTCTGCTGCAAGTCTCCAGGCAAAAAGCCAAGTTTTTCACCGGCTTCGACGGCAGGACGAGTTAAAATTAGCTTTTCAACCTGGTTAGCAAGGAGTGCTTGCACAGCGACAACAACGGCGAGATAAGTCTTACCGGTACCAGCAGGCCCAATCCCAAAGGTGAGGTCACGCCTACGGAGTGCCTCGATATATTGACGCTGGCGAAAGGTTTTAGCACGGACTTCTTCACCCCGACGAGTTTTAGCGAGGACATCTCGCTGTAAATCTTGTAGTTCCCCTTGACGATCGCTATCTATGGCTTGACGGGCTGTTGAAATATCGGCACTGGAAATGGTATTGCCTTTAATCCAGAGGTCTTCAAGCGATCGCACTAATCGAGAAGCCAGATCAATTTGCCCTTGGGTACCACAAATCAGTAATTCCTGTCCACGTAGCACTAAACTGGCTCCTGTTTGCCGAGATAGGGTTTTGAGATTTTCTTCTCCTTCTCCTGCAAGAGCGATCGCACTAGGAATATTCGGCAGCTGAATTGTTAAGGCACCTGCCATAGTATTTCTTAATTGGTGAGGATCTGTATTTGACAAAGGTTAATGTTTTCTCGCCAAGGGCGAAATTACGCTTTTATTACTTACATTTTGGAAAATTTTTGGCAATAAATGAATCGGCTGTAGGGGCGTACAACTGTACGCCCCTACTATCAGCAGTATGGTACTGGTGAAGAGTTCAAAAAAAGATCCAAAAATCTTTTTGCTACTTTCCATCTTTACAAAAATTCTGAGCGGAGGTGATCACAACCGCTCAGACTTGCTCTTTAATTTTAACCTAGCGGAGACGGGGTTTAACAATGGGTTTAGGCCCATCATTTGCCCGTGGTTCTCTCCTAGTCGGCGGTGGCGATCGCTCTTCTGTGTCTTCATCAAAAGACATACCCTCGCGGCCCGGCGTGGTGCTGCCGTAGATATCCAGGTATACTGATTGCCCAGCCGCGGCAGCTGCTGCGGCAATTACTGTACGAATCGCCTGAATATTGCGTCCCCCTCGACCAAACACTTTTCCTTTATCTATGCTATCAAAGGCGATGCGAACCCAAACCCGGTTGAGGGTTTGAGAAATTTCACAATCGACGCTTAAAGTCTCTAGAGATTCTAAAAACGGCTCCACCAAAAATTGAACCAGCCCAAGATAGTTGGGACTAGCTGTTGGGGATATTGTTCCGGAATTATGATGCGGCTGTGGCACTGACCTGTTCAAAAACATTGGCTTTTACTAAAATGCGACGGACGGTGTCAGTGGGTTGAGCGCCTTGTTGTAGTCGCTTGACGATGCCGGGAACGTCTAGTCGCACTTCATCGGTTCTGGGGTTGTAGAATCCCAACTCTTCTAGGGGACGGCCATCGCGGCGAGCGAGGTTGTTAATGGCGACAATGCGGTAACTTGCTTCCCGCTTTTTACCGAATCGCTTCAAGCGCAGTTTGATCATGGTTGAAGAATCATTCTCCTGTTGGTTGTTAGATATTAGTTAGTAACTAGTTGCTGAGGAAGTAGCCTAAATCTGGCTGCTGCCGAGAAATTGAGGGTTAGTTTCCTCTGCTGATAAATTATGAGGTCGAAATGCTAATTTTAGCACTGCCTAGCATTTGCTGCTATTAGTCATTAACTAAACGTGAGTTCGATGGGTTATGTGGTGTCCGCCTAGTTAGTCGAATACAAAAGACCTCTAAGAGCTTTTACTACGTAAAACCTGTCCCTCTGGGAGTGGGAGAGGTTTGTCGAACTCACGTTAACTAATGACTAAAGATTGCCAAAGCCTTTTTTCTTTTTATCTTTGGTTTTTTTCTTTTTCGTGCCTGTGGCGTCACCACCATAACCCCGCCATCCTGGGGCCGGAGGACGATTACCTGCACCTGCGAAGGCGTTGCCCATACCGCCACCGCCGAACATTCCCGGCATTCCAGGGAAGCTACCTTGACTCATTTGCTGCATGAGCGATCGCATTTTTTGGAAATCGCCCACTAATTTAGTCACATCTGACTCTCTATAACCGGAGCCAGAAGCAATCCGCCGCCGCCGACTGGGAGAACTGGCTAATAAATCGGGATCGTGGCGTTCTTGGCGAGTCATGGAGTTAATCATCGCCTCACACCGCTTCAGCTGGGTTTCTCCCTGCTTGAGTTGATCGTCTGAGAGCTTGTTCATCCCTGGAATCATCTTGATGAAGCCTCCCAGAGATCCCATGTTCTTCAGCATCCGCAACTGCTTGAGAAAGTCAGTAAAGTCAAACTTCGCTGACAGGATTTTCTCCTGCATTTTCTCAGCATCTGCTAAGTCAAACTCTTCCTGGGCTTTTTCTACCAGGGTGAGAACGTCGCCCATTCCCAGAATCCGCGATGCCATGCGATCGGGATAAAACGGTTGTAGTGCCTCGACTTTCTCACCCACGCCCACAAACTTAATCGGCGCTCCCGAAATCTTTCGCACCGACAGGGCTGCACCGCCACGGCTATCACCATCCAGCTTGGTGAGAATCGCCCCAGTAATTCCTATCTGCTCATGGAAGGTGCGGGTAAGATTTGCTGCCTCTTGACCAGTCATCGCGTCCACTACCAACAGAGTTTCATGGGGTTGGACAGTTGCTTTGATCCGGGCTAATTCCGCCATCATTTCTTCGTCAATTTGCAGGCGTCCAGCAGTATCAATAATTACTGTGTTTACACCTTCTGCCCTGCCGCGTTCTACACCCTGTCGAGCAATTTCTACTGGGTCTGCGTCGCTTCCTAGTTCAAATACTGGTACGTCAATTTGCTTACCCAACGTCACCAACTGGTCGATCGCTGCTGGGCGATATACGTCTGTCGCCACCAACAAACAGCTACGATCTAATTTACGGAGATGTAAGGCTAACTTAGCGGTAGCTGTGGTTTTACCAGTACCTTGCAACCCAGCCATTAGCACAATAGTAGGCTGTTCCTGGGCTTCTGCTATGGGAACATTTTCTTCTCCCATCACCTGCACAAGTTCATCGTGAACAATTTTGATGAACTGTTGGTCAGGTCGCACGCCGGTAATCACCTCGGCTCCCTGTGCTTTGGCTTCGACTTCGCTAATAAAATCTTTGACTACCTGGAGATTGACATCTGCTTCCAACAAGGCGCGGCGCACTTCGCGCAATGCATCTTGAATGTTGGATTGAGAAATTTTGTCTTGTCCTCGCAGTTTCTTCCAGGCGGATTCTAAACGGTCAGATAGAGCATCAAACATAATGTAATTACAGGTAGTTCGCCAATGTGGAATTTTGAACCGCCGATGAATGCGATTCGGAATTCCCGCTAAAGTTTAAACGTGCTATTTACCAGCTTAGTAGTTTTCACCGCGACTGTAGCAACCAGATACCTACCTTTATTGAATATGAAGATTGAGCTTAAAGTACAGTGAAGGTAAGAATGGCTATTGTACAGCGAGAACCTACATCACAATATTGCTATGACTAGCAACACACTGCTTCAACCTACAGAAATCATCCACTTATCGGGTATTAGTTGGCAAACCTATGAAAACTTGCTAAATGAACTGAGTAATAGTCGCCGCCTTCGGCTCACATACAATCGAGGTACTTTAGAAATCATGGTTCCCTCACCTGAACATGAACGTTACAAAAAAGTATTAGGTCGATTTGTCGAAACTCTAGCAGAAGAATTAGAAGTCAATATTCAACCCCTTGGTTCTACTACTTTCAAGCGTCCAGAACTGAGTGGTGCAGAACCAGATGAATGCTTTTACATTAGAAATGTCCAGTTCATCAAGGGCAAAAAAAGAATTAATTTGCAACAAGATCCGCCACCAGACTTGGTAGTGGAAATTGATATTACCAGCAGTTCCAAAAATCGCTTTGAAGTCTATGCTGATATGGGTGTACCAGAGATTTGGCGTTATGATGGCACTATTTTTAGTATAAATATTTTACAAGATGACAAATATATAGTTGTTGACCAAAGTTTAGCATTTCCTCATCAACCTCTGATAGAAATTGCTGAGTTTTTACAACAGGTTGAAGATAAAGATTATTTAGAGTTGGTGAGCGAATTCCGCAACTGGGTTAGAAGTAAAATTGGTTTATATTAATTAATAAGCCTAAATAAAAACTCAATTAAATATAGGAATCGTGAAAGAAATCTTGTAAATTATTATTCATTTTTGTCCTTTGTAGTTCGTTTTGGTTGAATGCGTAAATCCTGAAAAAATAATGTATTTATTAATATTAAAAATTAAAATTTTACCAAAAAATCTCAGATAGCTATGACTAGCAACACACTGCTTCAACATACAGAAATAATCCACCTATCGGGTATCAGTTGGCAAACCTATGAAAACTTGCTAACAGAACTTAGTGCTAGTCGCCGCCTCCGGCTTACTTACAATCGAGGTACTCTAGAAATCATGGTTCCTTCACCTGAACATGAACGATACAAAGAAATGGTGGGTCGATTTGTCGAAACTCTAGCAGAAGAACTAGAAGTTAGAATTGACTGCCTTGGTTCTACTACTTTTAAACGTTCACAACTTAGTGGTGCAGAACCAGATAAATGCTTTTACCTTGAAAATATTAATGTAATAGGAGGCAAAAACAGAATAGATTTAACGCAAGATCCACCGCCAGATTTGGTAGTAGAAATTGATATTACTAGCAGTTCTAAAAATAGTTTTGAAGTCTATGCTGATAAGGGAGTGCCTGAAATCTGGCAATATGATGGCAATTATTTTAGTATTAACGTTTTACAAAATCAGAAATATATATCTGTTGAACGGAGTTTAGCATTTCCCATTCTGCCACTAACAGAGATTTCTAATTTTTTAGAGCAGGTGGGAGAAAAAGATTATTTGGAATTAGTTAAAGAATTTCGCAAATGGGTTAAAAGGCAAATTTAATATCAAAATAGCGAATTAATTTAGACAGATGTAGAAGCATATATGTCGCAGCGAATCAAAGTTTACTCATACTCGATATATCACTCGGCCAATTCATACATTGGTATTGCTCTGGCCGAAAAAGCATTGCAGGGTTTACCTGTTGATATTGAACGACGACCAATCTACATACCGAAGGAGCGAGGTATCAAGGTAGCTGACCTGCAAGGACGAAGTGAAAGTGCCCTGTTATCGTCGTATCACAAAGAAGATTGTCTGCGGTGGGCGAAAAAGTACGGTATTGAAATTAGGCTCAAGGAACTTGAAGAATTTGGTAGGTGGGTAAAGCGCTGGGAGAAAATGAAATTTGGTCGGGAAGAACTTCCTGCTAGAGCGTATTACGCTGCTTGTGGAACTGGGAAGGAGCATCTGCTTGATGCGGCTTTCTTTCGAGCGACGTACATTGACCTGCTCGATGTTAACGATGAGTCTGTGATTAGAAAAGTTGCAAATGATGTCGGGTTGAATGGCGATCGCATTCTGGAATTAGTATACAGCGAAGCAGCGGGACTTGCAGCAGTGGCAGCTTTGGCAGAATACGAGCAATTTGGCTGTCCTGGAGTCCCAACTTGGGTAGTGGAAGGCGAAAGATTTTGGGGAAAGGATCGTGTTGATTGGCTTACTGAAAAGGTAAAACAATTAGTCATTCGTAATTGGTAAAAAGACCTAACCTCCAACCCCCAACCCTAGTAGGGAAGGGGGAAATTCAAAGCCTCTTTCTTTCTAAAAGAGAGGTTTGCGCGTGGTCTATTTATTTGAAAACTACTGTAAGAGTCGCCCTTTTTATGATTGAGTTGCTGCTGGTTTTGAGAGCTCTTGTTGGTAAAAGCGGACAACTTTTTGCACATAGTCAGCAGTGAAACCTTTGTCGCAACCTGTATAGCTACCAGTCATCCACCAACAAGATGCGCTACGCACAGATGCAATTTCATTATTGTTGGTGGCGCTCAACTGATTGCTTAACTCCCGGCGCGTGATACATGATACAACTTGGCGCGCGATCACTGGGCTGTTTTCAAACTGCGTCGGTGTTAGTTCTCGTTTAAGACAAGTTTTTGTCCAACCTTTGAGGGTTTCTGGTTTAACTTGCCATTCGCTGTAAAGTCCATCATTGGGATTTTTTGTCTGTGGTGCAGCCTGTCGCAACGCCTCTACCATCGCCGCAACTTGGGTATCAGAAATCGGCTGCTGTGCTTGAGCTAATAATGGCAATAGTCCGAAGGTGACAATAACTCCGTTGAGTAGTAATCCTATAGGGTTTTTGATCATGAATTTGGAATTATTTTAGATATCACGAGGTAGAATACTATGTCTTCACGACACCAATAAGCAACGCTTAAAATAGTGCATAAGTAACATCATAGATATTCCCTGATTAAGATGCTCTCCTTGATGAGTGTTGTCGCTCTTGAATTCGTCAAAACTCCACTGACACCGACCCTACAACCGTAAACGGTGCACCAGCGTTAAGATGTCCCAAGTTACAATAACCGATCTTGTTGGCAGCAGAGGCAACGAAAAGATCGCCTTGCTGCAATAGTTCCTTGAAAAAGAAATTCATTAGATTCTGGGTTTTGCAAGCTGTCGAAGTTTTTTAGAGTTCATAGCAGGTACGTTGAAATATTCTTGTTTGCAAGCCAGAGGGGAATTCAGCCGTGGAGGCTGGAGTCAAAACTGCCATGATACAGCAGAATTCAAGTATTTGAACCACACGGTAGGGGCGCAAGGCCTTGCGCCCCTACCGTGTGGTCTATTTACCTGAAAATAGCTGTAATTATGTTTGCCTACTTATTTTTTAGCAACTCACTAAATCTTCCACATCACTGGCACTATTTGGTAATGCGGCTGTTAAAACTTCGCTACCCACTTCAGTGACTAATACATCATCTTCGATGCGGATTCCGCGGACATCGGCAAATTCAGATAAACGTTGCCAATTGATGGTATTTTGGTATTTTGAGCAAACATTGGCATCATTTAAAATTGCTGGTACTTGATAAAAACCAGGTTCAATTGTGACTAACATTCCTGGACGCAAAGGACGATTTAAACGCAGGTAGCCTAAGCCAAAGCGATCGCTCCTTTCCCGTCCCTCTTCATACCCTGCTAAATCGCCCAAATCTTCCATATCATGGACATCTAAACCCAGTAAATGACCGATTCCATGAGGGAAAAACAGCGCGTGGGCATCCATTTCTACTAAATCTTGGGGATTTCCTTGTAAAATGCCTAACTCTACTAAACCTTCAGCTATCACCGTGGCAGCTAGCAAATGAATATCCCCATACTCTATACCAGGGTGTATTTTGGCAATGCAAGCATCATGGGCTGCTAGTACGACATTATAAATATCTCTCTGGGTCGATGAAAATTTACCGGAAACTGGCCACGTGCGAGTGATATCACCTGCCCAACCCATCTCAGTTTCAGCGCCAACATCGGCAAGCAATAAGTCACCTGGTTGTAAGGGATTGTGATAGTGTTCGTTATGCAAAACTTCACCGTGAACGGTGACAATACTGTTGTATGAGGTGGTCATATTGTGGGCAATAATTACCCCTTCCATCGCTGCCCGAACTTCTGCTTCCAGCTTCGCTTTTGGTGTTGCTGCCATACCAACTTTGTGCGCCTCAACAGTGACAGCCGCCGCTTTTCGCAACTGGGTTAATGCAGTTTCATCATGAGTAAGGCGGATAGAAATGATCGCCTTGGCTAACTCCAAGTCAATTCCTTGGGGAGGACTTTGTGGTAACACCCATCTATTTAATAGCTGCGATTGTTGCGTCCAAGTCGCTGCATCTTGTACAGCAAGTGTGGCGGCATCTTCTACCCAAGACTCTAATTCTGCCATTGGTCGAGCCACATCTGCCCCAATCTGTTGGGCTATTTCCTCGCGGGTTGGCGTTTCTCCATGCCAAAGGGCGCTGCTGGGTGATGGATCGTCGATGAATAGTTCTAGCTTACCCGCTTCTAGACGAATTACCGCCTTTGATAATGGCAGTCCGGCAAAGTAGAGGAAATGACTGCTAGCGCGAAACGGCAGAAGATTTGCTGGAAAGTTGCGCGGATTGTTGCTACCTGACCACAGAATTACTGGAAAATCAATGAGGTTGGCTAGTTGTTGCCGTCGGAGACGTAAAGTATCCACGAGGGAAGTAGAAGTTTGTTGGATAAGCATAAATGGAAACTCAAGGTTATAGTTTTGTCTTTATTTAGTCGTTATCTTCTTTATCGTCATCGTCTTTATCATTCTTGTGATCGCGATGTTTGTCGTCGTCATTTTTGTCCTTCTGGTTAGTTTGGTTAGGCTGTTGGGTAGGTTGTAGGACTGGTTTTTGTTGCTCAGTTGGAGCAGATGAGCGCGGTACCTCAACAACACAACTAACTAATCCTCCAGAAATTAGCGCTAAGTTGACAGCAGCAAAGATGCTTCTGAAGATTTTTATCCTCATGTTTTCGTTTTGCTTGAACATTGACCCCAGTTTTTGGAGATTGTATTCCTAATTTATAAGGTACTGTATATGGGGGTTCTCATTTGGATATAACACGCGCTTTAAGCGCACGGCTGTCATTGGTGTCAACTTAAGGTAGAAAGCAAGTCTAAAACCAACTTTCCTAGATTGTCTCGTTTGTCTCGTTCCCAGTCGGAGACTGGGAATGCCTAAGATGAGGCTCTGCTCTGCCTCAAAACTAGCGACAGCAGCCCAATGACAAGCATTTTCAGCCTCTGGCTGGAAACGAGGTTTTAAAGGGGTTTGCGCCGTAGCAGTGAGCTTAAGAATAATCATAACTAGTACACTGTGGCGGAAGTTTCCCTATCTTTAACAAGGGGATTTTGTCCCTTGTTAAGCCCCAAGTCTTGTTAATTGAGATGGTAACTGGATTTACGCGCCCGTTGTACTATAGGCATTAATGTTTAACGTACTCCTGATAAGATTGCTGTCTAATTTTCAAGGTGACTCTAATGGGACAAATCATTACTCAGGTTGATGCTTTCACCAATATACCTTTCGCAGGTAATCCTGCTGCTGTCTGTGTTTTGCCTACTCCCCAAGACGAACGCTGGATGCAGAAGGTAGCGCAGGAGATGAATTTATCTGAGACGGCTTTTCTAGTTAGACAGGATGATGGCTTCAATCTGCGTTGGTTTACGCCCACGGTGGAAGTGCCGCTTTGTGGTCACGCCACCTTAGCTAGTGCCCATGTACTTTGGTCAGAGGGACATTTGTCACCAAATCAAGCTGCGCGTTTCTACACCAAAAGCGGAGTGCTGATTGCAAAATTGCAAGGTGAGTGGATTGAGTTAGATTTTCCTGTGAATCACTCACAAGAAACGATCGCTCCTCCAGAACTCAGGCAGGCTTTGGGTGTACGATACAAATCTGTCTTGCAGAATTCACTAGCTTATTTAGTGGAATTGGAATCGGAAGACTTGGTACGGCAAATGCAGCCTAATTTTCAACTACTAAAAACGTTGCCTGTTTCTGATGTTATAGTCACCAGCATTGCCTCTTTAGATTTAAATTATGATTTCGTCTCTCGCTTCTTTGCACCAGGAGTAGGTATTAATGAAGACCCCGTTACTGGGGCTGCCCATTGTTGTCTCGCTCCCTTTTGGCGCGATCGCTTGCACAAAGATGAGTTATTGGCTTATCAGGCATCCAGTCGCGGTGGGGTAGTGAAAGTACGCTATACAGGAGGCGATCGCGTCTTTCTCGCCGGACAAGCGGTAACTGTGATGCGAGGTGAGTTAATTACTGCATAAACCTAACATTACAAATCAATCGCATCCGGCAAAAACTCAGCATCGAGAACTAGGGCAATGGGATAAGGACATTTCACTGGAAACGTATCTATTGGTAGTTCAGTTTCATTACTAGCAGCTTTCAATCCCCGATGGTAACATTGGGCTAAAACTTCTTCTGGATAAGACTTGAGGCTGGGACTCTCTTGTAACAAATCTATAATCCGGTTGCGTTGCTCATTAATCGTATTTTGCCAGGAGCCACTCCGCAAACTAGACTGATATTGCCACTTGAGCAAATGCTGTAATAATACTTCCAAGCGGCTTTTCAATTCCCGCCGATCTGAGCGTCCCAAGTTTTCAATCTCCTCAATCACAGCATCCCAGTCTACCTGTTCAAATTGTCCAGCCCGAATGAGTTGTACAGTCTGTTCTGTCCATCCTACAAAGTCTATTTCATACAACTGGGCTACGCTTTTCGGAATCGGGGTCATGAGCTTGCTGCAATCCATTATGAACGAGCTAGATTTGAAATCTTTTACACCCATCTTAACGTTTGGGGCGAGGCGATCGCGTCTTTCTCGCCGCACAAACCGTAACTGTTATGGAGGTGAGTTAATTACCGCTTCATTTTAATAAACTAACATGGTGAAATGTTATTGTTAGTCGATACAATTGCATTGTCAGTCGATACAATCGCATTGTCAGTCGATACAATCGCATTGTCAATCGCTACAATCGCATTGTCAATCGCTACAATCGCATTGTTAGTCGGTACAATCGCATTGTCAGTCAATACAATCACATTGCAATCTACTGCAATGTGATGTGTATTAATGAAACATTCCCGCAGGATAGCAGCAAAACAATGCCAAAATTGAAAAGCTCAGATCCCCGACTTCTTAGAGAAGTTGGGGATCTTGTTTCTGCGCGTTTGATTTAGGATTGCTATATATGTGATTAAGTTTTTTTTCATTTGTCACAATATTAAAAGAAGCCTATATTTAGTTTTAAAAATGTCTGCTAAAAATCCAAATAGTCGAAATCTGATCACATCTGGTGACTGGCCAATCGAGCAATTACCTGGACTGAGCCACGAAGAACAATCTCAACTGCAAAATTGCGGGATTACTAGCACAGTAGCGCTAGTCAAACAAGGCAAGACTCTAGAGGCACGGCTGGCGTTAGCAAATAAACTACAGATTCATCTTCAGTATGTAAATAAATGGATGGCTTTAGCTGACTTGGCGCGTATTCCCAGTGTAGGCGTCCAATATTGTGGTTTATTGCTCCATGCAGGTATTGGTTCTGTAGCACAGTTGGCTCAGACTCCGACTCATAGATTGCACCAACAAATTATGCGTTTGCAAGTAGCAACAATGCAACGACGAGATTTGTGTCCAGCGATTGAGCTAGTACAACAGTGGAGTCAGCAAGCGAAAGCAATCATTAGTTAGGAATAAGGAGTGAAGATTCATAATTCATAATTTATGAATCTTCACTCTTTGGCTAAGACTCCATTAAGGAAGATATCAGCGAGTCCTTCTGCCATTTCCTGCATTTGTTGGGGGGAAGCATCAGGTTCTATGAGGGTGTTGTTAGAAAAACCTGCGATCGCAAACATTCCCAAGAAAACTTTAGCCACCAGCTTGGCATCCATTTGGCGATAAATGCCTTTATCCATCGCTGTTTGAAAGAACGCTTCACCCACATCCGTCATTTTAGTAATCACTTCTAATTGGATGCGATCGCGCAAATCAGGGTGAAACTGCACCTCCATAAAACAAACGCGCATCAAATCGGCATTTTTTTGGAAATTCCACATCCGGCGACGCATCACTTGAGCTACGGCTTTATAGCTGCCCATTTCACTCAATTCTGTCAGCAAATCTGTAAGAATCTCTACCCAGCCACTCGTAGCTACTTCCACCAAAATTGCCTTTTTATTGGGAAAATGACGAAATAGAGTGCCTTCAGCAACACCTGCCGCCTGTGCTAAATCGCGGGTGGTAGTGCCGTCAAATCCCTGAGCGGCGAACAATCGTTGTGCTGCCTGTAAAATCCGGGTACGCGTCTGAGCCTCTGAGGGTGGAGAAGAATTAAAAACTCGCATAACAGTTATGGTGAGATTTGCGGAACACGATTTGTAGCATTATTGTCTAACATCAAGTTAAAAAGCCACTGAAAACTTAATACAAGATTAACGTCCTTTTGCTAAGTATCCTGTTACTTAGGTAGTGTAACTTTATCTTAATTTTCGCTTATGAACCAGATCAGTCGATCAATTTTGAGATTTTGCGGAAAGTCTGAGCGCTGGTTTCCGGCGATTAGACGCCACTTGCTTCTCCTAAGGGAGACGCTGCGCGAACAAGCCGGGAAACCCGTCCAACGCAGTGGCTCAACTTTCCAAGACAGATTGGGGACTTTCCTGCAGAACGCTACGCGAACGACTTCTCTACCAGACGCGCAAGGGACGCTCAGTCCTTCTCTACGAGAGGCTGCGCCAACGACTTCGCTCAGGAACCATCGAACGATTTTGGATTGGTTAGATAAAGTATTTGTCAGATTTCGGCGGTTGTTTGTCACTTTGTTGGCTTTGATCGTCCTTTGGTGGGGATTAGTGCCAGAAATTGCTCTGGCTCAAACTCAAACGGTACTTCCTCAAGCAGCCAAAACTCAAACCCCACCGATTCAAAGTTCGATCCAACCTTATCTGGATCGAGTGATTAAGCAGTTAACGGAGTTTCGCCTCGACAATGGTTTAAAATTCATTGTCTTGGAACGACATCAAGCGCCCGTAATTTCCTTTCTTACCTATGCCAATGTCGGTGGTGTGGATGAGTCAGATGGTAAAACTGGCGTAGCTCACTTTCTTGAGCATTTGGCGTTCAAAGGCACAACGCGCATTGGCACACAAAACTACAAAGCAGAAAAACCGCTACTAGAGCGCTTGCAGCAGTTAGATACTCAAATTAAAACAGCGAAAGCCGAGGGCAAAAAAGATGAAGTTGCTCGGTTAGAAACTGAGTTTAAACAAGTAGAATCACAAGCAGGTAAGCTAGTCAAGCAAAACGAACTGGGGCAAATTGTGGAACAAGCAGGAGGCGTGGGTTTAAATGCCAATACTTCTACTGAAGCCACCCGTTATTTTTACAGTTTTCCTGCCAATAAGCTAGAACTTTGGATGTCGCTGGAATCGGAACGATTTCTCGATCCTGTAATTCGTCGTGAGTTTTATAAAGAGAAAGATGTAATTTTAGAAGAACGCCGGATGCGGGTGGAGAATTCACCCATTGGACTGATGGTGGAAAAGTTTATTGATACTGCTTACAAAGTCCATCCTTACAAGCGTCCAGTGATTGGTTATGACGAAGATATCCGCAATCTGACACCTGAAGATGTCCAGAATTTTTTTGATACTCACTATGTACCAAGTAATTTAGCGATCGCTATTGTCGGAGATGTTAAGCCGGCTGAGGTGAAAAAACTGGCGCAAACTTATTTTGGCCGCTATCAAGCAAAAACCAAAGCTGTTGAACAAATCCCGACGGAACCGCCACAACAACAAACACGAGAAGTTACTTTACAGCTACCTTCTCAACCCTGGTATTTAGAAGGTTATCATCGTCCGGCAATTACCCATCCAGATAATGCAGTCTATGAAATCATTGGCAGTTTATTAAGTGATGGGCGCACGTCGCGGCTGTATAAGTCTTTGGTAGAAAAGCAGCGTTTGGCGCTAAATGCCCAAGGTTACAGTGGATTTCCTGGAGATAAGTACCCAAACTTGATATTTTTCTATGCTCTCACAGCTCCTGGTCATACAGTTGATGAGTTGGCGGTGGCTTTGCGTCAAGAAATTGACAAATTAAAAACTGAGCCTGTAGAAGCGGCTGATTTGGAACGGGTGAAAACCCAAGCACGGGCGGGTTTGTTACGTACCCTCGACTCAAATATGGGGATGGCTCAACAATTGTTGGAATATGAGGTGAAAACTGGCTCTTGGCGGAATTTGTTTAAGCAGTTGGATGACATTGCAGCCGTAAAGACGGCTGATATTCAACGGGTGGCGAAAGAGACGTTTACGGCTGAAAATCGCTCGATTGGTAAGTTGTTGTCGAAAGAAGGATGAAAAACGAACTGCAAAAGGCGCAAAGGTAGAGAGATATGCAGAGGTACAAGGTGAAGGGTAAAAAGCGGATGGTGTTCAAGATTCAAAATGGCAAGGGGTTTATTTATGCTTTGGTTGCAGTTTTTGCGTGTTTACTTTTAACTTGTAATTTTTCTCTGGCGGCGACGGCACAAGCAAAGCATTATAGTGAGTTGCAGTTGCCACCGCTACCTGAGATTAAGTTACCCAAGTATGAGCGGTTTGTTCTCCAAAACGGCTTGGTTGTCTATTTAATGGAGGATCACGAGTTACCGTTGGTGAATGGGACGGCGTTTGTGCGGACAGGGAATCGCTTGGAACCACTGGAAAAAATCGGTTTAGCTGGTTTTACAGGCGCAGTAATGCGAACTGGGGGAACTAAGAAGCATTCGGCTGATGAACTCAACGAGATATTGGAACAACGGGCGGCATCTGTAGAAGTTGGTATTGCTGAAGCTTCTGGTAGTGCTAGCTTTGACGCACTCAGTGAAGATTTAGAAACGGTGTTTGGGCTGTTTGCTGAGGTACTGCGATCGCCACTATTTGCTCAAGAAAAGCTAGACTTAGCTAAGACACAAGCTAAGGGTGGCATTGCCCGTCGCAATGACGATCCAGATGAGATTGCTAGTCGAGAATTTAAGAAATTGATCTATGGGAAAGATAGTCCCTATGCTCGCACGATAGAGTATGCAACGGTAGATCAGGTTTCCCGTGAGGATTTGCTCAAGTTCTATCAGCAATATTTCCACCCCAATAATATGATTTTAGGGATTGTGGGGGATTTTGAGGCTAAGAAAATGCGATCGCTCGTTCAAGCAAAGTTTGGGGACTGGAACCGCAACCCAGGTATTGCTAAACCCAAATTACCAAAAGTTTTGCCAGCTAATACAGGTGGAGTCTTTTTTGTCAATCAGCCACAACTAACACAAAGTAGTGTGCTTATCGGGCATTTAGGCGGACGGTTCGACAATCCCGATTATGCGGCGCTGGATGTATTAAATGGGGTGTTAAATGGGTTTGGTGGACGCTTATTTAATGAAGTGCGATCGCGTCAAGGTTTAGCTTATTCTGTCTATGGCCAGTGGAGTCCCCGCTACGACTATCCTGGCATGTTTATTGCTGGTGGACAAACGCGATCGGATGCTACTGTGCAGTTTGTCAAAGCCTTACAAGCTGAAATCAAGCGCATCCAAACTCAAAGAGTAACAGCAAAAGAACTGGCTTTTGCCAAAGAGTCTACACTCAACTCTTTTGTATTCAACTTTCAAGACCCCAGCCAAACCTTATCACGGTTGATGCGATACGAATATTACGGCTATCCTGCTGATTTTCTCTTTCGCTATCAAAAGGCCGTCGCCGCCACCACCGCCGCTGATGTGCAACGGGTAGCACGAGAATACCTCAAGCCAGAAAGGATTGTGACTCTAGTCGTGGGGAATCAAACCGCCATTCAACCGCCATTGACGCAGCTAGCAGCACAGGTGACACCAATAGATGTAACGATTCCTGGTTCGCAACCACAGGCGAAGAATTAATCACAAATTGCGAGCAAGAAATTCAGCCTGCTTTTAGATGGCGAACGCGGATGATGAATTTGATCGTGTTTCGTTACTTAAGCATCCTTACTAGTACGCCACGGCGTAAATAGAGCAACCATTTAAAATCCCTAAAAAGCCCATTCCATAATACTTTTGACTTTTGACTTTTGACTTTTGACTTCCGCCTTGCGGTACTAGATCTACCACGTCCTTTGTGTTGTGAAACTGCAACAGCTTTGATATCAACAAGCTGATCTAAAGGCAACTGACAATTTATGACTTTAGCTGCCATGAGTGCATCTTTTTCACAGGCAAATTGTTGTTGGCACAACTGCCTTAGTTGTAATTGAGCTTTGGTCAGTTGCTTTTCTAAACGTCAAGTAGACCGAAAAGTTTTCCAGAAGTCTGAAGAGTCTTTCATTTCCCCTTGGGAATACAAATCCGCTAAAATCAGCTTGTAATCTGCCGCTCATTTACCTTTGTTGTGGGTGAAATTCAGAGCGGTGCCTTCTCTACGAGACGCTTTGCGTAGCTTGCTTCCCCGTAGGGATACGGCGGCAAGCTACGCAAGTGGTGATGATTTCCCATCCCAAAAACGACGGCTGAAACCCTCATGATTTCGTCAACTTCCATTCATTTTTCAGTCTACTGAGATTGCATATTTCCGAAGCTTTGCCACTATATCTCTCTCAAGACCAATGAAAAATGTATTAATTTATATAAAAATCTCTAGTGAATATTAAGTATCATGATTATTTAACTAATGCGGAAGTCATAGAATTATGGTCAAGAAAGTAGTTATTGTAGGTGCTGGACCTTGCGGACTTCTGCTTGCTCACTACTTGTTAAGTCGTGGTGAAAAATACGAAATCGACATTTATGAACGTCGCAGCGACCCTAGAATTGTTTCATTCTCTACATCCAGAACCTATCCTATCTCTCTGAACGAAAGAGGAATGAGAGCTTTAAGAAAAATTAAGGGTTTAGAGGAAGCGGTCAAATCCAGAAGTTTGGAGGTGACAGGAACAATTTTTCACCAAAAAAACGGTAAGACACGGTTGAGGCCAAGAAATAAATATCTCTTTACGCTTGACCGCACTAGCTTGGCAATTGTGCTACTAGAAAATTTTAACCAAAAGTCCAACAACAGTAAACTCAACCTGAACTTCAACTGTCAATGTAGTTCTGTGGATTTTGTGGCAAAGACAATAACATTGAAAAATGTTGTCGAAGCTTCTCAGGTTGGAGGAAAACATGAGTTCACTGTTGACTATGACGTGTTAATAGGTGCAGATGGAGCAAATTCTCAGATAAGAGAGAATTTTGTTGATACGAAAAACTTTGAGTGCGAGCAGAAATATGTCCCTAATGACTATAAATCGATTTTCCTCCCTCGTCCCAATGAAAATTCAGGTATCAACCTGGAACAGGGCAAAATTCATTCTTGGATACTAAACGATAGTACGCTGATAGTACTACTACATCAACAAGATGGAAGCATGAGTGGAGTAGTTTTATTTCTCCATAAAAAAAATCAGATAGTTAATCTTTCCAACACAGAAGAAGTTCTGACATTTTTTCAAAAGAATTTCCCAGAAATTTATCAGATGATGCCTAAGGAAGAAGCTGAAGCTTTCCTTACTAGACCTGTATCGAGAATTTTAACAATTCGTTGTAACCGTTATCACCAAGG
Source organism: Nostoc sp. (assembly GCF_036919675.1). GTDB lineage: Bacteria > Cyanobacteriota > Cyanobacteriia > Cyanobacteriales > Nostocaceae > Nostoc. The sequence goes on from NZ_JBALCP010000114.1 coordinate 37,521, forward strand.
TGATAGTGTGCTACTCATCGGAGATGCAGCACATGCCGTATCTTCCTCTATTGGTCAAGGTTGCAATGCGGCACTTGAAGATGTTATCTTGTTTGACAACCTTTTAGACGAGTATTCTGACAATATTGGAGAGGTTGTTGAACAATTTACTGTTCGCCGTAAGCAAGATGCTCACGCCTTAGTTGAGCTTGGGGATAACGCATTTCCCTCGACTATGGGATTGTTTATTGAGTTTTTCTTAAGGGAAAGTATTACCAATACTTTACACAAACTGTTTCCCCATCGCTTCTCACCTTCACTATCTGAGCTAATATTTGAAACCATAGTTCCCTATTCAGAAATTTTGAACTCATACAAAAGTTGGATATCCAAAGTGAAAAAATCAAACGCCAAATTGTCAACTAACTTGTAGCAATTGGTGAGTTGACATTATATGCCAATAAAAAAATAAATTTATCCTCACAAAATTGGTACTTATTATCCTAGATTGCTTTGTGCTTAGAATTAAGAAGCAATCATGAAAGTTTTTATTGTTCATACTCAATGTCTCAGCAAAAAAAACAATGATTTACCAAGAAATCAACTCAGATAATACATCTGTATTTGAGCAGTTATGGACTATTACAAACCAATTGCGACAAAAGCTAGAGAATCGTTTTCAGCTAAATCCAGCAGATTTTACAAATGATTTAAATAGCTACAGCAGCATTGATGGTAATTTTCAGGGTTCACTCAAGGCTTTTTCTGGTACGGAAATTGATTGGCTAGTGCATGTGGTGTCGCATAACGAAAAGGCAAATTTTAGTGTCATCCGTCTGACTGTTTGGTTAGGGTCCCACATACGTGTTCCCCATCTAACGTTTGAGTTTGGTACGCTTCCAGATATTTTCTTTTATTTAGATTACATTCCTCGAACTGATTTATTGACAGACCTGGACTATCTGGAACGCTACTATGAGCCTGTTAATCAGTTATTCCTGAATTTGCAGGAGGAACCAAGTCTTTCAATGTACACCAGCAAGAGCGTGTATATGCGTCAATTTATGTCGCCTATCGGGTTATGCTATACAAGTCCAGCCACAAATGATACAGTCAAACTGCTTCGGACATTTGCAAACCAAATGCTCGAACGCTGGATAAACTGGGTAGACGAAGCGGAGCCTGTGCCAGAAGATATACGGACTGCTTTGGCAGAACGTGACTTGTTTTTGCGCCGTAGCAGTGCTGAACGAGACCCAGGGAATAAATTAGCAGAGCAGATGTTTGGTAAAGAATTGACTGATCAAGTAGTGCAGGCATTATGGGGAGGAGATAGGAATTAATCGCTGGCGTATTGTAATATTTGTTACTAAAAGCCGGACATGACCAAAGAGGCAGGGGGGGCACAGAGCAGGGAACAAGGGAGAAAGATTCTGGAATTCCACTGCCAACTGTCTTTTCAAGCCCCTAAATTTATTTATGCGTTGGCGTTGTCCACCGGATAACATACCCCCACCTTTGAGTACTTGACATAATTTCCTTCACTATCGGGAAATGACTGAGGACAAGTTGGAGTAACAAGTAGAAACTAAATCAGGAACCAAAACCTCTGGGAACTCCAGAGGTTTTTCTTTAAACTACGCTTTTCTATGTAGGAGCGATCGCCCCTGTATACACTTCTATGAGGGGTTTTTTAAGCAGCTGATGTCCGACGACAAGCTGCTGTGTGTACAAGCATCAGACAATTTTAGTGATGAAGCAGCAAAAATTGTCGTAGCACATTAGTCAACTGGAGTAAGCTAAATTTAGGTTTTAGCTACTGGGAGTGGAGATGATGTTGTTGGAATTAAAGCGCATCCATGTTCCACCAGGACAAAGAGTGCTACTGCGAGATGTAACCTGGCAGGAATTGGAAACAATTCTAGAAGATTTAGGGGAACATCGTGCTGCACGAATTGCTTATGACAGGGGAATACTGGAGATTATGGCACCACTGCCAGAACATGAAGACGATAAAGAAATTATTAGTGATTTAGTCAAAGCGCTTTTGGAAGAATTAGATATTGAGTTTAGATGCCTTGGTTCTACCACTTTCAAAAACCAAGCAATGGCTCAAGGTATAGAACCTGACCAGTGTTTTTATATAAAGAATGAATCTAAGATTCGCGGGAAGAAGCGACTAGATTTAACAGTAGACCCCCCTCCAGATTTAGCTCTAGAAATTGATATTACTTCTCGCACTCATCCTAATATTTATGAAGCTTTAAAAGTACCTGAGCTTTGGCGTTTTAATAAAGGAAATTTACAAATTAATGTTCTACGAGATGGGCATTATATAGAGTCTCCGCAAAGCCTAAATTTTCCTCTATTCCGACTAATTGAAACGATTCCCCAATATCTGGAGCAAAGTAGAACAGCAGGTAGAAATGCAACACTCAAAGCTTTTCGTCTTTGGGTACAAAAGCAGATACAACAGAAATAATTAGTAATTCGTAATGACACTCGTTCCGACGCTCCTACGTCATTAATGCTGCGCTATTGCTACCGCTTCTCAACCAGACGCGCAAGGGACGCTAACGTAATTCGTAATTAAGAATTAATTTTGGGTACTGAACCACCTAATTTCAGTCCTATTTTGGTAGGGAAACAGGATGAGCAGCGTCTTTGGCCGCTTATCCTGTCTCCGGTACATAGTCTCAGGTTATAAATCCACGTTACTTAGTAATGATTCAGGTTAATACCAGCTTCTTTTGCCATTGCTTCTAACCCTTTAATATCTAGGGTTTTGATTGCTTTGGTAGACAGCTTTAATTTTACCCAGCGATTTCCGCCTGCCCACCAAACACGCTTGCTTTGCAGATTGGCGTGCTGAAGGCGTTTAGTACGGCGGTGGGAGTGAGAAACAGCAAAGCCGTTATTTGCCTTCTTACCAGTTAGTTCACAGCGACGGGACATAGCAAGTATCTCCAGATTATTATTTTAATACAGCCTTCCCATTTTAGTTCTTAGGCAACAGAAGTAGGAAAGGAAGGAGAGGGGAGATGGGGGACAGGGGGAGAAATAACAGAGGCGATTAATCGCCTCTCTCCAAACTCAGCACTATTTACTAGCTTGTTCCGTCAGCTTAGTGAGTACCTCATTCGATCGCTCGACAAAGGATTTCATCCCCTCAGCGTCAAATCCTTTCTGAGACATCAGCGCTAAATCGTAGACATGTTGGCAAATCATGTTCACTAACTGATCTGTAGGGGATTGACCGTCACCTTGAATAATACTACCTTGGTTAAGATTTACCAGATTTTGAATCAGCGGGTGAGCAGTATTCACCAGCAAAACGTGATCTTCAGGAAAATCTACTGTCTGCTGCTGCATCATGGCGTTCATTTCTCGCATGCGGCGGAGAATCTCTGGTAAAAGCACGATCGCAGGTGGTGTCCCTTGAGGATCGTCTGATTTCAAAGCTTCGGTGCGGATGTTGAGTTTGGGTTTGTTGAGGGATTTCTCAAATAACTCTTTGATGCTCTCACTCCGAGTTTTGTTCGTCTTGGGATCAACAATTTCCGTAGCTTTGTTTTGTTCCAGCAGGGTATTATCTAAATCTGAGTCCACCCGCGTAAATTTAACATCCTGATATTCCCGCTCTAGGAAGTTAATAAAGTGGGTGTCGATGAAGGAGTCCATAAACAGGACTTCCAAGCCTTGATTTTTGTGTAGTTCTATATAGGTAGCTTGGGTTGCTGCATCGGTGCTGTAGAAAACCCGGTTTTCGTGACGTTCTTTGTTACGTTCTAGATACTCTTTGAGCGTAGTATAGGGAGCATTGGGTGCTGAAAAATCAGGACTGGCTGAAGGAGGAGTGACATCTTGCCAAGCATCTCCCTCTGAAGACTGTACTTCGACTACTGGAGTTTCAGCAGCAGGTTTTTCTGTCAGCTTGGCGGTAGTGCGGAAGACAATAATATCTTCAATTTGTTTTTTGAATTTCTCGTCGTTGAGGACGCCGAATTTTACAAAAGTACCGAGGTCTTTCCAGGCGCTAATATATTGTTCACGGTTGTCACGGAAAAGTTCTTTGAGGCGATCGCCTACTTTCTTGGCAATGTAATCACCAATTCGTCGCACGGTGCGATCGCCTTGCAAAGCACTGCGCGATACGTTCAGAGGAATATCGGTGCTATCAATCACACCCCGCATTGGAGTTAGAAATTGCGGAATAATTTCTTCGCAGTTGTCGCTAACAAAAACTTGATTACTAAATAGCTTGATCTGCCCTTTAGTAACATCTACATCCGGCCTCATTTTGGGAAAATACAGAATCCCGTTGATGATAAAGGGATAGTCAGTATTTAGATGTACCCATAACAGCGGTTCTTCCTGAAAAGGATACAGGTAGCGGTAAAACTCTAAATAATCTTCTTGACTCAGATTACTCGGAGACTCTCGCCACGGTGCTATTTGCTTATTTAATACTTCACCTTCTAGTTTTATCGGTACTGGCAAGAAATCGCAGTAGGTCTTGACAAGATTCTTAATCCGTGCATCTTCTAGAAATTCCTCTTCTTCTCCTTGCAGGCTGAGAGTAATAGTAGTGCCGCGAGTTGTCCGGGGCGATTCTTCTAGGGTGAATGCCGGGGAACCATCACAAGTCCAGTGAACTGCCTGTGCCCCTTCTTGGTAAGATAGAGTATCAATTTCTACCTTTTGTGCCACCATGAATGAGGAGTAGAAGCCAAGACCGAAGTGACCAATAATCGGTTGATCTGATTTGCCTTCATACTTATGAATAAATTCTTCAGCACTAGAGAAGGCAACCTGATTGATATATTTCTTAACTTCTTCTGCGGTCATCCCGATACCGTTATCGGAGATGGATAGGGTTTTGTTATTTTTGTCAATGGCAATTTCAATTTCTGGTTCGCCGATATCTCCAGCGTAATCTCCAGCGCGGGATACCATTTTCAGCTTTTGGATGGCGTCTACGGCGTTGGATACCAGTTCCCGCAAGAAGATTTGATGATCTGAGTAAAGCGACTTCTTAATGATCGGGAAAATATTCTCAGTATGAATACTGATAGTGCCTTGTTCTAGCATAATTGGTAATCTTCGACGTTAGTATCTGAAATGATGATAGTGGCTAATACAGCCTAACCCTCTGTTTTCCAGGATAAACCCGGAGAACACAGAAAAGCATGATACCAATTAGGATTTTAAAACCATAACTTAAGCGATCGCTCCTTTTTTAAACATTGTTTGCCCCCATTTTCTGATTCGGATTTCCCTACTCCTAATTTTCACCGCAGGTTTATTAGCCTAGCTGAGACTACTGTCTAAGTATTGCTGGAATTTTTTTCCAACACCAAAAATAGACATATGGTTAATAGTTCTGACTTACTCGCAAACCTCTACAATGCCTTTAACCCCTTTGAACCCTTACCCACAGGTGACCCCATCGTCTAACTACAAACAGTACAATTTTTTGCGCCCGATTTATCGCGGATGAATTAAGCCCAGCTTATCAGTTTATCAGTCGAAGAAAAATACCATTTTTTTGGGCGTGATTCATCAGGTTAATTTAATTGGGGTGAAAAAGCGTGAGGGGTTCACGGAGTAATCACTACTTGCGAGAATAATAACTGTCGGGAAAATGTCTCAAAACCCTAAAAGGTTTGAGTCTTTTGATTGGGACTGGTGAGCCAATAGATTAGGTTCTAACTTAGATTTGATAGCTTATTCAGTATAAATGCTAAGGTCTAAGTAAAATTTTAAATTAATAATATAAGTAATATATTCCTCAAGTTGACTATCACTATTAAATATTAAAGGAGATTAAAAAATGCCTTTTTTATTATTTCTGTCAAAATAAAATATGCTCGATGTAAAAACTTCTTATGGTATGCAGTTTTTTAGGAAATCGCTATGGATTTCCTTTATTTGCTTAACGGCAATTTTATTTGTACTGACTGGCTTGGTACAGTTCTCTTGTTACCCAATGATAACTGGAGGAAATTTACCTAAATTTTGTCAAAGTCAGCAGACTAGGCTCGAAATTATCAAGGATCGCAGAACGCATGGAAACGTCTTATTGAATTTAGCATCAAATCCTGAATCCGATGAAAGCGTACTCAGAGCTTTGACTTCTTCCCTTGATAGCCCAAAGGTTACTAGCAATCCCAAGAAACTTCAAAGTGCGCTAGGGTTTAATCCCAACACGCCTATAGATGTTTTAGATGCGTTCGTAAAATCCGAAGATGTGGACATACTCGAAAATATTTCTAAGCGATTAGATGCTACTCCTGAACTTATTAGGAAAGTAGCTAACAATCCTCACGCAGATGCAAAAAAACTTCAAAAACTTCTGGTTGAAAATCCTCGAACTCCTGAAGATGTATTACAAAAATTGGCAAATTCAAAAGAACCAGAAATTTTGTGGGAAATAGCAAGACTCAAACAAGCTTCTTCGAGTGTTTTAAGAGAAATATATAATAACCCTGTTGCCAGCCTTATCGAAATTCAGAGGAAACTTGCTAGCAATAAAAACATTCCTGAAGACATACTAAAAAAATTGGCGAACTCAACAGATTCCAGGGTTTTGTCGTATGTAATCAACCATCCATCTGTATATACTTCAGTCCTAGAAAGAGTAGGAGAAAACGCTATTATTTGGGACGACTCCAAGATTGATTTTCAAAGAATGCTAGCTGAGAAGCCCAATATTCCACGCAAGCTCATAGAAAAATTAGCCTCCTCTAATGATAGAAAAGTCCTGGAGTCTTTATACTACGATAATCTGACTGTACATCCAGATATTAAAGAGGAGTGCCGTAAAAAATTAGGGATTACACAATCTCCCGATGTAGAAACATTTCCACCCACACTTCCTTCACTACCCGATATTTCAAAGAACCCATTTTCCGAAAATAACAAGTCAAACTGTACGGGCAAGCATGTTCGGAATAACTTGATAGGAGGTGCTGTTAGTGTATTGGGATTCTTATTCGGCGGGCCTGTTGGAGCAGTTGCTGCTTATGGTGCAATGACTGTTTTACTAGAAACTGCGACAAGTATTTCAGGATGTCAGTTCTAGTGTGAGTGACAAATATTGATGATTTTTTAATAACTATAACTGGAGGTATTAATTATGCAGAGCCAAAATTCAAACTTGAAAACAATTTTTGATCAGTCAGTTACAAAGTGGATAGTTGCCGCTTCATTGGTCACTTTTTTACTTCTTACCACGTTTCTATTCATTGGTTTAAAAAGCCAGTACATTGAAGTAAATTTTTGTATTGCTACTGTTAATTGTTCTCAAGCTCCAGAACAAGTTACAGATAAGGCTCAGACATTTGATATGACAGAAGATTCCCTAGAAGATCCGACTTCACCGTCCAAGCCAATAAAAATAACTGTCAAACCATTAGGAGCAGCAATTGTTGCTGGAGTAACATCAACTGCTGCAATGGCGGCACTGATGGCATTGGGAATTGTTGGTCTTCCAATCGAATTAGTGTTGGCTATAGGAGCTTTAATTGGGACTGGAACTTATTCCGCTCTGAAAACTTTGTATTAATCTAGCTGTTTGCGAGTCGGGGCTTTTTGCTTGCGGGTCACAACAGCTAGCTCAAATTATCTAACCATTAAAATCCACTTCAGAATAGACAGGAAAGTACAACATGAATGTGATTGAATTGCAAAATATCAACTATGTTAGAGATGGTATGAACCATCCCTTGCAAAATATACAGCTTACAGTCAGACAGGGAGAGCTAGTATATTTAAAGGGTGAAAATGGTGAAGGTAAATCTACTCTGATTGATTTTATTTTAGGTATCAGAGAACCTGATAGTGGAGAAGTAACAGTTTGGGGGTATCCTCCTGGTGAGCTTAAATCAAGATTTCTTACGGGAGTGATACTACAAAAACTTAACTCTCCAATAAGGAATGCTCAATTAGGTAGTTTAATTGATTTGATTGAGAGTCATTATCCTGAAGCACAGGGCAGAGTAACATCTATTTTCAAAGATTTTGATTTTCATCCTTTAAGAGATAAGAATAAGAAATGTCTTCTTTCTGTTGGAGAAGAAAAACTTCTCTTCATTGCCCTTGCACAAGCTGCTTCTCCTAAGCTTTTAATTCTGGATGAGCCTATGACCCCCCTCCGATCGCAGCTAAACCAGAAGTTATTCCTGTTGCACTCAAACCCGCAACACTACCGGAGACTGAAACTGCACCAATTGTCCCGGCTGTACAAGCTACCGCACCTGCGGCAGCACCTACAGCACCTGCCCCTAATGCTCCGTTATCTTCCATATTTATTGTTACCTTTAATACAGGTAAAAAATTAGCAGCAATTCAGCTAGTATAAGGCATTGACATTGCTGCAAATGGCTTCTTTAGTTTGATGCTTATATTATTATTGCAATAAAAAAACTAAATACATAGAGCAAACGTTAGAAGTTACACACTTTTTACACAACTTAGAATTTTATTTTAAATTCGCTTTTAGAGTAATAATCCAACTACTCTTCAATATGACCATTGATTGGCTGATTGTCTTGCGTCATTTTTGCTTACCAAATCCCTAAGTTTAATATTGTGTCCCTTTGAACTAGGAGCGATCGCTATTCCATTGGATTGTCTTGCCAAATCCCTGAAGATCACAATCCCATATCCCAATATGATTGCTCATTTACCCAATCGCCGCCTCGCTTTAAAAGAATTAATCAAACAAGCTATCAACAGAGAACGCGGGAAACTGATATAGCGATCGCCTTTTCACTTTACGGCTTCTGCGATCACACAGCGTCTCGTAAAGAGGCACTACGCGGACTAAGAAAAATCAACCCACAGAGGTGGGTTTTATCTGCGTAGCCGCGATTTTTAATCGCCTTCTCAGACTATGTAGCAATCTGGGGTACTGATACCTTCACCGGCACTTTTTTGTTAAAAGACAGACCGTTTTCATTTTTGTCAATGATAATCGTGTCTCCAGAGATAAAAGTATTTTCCAATAACTTTGTGGCGAGGGGGTTTTCTACTTCTCGCTGAATTGCCCGTTTGAGTGGACGGGCACCATAAACTGGGTCATAGCCTGATTCAACAAGGTGATCACAAGCAGATTGGGATATCTCAAAGGAGATTTTTTGCTCTCGGAGGAGATTTTCTACCCGTTTGAGTTGAATACGGATGATATGCCGCATTTCCGTGCGATTTAAGGTATGGAAGAGAATAATATCATCAACGCGGTTGAGAAATTCCGGGCGGAAATGCGATCGCAAAGCTTCCATTACCCTGACGCGCATTTTTTCATACTTGGAATCATCACCAGCTACATCCAAGATATGTTCGCTACCAATATTACTGGTCATCACAATAACGCTGTTGCGAAAATCTACCGTTCTTCCCTGAGAGTCAGTAACTCTCCCATCGTCTAGCACCTGCAATAAAATATTAAACACATCGGGATGCGCCTTTTCCACTTCATCCAGCAGCACCACCGAATAAGGACGGCGGCGAACCGCCTCGGAAAGTTGACCGCCTTCTTCATAGCCTACGTATCCTGGAGGCGCACCTACTAACCGAGAAACTGAGTGTTTTTCCATATACTCAGACATATCCAAGCGCACCAATGCATCATCAGAATCAAAGAGAAACTGAGCTAAAGCACGCGCGAGTTCGGTTTTGCCCACACCTGTAGGGCCCATGAATAAAAATGAACCAATGGGACGCGAGGGGTCTTTCATCCCCGCACGGGCACGACGAATCGCTGCTGCTACGGCTTCTACAGCCTCCTCTTGCCCAATGACTCGTTGATGTAAATGACTTTCTAGTTGCAGTAATTTTTGCCGTTCTGATTCCAACAAGCGATTGACGGGAATTCCTGTCCATTTAGCGACGATTTCGGCAATATCAGCTTCAGTAACTTGTTCTCGCAGCAACGTGGAACCTTGGTTTTGAATTTCTAAAAGGCTCGCTTCTTTGGCTTCGCGATCGTGCTGTACTCCCTCCAATTTGCCATATTTCAGTTGGGCAGCTTTATTTAGATCATAAGCACGTTCCGCCTGTTCTATTTGCACTCGCAGCGCATCTTCTTCTTTCTTTAGGGCGCTTATAGCCTCCAATATCTGCTTTTCACCTTGCCATTGCTCATTAAATATTTTCTGTTTTCCCGTTAAACTGGTGATTTCTTGCTCAATTCGCTGCAAACGCTCTTTAGTTTGGGGAGTACCCTTTTCTTCGCCAGCTAATGACAGCTTTTCCATTTCTAACTGCATGAGGCGGCGATCAATGGTTTCCAATTCCGCTGGTTTGGAGGTAATCTCCATTTTCAACTGTGCTGCTGCCTCATCCACCAAATCAATAGCTTTATCTGGCAAAAAGCGATCGCTAATGTAACGTGCTGACAGAGTTGCTGCTGCTACCAAAGCCGAATCAGAAATTTTGACGTTGTGATGGACTTCATAGCGTTCTTTCAATCCCCGGAGAATGGAAATAGTATTTTCCACACTTGGCTGATCCACAAATACTTGCTGAAAGCGGCGTTCCAAGGCAGCGTCTTTCTCAATGTGTTTCCGGAACTCGTCGAGGGTAGTTGCGCCAATGCAACGCAGTTCTCCCCGCGCCAGCATTGGTTTGAGCAGATTTCCGGCATCCATTGCCCCTTGTTGGGTGGAACCGGCGCCAACTACGGTATGCAATTCGTCAATAAACAGTACGATGTCACCGTTAGATTCTGTAACTTCCTTGAGGACTGCTTTCAAGCGTTCTTCAAATTCTCCTCGCAATTTTGCCCCAGCAATCAAACTACCGATATCTAAAGAAATGAGTTTGCGGTTTTTCAGAGATTCGGGAACATCACCATTTACCATCCGCTGTGCCAAAGCTTCTGCGATCGCAGTTTTACCTACCCCAGGTTCACCAATTAATACAGGGTTATTTTTGCTCCGACGAGACAATACTTGAATTACCCGCCGAATTTCGTCATCCCGCCCAATCACCGGGTCAAGTTTTCCAGATTTTGCCTGTTCTGTCAAATCTCTGCCAAATTTTTGTAAAGCTTCATAGCGGGATTCTGGGGTTTGATCTGTCACCTTTTGGCTACCACGAATGGTTTTGATGGTAGTTTCTAGTTTTTCTGTATCCGCACTAAAGCCTTTGAGTATCTTTCGTCCAATGCGATCGTCTTCAGCAAATGCCAAGAGGATGTGTTCCACAGAAATGTAGGAGTCTTTCATCCTGGTTCTAGCTTCCTCGGCTCGGTCTAGTAAAACATCTAAATTGCGGCTAAGGTAAAGCTGATCACTTTTACCAACTTTGGGCTGACGTTGGATAAAGGCTTCTAGCTGCTGTTGCAAGCGGATTGGATCGACCTCAGATCGAGCCAGGATACGTATTGCTAGACTAGTAGGTTCTTCTAACAGGGCAAGAATTAAATGTTCAACATCTAGTTGCTGTTGTTGATAAGCACGGACTATATCCTGAGATTTAACAATCGCTTCCCAGGCTTTATCAGTAAATTTATTCGGATCTGTAGGTTGCATCTTTAAAATTTTGGAATTTTGATTTTTAGTTTAGGGATTGGGGAACTCGGGGCCCCCTCTGGGGATAAGGGGTAATGGGGACTGAGGATTGGGAACTGGGGATTGGAAAAACTCTTCCCTAGTCACTAATTATCCAAACATTCTCAGCGGATATCCGCGTGTATCGCCGGTGGCAATTTAGGATTGGTAATTTGCTGATAGTTCACTCTATTACCTATTTCCTAATTTAAAACGAAAACACTGCTCTGAGCGGACTTTCCCAAATGGTGCTATTGGAGCGATCGTTATTAGTGTTGATTAGTGTTGCTCATCAACGACAATATGGGGGTAATATTAATAGGATTTACGCAGAGAAGATGCCTTAAACCGTTTAAAAAGGGGAGGCAAAAAGAGAAAGCCACTGCGGTCTTGTCCCTACAGCCCTTCCCTTACGGGACGCCTTGCGGCGAACGGGCATCCTACGGCAGACGCTAGCCTCTGGCAATGTGATAAGGGGAGGCCTGTTCGCGTCCCTTGGGCAAGTCTTGCGACACGCTGTTCACGTTTGCCAACGGTATAGCAACTCTACCAGACGCTACGCGCAGCGTCTCTTAGAGAGCGTCTGGGGTTTCCCCAAGTAGACGAGCCAGCCGTGTGGGCGGGTCTGGCGACTTGAGCGGACTGGCATCAAGTGGCGTGAGACACCAAGGGCGAACGGTGACTCAGCACTACTGAAGCTCAACTCCATCACCTATATTCTTAATTATAAGAATTACTGGCTCACAAGTTGCTCTTGTGATTCCTGTTTGACTGCTGACCCTTGAGTTCCCAGTTGAATCAGTTCAATTTTATACCCATCTGGATCTTCCACAAAAGCAATTACTGTGGAACCATGTTTCATCGGCCCTGGTTCGCGCACGACTTTACCGGCTTGATTGCGGATTTCCTCACACATAGCGTAAATATCATCAACGCCAAGGGCAATGTGACCATAAGCATTACCCAATTCGTACTTTTCTACCCCCCAGTTGTAAGTTAGTTCTATTACCGTATTGTCGCTTTCGTCACCGTAGCCAACAAAAGCCAAGGTAAATTCTCCCCCTGGATAATCTTTGCGGCGCAGTAATTTCATTCCCAGAACTTCACAATAGAACTTTAAGGACTCTTCGAGGTTGCCCACCCGCAGCATTGTGTGTAGTAATTGCATGAGCTTTTCTCTGTAATTGATTTAGTGTTCTCTGCCAATATTTTACCTAGCTGAAAGTCTGAAGGTAAAAATGCCATCAGGGAAAGAATTAAAAGGTAAAGGACAAGATAAACATTCCCTGACCCATTTTTGGCATTGCTCCCTATTCATATAATGGAAATCTTCTTTAATCTCAGCCAATAAAGTCTCTTAAACGCCTATGCTAGCGATTGGGTTAGGCAACTGGACTGTATGCGTAACAGACTCGAATAAAGGATAAAGTACAGATGAGTAACATTCTAGATACAGCCATTGAGGCGATCGCATCTCGCGAAATTCTCGATTCACGCGGTAGACCGACAATTGAAGCCGAAGTGCATTTAGCCAACGGTGTTGTAGGACTGGCGCAGGTTCCGAGTGGTGCCTCTACTGGCACTTTTGAGGCTCACGAACTGCGTGATGGCGATAAAAGCCGTTACGGGGGCAAAGGCGTACTCAAGGCAGTACAAAACGTCAAAGAAGCACTTGCTCCCCAATTGTTAGGCTTGGATGCCCTCAACCAAGAACTGCTAGACCGCACAATGATCGCTATAGATGGTTCTGCTAACAAATCCAATTTGGGGGCTAATGCGATTTTGGCGGTTTCCCTAGCAGCAGCTAAAGCTGGTGCTGAGTCTTTAGCAATTCCCCTATATCGCTATTTAGGTAGCCCTTTAGCTAATTTGCTACCAGTGCCGTTGATGAATGTGATTAACGGTGGGGCACATGCATCAAACAACGTGGATTTTCAAGAGTTTATGATTGTCCCAATTGGCGCAACTTCCTTCCGGGAAGCATTGCGTTGGGGTGCAGAGGTGTTTGCCACCCTCAGTCAGGTATTAGATGAAAAGGGTTTGCTCACTGGTGTAGGCGATGAAGGCGGCTTTGCCCCTAACCTAGAATCCAATCAGGTGGCTTTGGAATTGCTAGTTGCTGCCATTAAGAAAGCTGGTTATAAGCCAGGGGAAGAAGTAGCTTTGGCATTGGATGTGGCGGCTAGCGAGTTTTACAATAATGGGCAGTATGTTTACGATGGTAAACCTCACGCCCCCACGGAGTTTATTGATTATTTAGGACAACTGGTTGATCAATATCCAATTGTGTCAATTGAGGATGGCTTGCACGAAGAAGACTGGCAAAGTTGGCAATTGCTCACCCAGAAGTTAGGTTCGCGGGTGCAGTTGGTAGGAGATGACTTGTTTGTGACTAACGCCACACGCTTGCAAAGAGGCATCCAGGAAAAAGCTGCTAATGCGATTTTGATTAAACTCAATCAAATTGGTTCTCTCACCGAAACCTTGGAAACCATTGATTTGGCAACTCGCAACGGTATCTGTTCAGTAATTAGCCATCGTTCTGGTGAAACAGAAGACACAACGATCGCCGATTTAGCCGTAGCAACCCGTGCCGGTCAAATCAAAACAGGTTCCCTCTGTCGCAGCGAACGTGTAGCAAAATATAATCGCTTGCTGCGAATTGAAGATGAACTAGGCGATCGCGCCGTTTATGCTGGTGCTGTCGGGTTAGGGCCGAAGTAGGTGCTGGGGACTGGGGACTGGAGATTGAGCGCAGAATTCTTCCTAATGCCCAATGTGCCATGCCCCATGCCCAATTAAGGATAAAACCCCAACTTGGGCAACCCCAAGGTTTCATCCCAGCCCATCATCAGGTTTAGACACTGAATCGCTTGCCCCGCCTGTCCTTTAATTAGATTGTCAATTGCTGACATGACAATCACGCGACCTGTGCGCGGGTCAACTTCTACACCGATATAACAAAGATTGCTGCCGTTAGCCCACTTGGTTTGGGGGTAAACGCCGCTACCGCAGATTCTCACCCAAGGAGAGTTGCGGTAGAAGGCTGAGAAAATTGTGATTAAGTCATCTCGCACTAGACCAGGATCGCGCAGTGTGGCATATACCGTTGCCAAAATACCGCGCACCATTGGGATCAGGTGGGGTGTAAATTGGATCATGAGTTCGTGACCAGCTAAATCACTGCAAATTTGCTCAATTTCTGGGGTATGACGGTGACGGCCGACATTGAAAGCTGTTATGGAGTTGTCCGCCTCAGCTAGTAATAAGTTGGTTTGAGCTTGCCGTCCACTGCTAGATGTGCCGGACTTGGCATCGATAATAGCTGTTTCTGGTACGATTAAGCCTTGCTTTAAGAGTGGCGAAAGTGCAAGGAGACTAGCAGTGGGATAGGAACCAGGACAACCAACGAGTTGAGCTTCGGCAATGCGATCGCGATACAGTTCTGGTAATCCATAAACCGCTGTAGCAGCAGTTGAGCGATCGTTTCTCTGTGTCCCATACCAACTTGTATAAGTTGCCAAATCACTGAACCGATAGTCTGCACTTAAATCCAGTACTTTACATCCTTTTTCTAATAGTTTAGGCGCGATTTGGCAAGCCAGACCATTTGGTAAAGACAGGAAAACTACTTCACAGCGGTGAGCAATTATTTCTGGTTCTACCGCCTCTATTGGCAGGTTAGCTGCATGAGCCAGATGCGGGTAGATATCTCCAAAGCATTTCCCGATACTGCTCTCACCACCTAAATAAACCAGTTCGACTTCTGGATGATCCATCAGTAGTCGTACTAACTGTACTCCGCCATAGCCCGACGCGCCAACAATCCCAACGGGTACGCGTCTAAATTTGCCCATGATCTGAAATCCTTATCCCATGAATGGTTAATTCGTTCTCAGCTATCAACAATATCAGCGACTAGACTCACAGCGTACAAAACAGCTGAAACCCCTCTACTTTTTTCGGACGCAAACAGGGAAGAGTACGTGGTGAAGGGGTGGGGCGGTGAGCAAGTCGGAGTCTTCTGTACAAAACGCTGTCAGAAGGGGGTTCCCGTCGAGTCCCTTAGCGCTAGCGGTAGCGACGCAGGAGCCTCACTTCCGAACCCGAAGGGTGACGCGGCGAAATTATCAAATATTCTATTTGTCTCCCTTGTCCCCCTTGTCCTGTTCATCCTTGACTGTCGCTGCACTTTATTACTAAACGCCGATTTTAAGGGCAGAAATTTTTGCCACGTTATCAAATCATAAAATAACTCGGTAAGTGGGAAACTCAGTCACTTTAGGGCTGAGAGGGAAGTGACACTAAGGGCAAGCTCAGTGAGCACTCGTGCAGTCATAGATGCAGTCAGTCTGTGTTAAAATTAAATTGTGAGTAGAAATAACTATTTACGTTTTGCAGCATCCTAGTACGGAGAAATCCCGGCTCCCATGAAACAACGGTTAGCAATCAGAGCTAACGGCAGTATGACTTGAAAGAGCAAATAATGGTGAGTCCAGTTCTGTTCGCGTAGCATCTCCCTTAACAGAAGGGTTTTCCGTTGGGCAGGTTGTGTGTCTTACCATGTTTTGGCAAGCGGAATGGACTCTGAAAGCTTTAAGAAAAACAATAATTAAGCGCAATTGCAATACCTCTAGTACTGGTAGTTTTTTGAGCATCTAGGGGTATACTTGACTATCCCTTCCATGCTTGGCTTGGAGAAAGGAGCGGATCCTTAGTACCTGAGAGTGTCAATGCTAGTCTACTTCTCTGTCTTATAAAGAAGCTAGAATCTAAAAGAAGAAATTGTTAAAAAAATTTACGTTGGTAGCTGGAAATCTTTCTGTGTCACAGCCTAATACTAGTCAAGCTTTTAAATTTGATTCGATTGATGCCGCCTTAGCAGACCTAAAAGGTGGTCGCGTGATTGTAGTGGTAGATGATGAAAATAGAGAAAATGAAGGCGACTTAATCTGTGCTGCCCAATTTGCCACACCTGACATGATTAATTTCATGGCGGTGGAAGCTAGAGGGCTGATTTGTTTGGCAATGACAGGCGATCGCTTAGACGAACTAGACTTACCCTTAATGGTAAGCAACATTACAGATACTAACCAAACTGCCTTCACTGTTAGTATTGATGCTGGCCCAGAATTGGGTGTAACCACTGGCATCTCAGCGGAAGACCGCGCCCGCACTATCCAGGTTACTCTCAACCCGGTCACAAAACCTACTGATTTACGTCGTCCTGGTCATATTTTTCCGATTCGGGCTAAAGCTGGAGGCGTACTCAAACGCGCAGGACATACCGAAGCTGCTGTGGACTTAGCTAGACTAGCAGGGCTATACCCAGCCGGGGTAATTTGTGAAATTCAAAACTCCGATGGTTCAATGGCGCGGTTACAACAATTAGTTGAATACGCTAGACGTCACAATTTAAAAATTATTAGTATTGCGGATTTAATCAGTTATCGCCTACAGCACGATCGCCTCGTGTATCGTGAGGTGATTACCAAGCTACCTAGTCAGTTCGGTCAGTTTGAAATTTACGCCTACCGCCACACTCTGGATAATACAGAACACGTTGCAATTGTCAAGGGAGATCCAGCTAACTTCAAAGATGAGCCAGTGATGGTGCGGATGCACTCAGAATGCTTAACTGGCGACGCTTTGGGTTCTTTGCGCTGCGACTGTCGGATGCAGTTAGAAGCTGCACTGAAAATGATTGAGGCTGCTGGTCAAGGTGTAGTTGTATACCTGCGGCAAGAAGGACGGGGAATAGGCTTGATTAACAAGCTGAAAGCCTACTCGTTGCAGGATATGGGACTGGATACAGTAGAGGCCAATGAGCGTTTGGGATTTCCAGCTGACTTGCGAGACTACGGGATGGGGGCACAAATGCTGATGGACTTGGGGATCAAAAAGATTCGCCTGATTACCAATAATCCCCGTAAAATTGCTGGAGTTAAGGGCTATGGGTTGGAAGTAGTTGATCGCTTGCCATTATTAATTGAGGCAACCGACTACAATTCTTATTACCTGGCGACAAAGGCGAAAAAGCTGGGTCATATGCTGTTACAGACTTATCTGGTAACAGTAGCAATCCATTGGCAAGATGACCCGGAAGCTGTGACAGAACGTTATGAACGCTTAGAGAAACTGCGACATTTAGCGAGAACTAATGATTTATTGTTACAGGAAGAAGCGCGTCCGTTAGCGATCGCTATATTTGACGAGCCATCCTTAACAGTACACTTGGGTTTGGATCAAGCAAAAGTTGCTAGTTGCGATTGGTATGAGCAAAGTGGTCATCCTTATATCCAGGCTATCTTCCAAATTCTGGACAACCTAGTAACTTTGCCTTACATCCAGAAAATAGAATTTCTGATTTCTTCTGGTTGCGATCCTTTGAGTAATTTACAAGTTCAACTGGATCGAGAGACATTCCCGGATGGTACAATGCCTTCATCGATTAGCGATCGCCTGGAGACACAGCAAATTTATAGCTTTAGCAAATAGGTTGGCTGATTTATCTTTTCAATAAATTTATGTCGGGGAGCCAGTGCGTTACTCTAGTAAAGAGAGTTGTAGCAACTGGTGAACCAGCGCACCCAAGAAGGTTTCCTTCTGTAGGCGACTGGTGTTAGCGCAGCGTTAGCGAGTCTTCTCCCAAGGGGAGAGGCCAAAGGCGAACGAGCGTCACTCAAAGGGCGTTGTGTGATCGCCGAAAGTACAGCACCACTTTTTATTTACTTACTCTATAGATTGGTCTGACCTGACGATAAGTATTAAGTAAGTCCAGAAATTTATTCCCATCAAAATTTATTGGGTCAACTTTTTTACCAGAACGGTCTACCAGATGGTGGGTGGTAATGCGATCGTCTGAAACTTGACTTTGAGCAATTAACCAAGCAAGAGAATCATATTGAGCTTCCGTATAACCGCTATGGGTTTCTTGGCTGCTACTGTCATAACTATCTGGCGGTGTTTCCAAAGAAACGTGATAAGCAAAATTATTTACAGACGCTGGCAAATTCGGATTAGTCTGCACAGTTTCCACTCCCCCTGGACTCTCAAATACTGAGTTAGCTGCACCAAAAGCTCGCTTTTCTGGCGGTACTAAATAAATCACCGTTCCGTCTAGCTTGATTAAGGCGTGATAACTTGCTTGCACACTTTCATCGGTATGGGCTACTTGAAAGAAATTAATCGCGCTGGAAGCAGAATAACCAGTTTCATGGAGGACGATAATCGGTTGGTTGTTGAGAGTTACGCCGTTAACATCTTGGGCGTACCGTTCTCCATAGTTAGTTGGGTCAACCGAAGCAACTCGATAATTAGGTCTGTACTGTGCAAAAGCTTGAGTGGTTATGTACCTTGCTATAGGCTTGTTAATCTTGATTGGGGACTTGATAACATATTGAAATTTCTTCTCTGGCTCTTTCGCTGATTGGAATTGCGCCTTTGGATATTGACTCCAGGCTGTAACCTGTGGATTGGATGTATGGTATGTTATCGGATTATTGTGTAATTGTGTCGCTCGTCCAATTAGCAGCACTGCAATTAAAGTGGCGAACATCAGCCAGATTAGTAGCACCCTAGTCGCCCAGTCTGTAAACCTCATTTTTCTAATACCCGTAAAACGGTAGATATTAACTTATAGCTAAACTGGCGTGTCCTTCGTAGAGGCGTACTTCTGTAAACCCCTACCGCAGATGGTATCCAAACAAGAATCGCTATAATACCTTAATCTTAGTGAAAAATACGTTACTAGTGTATGTTGGAATGCTAAGTAATTGTTTTAGATGCTTCCTCTGTCTATGGAGCTATTTAAATACTCTCAAAACCATTGCTACTGTGAAGTTAGATCCCCGACTTCTTAAACAAGTCGGGGATCTGGACACCGCGAATTTTTACGTCTCTACAATTCAAGATCACAATCTTAAAGCTCAAATAGTTAACGTTTATACTCTGATGCCTGGTGTTCGCATAGCCACAAGTAACTTAGTAGCTGATTGTGCGCTCGCCTTCTGAAGTTCTTCAACACCAAGGCTGATTTTAGAGCTAATTTTACAGTGTTCGATAACCTGGTGGTACTTGTCGCGTAACTCTTCACCGACGACCAGGAGCTTAGAAACCTACTGCCCTTGGCTACCCTCTAACCTTTGTCGCAGATAACTGAAAATCGCTTGTATTCCCTGCTCGACAATTTCAGGTGGTGGCGAGGTTAATGGATTGTTATCGAGGTATAGCTCATCCAAATTGGAGAGTTGGCTAATTTCTGGTGGCAAGCTGCTGATTTGATTGTTATTGAGGTCTAGCGTTGTCAAGTTGGAGAGTTGGCTAATTTCTGGTGGCACGCTGCTGAGTTGATTGTTATTGAGGCGTAGCTCAGTCAAGTTGGAGAGTCGGCTAATTTCTGGCGGTAGGCTGCTGATTTGATTGTTATTGAGGTCTAGCGTTGTCAAGTTGGAGAGTTGGCTGATTTCTGGCAGCAGGCTGCTGAGTTGATTGTGATTGAGGCGTAGCTCAGTCAAGTTGGAGAGTTGGCTGATTTCTGACGGTAGGCTGCTGAGTTGATTGTGATTGAGGGCTAGCGTTGTCAAGTTGGAGAGTTGGCTAATTTCTGGCGGCAAACTGCTGAGTTGATTGTTATAGAGGGCTAGCGTTGTCAAGTTGGAGAGTTGGCTGATTTCTGGTGGCAAACTGCTGAGTTGATTGTAATTGAGGTCTAGCGTTGTCAAGTTGGATAGTTGGCTGATTTCTGGCGGTAGGCTGCTGATTTGATTGTTATAGAGGGATAGCCGTCTTAAGTTGGAGAGTTGGCTGATTTCTGGCAGCAGGCTGCTAAGTTGATTGTTATTGAGGTCTAGCGCTGTCAAGTTGGAGAGTTGGCTGATTTTTGGTGGCAGACTGCTGAGTTGATTGTGATTGAGGGCTAGCGCTGTCAAGTTGGAGAGTTGGCTGATTTCTGGCGGCAGGCTGCTGAGTTGATTGTGATTGAGGGATAGCACCGTTACTTTTTCCCTGGCAGCTTTTTCAATAACTTGCAACAGTTCTTCGTTTGTCACCTGCAAACCTCACCAACTCTGTAGCGATATTTACTAAAGTAGTATATCCCAACTAAGCATTAGAGACTGGATTAGTGTGTTCATGTGCATAAAAACGGCTGTAATGTTTAAATTAGCAGGGTGCGATCCTAACCTTGCAATAACATTGACTTATTCACGAGTATAAAAGACTCGTTAACGGAGCTAAAAGACTCGTCGGCGAATATAAAAGGTTCGTTAACGAGTATAAAAGACTCGTTAACGGAGCTAAAAGACTCGTCGGCGAATATAAAAGGTTCGTTCACGAGTATCAAAGACTCATTAACGGAGCTAAAAGACTCGTCGGCGAATATAAAAGGTTCGTTCACGAGTATCAAAGACTCGTTAACGGAGCTAAAAGACTCGTCGGCGAATATAAAAGGTTCGTTCGCGAGTATAAAAGACTGATTCACGAGTATCAAAAACTTGTCCACGAGTATCAAAGCGTGCGCTACGTTTTCGCACTAACACACCCGAAGACTACGATCGCTTTATAATTGCGATCGCAGTTCTGAAACAAATCCATAAGTACTTATCCCAATTATCTTGATGGAGAGACGGTTTCGTTAGTTTGAGAAGATGGTTTATTGAAGAAGAAATTCCAGATTCTTTGAATAGCTATTATTAGAAAACCAATCACAATCATTCCTGCTACGACTGGTAAAGCTAGCGCCAGCACAGACAATCCGATTGCCATGACCAACTCAATGGTTGACACAACTGGATTGGTTAATCCACCTGAAACGCCTGTAGAACTTATCCGCAATGTATTCATTAATCCCTTAGTTAATCCTGCGGTTCCACCACCTGCAATTAAAGCTAACGTCCATTGCACCAGTGGATTCATCTCTGGAGCAACAGATGCTGTTACGATTGTCCCGGCGATAAATGCCGCAGGTGTGGCAAAAATATCCAGCAGATGATCTAACCAAGGAATGTAATAACCGGTAATTTCCAGCAAACAAGCGACTGTAAATACAATTACAGCTTGAGGTGTTTCCAGCCAATCAAAGTCAATCGGCAAATCAAAATGTCCAAAAACTGAAGCCACACTCAATGCTAGCAGTGGTACAAAGACTCTGAAGCCAGCCGCCGCACTCAAACTAATCCCCAGTAATAATTCAATAAATGTATTTAGGTTGAACATAGAAATTAAATCCATAGTAGGACTCAAGTTATACTCCTAGTGTTTTTTCCATCTTTGAGCTGAACAAAGTGACAACTCTAAGTTGTGATCCTAAGATAAGAAACTTGATGAAAATATTTCATCTGACTATGTGTAGAATTCAGTGAAACCCCACCTGTGTCAATAACTGTGTAGGTTTTGCCTAAAAAATAACTCCAATGTAGGTTGCATTGAAGAACGAAACCCAACCTACAAATCTGGGCTTTGTTTGTGAGATGTGAGACAGCGACCTCTAGAGTGATATCATGTCCGCATAATTTAGTTATGCTAACCACAGTCATTACACCCCACCCCCAACCCCTCCCCGGTCTTCGGGCTACAGTGTACACACAAGTCGAATTACCCCCCTTAATCCCCCCTTATAAAGGGGGGAAATAGGAAATTTGGTTCCCTCCCCTTTATAAGGGGAGGGTTAGGGTGGGGTAAAACCTTGGTTAATCAGCTATTTCAGACTTGTGTGTAAACCGTAGGCTTGCGGGGAGGGAAGAGAAAGCGCAACTTTGGCGAGGTGGGGTTCTACAAGTTTAATAAGCAATCAAGCGACATGATATGAGGGCGCTTTTGCATAATTCTGCCGTCGCCATTTATTAAATAGTGCCCAAAATATCACAATTTTGGAAAATAATAAAGTAAGTCGAATATTATACGACTCACCCAAATTCTTCTAGGAAAATATGACTCATCCTTTCCTTGAACGCCTCCGTAGTCCAGATAGCCCAGTCCTCGTCTTCGACGGGGCGATGGGAACCAACCTGCAAACCCAAAACCTGACTGCTGAAGACTTCGGCGGCCCACAGTATGAAGGTTGTAACGAATACTTAGTCCACACGAAACCCGAAGCTGTCGCTAAGGTTCACCGAGACTTTCTCGCTGCTGGTGCTGATGTCATTGAAACCGATACCTTTGGCAGTACGTCCCTGGTGCTGGCAGAATATGACTTGGCAGACCAAGCCTATTACCTCAGCAAGACAGCCGCAGAATTGGCGAAGCGTGTCGCTGCGGAATTTTCCACACCAGAAAAACCCCGGTTTGTGGCAGGTTCCATCGGTCCCACAACTAAACTCCCTACCTTGGGACATATTGACTTTGATACCATGAAAGCTACTTTTGCTGAACAAGCAGAAGCGCTGTGGGATGGAGGTGTCGATTTATTTCTGGTGGAAACTTGCCAAGATGTACTGCAAATTAAAGCAGCGCTGAATGGAATTGAAGAAGTGTTTACCAAAAAAGGCGATCGCCGTCCGTTGATGGTTTCTGTGACAATGGAAAGCATGGGCACAATGTTGGTGGGTTCAGAAATCAGTGCTGTGCTGACAATTTTGGAACATTACCCAATAGATATTCTTGGTCTAAACTGTGCCACTGGCCCAGACTTGATGAAACCACATATCAAGTATCTGGCAGAACATTCACCTTTTATCGTTTCCTGTATTCCCAATGCGGGTTTACCTGAGAACGTCGGCGGTCAAGCACACTACCGCCTGACACCGTTGGAATTACGGATGTCATTGATGCATTTTGTTGAAGATTTGGGTGTCCAAGTGATCGGGGGTTGCTGTGGGACGCGTCCAGAACACATTCAACAATTAGCTGAACTTGCTAAAGACTTGAAGCCAAAAGTTAGACAGCCAAGTTTAGAACCAGCAGCAGCATCAATTTACACCACTCAGCCCTACGACCAAGATAATTCCTTCTTGATTGTTGGCGAACGTCTCAACGCCAGTGGTTCCAAGAAATGCCGCGATTTACTAAATGCGGAAGATTGGGATGGACTCGTTTCAATGGCGAGGGCACAAGTAAAAGAAGGCGCACATATCCTTGATGTCAACGTCGATTATGTGGGACGTGACGGCGTGCGAGATATGCACGAATTGGTTTCGCGCATTGTTAATAATGTGACATTGCCTTTAATGCTTGACTCCACCGAATGGGAAAAGATGGAGGCGGGTTTAAAGGTTGCCGGTGGTAAGTGTTTGCTGAACTCCACCAACTACGAAGATGGGGAACCGCGCTTTTTGAAAGTGCTGGAGTTAGCGAAAAAGTACGGTGCTGGTGTAGTCATTGGTACTATCGATGAAGATGGGATGGCGCGGACAGCAGACAAAAAGTTTGCGATCGCTGGGCGTGCATACCGTCAAGCTGTAGAATATGGTATTGCTCCCACCGAAATCTTCTTTGATACTCTAGCGTTACCAATTTCCACCGGGATTGAAGAAGACCGAGAAAACGGTAAAGCCACAATTGAATCCATCCGGCGCATTCGTGAAGGATTACCTGGATGTCATGTGATTTTGGGTGTTTCCAATATCTCCTTTGGTTTGAATCCAGCGTCGCGGATGGTGCTGAACTCGGTGTTTTTGCACGAGGCGACGACGGCGGGAATGGATGCAGCGATTGTCAGTGCCAACAAGATTTTACCGCTGTCCAAGATTGAACAACGCCATCAAGAAATCTGCCGCCAGTTGATTTATGACGAGCGGAAATTTGAGGGTAACATCTGCGTTTACGATCCCTTGGGAGAGCTTACCACAGTATTTGCCGGGGTGACGACAAAACGCGATCGCTCCTTAGATGAAAGTCTCCCCATCCCCGAACGACTCAAGCGCCATATCATCGACGGCGAACGCATTGGTTTAGAAGAACATCTGACAAAAGCCTTAGAAGAATATCCCCCCTTAGAAATTATCAACACTTTTCTGCTAGATGGCATGAAAGTTGTCGGGGAATTATTCGGTTCTGGACAAATGCAGTTACCCTTCGTCTTGCAATCTGCGGAAACCATGAAAGCGGCGGTAGCGTATCTAGAACCGTTCATGGAAAAGTCAGAATCTGGCAACAATGGGAAGGGAAGCTTTATTATTGCCACGGTGAAAGGTGATGTCCACGATATTGGTAAAAACTTGGTAGATATCATCTTGTCCAACAATGGCTACAAGGTAATTAACCTGGGAATTAAGCAGCCAGTGGAAAACATCATCAACGCTTACGAACAGCACAAAGCTGATTGTATTGCCATGAGTGGTTTGCTGGTAAAATCCACCGCCTTCATGAAAGAGAATTTGGAAATATTCAACGAAAAAGGAATTACCGTCCCCGTGATTTTAGGCGGTGCGGCGCTGACTCCTAAATTTGTGCATGAAGATTGCCAAAAAACCTACAAAGGTAAAGTTGTTTATGGCAAAGATGCCTTTTCTGACTTGCACTTCATGGATAAATTAATGCCAGCTAAAGCTGCTGGTAACTGGGAAGATTTGCAGGGGTTTTTGAACGAAGTTGAAATTGCTGAAGTTTCGGCAAATGGTCACAAAGAATCAGTAACTACGACTGCTAAGGAAATAGCATCTGCTGAACCAAAAGAGGTGGATACACGGCATTCAGAAGCAGTAGCGATAGATATCGAACGCCCGACCCCGCCTTTCTGGGGAACACAGTTATTGCAGCCTAATGATATTCCCATTGAGGAAATATTCTGGCATTTAGATTTACAAGCTTTGATTGCTGGACAGTGGCAATTCCGCAAACCAAAGGAGCAATCTAAGGAAGAATATCAGGCTTTCTTAGCTGAGAAAGTGTACCCAGTTTTAGAAACTTGGAAACAGCGGATTCTTGAGGAAAATCTGTTGCATCCCCAGGTGATTTATGGGTATTTCCCTTGTCAAGCTGAGGGGAATTCTCTACATATATATGACTCACAAAACCAATCACAACAGGTTGCAACTTTCGAGTTTCCCAGACAGAAGTCGTTAAGGCGGCTGTGCATAGCAGATTTCTTTGCACCGAAGGAGTCGGGAATTATGGATGTGTTCCCAATGCAGGCGGTGACTGTGGGGGATATTGCAACGGAGTTCGCCCAAAAGCTGTTTGCTGCTAATCAATACACAGATTACCTGTATTTCCACGGCATGGCGGTGCAGGTGGCGGAGGCTGTAGCTGAGTGGACACACGCCAGAATTCGCCGGGAGTTAGGCTTTACTGCTGAAGAACCCGACAATATTCGTGATATATTAGCACAACGCTATCGTGGTTCACGGTACAGCTTTGGGTATCCAGCTTGCCCCAATATTCAAGATCAGTACAAGCAGCTGGAGTTATTGAAGACTGACAGGATTAACTTGTATATGGATGAAAGTGAACAACTTTATCCAGAACAGTCTACCACTGCGATTATTGCTTACCACCCAGTAGCAAAATACTTTAGCGCGTAATTTATATCCCCTCTCCTTAATAAGGAGAGGGATTAAAGTCAGGACAGGGTGAGGTTACAACAGTATTGCACCGAAGTGAGAACCGCTATATCTGATTATTTTGCACCCAACTGATATCTTTCCTTTAACAGGTGGGTATTATAAGCTTATTCTGTTAACAACAGCTTTATAAACTTGCCTTTAGATAAAATACATTTCCGCAATTTTACTGTAAAGTTATGCTCTTAATCTTTATCAGACTTGAATTAAATAATTCTAAGAAAATCA
The DNA here is from genome assembly GCF_036919675.1 of Nostoc sp. GTDB lineage: Bacteria > Cyanobacteriota > Cyanobacteriia > Cyanobacteriales > Nostocaceae > Nostoc. The sequence continues at coordinate 63,781 of NZ_JBALCP010000114.1, forward strand.
GTGTTTCCCGGATAAAATCAACCATTCATTAATGATATAACTTGAAGTAAATTATCTTTTCTTGTAGCCACTTTCTTTGGAGTTAGCAAAACCAGATCCAGTAGTTACATTAAACATAATCTCACATTTTGCCTGTAAAAATACTTTCCAGGCACGAATTAAGATGTCTTAAAAATAGTAAATCCGTTATAAACCACTTGACAGGGAAGCAGCTATGTCTCGAAAACGTCAGCTATTCAAGGCAATTCAAAAAAACTTAAGACAAATTAGCAAGCAGTTTTTATCTGCAATTAATAAGCAAATCATTTGGCTACTCCGGGCTATTTCTGGCACTAAAAAAAGACGCGGTTCGGAGAATGCTGGGTTTCTGTTGCCGACAGTATCAATGGTATTAATAGTAGTCGTCTTATTGACCACTGCAATTTTATTTCGGTCTTTTGAACGCTCTAAAAATGCCAGTAATGTCCGCGTGAATCAGGCTGTACTTAACGCCGCAGCACCAGCCCTTGACAGAGCTAGAGCCAAATTAGACAAGCTATTTAGTGACAGCCGACTACCACGAGCCGTACCTTCAGATAAAGTTTTAGAGGATACCTTAAGTAGTACTGCTAATTTGCCTGAATTTACTTTTGGAGACGAAACTCCACTAAAAGTGCATTATGCTTATACAACTGCACCAACAGGAGAAAATCAGCCAGGAGATCTAACAACTGCATGGATGTTCCCTACTGATACAAATAACAATGGGAAATTTGACTCCTATACTCTTTATGGAATTTACTTCCGAACTCCGCCTATAACTAGTGGCACATACAGCCGCCCTAGAAATCCTCTAGAGGCAAGAACTCCGCCCATGACTACTGGTAGTCTAAGCAACAGTTGTAAAAATAGTGTAGCAACAAGTGCTGCTTTGGTGGGGAGTACGGGCTGGGTTAGTATTGCTGGTCAGCTCCAAAAAAGCTTTTTTGTCTACACTGCTAATGTTCCCATCACTAACCCACTAGCGACTGGTAATTACGAACCTTTTAAAGGGAATAAAGGTTTTTCAGGTTTAGAGTATCAACAAGACCGTGTACAACTACCGCTAGTTAACAATGCGGTGGTTTATAACGATGATATAGAACTTACCCCTGGTCCCACATTTAACCTAAACGGACGGATCTTGACTAATAGTAACTTCCTGACTGGTAGCAATAATGTGAGACTTTATCAGGTTAGTAGTGTAAATTCCTGTTTCTATAGTGAGGACAATGCCAAAATTTTTGTAGGTGGCAATTTAGGAGCTGGTGGTTTCACTGGTAATGCAAGTAACGGTACTCAAGTGGATTTATTCCAAGGACAAGGAGTTAATCCTAGTCAAAATGGTGATACTAGCACTAACATATCAGTCACTGACGGAACGAGTAATATTGCCTACAATAGCCTAGCTTATGCACAGCGGATCAATCTTTTGGTGTTAGCACAGACGGCTAACGCTGCATCTACTGACCCACAGGATGTTCAAGATGCCATTACACAGCAACTACAACTATTAAATCTAACTACAGCTACTGCCAGTGCAGCGCAACTATCCACTGTCCGTAATAACCAGTTAGTACTTTACTTTCAACAACGTACCCGCCGTGTACCCTATGGTGAAGTTGGTTTTGGTGGAAATGCAATAAGAAATCCTGTGACTAGTACAGATTATACCACTACTACTGTCTTACAAGGAAGTGGTAAGTCACTGCGTCCACAAGACACTTGGGTTTATCCGTTTCTTGCTAGTGATGGTAAAACTAAAACTAATTATTCCAATTTAGCACTTAATATTAGTAGTTCTAAGCTGCTACCTAAAGCCACACTACCAACTACGCAACAAGCACTAGGTAAAGAACAATACGTTGGCGATCGCATTTTGCTTGGCAATAACCTACCTGCATTGTGGTGGAACGGAACGGCATTTGTTGGTCAAGATGTTACCACAGATACCCAAAATATTCAAAATGTTAACTGGGATAGCGGCAGTGGAACTCGCACTCGCAGCAGTCGTGTACAGCAACTAGCTGATTTAGGAACTGTTGACCGAGATGGAGATTGGGAATCAGCAGCTGCTACAGTACCAACTACTGTCGCTGCTCCTGTGGGTGGCTTACGGGTAGTCACTGGTGCAGGGATTTATTTACCTCCACTTTTAACCGTTAGTAGTACCCAAACTGTTTTGAACACGGCGGCGGCGGCTACAAATAGAATTTGGTCAGATATGATGCCTGTGCCTAATACTATTGGCATTAATCTAGATACTTACAAGACTAATATAATATTACCTGATCCTGTTAACACGCCGTATTTACGGATGCGGGCTACAGCAGTTTATCACTACCAAGCGAGTGGTTATAGTGCGACAAGCCCTAAACCTATTGCTTGTATAAGTAGCTTCTACGACCCTACAAATAGCACTACAGCTAAGAACCTTGCAGCTCTTCCATATAACGGCAGTACGGGTGGTAACTCCCATAATGGTATTGTCTACGCAGCTCCAACAAAGGGTGTTTCTGACTATTTAGCTTTACTAAAATACCAAGCTAATTTAATGTATCCCAATGGGCGGTTGGTAAATCCAACACTGAACACCGCTATGGGGCTAGTCGCTGCCTCTGGGACACTCACAATCTCAGAGCAGTCTGCTATTGATGCTTCTATTTGTGCCATCCAAATATTAGATGGTAGTATCGGCGCTCCAAGTACTAGCGTCATCCCTCACGGCGCAATTTACGAAACTGCTTTTTTGGATGCCAGACAGATTAAGGCAATTCATAGAGATGTGCAAACAGATGCAAGTGGTAACATAATCCCAGGTAGAGAAACATTTACCAACGCTGATGGTGTAAATGGAAATGCAACTGGGACAGTAGCAAATGTACCAAATCCATCTACTGGTTCCACGGCTCCAGACTATGAACTCGCCAAAGAAACCCGCCAACCTCTGGAAATTCGCGCCACTGTATTAGATTATAATGCGCTGCGGAATAAATCATATGGCACAGCAACACCACAAGAATACTTAATTCCTAATAGCGGTATTATTTACGCTACTCGTGATGATGCACTGCCGGATTTAAGTTTTCCTGCTGGAATTTTAGCAGCAGATACAGCGACACAAATACAAACAAAAAAAGATACTCAAAAATCACAAAGCCCAGTAGATTATAAACTTGACCCAACTCGCCGCCCCAACGCCATTATGTTGAAGAACGGCGACCCCACCAACAACCCCAACGGAAGCATCTGGCGTGTTCAGGCTTACAGAGATGCAGAAAAAGGCTTGGTTCTAGCTTCTAACTTGCCTGTATATATTTTAGGCGACTTTAATAAACATACCCAACAAGAGTTTAATACAGCTTTAGCTAGTGATTTGAGCAATTTTTACTCTCGCGCTGCATCAGACCTTAATCCAAACTTTGCTTGTCGTACTGGTGATCCTAGACTACCAAATTGTACCACTGGGGACGACTGGCGACCTGCCAGCGTGTTGTCAGATGCGATCACACTTCTTTCTAAGAGCTATGTGACGGGCTACCGCAATGATGGAGACTATGACCTGAATAATAACTTGGGGGATAACACTTCTAGTACCGCATTTCAGAAGAATGGGTTTGCTACCAACAACACTAATGTCGTCAATGCTGCCTGGTATGACAGTTCTAATAATGACTATCCTCTTGCCACTAAAAACAGTTCTTACCTCAATAACCTTGTTACACCTATCCAGCGAAGGATAAATGATACAAGTAATTTAAAAGCAGAATATTTAATGGAAGTATGTCCGAAACTACCTGTTTCAGCTTGCGATCCGGGTACTGGTTGGTGGGTAGCACTACCCGGTGATGTTGCTGCATATCCAGCAGGTCTAAGAGCCTCGGATGTTACTGGTACTGCTGGCACTGGACAGACTTTTTCTCTGACTACCCATTTAGCAGGTACAACAGCACAATCACCGACTAATTCTAAATATCTGAGCTATCCTCGGCGTGTTGCCTTTCTCCGTGGGACATTAACAAATCCTGTAACAAGGGGAGCACCTCCAACAACTTATACAAATGGAGAACTAGCGCTTGATTCCAATAATAAACCAACCATTATAGGTATCAAGGGCGGGAAAATAACTTCATTTCCAATGAGTAGTTTTAGTACTAGTAGGCCAGATACCAAAGCTAATGCTCTATGGTTCCAAACAGCCGATCTTAGTACTAATCCTCCTACTCCTACTCCTAATGACGATACTAAACCGCCACAGTTTACTCTAGGCTCAGGTACAAGCGATCAACCAGCTTTATCGCCAATGTTACAAATTGAAGTGGCTTTCGGCACTAATCAAAATTCATCACCAAAAATAGGCCCTGGCAGTGTACAGAATTCTTATTGGCTTCAATGGGCAACATCTACCACCTTTAACTTAGCCGCAGCAGGGGCAGACACCCCAGCTCGTCCTACAGAAGACAATGGTGGTTTACACAACTTTGTGCGCCTCTTGGAAAATTGGAACCCAAGTGACTCAAGCGCAGCTAGTATAGCTACAATTAACGGCTCTTTTATCCAAAGAACTCGTAGTGCCTACGCTACTGCACCATATCTAGCATACTTAAATGGCTCATCTCTGACATCATATCCGATAAATAATTCTAATGGTCAATTACCTTTTTACCAGCCTCCCAACCGACAGTGGGGTTATGATGTCGCCTTGCTCTCACAATCACCAGACGCATTTTCGCAAAAGTTAGCGATAACACCAAATAACAAACCCAATGAGTACTTTCGGGAAGTTGGTCGAGATGATACATGGGTGCAAACGTTGTTGTGTGCCAAAAAAGCCTCCGACAGTACTTATGTCGTCGATGCCGATCAACGTCCTACCTCTGGCTGTAGTTAATCACGAATTCCTAGAAACTGGTGAGTAACTATGATTAAGCGCAAACAACAGCAAGTAAGTCAACCATCTGGTGAGTCTGGTTTCACGATCATTGAGTCACTGGTAGCAATAATTGTAGTTGCTATTTTATTGGCAGCGATCGCACCTACAATCGTGATTGCAACAGCAACTCGCGTCCAATCAAAACGCGTAGAACTAGCCACACAATCTGCCAGAACTTTCATTGATGGTGTGAAAACCGGAGCAGTGACAATTCCTGCTACCACTATTACATTGCTTCAATCAACCGATGCAACCAGGAGTTTAGCTGACAATTTACTTACCACGAGCACCACAAGTATGCCAGTTCCTACAGCATCAACATCAACATCGTTATATTGCGTGACAAAAGACGCAAACAACAACCTAACTATTGCTAACCCAACTACCCCAATCTGTACAAGTACTCTATTTTACATTCAGGCTGTAAAAATTATAGGAGCAGGAAGTACCCCAATTAATACAACAACAGGTCTACCAATCGATGGTTACGGTTTGGGAATTCGAGTTTATCGGTCAGATATTGACTTTACTAAAACTGTCAATGCTAGCGACAGTAGTAACAATAAAAGACAAAACACTTTTACTGGGACTTTGGGCAATACCCAATCCCCATTAGTGGAAATGACCACTGTAATTGCTTCTAAAAACACTTCCTTCAATGCTCTGTGTCAACGTCTTGCTATTCCTGCCACCACTCCTGTTACTACTAACAACACTTGTAATTAATCCTGTGCAGTGAGGTTGAAAGCTGACTTTTCACGTTATGTGGAAAAATCAAGGCGAAACCTAACCCCCTAGCCCCCTTCCCTTGTAAGGAAGGGGAAAAATTCAAAACCTCTCTCCTCTTAGGAGAGAGGTTTTCGAGATATCGTGAAAAGTCAGGGTTGAAAGATATAACTTTCAAGATAGTGGTGATTCAACAACCGTAATGGTTAACCTTGTTAATAGATAGTATAAGTTTACACCAATATTGGCTAGATATATTTATATCAATAAGGGGCAAACCGTAGTTATGAAGAATGTACTCAAATTTCTTCTCAGCATTCAGCTGAAACACTCTAAATTTGTTCAACAAGTAAATGGTTTTACCCTGATAGAACTTTTGGTAGCCTTAGTGCTGGCATTCCTCGTGCTTACACCACTGCTAGGATTTATGGTTAATATTCTCAGTACAGATCAGAAGGAGCAAGCCAAGGCAAATTCTGAACAAGAAATCCAGACAGCAGTTGATTACATTGCCAATGATTTACAACAAGCTGTCTACATATATGATACAACTGCACTGACTACCAATTCAAACACTGTCCCAGCAAGCTCAGGAATTAAAGACCAAATACCGCCTTCTAACATCGCTACTGGATGTAATTCTTCTACTTGTCAACCAATTCTGGTGTTTTGGAAACGCAAGTTTCTCTCAGGTGCGATTACACTTTCCAGCAGCACTACAGGCAGCACTACAGCAAACAAAATAGATGACACTTTTGTTTACTCACTAGTTGCCTACTATTTAATCAAAGATAGTAGTACTACTTGGTCAAAAGCGGCTCGTATTGCCAGATTTGAAATTAGCGATGGAGTTCTAGCTGCTAGTGGTACTACTGGTACTACTGGGAATTGTACTGGCTATTCCAATGATACATATATTGACACCAGCCACTGCCCCGATCCAGGTTTTCAGCGTTTTAACCTGAATCTAGCAAGTGCCGCAGGTCTAACTCAGAAAATGAATTCATGGACAGCTACAGCCTCAACAGCTTACACTCAACAAGCTTCTATACTAATTGATTATATCGATCAAACCTCTATTGGTTCAACACTTCCTACTTGCCCCACTGGAACACTTAGTTCAGGTAGTTATATGGGCTTTTATACTTGCATTGATGTTGCTAACACCACAGCACAGGTGTTTTTACGAGGTAATGCATTAGCTCGGTTGCAAACTAGCAATTTCGATTACTCTTCAAATAACCAAAGTTACTTTCCGACAGCAAGCGTCCGCGTACAGGGACGTGGATATTTATTTAGTAAATAACACTTGATAATATACAACACAACTAATGATGGGGCATTATGGGCAATCTAACTTTAAAGTTATTCCACACTACGATGTGTAATAAAGACACCAAGGAGCAATTTCATCCTCAACACGATGCTGGTTTTACTTTAATAGAAATGCTTGTAGTGGTGCTAATGATCGGAATTTTAGCAGCGATCGCAGCTCCTGGTTGGGCTGCCTTTGTAAATCGGCAACAGGTAAATAAGGCTAGTGATGCCGTTTTAGCCGCACTGCAAGAAGCACGCAGCGAAGCTAAAAAAACTAAACTTAGCTACACTGTCAGTTTTCAGACAGATAGTACAACTAAAGCTGTAAAGGTTGCTATTTATCCTACTAATGCCGCAATCCCCCCAGCGAAACTTTTAGGTGCAGATGTAGGAGCCAATTCTAATCAATTACTGCTGGGCACAAATCTCAGTAGTGCAAACACTGTCAATTCTACTTCTACCGTATCCTACCCTGCTTCAAGTACGTCAACACAAATTACCTTTGACTATATGGGAGCTTTACCAACTTTACCAACTCCCAACTTTGGAACAGCTACAGGGTTAAAAATAGTGGTAGCTGTACCAAGCTCTGCAAACTCTACATCGCCTAGTAGCGTAAAGCGATGCGTCATTGTAGAAACTCTCTTGGGAGCAATGGTAACAGCAAAAGACGCTCAATGCAATTAAGTAGCTTAAGTAACAATTTTATTAAAAAAATACGTAATAGTACTGTATATAAAACTGCATATTGATAGCAAAATTGAAACATCATGTGTAGTTTTAATGTTTAATAGATTTATTTAAGATCCACTGATAAATTAGCCATTGGCTAAACATATAAAAAGCCTCCCAATCAAAATATCAAAATGTAACTTTTATTAAATGACTGAGAACCTTGACTTTACTGTAGCTATTCCAACTTACAACGGTGAAAGTCGTCTGCCTGAACTACTAGAACGACTACAAAACCAACTTCACACCGAAAATTTATCTTGGGAAATTATAGTTGTAGACAATAACAGCACTGATAACACAGCTAAAGTTGTTCAAACCTATCAACAAAATTGGCGGTGTCTTTACCCTTTAAAGTATTGCTTTGAAGCGCGACAGGGAGCAGCTTATGCCCGAAAAAGGGTAGTTGCAGAAGCCAAAGGTAGATTCATAGGTTTTCTAGATGATGACAACTACCCAGTATCAAATTGGGTATCCGCAGCTTATGCTTTTGGTGAAAAATATCCCAAGGCGGGAGCTTATGGCAGCCAAATTCACCCTGACTGGGAAGTAGAACCACCAGAAAATTTTCAGCGAATTGCTCCATTCTTGGCAATTACAGAGCGAGGTAATTTCGCGCTATTATATGAAGCGGCCAAAAAATTACTACCTCCCTCTGCCGGACTTGTTGTCCGTAGACAAGCCTGGTTAGAAAGTGTACCAGATAAGTCTATTTTAACCGGGAGAGTTAAAGGCAGTATGCTTACCAGTGAAGACTTAGAAATGTTGTCTTATATCCAAAAATCAGGTTGGCAAATTTGGTATAACCCAGAAATGAAAATTTCTCACAAAATCCCAAGTTCCCGATTGCAAAAAGACTATTTAATTCCCTTTTTTCGAGGTATTGGACTTAGCCGTTATGTCACTAGAATGGTAAATGTCAAATATGTATATAGACCAGTTGCTCTTTTAGCTTATATGATAAATGATCTGCGTAAAATTGCTTTACACTTAATCAAATACAGATCAGTATTGAAAACTGATTTAGTTGCAGCTTGTGAAATGCAACTGTTTTTAAGTAGTTTAGTTAGTCCTTTTTATCTTTGGAAAAACGGCTATTTAAGTAAAAAATACAATTAAAAATTAAATATATACATGAATCCAATGAGTGAAAAACTAGATTTTACCGTGGCTATTCCTACATATAATGGTGCAAAGCGGTTACCTCAAGTTTTAGATTTTCTACTCAAGCAGACGGGAATAGAAAAGTTAAATTGGGAAATAATTATTATTGATAATAATAGCCATGATAATACCAAGGAGGTAATTGAACATTATCAAAAAATTTATAGCCAAAATATTTGTTTGAGGTACTTCTTCGAGAAGAAACAAGGAATACCCTTTGCAAGAATGCGGGCTATAAGTGAAGCTAGAGGCGACTTGATTGCATTCGTAGATGATGATAATCTATTAGCATCTGATTGGATTTTAGAATCTTATAGTTTTGGCAAAGAGCATCCTCAAGCAGGTGCTTGGAGTGGACAGATTCATGGAGATTTTGAAGTAAAGCCGCCAGAAAATTTTGAAAGAATTCAAGCTTTTTTAGCTATCAGAGAACATGGTTCAAATCCACATTTGTTTGATGCAGCTAATTTAAGACTTCCTCCTGGCGCAGCGCTTGTTGTTCGGAAACAAGTATGGTGTGAAAATGTACCACAACGATCTACTTTAAGCGGGAAGTTGCCTGGCATTTTTGTGCAGGGTGATGACTATGAAGCATTGCTTTATATACATTATGGAGGCTGGCAAATTTGGTATAACCCTAGTATGCATACTTATCATCAAATACCACATTGGCGACTTGAGAGAGATTACCTCTTAACTCTGGCACGCGGCTGTGGCTTGTGTATTTTCCAGCTACGCCTGATAAATGCTAAAAATTCCCAAAAACCAATAATTTTGGTTAAAACTATCTTGGGCAATTTACACAGGATATTACAGCATCTCATTAAATATAGAGGTCAATTAAAAAGTAATTTAATCGTAATTTTTGAAATTAATTTTTACTTGGCTAGTATGATGAGTCCCTTTTATTCCCTAAAATTGAAGTTAGACAGAATATTAGAAAATACAACTATAGAAAATGAGTAAATTAACTGTATATGTAACAGCAATCTCTGTAATTATACCAACTTACAATAGTGAAAAAACCATTAAAGAAACAATTCAATCTGTTTTAAACCAAACTTTTGCTAACTTTGAATTAATTATAATAAATGATGGTTCACAAGACTCGACTGTAGATGTTATTACACAAATTCAAGACTCCCGAATAAGATTATTTTCCTATCCAAACGCTGGCGGGAACGTCAGCCGTAACCGAGGGCTAAACCTTGCAGTTGGAGAATTTGTTAGTTTCTTAGATGCAGATGATCTTTGGACACCTGATAAACTTCAGTCTCAATTCAAGGCTCTACAAGAAGACGTTACTGCAAAAGTTGCTTACAGTTGGGCTGATTATATTAATCCAAATGGTAAATTCCTACTTTCAGGCAAGCGCATTAATGTTAATGGAAATGTTTATGAAAATTTATTAGTAAATAACTTTTTAGAGAATGGTTCCAATCCCTTAATTTGTAGAAAAGCTTTAATTACATTAGGTGGCTTTGATGAATCTCTAAGTGCAGCTCAGGATTGGGATATGTGGCTGCGATTAGCCTCTAAATTTGATTTTATATGTGTACCATCTGTACAAATCTTATATCGCATAAGTGCTAATTCACTTTCTTCCAATCTTGTTAGGCAGGAAAAAGCCTGCTTACAAGTGCTTAAGATAGCGTACAAAGAAAGACCTTCTCTACGAGACGCTACGCGAACGACACTTAAGCATAGTTGGAATATAAGCCTAGCAAATTTATATAAATACTTGACCTGCAAAGCCCTACAAAAGCCGTTTAATCGACAAAAAGCTCTAGCAGCTGCTAGATTTCTGTGGAAGTATTTTCTTAACGACCCTTCAAGACTTCAGAATATAAATTTCACCTTAAAATTGTTATTGAAAATTGTCATAATTTTTACCTTGCCCACCTTACTCTACAGTATTACTAATCGGCGCGAAGTAAGAAGCCAAGAACCTGAAACATTGCTCAACATCTGGGTAGCTAAAAACCGACCAGAAAACAAAAATGGATACCTAGATGCATTTACGATCTCTAGTTAACGCAAAAAATCTCTTGAATAAGCACTATAACAGTGGTTTTACCTTACCAGAGATGTTAGTAGTTGTTGTATTAATTGGTATATTAGCCACACTGGGAATACCTAACTGGCTAGCTTTTGTGGAAACTCAACGCCTCAACACTGCCCAAAACGAAGTTCACCTTGCTATGCACCAAGCCCAAAGGCAAGCTACCAAGGAAAAATTGACTTGGCAAGTCAGCTTTCGTGAACAAAACAGTATCGTTCAATGGGCGGTTCATCCTGCTACAGTAAACCCATCTGCTGCTAACTGGAATAACTTAGATTCCAATGTGCACTTAGATAATCAGGAAACAACTCTACCAGAGTCAAATGGCATCAAGCAAATCCAATTTGATTACAAAGGTAATGTCAGTAAACCACCGCTAGGACGGATAACACTATCTACTAAGTATGGTGGTAAAGTTAAGCGTTGTGTGATTGTTTCTACGATTTTAGGAACAAAGCGAATGGGCAAAGATCATGCTACAGCTAATGACAACAAGTATTGCTATTAAGATATTTTTAGTTTATTTAAATAAATATTGCGTGCTGAACTTACCAGCAAGTGCAAAACAGCACCTGATTATTTTCACTTGCTATCCAGACCCAGGTAAGACAAAAACCCAATTGATACCTGCTTTGGGATCTATTGATGCTGCCAATTTTAACGCCAGATGACTGAACATACAATATTTCAGGTTCAAGAATTGTAAAAAGCCATTACTATATCTGTGGAAGTGCGGTTTGCAGGTAGCGATTCGCAACTCATGTAAGACTGGCTGGGGTTGGATTTGGTTTACCAGTCTCAAGGTGAAGGGGATCGACAGTTTGCGGATGGCGCGATCGCTTAGAAATGCTTTTCTATCTGAAGCAGAAAAAGTAATTATCATCGGCACAGATTGTCCTGGAGTGAATGCCCAAATTCTAGCAACAGTGTTTGAGAAGTTACCCACCTTTGACCTCGTACTTAGTCCTGCGATCAATCGTGGATATTACTTAATTGGTTTGCGTCAACCCATCCCGGAGTTATTTGTTAACAGCGAGTGGGGAACTGCTTAACTATTCCAGAAAACCGTTGACATTGCCCTGAAACTTAATTTATCACATGTGAACTTGTCGCCTTTAGCTGATGTTGACCGACCGGAGGATCTGCCGATTTGGGAACAAGCCCTTGCAGGGGAGATGAGGGTGATGAGGAAGATAAGGTAATAAATGAGTCGGACTCTAGAACTGAATGGTACTTACTTAAGCAAAAGTTGCTGCCCAGATTCCCGACTTCTTCAAGAAGTCGGGGATCTAAATCTAGCTTCAGTGAGATTCTACTCCCCAGTCCCGCATTAACTTCGTATCTTAAAACACCAGGGATTTCCTGAAGACACAGTACATAACAAATGTTACTCTGGGCTAGTTGAAAACCAAGAAGCAGATAGCCTTGACCAGTATTGAATCTGCTTTGTGTTTCTACACAATAGTCACAGTCATGGGCACAATATTCAAGTAGCTTGAAATATGAAAATCACTCGTATTCACCACAAGTTTGAAAAATTATGGTTAACCGTCTTGCTTCCGTGAGCACTGCTCTCACAGTTAAGGTAGTTGGAATAATCTGCATTTTGTCCTTTTTCGTTGACTTTTTGATTCTATTGTTACCTTTTCAACCTACTGATCGGGTATGGCAAATCAACTTGGCAACAGCGCTAGTTGATCGGGGAATTGTTCCTTTAGTAGGTTTGGGGCTTCTGTTTGCTGCCTATTGGATTGATAGTGCTGATACCACAAGCGATCGCCCCCAAGGTATCGATTTAAGATTTCCCGCCCTGATCCTATCAAGTATTTTGGGGTTGATGTTCTTGCTGATTTTTCCCCTGCACCTTAATAACGTCAATCAAGCTAAGACTCAAACACTCAACCGCATCACCCAAGAAGCAGATCAGGCAGAAATTCAACTGAACAATCGATTATCGCAATTGCAAGCACAACTGAATACTGACCAAGGAAAAGCTCAACTAGAGCAGTTGCGAAACCAAACCAAAGCTCAGTTTAGTGAAATCCTCAAAGATGAGCAAAAATATAAGCAAACACTTGAAAGCTCTCAAATTCCCGCAAATATAAAAGAGTTACTGAAGAAGGCTAAAACAGATCCCCAAGTACTTGACAAAGCTATCGAACAACAAACAGATCCTCAGATACTGCGAAATCAACAACTGAGCCAAGTTCGCCAGCGCAGAGACGAAGCAGAGCAACAAGCTAAAGATGCTGCTTGGAAGTCTGGACTGCGGATTGGGATTAGCAGTTTGCTGTTGTCCATTGGTTACATTATCATCGGCTGGACAGGCTTAAGAGGTAGAGGTGCTTTACAAGGTGCTAAACCTAGAGCTACCGCCCGCTAATCCACTATCAGTATGGCAGTAGGATCTATCCAATAATTGTTGACAGCCCATACTGCCATGCGCCTAATAGCTAATAACAATAAAAAGGCAATTATCAGTTAGTAAAATCGCTATAAAACCTGGGTAATGTTCTCAATTTACATACTGACATATAACGAAGAGCTAGATATTGCTGCTTGTATCGAATCGGCGATACTATCGGATGACATCATTGTTGTGGATTCATGCAGTAGCGATCGCACTGTGGAAATCGCTAGTTGCTATCCCATCCGCGTTATCCAACACGCTTTTGAAAGCCACGGACGCCAACGTACCTGGATGTTAGAGTCTATCCCCCCGAAGCACGAATGGGTTTACATTCTCGAAGCTGATGAGCGCATGACACCAGAGCTTTTCGCGGAATGCGAAAAGGTAAGTCAGAATCTACACTACATCGGTTACTACGTAGCTGAACGTGTCATGTTTATGAATCGTTGGATTCGCTACAGCACACAGTATCCCCGTTACCAAATGCGCCTCTTCCGCTACGGTAAAGTGTGGTTTACAGACTATGGTCATACTGAACGGGAAGTTTGTGAGGGTGCAACTAGCTTTTTAAAAGAAACATACCCTCATTACACTTGTAGCAAAGGCTTGAGCCGCTGGATTGAAAAACATAACCGTTATTCTACAGATGAAGCTCAAGAAACATTGTATCAACTAGAACAAGGAAAGGTGAACTGGCAAGATTTATTTTTTGGCAAATCGGAAATCGAAAAACGCCGTGCTCTTAAAGATTTGTCTTTGCGTTTACCCGCCAGACCGTTGCTACGCTTTGTATATATGTATTTTATCTTAGGCGGATGTTTAGATGGAGGTGCTGGACTTGCTTGGTGTACATTGCAGGCATTCTACGAATACCTGATTTTGCTCAAAGTTTGGGAAATGAAGTATTTACCAAAACCTAATTTAGACGCAACAGTAATTCTGGCACAAGAGAGTACACAACAGGTGCAGTGCGCGGATTCTGAAGCTACATAGGCTGATGCGGTGTAAAGGGGACTGGAGATTACAAGGCAGGACTTACGCATTGAAAACCTGAAACCTAGATCCCTCATAACGCACGCCACTTGACGCCAGTCCGCTCAAGTCGAGCCAGCCGCAAGCGGCGGTTCCCCCGCTAAAGGACTGGCGTGGGAGACCCACCGCCCACGCAGCTGGCTCCCCTTAAAAAAAGGGAAACCTTAAGAGCTAACTTTTATAAGGGGGTTGGGGGATCTCCTCTGCGTAAATTTTAGAAGGATTACGCACTGCAATTTCAAGCAGCGATCGTCTACGGTAAGCGGGGACGCGATCGCAAAATCAGAATTTAGAAGTAGGAGTGCACAGCTAGCTGTACACTCCTATCGCGTGTTCCACTTAAACGAGAACCACCATAATAAATTAATATTTTTAACAGAATATTTTCATAAAAGCCACTCCGGCTCAAATATGAGTGACTGACCAGATAAAATAATTCCTCAGTTTACCTGGTGCTCCTTTCACAATCATGAGCAGCTTTTGATTGAGCACGGTAGATTAGTAAGCTATTCCACATTTAAATCGCATAAAATAACAACAAGATAAACTCCAGTTTGTGCATGATGGCAGTCAAGGGATTCCTCAACCAAGAACAGAGAGAAAACTTACAAAAAGCAGTCAGAGAAGATGATTGTGTGTTACTTAGAGAGAGAGCGCTAATGTTGCTGCTGATGAACGATGGTAAGACTTATGCAGAAATTAGTGAGTTTATCGGATGCGGATTGAGGACAGTAGTATATTGGTGCGTGCATGGTGATCCAGACAACATAGAAAGTCTGAAGGATAAACGTGAGAAAGGAAATCATTCTAAAGCGACGGATGAGTATATTCAATTGTTAATGGAAACAATTGAAAAACCACCATCAGAGCTAGGGTATGAATTTGGTAGATGGACAGCAGCTAGATTAGCAACTTACTTGAGCGAACAAACAAGAATAAAGTTAAGTGGAGAACAAATAAGGAGGATACTGCTTAAAAAAAAGTTCATTTACCTATGGGCAAAATATAGCTTGGAGGAGAAGCAAGACCCAGCTAAAAGAGCAGCATTTAAACAGAAGTTAGGAGGATATATATAAGTATCAAAAGCTTCCCCAGCAAAGCTTCAGGTCTGGTTTTGGGATGAGTCAGGTTTTAGCTTAAGAGTAATTCGACGGAAAAATTGGAGCCAAAAAGGCCAAAGCAAAAAAGTTACAGGACAACGGAGTAGTGGCAAAGTCAATATCATGGGAGCTGTCAGATTTAATCACCGGAAAAGAATTTGTTATTTTGTAGAGAAAGGAAACAGTGATATTTTCTACGAGCAATTACAACAACTATATGAACAGGTAAAGCCAGAATGGGTATAACAGGATAATGAATCGGAAGATTTTACTGAAAAAGATCCAAAAATTTTCATTGTTTTAGATAATGCTAGTTATCACAAAAATAAAACAATGCTAGCCGAACTTGAAACAAATTTACCAAATATTCAACTGTACTTTTTACCGCCTTATAGTCCCGATTATAATCTGATTGAGTTAGTGTGGCATTCGGGTAAAGAATATATTGCTCATCGATTATTTCAATCAGTTGAGCAGTTAAAGAATTTATTAGACCGACTGCTTAATCAAGGACAATTAATTATTAAATGGCATCGGAGAGTTAAAAATAAAGGTAATGCTGTTATAGCAAGTTAAATGTGGAACAGCTTAATACTTAAGGACTTGCAACAATCATTTACAAGTCTTACAAAGAAAAGTAACATCCTCTGAGAATAACCAGTCGCCATCGGATTGGTTAATATCTATGTGTATGCTTATAGGAAAATAGCTGATTTCCAGCAACAAGTATGTGTTTTGGCGGCAGCAGCCAAGCTGCTAGCGTTTTGGAAAGTTACTTGTGGCAGAAGCTGCTGTCAAGTAAAGCCTTTGCTATTTGACTAAGGGACTGACAAAAAATAAATTATCCAAAATTATTTGTACATTTGTAGGGGCGTAAGGCCTTGTGCCCCGGAGATGGGATGTTTTTTTAACTGGAAGTCCCTAATATGCTGGTATGGATACCAATAAAAAAAGTTTAGCTTAAAACAGGAGAATCGGGGCTTGGTAATCGATCGCCTAAAACAGGACTTAAAAAACGACCTGATTGCTGGTTTGTTGGTAGTAATTCCGTTAGCAACCACTATCTGGCTGACAATTACCATTGCTACTTGGGTAATCAACTTCCTCACCCAAATTCCCAAACAGCTGAATCCCTTTGATGGCTTAAACCCAATTTTAGTAATTTTACTGAATTTATTAGTAGGATTGGCTGTACCTCTACTGAGTATCTTATTGATGGGCTTGATGGCTCGCAATATTGCTGGGCGGTGGTTGCTAGATTTTGGTGAGCGGTTATTACAGGCAATTCCTTTAGCAGGGCAGGTATATAAAACCCTGAAGCAGCTTTTAGAAACAATACTCAAAGATTCCAATGGCAAGTTTCGCCGGGTAATTTTGGTAGAGTATCCCCGTCGAGGAATTTGGGCGATCGCCTTTGTTACTGGTGCAATCAGCAGTGATATCCAAGCCCAGATGTCTCGCCCCGTGCTAAGTGTTTTTATCCCCACCACCCCGAATCCGACTACCGGATGGTACGCAGTCGTTCCTGAAGACGAAGTGGTGAACCTCTCCATGTCGATTGAAGACGCCTTTAAAATAGTTGTATCAGGTGGCATTGTCGCCCCCAATACGTCCTTGGTTTTCCCCAAAGAGTCCACATTGGAAGTCAAACACGACCAAATCAAGCAGCAGGTTATTCCCGTTGAAGAAACTTAAAATCAATCTGGCAAAGTCACAAGCAAATGCGTAATGTTGTTGTTGGACTGTGCCAAAATTGATAGGCTTGTAAGTTTGTCCCGCCTAGTTATCAGTTCTCGCACAATCACCTCTCATTTTTATGCAACCTCGTAAACCCCAGCAAATTGCTCGTGAATTAGCGCTTTTAAGCCTTAGCCAATTGCCAGTTAACCCAAAGAAATTAGATAAATTGGCAGACGATCAACTAGTATCCAAGTTGGTGCTAGGAGCAGTACGCACCCTGACCTCAGAAGTGCAAGATACCCTTGATAATGCCGCGGGTGAACTGCAACGCAGTAACGATCGCATCTTAAGTAGCCAAACTCGGGCTTCCGACATCAATAGTGCTAGAACAATGCTTCAAGAGGCGATCGCCTGTACCCAGACAGCAATCAATCAGTTGGGTACAGCAGTTGATTTCCCAGAATTGATTCAGTTAGCTAATCAGGATAAAGGAGTCCGGAATTACGCTAAAGAGCTTGTGATTACCGTCAACGAAAATCGACACATTATAGATGAACTCCTTTCTAGTGCCTTAGTAGATTGGCAAGTAACTCGCCTCGCCCAAATTGACCGGGATATCTTACAAATCGCTGTGGCAGAAATGAAGTTCTTAGGAGTTCCAGATAGTATTGCCATCAACGAAGCTGTGGAGCTAGCCAAACGCTACAGTGGAGACGACGGTCATCGGTTTATTAACGGTGTTTTGCGCCGAGTCACTGAGCAGAAAAAAACAGCATAGTACTGCTACGTAATTCGTAATTCCTATACTGCCGTAGAGAAAAGTCTGTAGCCGCAGAAGCAGCTTTCTCCGAGATTCTCCCTACAGCCCTTCTCAAGACAGGAGACGCTCTTGCGTTCGGGCATCCTACGACAGGCGCTAGCCTCTGGCAATGTGAGAAGGGGAGCCACTCGCTCAGAGGGGTTTCCCCAAGTAGAGGAGCCAGCCGTGTGGGCGGGTCTGGCGACTTGAGCGGACTGGCGTCAAGTCGCGTGAGACACTGCACGAACGGAAGGAACCCTCTGTTGTACCGATTCTTCTCAAACTGGCGTTGAAAGGTGAGGATAACCCGGAAGTTTTCACCCCAAGAAAAAGTGCAAAGTTAAATTAAACTCATAACTTATAACTTATAACTCATATAACTAATATTGCTGCAATGGTTTTTAATTGGTTCCGTCGTCAATATAACGATTCCTCTAACACTCCCTCTGATCAGAAACAGGAAGAAACTCCTGCGGTACAAGAACCCCAACCAGAGCCAGCCGAAACGTCAACACCAACTGCTGAAACTGTACCAGACACTACGGCAGATTTATTGGCGTTTGCTAAAGCTGCCTACAAAAATATTCAGCAAAAACAACAAGCTGAGGTAGTAGAAACCCCACCTGATTCAGCACAACCTGAAACCGCAAAAACGGCAATTGCGGAAATCACTGAACCAGAAGCAATTGAGGAACCTGTTAGTACAATTGTAGAAACTGCACAGCCAGAAGTTATCCAAGCAGCTACTCAGGAAGAAAGTACAGAAGATTCCTCAGTAGCAGCAATTGGTAAAGAGCCAGATGTCAAAAGCCCAGAAATAAAGGCAAGTGAAGTTGAACCAACGCCCATCGAACCACCAGCTACGCTAGAGGCAACACAGCCAACAGCACCAACTACCTTATCCTTCTTAGAACGGGCGGCAGCAGAACGGCAAGGCAAGCTGGAACAACTAATAGCCACCGCCATTGTAGTTCCAGAACCGGAGGTAGTACAGCCAGTAGCTGCAACCTCAGAGACAGGAGAGGAAATTCCTGGACTAGTATTTGATGATGGGTTTGTCTGGTCAGCGAAAGTCCTAGCAGCTCAAGGTAGAAGTCCAGAAGACGTTTCTATTGAAGAAATTACCTGGCTGAAAAAGCTCCGGCAAGGGTTAGACAAAACTCGTCGTAGCATCCTCAACCAACTAAAGGCGATCGTCGGTCAAGGGCCGCTTAACCAAGCTGCTGTGACAGAAATTGAGGCATTGCTCCTGCAAGCTGATGTGGGTGTAGAGGCGACAGATTTTATTATCAATGCCCTACAGAAAAAACTTCGAGAAGAAGTCACCGCACCTGAAGAAGCGATCGCTTACCTGAAAAAAATCCTGCGGGATATGCTGGATGCACCGAGCAAGATATCTCATAAAACTACCTTTACCCTAGAAAAAGAAACCTTAAATATTTGGTTAATCACTGGGGTGAATGGTGCCGGTAAAACCACCACCATCGGCAAAATTGCCCACTTGGGACAAAAATCTGGTTATAAATGCTTGATTGGGGCAGCAGACACCTTCCGTGCCGCTGCCGTGGAACAGGTCAAGGTTTGGGGTAGTAGAAGTGGTGTAGAAGTAATTGCCAATCCTGGGAAAAATACAGATCCGGCAGCAGTTGTATTTGATGCGATCGCTGCCGCCCAAGCGCGTCAAACAGAATTACTTTTGGTAGATACAGCTGGGCGATTGCAAAACAAGAAAAATTTAATGGACGAACTCAGCAAAATCCGCCGAATTATCGACAAAAAAGCCCCAAATGCCAAAGTAGAATCTCTGTTGGTTTTAGATGCCACTTTAGGTCAAAATGGACTGCGCCAAGCCGAAGTTTTCTCCCAAGCTGCCCAACTAAGTGGCGTTGTCTTAACCAAACTGGACGGCACTGCCAAAGGCGGTGTTGCCCTTGCCGTTGTGCAGCAGCTAGGTTTACCCATTCGCTTTATTGGTGCTGGCGAAGGAATTGAAGACCTGCGCCCCTTTTCTAGCTATGAGTTTGTCGAAGCTCTCTTGAGTGGCTAGTTGAAAAATTTATAGTTAAAAATTTTTCTTGACAAACTGATAAATTTAGGGCTGACTGATCTGGTATTATCACTTGAACTAATTAGAAACAAAATACTGGAAACAGCTCAAGTCCTAAAATCATGAGTTTGCCACAATAGATGGGTAACTCTTGCTAAAATTTCAAGTTAATGCCCTTTTTCACGCCCTGAATGGGCTTTTTAAATGTAGCAGCGGGCATTTAGTTGCGACACATAAAAGCCCGTAAACTCGCATCTTGCAGCAATTTAAATGGCAGTCGAGACGCTTACCCCCATAAATACAACTATTTATTGTGGGAGGACAGCAGTCTGAGCAATGAGTAGTGCGTTGGGGAGCCAGCGCGGGTGAGTCCAGCACTGCGGGAGGGTTTTCCTCCACAAGTGACTGGTATTGGCTATGGCGACTTGAAGCAACTGCGTTAGCGAGTCGAAAGAGGTACAGGCTGCACGTAACTTACTTAAGAGTAGGAGTACGAGCGTCAGATGTTTGCCCAGCACTGACCTCAGGAAAAGGACGGCTTCCGACCATCAGAACTTCGGAGAATCGTCCACTGTGGACTCAAAAAGCGAATTGGTGTAAGTAAGCTGGTTCAACACTCCCAGGTGCATTCTCAGATATTACTTGCAAAAGTATCACAAATATTTTTTGTAGTAAATTGAGAGGTTTGAACTCTGATAGTTAAATGACAACACTCTTTCTGGCTTTTGACTTAAAGTTCTTGGAGAAGATTTTTCTAGATTTAGTGTCATCTCTTGTATTCATATCTTACACTTACCAAATGACTCCCACCTAAAATCAATTACAGGCTAATGCTTTAAGTCTGTTACCACTGGCTCAAAAGATTAAGTTATCTCACTTTTATCCCGTTTCCTTGGGTTTAATTTTTGTATATTGAGCAAGTCAAAATTTGCAAAACGATAAATTCAAAATGAAAAAGCTCAATATTGGCGATTATTCCGGCAATTATAGGATACAAATTAAGTATTTGAAGACTTATTTATATATTCTCAGGTTTGGGAATGAATGTAAGTCTGTTTTTTCCCAAACCAAGCTCGATTTTAGCGCTTATAGAGGTTTTCACTAAAAAGACTTCTAGTCTCCTAGTTGTCTCTGCCCAAATAGTGACTCTGAAAACGTTATAAATTATTCTTTGAATAAAGTATTTTTATTACTTTAGAGATATGCTTTGGGAATTAAGTTATGAAAAAATGAAAAATTTTCTTAATTATCACCGAAACTAGTAATTTTTACGGGTAGGGTTTTGACTAAAAATACATGATTTTAAATTACTAATTTTCCATCAAAAATATAATAAGCAAATAAAATACTCATAAAAGTTGCCTGTTACGTCTTTATACTCTTGCTAAAGTGACAAGTCTTGTCTAAATATGGTTTAGCAATGCCAAAGCCAAAAGATTTATAAGTAATCTAAAATCTGCCAATATAAAGTGCAATAGTACCTGTGCCTGTGTCTCAACTGCCCTCTCAACCCACTGACAACAATAGTAGTACCGCGACGGATGTCACACCAGTCGTGGCACTCAAAGAACTCGTGGCAAGGTTACACCGGGAACAGAACAAAATTCAAGATTTGCTAAGTTCTTTAGGATTTGCCCTGAGAAGTTTCAATAATTTGAATCAGTTTTTGGAACTGATCCCGCTGATGGCAACAAGAGTGACAGATGCAGACGGTAGCGCCCTGTTCCTCTACAAACCTAATGGTCAAGTCAGGTTAGAGCAGTTACATTGGCAAGATAGTCGTCAGCGAAAAAATATCCGCAAAGCGCTAGAAATAGCCAGCAGTCAAATCACACTTATGCCCAATACTGCCCCTCTAACGAATGCCACGAGGATTTTGGATGACCAGATGCATCGCTATTTGGGGCCAGATGTGCAAATCTTTGGTACGGCGATTCTGGTGAAGCATACAGAACGGGGATGGCTCTATGTCTTGAGCCGCGATCCAGAATATAGTTGGACAGAAACTAGGCAAAAGTTAGTTAGGTTAGTGGCAGACCAAACAGCAGTAGCGATCGAAAACGATGAACTAGCTGTAGAATTAAGAAAAAAAGAACGCCTAGACCAAGAACTAGAAATTGGCGCAGAAATTCAACGGCGACTTCTGCCACGTCAATGCCCCATAATCCCTGGTGCTGTCCTGGCGGCACGTTGTAAACCTGCCAATCGCGTTGGCGGAGACTACTACGACTTTATTGCTACCAATCACAATAAGATTCAGCCCAAGACCAAAGGCAGCACGGAAACTAGTCGCTGGGGTTTGGTTATAGGAGATGTCATGGGCAAAGGTGTCCCCGCTGGGCTGATTATGACGATGATGCGGGGAATGCTACGGGGAGAAGTGCTACATGGTAATTCCCCAGCAGGAATTCTGCAAAACTTAAATAGAGTTATGTATGCAGATTTGGATAATTCCCAGCGTTTTGTAACGCTATTTTACTCAGAATATAACCCCTATAGCCGAATTTTGTCTTATAGTAATGCGGCACACAATCCTCCCTTGTGGTGGCACGCAGCCACGAAAACTGTTAGCCGTTTAGATACTTTAGGAATGTTAATCGGTTTGGATGCTAACAGCCAATATGAAGATGCACAGGCACAGTTAGAGCCTGGGGATACAATTATTTACTATACAGATGGCTTGACCGATGCCGCTGCCGCTGGTGGCGATCGCTTCGATGAAGACAACTTTGTCACTGGCTTCAATACGGCTTGCAAGTACTGCAATGGCCCACAGGAGATTGTGGATTACCTATTTGACCAAGTTCAGCAATTCATCGGTGCTGATAAGCAAAACACTGATGATATGACACTAGTTGTTCTGCAAATTTTATAGTCATTTACCCATAATAAAACTATCCTACCCGCACTGGGGCGCACCCTCACGCCACTTGCTTCTCCCTACAGCCCTTCTCAAGACAGGAGACGCTCTTGCGTTCGGGCATTCTACGGCAGGCGCTAGCCTCTGGCAATGTGAGAAGGGCATTGCCTTGCCCAACGCAGTGGCTACTCTTGCCACCCCCACCAAATCTATGATTTGGTGGTCAACTTTCCTAGTGGTGGGTCTGAGTCCCCCACTGATAGCCAGCGGTAGCGAGTCCCTTGACTTCTTGATTCTGATTCCTAGATTCTGAATAGGTAAATTCTTCTTCAATTATTTTTTCTTTGACTTTCTGTAGCGATCGCCCAAATGGACGCACATCAACCTTTTTTAGTGAATCGTTTGTGTTTAGCCTTTAGGATGATACATAAAAAATGATCCTTAGAATACTTTTCTGTTCAAGTAAAAACTATATATTTTGCACATCTAGCACAGTAGGAAACGCCGAGGGGGAGACCAGGTAAAAGGTAAAATGTACAAGGTAAAAAGTAAAAGGTAAATTTACTTCTTCATTTTTGCTTTCTTTCTATCCTTGTGACGCAAGCATTTGGCCTGCTCCGTTTTGGCGTTTTTATTTTTCCTTTCTCCGCCGTAGCAAGTTCACAACAGCAACGACGGAGTTTTGCTTTGTTTATTTCTCAGGTCTAGACTTGTTTGTTTTCAAATTCCTTGGTATTTAAGTTAATAACCTTCATTTAATGATTTGTCAAGATATTTATAAAAATATTTTAAATTCAGAATTCAGATGGCTATTCTTGCGCCCCAGCTTTTTGTAGACTCCGCACCACATTCTTGTAACCATTAAATTCTGCAATCATCAAAGCAGTATAACCACCACGGTTTTTCAAATTCACATCTGCCCCAGCTTGGAGTAATACCTGCACGATTTCGTCATAACCTGCTGAGGCAGCCCACATCAAAGATGTTGCCCTGGCTGAGTCTTGAAAATTCACATCTGCCCCCTTTGCCAGCAGCAAATGTATAATCTCTGTGTGCTTGCGTTCGGTTGCCTTGATCAAAGCAGTTTTGCCATCATCACCCGGTGTCTTGACATCAGCACCATAGTCTAGCAACACTTTCACTGTTTGGGTGTGTCCTTGTGATGCAGCCAATGTCAAAGGTAGTTCACCAAGATTTTTACCATTAATATCTCCCCTAGAACGCAGCAGTGCCTCGACAATTTGGCTATGTCCCTGCAATGCTGCTACAAGCAGTGGCGTATCACCCAGGTGGTTCCTAATTTGGGCATCTGCACCCCTCTTAAGTAATACTAGTACGACATCAATGTAGCCTTCCACAACGGCAAGGTGTAGGGCAGTTTCACCATCTTGATCTTGGAGATTAATCTCGGCACCTCGATCTAGTAAAGCTGCTGCAATCTCACTGTGTCCCGCTGCTGCTGCTGCCGATAGGGCAGTTCCACCATCAGCGTTTTTCACATTCACATCAGCCCCTGCTGCTAGCAGTGCTTCCACAATCTCCAGATGTCCCAAGTCTGCCGCTAATGTTAAGAGTGTCTCACCCTCCTGATCATTGATATCAACACCAGTTTGGAGAATTGCTTTTATAACTTCTATTTGTCCCTGCTTAACGGCGAGTTTCAAGGCAGTATCATCATCTTTATCTTTGATATTCACCTTCGCCCCAGCAGCCAATAAGACTCGCACTACATCTACATGGCCTTTGAGTACTGCTGCCATTAAAGCTGTGCTGCCATCTTCATTAGTGGCATTTACATCAGCACCTTTGGATAGTAAAAGCTGCACAATGTCAAACTGTTTGGCACTAGCTGCCAACATCAAAGCTGTCAAACCATAGAGTTTTCTTTTCAAGTTGATATTTGCCCCAGCATCCAGCAGCGATCGCACAATTTCGGTATAGCCTAAATTGGCAGCAAACATTAACACCGTCGTGCCTTGGCGATCGCACGTGTCCACCAAGGCACCAGCACCTAGTAGCGCACATAGCCCCTTAATATCACCACTTTTAGCAGCTTTCAGCAGCAAAGTATCGTTGTTTTCAGTCATGGATGAAGATCCCACACAGGGGGTTTTGTTCGTCTACCCTTAAAATTCAGTCTGAGATTGTTTATCCACTTTGGCAAGAGGGCGAAGCAAAATAGTAGGGGAGATGGGAGAATAGAATTTTCCTTATTCTCTTTTACTCTGTGCAGCTTTAACCACAGAAACTAGAGTTATGCTAATTTTTATGAAGATTTAATATATTAGGCGAGAACACGATGAGTCTGCAACTTACTCCATCAATTAAATATTGGCTGAACTTCATTCATCCGGTGCTCATGTGGGCACTATTAGCACTCTCAATTTATGCTGCCTACTTGGGGCTGCAAGTACAGCATACCAGAAATGCTAAGGGGGAAGAAAAGAAAGAACTGATTAAAGGTAGATATAACGTCAGACACTACCAAATGGGGTCTATACTCCTAGCTTTGATGGTGACAGGTGCGATCGCTGCAATGGCTGTCACTTACATCAATAATGGTAAGTTATTTTTCGGATCTCACCTACTAGCAGGGCTGGGTATGATGAGTTTGATTGCATTTTCTGCTGCTTTGTCTCCTTATATGCAGAAAGGGGCAAATTGGGCGCGTGCAACTCACATTTTGTTGAATTCTATCCTTTTGGGACTTTTTGCTTGGCAGGCTGTTACTGGCGTGCAAATTGTCCAAAGAATTCTGACTCAAGCATAGATTAAGTAGTAGTTTGTCATTTGTCACTAATTTTTGACAAATGACAAAAAATAACTGTTGAATCACTGCTTTTGCTTAGAATTAGCAGCAAAGGGTATTTCCAAAGATTTATGAAAATCTTCCTGAACTTTGCGAGTTAAGCGGCGGGAGACTTGGCGGACGATTTGGTTAAGTAAGCGATCGCCTGTAGATTGAATTATAGACTTGGGTAATCGCTGAATAAACCTGGGAAAGTGCAAAGAAACCATTAAATCCAATTCCCATTCAACTCTGGTAACCTCGCCAATGCTACTGCAAGCATTGTTTTCTATTAACTGTAGAGATGCCCGATAGTCTACGTCGTAACCAGGCGGATGGTAATCAGGGATGGGGATTGTACGGATGCGGTAAATACCCTCCTCTGGGGGCAACAATTCCAAACCAATTTTCGGTTCTACTTCATAACCAAAAGCACCAAAACGACCAATTACTAAAGCATAGCCATTTTCCCCAAGTAATTGTACCTTCATGGGTTCAGCGCAACGACAAAACCATGAGGCGTGAGCATTGAGATACTCAGCAACCTTCTGGGCTGGGGCAGGCATTTCCATAAAATCTTGATAACGACCAGAAAATTTTGTAAGCGTCGCTACATTTTCTTCTGTTAATGTGTCCTCAGCTTCTTCTTGACTGGACGCTAGAGGTAAAACTGCTTCTGTTATTTCCCAGGATTTATATTCGCCTTTTGTTGAAAGCATAAATGCATTACTGTATATTTTGGCGTTCATCTATATTAATAATTCCCCATGCGCCTGGGTGATTTCGCATTCAGATCCGATTTTGACCGAAACCTCATTAATCTGCCATTACCTCCATAGAATTACTAAAATAAAGAACTAAACAAGCACACAATAGTTTCCCAGGATAGCATTTCTCATGAAAGCATTTGTAGCAGGGGCAACGGGTGAAACAGGTCGCCGGATTGTGCAAGAATTAATAGCGCGGAATATTCCCGTCCGAGCCTTGGTGAGGGATGTAGAGAAAGCCAGGGGTATTCTGTCTCCTGAAGTCGAATTGGTGGTAGGCGACGTTTTACAACCAGAAAGTCTGACTGCTGGGTTGGGAGATAGCACAGTTCTGTTGGTTGCTAGTGGGGCAAAACCTAGCTTTGACCCCACTGGCCCCTATAAGGTGGATTTTGAAGGGACTAAAAATTTAGTAGATGCTGCTAAGGTAAAGGGAATTGACCATTTTGTCTTCGTTTCTTCATTGTGTACTTCCCAGTTTTTCCATCCGCTGAACTTGTTTTGGCTGATTTTAGTGTGGAAAAAACAAGCTGAAGAGTATATCCAGAAAAGTGGCCTTACCTATACGATTGTGCGACCTGGTGGGTTGAAGAATGAAGATAACCTCGACGCGATCGTCATGCAGAGTGCTGATACACTGTTCGACGGTAGCATCCCCAGGCAAAAAGTCGCCCAAGTTGCTGTTGAGGCGCTGTTTGAAGCAGATGCACGCAATAAACTTGTCGAGATTGTTGCCAAACCTGAAGCAGCCTCAAAAAGCTTTAAGGAGCTATTTCAACAGTGTTGATATTCGATTGGATTCTATTCCCCAAAATGAGCGGCTCACATCTTCATGGAAAAGCGATGTCTACGATGGTCACGGACTTGTACTGAGCATCTCAGCTTCGCTCGATGGAGCCGCAGTCGAAGTAGCTTGTCGTACCCCTACGGAGATCTTGCTAGCAAGAGCGTTTCGTAGAGAAGTGCGGGCTATTCGGCGTCGCACTTTGTCAATTAGCTTACCTCATCTAAATATGACTGCCCCTTGATTCCACGCCCGAAAGCAATCGCTCCATCCACATCCAAAACGTAGGGGTAAAGGGCATTGCTCATATGACGCTTTACCCCTACACTCATTCACGATAGACAAGCGATCGCTCTCTTATTACCTTCATTTTCACAAAAAGTGACATAAAATCACTTTTATTGTGGGAAGTACTCACTGTTAAAAATATCTTCAGGAGTAAAAGGGCATTGTTCTGGGAAAATCTCAGGCGTTAAACCTGTTTTTTGAATTGCTTGTCTTCTGGCTTTAATATAAACTGCACCTAAGCAGTTAAGAGAATAGTTATAAAGTGTTTTGGAACGAAAAGAAAATTCTAGCTCATCACGGAAATTAGTTATTTCTATTTGCCAACCTCGTTGACAATCTTCTTTTTCAGTTTCCCAATAACGATAAAGTAAAAGATGAATTAATAATTGTTTTAAGTAACTTTCTACTTTTCGTCTTTGTTCAATTCCCAAAGCTTCAATTTCTTCTGTTAGATGTTGCCAATCTAAATTTTCAATATCTTTGTTTTCTAATTGTTTAAGCGTTGTTTCTACCCATAAATAATAATCTTTTTCATAAAGGGTAGGTTCAACAGATTTTAATATTTCTGTTGTCATAGCTAATCGCTGGAAAAACAACTATCTAATTATAACATAGGTAGGCGTAGCCCAGTGCAGGTATCACTCTTTCTCCTTCATCAGTAAAAAGCGATCGCAGCACAATTAAAGCATGATACATTCTTGCTTCAAAATCCAGTACAAAGATTAATTTAATACTTGCTATATCAGCAAAGCTTAATCATTATTACTAGTTGAAAAAAATAATTTTGTCTTAATCTCTCACGGATTCTGACTTTTCCTGTTATCTCCCTCATGGAGCGCTCGCTTACTATACCCCTAGCCTAAAGCCCTATTCTCTCGTGATAAATTGTCATTAAAATTAGTTTATTGAGAATATATATAGGATGAAACCCTTGCTATTTCGTTGTTTCATGACTTAACAGGAAAAGTCAGCTCGCGGATTAAGTTCTCAATCGGAGACGAGGAGATACTGAAAATCATGCAAGCATTTGTCGTTTCTAACTTTAATGCAAATTGTAGCTTACTTAAACTATGGTGTAGTTTTTTGGTTTTCTGATAGAAATCTTATGGAACAAAAGCCTTAATTTAAGTATCATTTTATATTTAAAAGCTGTTGCACAGTTACTTCTTCCTTCTTTGCCGTAACCAAAAAAGAACGCCGCACACCTTTAATTTCTCTTGGGGTTAAATCTACAGCATATCGACCATAATTTGCTCTAATTTCCCCTGGTTGGATAATTGAAGCATTCCAACCATGATCGGCAAATAATTGTTCTGGTTCGTCTGTGCCAAAACGCCAATGCTTGCTAATCAAGCCATTCTGGTGTTGAGAGCCAACCCGCCACGACTTGACACTGACCAAATCAGCCCCCAAGTAGCTGCCATCTGCACTTAAGTAGCTAATGGTTTTGAGTAATTCATGAATTTCTGCCTCGTTCAAGTACATCAATAGCCCTTCTATTAGCCAAAGTGTGGGGACTCCAACCTTGAAGCCTTGTTGTAAAAGCAAATGTGACCAAGGCTGCGTTAAGTCAGCAGCGATCGCATAGCGATGACACTTGGCTTGTTTATCTTGCAGGATTGCTTCCTTGTACTGAATCAATTCTGGTAAATCTAGCTCGTACAAACGAGTCTCAGGTGGGAAAGGCAGACGAAACGCTCTTGTGTCTAAGCCAACTCCTAAAAAGACTATTTGATTAATTTCGGGCAACACAGACAAGATAAAGTCATCGAAAAACCGAGTACGCACTGCAACAAACTGGATACGAAGCGCTCTACCAAGGGAGTTGACACTATCCTCTTGTTCCCATTTTTCTCTCCAAGCTTGTCCTGTTTCTCCAACTAATTGTGCTGCTAGTGAATCATCAAATAGATGGTCAGACCTATCGGTTTCTATTGCACGTTTAACTGCCATTAGTAAGGCTGTGCGGCAAACCTCATCTTTAATGTCAGGTATTTCACTCATTACTTGGAGTTTCAGTAATTGCCGTTGCAGTAATAATTTAATTGTCTCACACTTTATAAAAAATTTTACCCTTAAAAAAATTCTTACTCGCTTAGGACGCGACTATAGCGTGATTAACTAAATTTTTATGAATTTATGTTTAACCATATATAAGTAACATTTTTGGAAGTGCGACTCGAAAATCGCACGATTTGAGCGAAGAAGCGATTTTTTGGCGGAAGTAGGATGCAACAAGAAGCGATTGAGCTTATTCTTAATCGGCATTGTTGGGAGTATATCGCTTGCTATACTTATTTATGCCCTTTTTTCCTAATTTCTAAAAAAATGAGCAAATCGGGAATAATAACTAACAATCAGGTGTGAACTTTGTCAGAATGAGTTCGTCGATGATTTTTGTTAGCAAAGAGAGCGAATTTGAAGGAGTCGGACTCTGAAAGGCTTTGAATTCAAAGGTGTTGAAAAACTTATTGGGCCAATAGCCGCGCTTCTTGGCTTTGTGTATTTGTTGCAATGGTATATTGGAGACTTGCGATCGCCTTCCGATCCCATCTTTGGAGTTAAACAGCCGCCTTTGGTCATGAAACAGGGCGATCCCTATATCCGCGCTTTAATGCGAACCATATCAGCGAGTGAAGCAAGTGGCAACCGTCCCTATTCGCTGTTATACGGTGGACAACAAGTCAACGACCTTAGCCGACATCCTGAAATATGCGTCACAATTGTCACAAGTCCCAACACAGGTAATTGTTCTACGGCTGCTGGCAGATATCAAATTATCAACATTACTTGGTATCGTTTAGCTCCCCGTTATCACCCAAAGCCGATGCAGATGATGTTTTGGACTACTTATAGTTTTGAAGCAGAATATCAAGATATAGTAGTTTACCGTTGGTTAAGTGATTCTAAAGTTTGGGGAACTGATATTTCTCAACTATTGCGTCAGGGAAAGTTAAATGATGTTTTGCGGCGACTTTCTCCCACTTGGACAAGTCTAGGATATGGTATAGAAACTAATTTTGTTAGTAGCTCTTTGCCTAAGGTTTATCAGAAAATGTTGCAAGAGGAATTAACCGCAGCTAAACAACCAACAGCCCCGAAATTGACACCATCTCCAACTCCTTCTAGCAGGGCAGTAAAGAAGCAGTGAAGTTATCCTAATTTTTAACTTGCTGGGGACAAAAAATATTTGATATTTTCTACAAATGCCAAGGTATTTTCAAAGTGAATATTATGTCCAGCATTACTAATTATTTTTAGCTGGGCAACTTCACTTATTTTAGCCATTTCTGTATTAATAGATATAAATTTTTCATCATATTCACCGACTAGTAAAAGCATAGATATTTTATTATTTTGTAGCTTTTCCCATGAAGATGGTTGGCAGCCAGTCCCCATAAAGCACAGTGATTTATCTAATTCCTTGGGATTGTTCTGCAACCGAGTTTCTATCATGCGATCGTATTCTGGATGATTTTTTAGATTACCAAAAATCGTCTGATTGTACCAATTTGATAGAAAAGCAGCAAAATCAGTTCTGGCAACACTTCTTGCTAATTTTCTACCTATTTGCGTATCAAGTTTAATGCGTTCTAATCGTTCTGCTTCTGCTGATAAACCTGGGGAAGCTGACTCTAGGACAACTTTTAAGAAACGTTCGGGAAAATGTAGGGTGAGGTATAAACCCAATCTTCCACCCATTGAATAACCAACTAAAAAACATTTGGCAATTTTTAACTCATCCAGCAAGTTGATTAAGGCATGGGCAGTATTTGTCATTGTATAGTAATTATCCCCGCCCAAAACTTGAGTTTTTCCGTGTCCAGGAAGGTCAATCGTTAAATAGGAAAATTCGTCAAATAGTAATTTTATGGCTTCATCAAATTCATCAATGTTACCCATGAAGCCATGCAAAAAAATAATTAGTGGTTTATCTAGAGTGCCAATTAAAGAATAATGAAATTGATAATTTTTGAGAATCATATTTTAGGAAGTTGGCGCATAAATTATGTTAGCCCGATCGCTCGTCTACAGTAGAAATTAAGTGCGATCGCACACCGGATTATTTTATGGCTTATGCACAAGGTTCGTAGTAAGCGCTTACTACAAATTTGAGGGTCTAGTTACCGCCCTGAAACTGCTTTGGAACCGCCCAAACTATCAGCTATGACTGGGAGATACTTGTGTTAATCGCGATAATTTTTGATTTTTCTGATTTTTAAGGCAAAAATCGATCTAAAGCAGCTTTTAACTGTTTAATTTCAACGTCAATATTACCCTCTTGTGCGGCTCTACCGATACACTCAGTTAAATGTTCATCCAAAACAATTCGCGCTACTCGATCCAATGCGCCGCGCACTGCGGCAATTTGCAGTAGAACATCAGGACAAGGGCTACTTTGCTGCACCATTGTCTTAATACCGCGAACATGTCCTTCTATCCGCGATAATCGATTGACAATTCGCCGTAAAGACTCTTCGCTATGGACATGAGAATGAGCCGACTCTCCAGTCCTATGAGCATGATTTGTATGTTCGTGGTCTGTATCGTGATCGTGGGAATGTTCTGCTTGCTGGGATGTTGGCAAGAATTCCTTACCTAATCGCTTTGATCCATTCATGGGTTATTAAAAGACTTGTAGTACTTAAGATCCTAGCCTAGTACTCGACCAACCCAAAATTTATGGGTCAGGGTGGGCCCCATTCCCCCTAACTTTACTACTAACGATTGGCTCTTTCTTGGGGAATAATCTCCGTTACTACCCTACCGCTAGAACTGCCACCTTTGACAACAATATTTTCTGTTTGCAGATTACCAACGGCTGTTTCACCCGCAAAATTTAACGGCGGGTCAACTTGCCGATAAATCACATTTCCCTGAGCTTCGACTAACTTATTGTCTAGATACCAAGTTAGTGTATTGGATCTCAGAGACTGGCGACGCTGACCAACGGCGTTGACGTTACCTGTTAAATAAACGGTTTTTTGGGGTATTTTCATTTCACCTTGATTGGCTGTCACTGTAACATTTTCGGCCCGCTGGAACATTCGCGTGGGCGAGTTTGTGGTGACAGTTTCTGCGTTCATGTTCCAGGTCATAGAGTTACTAGCTATTTGCATTGGTGGGTCTAGTAATTCTAATTGAGCATTCTGTTGAATAGTGGCAATTTTTGTTTTTAAGTTGACTTCGGCAGAATTTCCCTTGCCGCGATCGCTAATTTTATTATCTTTGTAGCGGTCAATTTGTAACGGGCGATCGCCAATCAGTTTTTCTTCTTTAATATTCCAGATCAAATGCTCGGTTCTTACTTGCATCTGGGGATCAGTGGAATTTGCCACTACCCCTCCAGAAAATTCCATGCGCTGTTCGCGGGTTTTAACTCGCGCTTCCTGCGCCACTGCTTGTAGTTGTTTATGATTACCATTAATCTGCTTGCGGACAATCAACAAATCTTCTTTGGGACGCCATTCTAATTCATTACCTTGCAACACAATCCCATTACTAGGATCTATGGCAAATATCTTACCTTTAAGAAACAACTGCTTCCCATCTTGTTCAATATCTGCTACATCTGCCTTAATTTGATAAACTACTTTGCCATCTTGATATAGTTCACCATAAGGACTTTCAGCCTGACCAATTTGTTTTTCTTTGGTGTATTTTGCCCGTTTAGCCCTAACTTTCCAAATCGGTCGTCCCACTTCATCTGCTTGTTCTAAGGTGACATCAAAGAAGGTTAAATTGCTATCTTGGTTAGATGAAGCCGCAGTATTTTGTTGAGAAGTTAGGGGGGATTTACCCCCGCAGGCAACTAAACCAAATACCAAGAAAAAAGTCAAAGGAAAAAGCAGGAAGGAGGGAGTGGAGGAGTAATTTTGAATTTTTCTTACCCCCTCTCTCCCCCTTTTATGAAATTGATGCGCCATTATTCTTGGATTTCTAGGTGTCCATCACTAGTTCTGGGGTCTTCCAAAAAACCGATACCAGATAACGGCCGGTATGGATAGCTTTGGCGAGGGGTTTTTTGAATATCCTCTTTGATGGCTTCTAAATCAATGTAGCGATCGCTTACATTAATTAAGCTGTCGCTGGTCATCGAACGCAAACTCACCACTTCTACTCGCACGCCGCGATAGCTCACTGAATTGACCGCATATGCTAAATCCCCATCACCGCTGACTAAAACTGCGGTATCATAAGAATCTACTAACGCCATCATGTCTACTGCTATTTCTACATCCAGGTTAGCTTTTTTAGAGCCATCTGGTAGCTGGACCAAATCCTTAGCAATGACTCGATAGCCATTGCGACGCATCCACAGCAGAAACCCCTGTTGCTTCTCGTTTGTTCGGTCTACACCAGTGTAGAAAAAAGAACGCAGGAGTCTAGAACCTCCTGTTAATCGATACAATAGCTTTGTGTAATCGATTTCAATCCCTAGTTGCAGTGCAGCGTAAAATAGATTTGAGCCATCAATAAATATGGCGACCCTGCCCCGATTCTCCAAAACTTGTTCTGGCGTAAATATTGAATCGTTTTCCAAATTATTCAACATCGTTCTCATACCTCGATTTTTATCCTTGTTATTTTTGATACTTACGAACTTTTAGATGCTAGTCACAGCGGCTTATGATAATGTTCCGGGGCTAATATAAGTTAAGCCCCGATAAATTTTTTGAGAGAATAAGAAATTGAACAAAATCAGAGTTTGATAAGGGCTAATCGTTTTTTGGGGATTCTATTCGCTTAAAAACTGGTTGGGGTGTACCCAACTGTTGTTTACTCGATAGTATTCCCCATGTAGCATGGGTGGCAAAGGGAGCGGTAACTGAACTTTGTATTTGATCATTAAAGTTTATTCCAAAGCCCAGCTGCTGATAAATATCGCTACTGATGTTCGGAATAATTGGGGATAGGAGATAAGCTGCTAGTCTAACTGATTCTAGAACTGCGTACAGAACTTTTTCCACAGACTCCTGCTGTCCCTGTTTATATAATGACCAAGGAGCTTGTTCATCAATAAACTTATTACTGGCTTGCGCCAGTGAAAGTATGGCCACACAGGCTTGACTGAAAGCTAGCTCCTCATAGGCTTGTTTCACCTGTTCCCCTAGACGTAAACCAATTTTTTTCAAAGGATTTTCGTCAGGAATTCCTTCATTGCCGATTGATGGGACATTATTGTCAGCGCAGTATTTCTTCACCATGCTCAAGGTGCGATTGAGCAAATTACCTAAATCATTCGCCAAATCTGCATTCAGAACATTAATGAACCTTACTTCATTAAAATCTCCATCCTTGCCAAATTCGATTTCCTTAAGGAAGTAATAACGAACGGCATCACTACCATAGCGCTGAACTAACGCCACAGGATCAAGGGTGTTACCCAGACTTTTGCCCATTTTTTGACCATCTTTAGTCAAAAAGCCATGCCCAAATACTCGCCCCGGCAAGGGTAAGCCAGCCGACAACAACATTGCGGGCCAATAAACTGCATGGAAGCGCAGAATATCCTTACCAATTAGGTGCAGGTCGATTGGCCACCATGTTTCTAAAGCATTTGCTAAAGTCGGTTCTGCATCTGGTTCTAGTAATGCTGTGACATAACCTAGCAGCGCGTCAAACCAGACATAAAGGGTGTGTTTGGGATCAACTGGTACCGGAAAACCCCAATCTAGATTCACCCGGGAAATGGAAAAGTCTTGCAGCCCTTGATTTACAAAGCTGAGGACTTCATTCCGCCGACTTTCTGGTTGAATAAAATCCGGTCTAGATTGATAAAATTCTGTCAGCTTAGTTTGATATTTGGATAAGCGAAAAAAATAGTTTTGCTCGTCTCGCCACTCGACTTCTTTGTTAGTATGAATCGCGCAACGGTGTCCTTCTAGCAGATCCCGTTCTTCTTTGAATTCTTCGCAGGATACGCAGTACCAGCCTTTTTGTTGTCCCTGGTAGATATCACCAGATTTCCATACTCGCTCAAAGAATTCTTTAACGATCGCTTCATGACCAGCCGCAGTAGTTCGACTAAAGCGATCGTATTGAATGTCTAGTAACTTCCACAAACTGATGAAACTAGGGACAATTTCATCGCAAAAATCTTGTGGTGCTTTGCCTAAACTCTCTGCCGATCGCTGGATTTTTTGTCCATGTTCATCTGTACCTGTAATCAGTAATACCTTATACCCCAGCAGCCTCTGAAATCGCGCGATTACATCTGCTGCGATCGTTGTATAAGCACTGCCTATATGAGGAACATCGTTTACATAATATAGCGGTGTTGTCAGTGCAAATGTCTTTTCTGTTTTATTCACTAGATTCATGCAAAATAAAAATCAACTTATTAAAACGTTTTTCATCTTACTTCTATCGGCAAAACCACGAAATTATACAATATTATTTCTATTTTTTCCATACTATTTTTATAGTAGCAAATTTCTTTGGTCAATAATTGTTTTGTAATATCCATCAATTCAGCTAATTTATACCTAAAATCTGGAAATTAACTAATCATAATTTTTTTAAATACTTTCTATTAGATATTATTGTGTTCAGGAATACAGAATCCCAAGCGCAGAAAATCTAGCTGGGTTTGTGGATTAGACATTTCTATCTTAAGACAGTCATGGCAATAGTAAAGAAATGTAAAAATTAAATTAAGATAAACTGCCATCTTTACCGGAAAAATATATCGATTAGGTATGAGTCTAAATAGCCCCCTGGAAATTTCTCACGCTTTGATGGCAGCACTCTCAACGCAAATGTTTCGTTATTACGAGGATCGCATTCCCCAGGATGCCAGCGTACTGGTAGTCAGCAATCACCGCAGCTTTATGGATGCACTGATTTTAATGGCGGCATTATCGAGTCCGATTCGCTTTGCTTGCCATCACTACATGGGACAAGTGCCAGTAATGCGGGAGATTGTCATCGGACAATTCGGGTGCTTTCCTTTGGAGGAAACTCAAAACCGCCAGCAAAGCTTTTTTTCGCAATCACAGATGCTGTTGCAGTCCAGGCAGATGGTGGGAGTATTTCCAGAAGGAACTGAACCAATGGTGAAATTTACTCAGCCAAACCAAATGGGTGAATTTCAGCGCGGATTTGCCCATTTAGCATTGCGAGCAGATGT
Organism: Nostoc sp.; assembly: GCF_036919675.1. Classification (GTDB taxonomy): domain Bacteria; phylum Cyanobacteriota; class Cyanobacteriia; order Cyanobacteriales; family Nostocaceae; genus Nostoc. Next base: position 100,421 of record NZ_JBALCP010000114.1, read on the forward strand.
GCAGGATCTAGCTATTTTACCGATCGCGATCGCCTCCTTAGAAGAGGTAAACACGAATGGGTTCCCCTTAAGGCTTTTGAGTGTATTTGACCCTTCAGAACCTTTATTTAACCAAGCTGGTTGGCATCCTCTGGTAATTTATCGTCGGGTTGCTGTGTTAATCGGTCGCCCTTATTGGATTACGCCCCAACAGCAGAAAAAATATCATGGGAAACAAGCCAGAACTGTTGTGGCTGAATTGACAGAACACTGTCACGGCGAAATTAGCAATTTACTGCGTCAAGGTTGCTATTAGAATCAAAAGCACCGAAACTTTTATAACCAACAATTAGCAGTCCGAAAGTTATCTACCATTGACTAATGACCAATGACTATAAGAGAAGTTGAGCTAAACCCTTGTTTCCTGACTCCTGAACGAGTACAGCCAGAGTATCCGCTGTTGGTATATTTGCCAGGAATGGATGGAACAGGTCAATTATTGCGATCGCAAACCGCTGGATTAGAAACGGGCTTTGATGTCCGTTGTTTGGCGCTCCCACGGAAAGACCTGAACACTTGGGATGTGCTAACTAAAAGTGTATTGGACTTGATCGACGCTGAATTAGAAAAAAGCTCTCATAGGCCAGTTTACTTGTGTGGTGAGTCCTTTGGTGGTTGCTTGGCGATAAAAGTGGCGATCCAAGCACCAGAGTTATTTAAGCGAATTATCCTAATTAACCCAGCTTCGTCCTTTCATCTTCGCCCTTGGTTGAATTGGGCATCCCAACTTACTTACTTGGTGCCATCAGGATTGTATGATGTTGGCGCACTGGGGTTGTTGCCGTTTCTAGCATCTTTGCCACGCATTTCTCAGAGCGATCGCCATGAGCTGCTGAAAACGATGCGTTCTATCCCCTCAGAAACGGTTCATTGGCGGTTGTCCTTACTGCGAGAGTTTGATGTTGATGACGAGCAGTTAAGTCGCTTAACTCAACCAGTTTTGTTGATTGCCGGTGCTAGCGATCGCCTTTTGCCTTCTGTAACTGAAGTGAAGCGGATCGCGAACATCTTACCAAATACTAAAATTGTGGTGTTGCCCAATTGCGGACACGCTTGTTTGTTAGAGGAAGATATTAATCTCTATGACATTCTCAAGGCTAACAACTTTTTATAAACTAATGCTGATATAGGTATTAAAAGGTAAAAAGTGCGCTAAACATAAATTCAAGCGGTTCACAACACACTGAATTTGCCCAGGAAGATCGTCAACTAGCTCTCGCGCTGCGCGTCTCGGAGCAATTCTTTTTTAAAGTGGCAACAACCACAAACTTTAGTTTCTAAGTAATTTTCCATTTTTAATTTATAATTTTCTATTTTTAATTGTTTTGTCACTCTTGGCACATCTATAGAAACCATTTGGGATCTATTTTTCCGTCTGCAAGTCTTGTGCAAAGCCGGATTTCATACTTTTGCAGCAATTGCTCTATGATTTCCCACCCCCTGGTTACTAGGTTGTTTAAAACAGCCTTCTTGTAACCCTTATATGTTTAGAAAAGATCCCAAATGGGTTCTATAGTTAAGTCTCAAAATAATTCCTATTGGCTCTGGCAACTTGTACTTGTTGGGAGATGTCAAGCCGCTCATACTTCGCTACAAGTTTAAAGAGAGAGGCTTTACAGGATGGTATCAAGCAATGGCAGACAAACCCCAAGAAACAGAGGCGAATAAATTAGTTAATTTACCCAGAGAAACTTCACAAGTAAAAATCCAGACTCAATCATCAGTAGAAAATGAACCGTCTATATTAGAGTCTTTTGTTAAAACTGTTGCTGAAACTGGCAAAGCAGTTTTAGACACAGCAGTAGGGGTGGGAGAAGCAACGGCGAAAGAAACACACAAGTTAATTGAGCAAACAACTCAAACCAGCGGTGAGGTTGTGAATCGTCTCAGTGAAAATTGGCTGATTAGAAAACTATCTGGAGTGTTAAATCTAAATTGGCTAATTAGTGATACTAATCTTGTTGATTTGGAAAAAGCAGAAGTTGCGGTAAACAAGCTTAAGAAACAGTATCCAAATGAATCACCCAGCCAGATTGCTCACCGAATTATGGTGGAAAAAGCAACTCAAGCAGGCACAGTTGGACTAGCCACTAGTATTTTGCCAGGAATAGCAGTGGCATTGTTGGCAATTGATTTAACAGCGACAACCAAATTGCAGTCAGAAATGCTTTATCAAATTGCATCTGTCTACGGGCTAGATTTAAAAAATCCTGCCCGTAAAGGTGAAATTTTGGCAATTTTTGGTTTAGCTTTGGGTGGAAGTCGTCTGTTGAAAGCTGCGGGATTAGGCTTGCTGCGAAATGTGCCGTTGGCGGGTGCAGCGATCGCGGCTAGTTCAAATGCCACGATGATCTATTCATTGGGCTATGCTGCTTGTCGATTTTACGAAGCCAAGCTGGATGAATCAACTTCACTGCAATCACCACAGACATTGGCAACATTAAAAGCTGAAAGTGAAAAGTATCTCCAAAGTGCGATCGCTCAAGAAGCCGTCATGGATCAAATATTAGTTCACATGATCCTGGCTAGTCATCCAGAAAAGACTTGGAAAGAAATTTTGCCAGAATTACAAGCTCTAAACCTCAGTCATAACTCGTTGGATACCATTGCCCAAAATATCAAATCACTTAAGTCTTTAGATATACTGCTCAATCAGCTAAATCGTGATTTTGCCATACCCTTGTTGGCTCAGTGTTACAAAATTGCCCAGCTTGACAATCAGATTACACCAATTGAGCAACATATAATCACAGCGATCGCTAAGAAATTTGACATTGACACAAATGGAATTGGGGCATAGGGCACTTGTACTGAGCGAACGCAAGAGCGTCTCGTAAAGAAGCCGTTGGCGCAGCCTCTCCAAGAGTTGTATTGTGCATGGGGCAGAGGAGGTAAAAGAGTGAAGTTCCTAGTAGCTTCATTAACGAGTATCAAAGACTCGTTAACGGAGTTCTGAGGTGGATTAACGAGTATCAAAGACTTGTTAACGGAGTTCTGAGGTGGATTAACGAGTATCAAAGACTCGTTAACAGAGTTCTGAGGTGGATTGAAGAGTATCAAAGACTCGTTAACGGAGTTCTGAGGTGGATTGAAGAGTATCAAAGACTCGTTAACGGAGTTCTGAGGTGGATTGAAGAGTATCAAAGACTCGTTAACGGAGTTCTGAGGTGGATTAACGAGTATCAAAGCCTCGTTAACGGAGTTCTGAGGTAAATTAACGAGTATCAAAGCCTCATTCACGATTGCTATTTATACTAACTCGCTAAATTATAGCTACTGACCCCTGCACAATACTTCGGCTTCTCTACGAGACGCTACGCGAACGCTCAGTACAAGTGCCCAATCCCCAATGTCCCATGCCCAAAGCTCAATGCCCATTCCCCTCACCATGAAACAAGAATTTTGAGCAATACTGGTACAAGAAGGAATATTTACACAAAATCCCAACCAAAATGACAATTCAACTTAGTGATAAGCCTTTGCTAGAGTGGGCAGGCGATAGTTTGGCAATTGGATTATTTGAAGATGCAGTAGAGTTAACCGGAGAACTAGCTACTTTAGATCAAAAGTTTTCCGGCGTCTTAAAAGAACTGATTGCTGAAGAAGAATTTAAAGGTAAAGCCAACAGTACCATCTTTAGCCGTGTGAATCCTGGTAGCCCAGTGCGGAAATTGATTTTGGTAGGTTTAGGAAAACCAGATGCACTACAACTAGATACTCTGCGCCGCGCTGCTGCTGCTGTAGCCAGGGTAGGAAAAAAGCAAAAAAGCAAAATTCTAGGATTTAGTTTTCCATTATGGAATAACGATCCAGCAGCCAGCGTCCAAGCGATCGCAGAAGGCATTGAATTGGCGCTTTATCAAGATATTCGCTTTAAATCAGAACCAGAAGAAAATGGATCACAAATTGAAACCGTAGATTTACTAGGTTTTGGTGGACAAGAAGCAGCGATCACCCGCGCCAATCAAATTGTTTCCGGGGTAAATTTGGCACGGCAGTTAGTAGCAGCGCCAGCCAATGCAGTAACACCGCTTACTTTGGCAGAAACTGCTCAAGCGATCGCTAACGATCACGGTTTACAAGTGGAAATTCTGGAACGAGAAGACTGTGAAAAGTTAGGCATGGGTGCATTTTTGGGAGTATCGCAAGGTTCCGAGTTGCCACCTAAATTCATTCACTTAACTTATAAACCAGAAGGTACACCCAAAAAGAAGCTAGCAATTATTGGCAAAGGTGTAACCTTCGATTCCGGGGGACTCAACATTAAAGGTGCTGGTAGCGGCATCGAAACCATGAAAATGGATATGGGCGGTGCAGCTGCTACCTTGGGCGCGGCAAAAGCAATTGCTCAAATTAAGCCAGATGTTGAGGTTCACTTTATCTCGGCGGTGGCTGAAAACATGATTAGCGGTCACGCCATGCACCCTGGAGACATTCTCACAGCATCAAACGGCAAAACAATCGAAGTGAACAACACCGATGCTGAAGGACGTTTGACCCTAGCAGATGCCTTGGTGTATGCGGACAAATTGGGATTAGATGCGATCGTGGATTTAGCCACCCTGACTGGTGCCAACGTCGTTGCCTTGGGTGAGGATATTGCTGGTTTGTACACTCCCGATGATGCTGTAGCTTCCCAAATCGAGAAAGCTGCCGAAACTTCAGGCGAAAAGATTTGGCGGATGCCAATGGAAGAAAAATATTTTGAAGGGTTAAAGTCTGGTATCGCGGACATGAAGAATACAGGCCCGCGTCCGGGTGGTGCAATTACCGCTGCCCTTTTCCTCAAGCAATTCGTCAAAGAAACCCCTTGGGCGCACTTAGATATTGCCGGTCCAGTGTGGACAGATAAAGAAAATGGCTACAACGGAGCGGGGGCAACTGGCTACGGCGTTCGGACGCTAGTTGACTGGGTATTAGGGAGTGGGGAGTAAGAATTTTAGATTTTAGGCTTCGGCTACGCTCAGTTGAACGATTTTGGATTTTGGATTAAAGAATTGAAATTTAATCTAAAATCATCAATTCCATTATCCAAAATTGAATTGCCCAATGCCCAGTCACAAACAATTCGTGCTATCTTGAGCTTGCCAGCAAAAATTGTTGCAATAGTAACAGAAATAATTTGGCGGTCAGAAAGTTAAGCTTTTTCGGCAAAGCCATCTGGTAAAATTTATAAGGTTTCTAAAAGCTCTGAGCAATGGGATCGACTCGTGTAAGGATCGCAATTGACGCAATGGGAGGGGATCACGCACCCGGTGAAATTGTTGCTGGCGCACTGCGAGCACGGGAAGAATTGGGTGTAGATGTATTACTAGTTGGTGATCCCCAACAAATAGAAGCTGCCTTGCCGCCAAAAACGAATTTAGGGCAGGTAGAGATCGTGACTGCTGAGGAAGCGATCGCTATGGATGAGGAGCCTTTAAATGCAGTTAGACGCAAACGCAAGGCTTCGATCAATGTGGCGATGGATTTAGTCAAGCAGCAGCAGGCAGATGCCGTGTTTTCTGCCGGTCACTCTGGGGCAGCTATGGCATCAGCTTTGCTCCGCTTAGGACGATTGCCGGGAATTGATCGCCCAGCCATAGGGACAGTTTTTCCTACGATTATTGCTGGGAAGCCAGTGTTGGTACTTGATGTCGGCGCGAATGTAGATAGCCGTCCCAAGTTTTTAGAGCAGTTTGGTGTCATGGGTTCGGCTTACAGTCAATATGTCTTAGGTACAAGCGAACCTAAAGTGGGTTTGTTGAATATCGGTGAAGAAGACTCTAAGGGCAATGATGCAGCCGTCCGCGCCCACCAAATGCTCCGCGAAAATTCCCAAATTAATTTTATTGGCAATGCCGAAGGGCGTGATGTGCTTTCCGGTCGCTTTGATGTAATTGTCTGTGATGGCTTTGTCGGTAATGTATTGTTAAAATTTGCCGAAGCCGTCGGAGAAGTGATTTTGCAAATTCTGCGGGAAGAATTACCCCAAGGATTGCACGGTCAAATTGGTTCAGCACTCTTAAAACCCAACCTGAAGCGGGTAAAGCAGCGGATGGATCACGCAGAACACGGCGGCGCTTTGCTGTTAGGCGTGGCAGGAGTCTGTTTTATCGGTCACGGTAGCTCACAAGCTCCTTCAATTTTTAATGCAATTCGGATGGCAAAAGAAGCTGTTGACAACCAGGTGCTACAACGAATTCAGTCCCAATATATCCTAGAGCGCGAGAGCGGTTAGCGATTCAGTTATAAGTCATGAGCCGTTTGTCATTTGTCATTTGCCAGGACAAAGGACAAAAGACAAGGAAAAAAGGCAAAAAGCTGATAGCTCGGGAGATTAGGAGTGCAAAATTTAGGCGTAGCAATTACCGGAAGCGGCTCGGCAGTGCCAGCAACTTCCCTACACAACCAGACATTGAGTGAAGTAGTTGAAACATCAGACGAATGGATTACCACAAGAACGGGAATTCGTCAACGGCGATTAGCGCAGCCATCTGAGTCCTTGAGTATACTCGCTACTGCCGCCAGCAATCAGGCGATCGCAGCTTCGGGAATTAAACCAGAAGACCTAGACCTGATTCTACTAGCCACTTCCACACCTGATGATTTGTTTGGTAGTGCTTGTCAAGTACAGGCTCAATTAGGAGCCACCAACGCAGTAGCCTTTGACTTGACCGCTGCCTGTTCCGGCTTTGTGTTTGGTCTGGTTACAGCAGCCCAATATATTAGAACAGGCGTTTACCGAAATGTACTTTTGATCGGGGCAGATATCCTCTCTCGCTGGGTAGATTGGCAAGATCGGAGCACTTGTGTATTGTTCGGTGATGGTGCAGGGGCAGTAGTATTGCAAGCTAACAAAAGCGATCGCTTATTGGGATTTGCACTTAAAAGTGATGGCACTCAAAACCATCACCTCAACCTTGCCTATGCAGGCGCTTCCCAAGAACTACTCTCAGGTGTAAATGTCACTAAAGGCACTTACCAACCCATTACTATGAATGGTAAAGAAGTCTACCGCTTTGCTGTCCAAAAAGTGCCAGAAATCATTGACAAAGCCTTGTTTCAAGCCAACCTCAGTGTTGACCAAATAGATTGGCTGCTGTTGCATCAAGCCAATCAGCGGATTATCGATGCCGTTGCCCAACGCCTAAATGTCCCAGAACATAAAGTTATAAGTAATCTCGCCGAGTACGGCAATACCTCTGCTGCTTCCATTCCCTTAGCTTTGGATGAAGCAGTGCGGCAAGGTAAAATTAAACCCAATGACATCGTTGCTGCATCCGGCTTTGGTGCCGGTCTTACCTGGGGTGCGGCAATTTTTCAATGGGGAAGGTGACTCAATTTTAGATTTTAGATTTTAGATTGATTCCATGCATGAATGCTCTTTTTTCCCTACGGGACGCTGCGCGAACGCTCAAGAATTTTAGATTTTAAATTTGTTATCGCATTTAAATTCGCTTGCTCTCAGACCTTTTTAAATTTTGAACTTTCCTGCGGAACGCTACGCGAACGGTGTGAGCGCTTAGTCGAACGCTTTTGAATTATTCAATTCCATTATCCAAAATTTAAAATATAAAATTCGGTGAATATTTTGTCCTTTGTTAATGACCAATGACCACAGACTAATGACCAATGATAAAAACTGCATGGGTGTTTCCCGGACAAGGTTCCCAAGCGCTGGGAATGGGAATGGACTTATTAGATATACCCGCCGCTAAAGACAAATTTGCTCAGGCTGAGGCAATTTTGGGCTGGTCTGTAACAGAAATCTGTCAAACTCAAGAAGAGAAGTTATCACAGACGCTATATACCCAGCCAATTCTTTATGTGGTGGAAAGCATTCTTGCTGACCTTCTTCGAGAACGAGGACACCACCCAGACTTAGTTGCTGGACACAGTTTGGGAGAATATACTGCCCTTTACATAGCGGGTGTCTTTGAGTGGTCTGCTGGTTTATATCTAGTAAAGCGTCGTGCAGAACTTATGGATAATGCCGTCGGTGGGATGATGGCGGCTTTGATGAACTTTGACCGCGAACAGTTAGAAAAAGTCATTGCCCAAACGCCTGATGTAGTGCTGGCAAATGATAATAGTTCGACTCAGGTGGTAATTTCAGGCACAACTGAGGCTGTACAAGCGGTGATGACTCAAGTAAAAGCAAAGCGTGCTATTCCCCTAAAAGTTTCTGGAGCATTTCACTCACATTTAATAGCACCAGCATCTGCCCAATTCCAAGACATTATAGAATCTGTGGAATTTCAGCCAGCTATTGTGCCAGTGTTGTCTAATGTAGAACCAATTCCGTCTATTGATGCCGAGATTTTAAAGCAACGCCTGAATAAACAAATGACTGGTTCTGTAAGATGGCGAGAAATTTCTCTGCAATTACCAGCCAACGGTATCCAGCGAGTAGTCGAAATTGGGCCTGGTAAAGTCCTAACTGGCTTGATTAAACGTACTAGCCCTGACTTAATATTAGAAAACATCCAGAGTGCTGCTGATTTACCTGTTTAATTTTTTTAGAACTTCATTTCAATTAAAAATTCTGTACCCTGACCTAAAACAGAGTTAAAAGTCAATTTGCCATTGTGGGTTTCTTCAATGATTTGACGAGCGATCGCTAATCCTAATCCCGTCCCTTTGCCCACACCTTTTGTAGTAAATAAGTGGTCAAAAATCTTTTGTTTGACTGATTCATTCATCCCCTTGCCATTATCAATAATAGCAATTTTTATACCTTCATTTTCCTGAGAGCTTTTAATTATAATTCGGTTGGGATTGACCTTAATTTCCTTAAAGCTTCGTCCCGCATTTGATTCATCCAGCGCATCAATGGCATTTGCTAGAAGATTCATAAATACCTGATTTAATTGCCCAGGAAAACATTCAACCTGGGGCAAATTCCCATAATCAGTTATCACTTCAATTGCTGGACGTTGTTCGTTTGCTTTCAGGCGATGTTTGAGAATTAAAATCGTACTGTCGATACCTTCGTGGATATTAAACGGCACTTTGTAATCTTTATCCGCACGGGAAAAAGTGCGGAGACTGGTGCTGATATTTTTGAGGCGATCGCACGCCATCACCATTGAATCAATAATCTTGGGTAAGTCTTCTAAGCTATAATCCAAGTCTATTTCTTTGGCATGGTCGATAATTTGATCATCGGGATTAGGGAGACTTGATTGATAGAGTTTCAAGTGTTCAACAATATCTGCAAGGCTGGGTTTAGCTTGTTGAAGGCTGGCAGAAATGAAGCCCAAAGGATTATTCATTTCATGAGCTACCCCGGCAACTAAATTACCCAATGCAGACATTTTCTCACTTTGGACAACTTGTAATTGGGCTTGTTGTAAGTCTTGTAATGCTTGTTGAGCTTGTTGATAAAGTTGAGCATTTTCTAGAGATATTGCTGCTTGGGAAGAAAGGAGATTAATAACGCTAAGGCGATCGCTGGTAAACACTCCTGGAGTCAGTTTATTTTCTAAGTAAATAATACCTACCAAATGTCCTTGATTAATAATCGGGGTACATAATACACTCTGGGGTTTTGTTCGGTACATATATTCCCCAATTACACCAGGAATATCTGTTTGCAAGTTATCGATCACAACTGTTTGTTGGGTATTTTTGACATAATTGATAATTGTTGTGGGAATATCTTGACAAGTATCTAGTGGTTGTGAATTAAGAATAGTTTGTATTTCAATATGAGAATTTGATCCATGATTAATAAAGGTAATTGCCTTAACTTGCCAAATATTTCCTTGAGGAAGAATTAGTGCAGATTTTTTTGCGCCAGAGTTTTCTAGGATAATGCGGGTGAGACTGGTAATGAGTTGATCTATTTCCAGAGAACTGGAGATAGCTTGAGAGGCTTTGAGGACAGAGGTAAAATCTAGAATATTGGAAATATTGGTGCTACTAGTGCTAGAAGCGTGAGTAGATGAAAAAGGCCCAGAAAAGCCAATAGTTTCTAGAGGGTTGAAGTTAATTATTTGCTGTTGCAGGATGGGTTGCAACAGTTTGGGATAGCATTTTGTTAAGTCATCGGTTTTGGCTTTCGCACCCCAGCGAGCATAGCAGTAGTATGCTTCTTGCATATATGCTTGAGCGACTTTTTCTTTACCCCAGTCGAGGTAGAATTTGGCTGCGAGTTCATTGCTCAGTCCTTCTTCTTGGATGTAGCCGTTTTCTTTAGCAAGAGAAATCGCCAGGTCATAATTTTTCATTGCTTCTAAATATTCATCAAGAACTCGATGTCGTTCTGCCTCTACTAGATAAAATTTGTGTAGATGATTCGTCGGGTTATAACTTGTCCATTCCTGCATCTTTTTGTGATTAGCTGCGACTTGTTGCAGGATATTTTCTTGCTTAGATTTAGGATACTTAGGCAAGATAGTTAACCAAGTCAGAGAGGCATAAAAATAGAATACAGGAATATTAAACATTCCTTTTCCCGCAGATACATAATGTTTTGCCTGTTCGATATACTCAAGCGCTGCCTCAAACTGTTGAAAAAAATAACACAGAATTAACTTGTTCAAAAAGAAATGCCATAATCCTGTTTTGTCATCTGTCTGCTGATATCGTGCTAAAAGTTCCTGTTCTTTGTCTGCTTCACCAAGCAACAGAGATGGGCTTGCCGTTTGACCTAGCAAGTTGACAATTGACTGTCGATAAAGTTCATTGTAGTTGAGCTGCGTTTGCTGATTAATTTGTGACAATACCTTACTATAGGCTGTCATTTCTTGTTCTAGCTCGGATAACTCATAACCCATGAAATAGGCATGGAAGCCGTAAGCATAAGCTGCGTAGCCCAAGGTCATTAAATTTCCACTTTCCCAACCACTGGAGTAAGCATTTTGCAGCAGCTTTAAGGTTTCTCTGACATGAACTTTCCAATGAACTATAAAAGTAGAGGTTACAAATAACACTCTTGCTTCAATTTTTTTTTCTTTGAATTTAGATAATAAATTCAACGCCAATTGACCAAATTCATAGCCCTGCTTAATATCACCAGCAACAGCACAAAGAAATAATCCGTAGCTAGAGTAGCCTAATGCAGAAATAGGTCCATTTCCATAAATCATTGATAGATTCATCTGTGTCATGATTATCAATGAATTGAGATTTGGTTTTGTCAAATAAGCAGGGACTAATATTTCATTGAAAATTTGCATCACTGCCAAAATTTGAGGGTTCGTCATCTCTGGCAGATTTAGCAGATCCGTAGGTTTCTTAGTACCTAAAAGAGCTTGTGTTTGTTGACTGATCCGTGCAACATCTTCTAAATCTGGTGATTCAGGGAGATCGATCTCAAATTGCTTTAATATCATCAATCCAGTGTTAATAGCTTTGAGTAGCTGACCCTGTGATGTGTACGCATTAATTCTCACACCATACACTTTGACCGTATCCAATGCTGTTTTTGCCTGTTGTAGTACCATTTCAGCAAGCTGTTCCATCTCATCTATATCGGTATTAAGATAGGCTGCCTCAGTTGCTTCTACATACAATGTCAGTGTCAGGTTATACTGACTTTTCCAGCGATCGCTAGTTAAGAGATTGCGCCCAACTGCAAAGTATTTAACCGCCGCACTATAAGCAGTAGAATTTTTAGCTTTGCGCCCAGCGATTAAATTTAGCTTTGCTAATTCCTCTCGTGCTGTTGGCTGTTCAATTAATTCGACAGCAATATTGATTTGATTAACAATCTGAAAAATTCGTTCTTCTTGTTCACTCTCAGATGTGTTCTTCAGTAACTGTTGACCAATCCGATGATGAGTTGTTTTCTTTTGCTCATCTGGAATCAGAGAATAAGCAGCTTGTTGGACGCGATCGTGCAAAAAGTTGTATGTGACAGTCTGAGAAATTTCTTGAGTAACTGCAAGACTATCTTGCCCAACATAAAATTTATAAATATTATCAGTAGGCAAAATCAACCCTTCTTGTAAGGCTTTCCACAAACAAGCTGCTGTTTCTATCTCTGATTTTTCCGAAACAATAGTCAAAGTTCCTAAATCAAACTGATTCCCAATACAAGCAGCTAACTGCAATACATTTTGAGTTGATGATGGCAGTCTTCGCAATTGAAATGCCATAAAAGCAACAACATCATCTGTCACCGCTTGCTGAGTAACTCGTGTAATATCACATTCCCAACAGCCTGAATCAAAGCTGAATTCAATCAGTTCATCTTGATGCAATGCTTTGAGAAATTGGGTAGCGAAAAATGGATTACCTTGAGTTTTCTGAGATACTAATAAAGAAAGAGGCAGAGCTAAATTTTCTGAACACTTTAGTGTGTCAGCAACTAAGTAATTCACTTGCACTTGACTCAGTGGTGCTAAAGTAATCGTATTAATCGTGAAGAGTGCTTTTTCGATTTCACTCAAGGTCAACATTAACGGATGTACTGGATTGACTTCGTTATCACGATATGCACCAATGATCAAAAGATGCCCTGAATCAGTCATTAATAGCTGCATTAACTTTAATGATGCTGAATCTGCCCATTGCAAATCATCTAAAAATATTACTAATGGATGTTCAGCAATAGTAAAGACTTGGGTGAACTTTTGGAACAATAAATTAAAGCGATTTTGTGCCGCAGTTCCTGATAATTCAGGTGCTGGTGGTTGAATACCAATAATTCTTTTTAATTCCGGAATTACTTCAATAATTACCTGTCCATTTTCCCCGACAGCTTTTAAAAGCTTACTTTTCCATTCCTGGATTTGAGTATCGCTTTCTGTGAGCAATTGCCCCATTAAATCTCGGAATGCTTGCACAAATGCACTGAAGGGGATATTTCGCCCAAATTGGTCATATTTCCCTTTGATAAAATAACCACGTTGACGAACAATGGGTTTATGAACTTCGTTAACAACCGCAGTTTTACCAATACCCGAAAAACCAGCTACCAGGATCATTTCAGTTGCACCCAGGCTAACTCGCTCAAATGCTTGGAGGAGAATTTCTACTTCTGTTTGTCTTCCATAGAGTTTATCAGGGATAACAAAGCGATCGCACACATCTCTTTGAGCAATTTCAAAGTGTTCAATATTACCAGTTTTTTGGAGTTGAGTTAAACAATTTTCTAAATCAAATTTCAGTCCTAATGCACTTTGATAGCGGTCTTCAGCATTTTTCGCCATCAATTTCATCACGATGTCACAGAGAACTTGGGGAATCGGAAAATCAACCTCACCGCAACCCTCTCCTTGGTAAGGAAAGGGTGCTTTATGCAGGTGAGATTTATTCATATTTGGTGGAAGTTTTGCAATATGACAATGCACCAACTCCATCGGGTCGTTTGATTGAAAAGGTAACTCACCTGTAAGTAACTCGTAAAAAGTAACACCGACTGAATAAAAATCAGTCCGATAGTCAATCCCCCGATTCATTCGGCCTGTTTGTTCTGGGGAAATATAAGCGAGTGTCCCTTCTAATAGATTAGGATTGATGAGTGTTTGGGTTTCTCGTGGTAGTAGGGATGCAATACTAAAGTCAATTATTTTAACTTGTCTGGTTTCTGGATTAATTAAAATATTGGCGGGTTTGATATCTTTATGAATAATCCGCTGACGATAGAGTATATCTAAGGTATTACACAGTGCGATCGCTATCTGTAAAAACTCCGCGAGATTTCGTAGACTTGACCCGGTTCCCCATTCTTTAAGAGAAATTCCCCCGAAGTCTTCCATCACCAACACATAGCCATTTTGGTAAGGTTCTAGGCTATAAGTTTGGATGATTAGAGGTGAGTTGAGATTTTTGACAATGGTATACTGATTGCGAAACTGCACCAATTCGCTGAAACCTGGATATGAATTTTTCAGCAGTTTAATCACTACAGGTAAAGAGTCAGTTTCTCGATAACCACGATAAACTAGGGTTTTTGAACCATTATAAAGTTGTTCCTTAACTTGGTATCCGGGAATAGTAACTAGAGTGGTAACCATACTGCTAAATCCTGACAATTCCAGATTTAGTGTTCCCAGATATGTGCAGGTGTTTACTAACAAGAGCAAAAGTTTACAGTGGAATTTCAATTAAAAATTCTGTACCCTCACCCAGAACAGAGTTAAAACTCAATTTGCCATTGTGGGTTTCTTCAACGATTTGACGAGCGATCGCTAATCCTAATCCCGTCCCTTTGCCCACACCTTTTGTAGTAAATAAGTGGTCAAAAATCTTTTGTTTGACTGATTCATTCATCCCCTTGCCATTATCAATAATAGCAATTTTTATACCTTCATTTTCCTGAGAGCTTTTAATTATAATTCGGTTGGGATTGACCTTAATTTCCTTAAAGCTTCGTCCCGCATTTGATTCATCCAGCGCATCAATGGCATTTGCTAGAAGATTCATAAATACCTGATTTAATTGCCCAGGAAAACATTCAACCTGGGGCAAATTCCCATAATCAGTTATCACTTCAATTGCTGGACGTTGTTCGTTTGCTTTCAGGCGATGTTTGAGAATTAAAATCGTACTGTCGATACCTTCGTGGATATTAAACGGCACTTTGTAATCTTTATCCGCACGGGAAAAAGTGCGGAGACTGGTGCTGATATTGTTGAGGCGATCGCACGCCATCACCATTGAATCAATAATCTTAGGTAAGTCTTCTAAGCTATAATCCAAGTCTATTTCTTTGGCATGGTCGATAATTTGATCATCGGGATTGGGGAGACTTGATTGATAGAGTTTCAAGTGTTCAACAATATCCGCAAGGCTGGGTTGAGCTTGTTGAAGGCTGGCATAAATAAATCCCAAAGGATTATTCATTTCATGTGCTACCCCTGCTACTAAGTTACCCAGTGCCGACATTTTCTCACTTTGGACGATTTGTAATTGTGCCTGTTGTAAATCTTGTAATGCTTGCCCAGCTTGTTGATAAAGTCGAGCATTCTCTAGGGATATTGCAGCTTGGGAAGACAATAGCTTAATGACATTGAGGCGATCGCTGTTAAATACCCCTTGAATCATTTGATTTTCTAGGTAGAGAATCCCCACCAAATGCCCTTGATTAATAATCGGGGTACAAAATACACTTTGGGGTTGATGTAACAATATATATTTCCCAATTAAACCAGGGGTATCTGTTTTACAATTGTCAACAACAACTGTTTTTTGGGTATTTTTGACGTAATGGATAATATTTACGGGAATATCTTGACAATTGTCTAGTGACTGTGTTTCAAGAATAGTTTGTATTTCTTCATACTGAATAAAGGTAATTGCTCGTACTTGCCAAGTGTCTTCTTCGGGAAGAATTAGTGCAGCTTTTTTCGCGCCAGAGTTTTCTAAGATAATCCGGGTGAGACTGGAAATGAGTGTATTTAATTCCAGAGAACTGGAAATAGCTTGAGCCGCTTTCAGGGCAGAGGTAAAATCTAAAACGTCGTAAATATTGGTGCTGTCAGTAGTATTCGTGCGGGTAGATAAGAAAGTCCCATGAAAGCCAAGAGTTTCTTGTGGGTTGAGGTTGAGTCGTTGCTGTTGCAGGATGGGTTGAAGTAATTGTGGATAGCGTTGTTCTAGATCGGTAACTTTGGCTTTTGCTCGCCACCGAGAATAAGCATAGTAGGCTTCAATCAAATAATCTTTGGCAATGCGTTCTTTGCCCCATTCGAGATAAAATTTGGTGGCGAGTTCGTTGGCGAGAGCTTCTTCGTTGAGGTATTCGTGTTCCTTGGCAAGGGCGATCGCGCGATCGTAGTTTTCTATTGCTTCGGCTCTAGCCCCCAAGATCCGACACCGTTCTGCAATAATCAAGGCGCAGCGGTGAGCCTGATTACTCGGTGCATAAACTGCCCACCTACTAAGTTTTTCCAGGTTAGTAGCAACCCGTTCTAAAATGCTTGATTGGTCTGTTTCGTTGGCATTTGGATAAAGCGCTAATTGTATTAGCGCATCGTAGAAGTGGAAAAGCGGAACACTCATGAGTCCTGCCATCCCACGCAAATACTGAACTGCTTTATTGGCGTTTTCCAACGCTTGTTCATAGTGGTGGAACAGGTAACAAAGTATCAGCTTATTTAAATAAACTTGGTGGAGTGCGGTTACTTCACCCGTTTTCTGGTAAAGCTGAATCATTTCACGCTCATCGCAGTATTCCCCAACCAACTGATCTGGCTCTGTCACCGCCCCTAACAGATTCAGAACTACCTGATGGTAAAGACTTTGCGTATGGAGATAGGTATACTGGCGCAGTTGCTGCATCACCTTGCGATGTTCTTCCATCACTAGCTTCAGGGAAGACAGTTCGTGACCAGTAAAATAAGTATTATGGTCATATACGAGCAGGCTGAGTGCTGCAAGATTGTGATTACCAACTTCTAATCCACTGGCATAAGCTTGCAGTAGTCCTGCCAGCGAGGTTTTTGCAGGTTCTTTCCAGTGTTTGAAGAAGCAGTTAAAGTCAAAAAGGGCTGTAGCAACAAGCTTGGGTGAGTCAAGGTGTTGCAGCAGGTTTATCCCCAGTTGCCCAAAGCAATAGCCTGCTTCAATATCACCTAATATGGCAATCAACATTAACCCATACAGACCGTAGCCATGAATTGAGTCTGGTGCATTTCCGTACTGCACGGATAGATCGAACTGGGCAAAGACTACCAGGGGCATCAGGTTTGGGGCAGCTTGATAGGCAGGCGACATTATGGTGGATAGAATGATCATTGCGGCTTTTTTGTCCGGCGCAGTCATTTCCGGTAAATGCAGCAAAGATTCCATCGATCTGTTGCTGAGTTGGATTTGGGTGTGCTGGAGTGCCTGCCCAATGTCTGCTGGGGTAGGCTGCTCTGGCAAATGCACCCCCAGAGGTTCCAGCACGAACCGTGCCAACTGCAACGCTTCTAAAAGCTGGTTTTGAGCCATGCAAGCCCGAATCTTCGTGTCGTAAACATTAACCCGATCAAGCCAAGAGCGGGCATGAGTGAGTACAACTTCAGCGAACTGCTCCATTTGTTCAAAGTTAGCGCCCAGGAAAGCACAATTAGCTGCACCTTCATAGAGAACGAGGGCGAGAGTGTAGTGGCTCTGCCAGCAATTGCCCCTCAATAAAGAAATGCCTGTGTTGAAATAGTTTAAAGCCGCTCCATAAGCCGTTGCACTCTTAGCTTTCTGTCCAGCCATCAGGTTTAACTGCACGAGTTCCTGTTGCTCCGTCTCATCCTCAATCAGCGATATCCCCTTGTTGAGGTGGTTAACGATCGCAAAAATCTGCTTATCCTGTTGACTCGCACTGGTTGTTTGTTGCAGCAAACGTCCAATATTGAGGTGGGTGATTTGCTTTTGCTCTTCTGGAATCAGGGAATACGCCGCTTGCTGAACGCGATCATGCAAAAACTTGTATGTAATAGTCTCTTGGATTTCTGGAGTAACTATTTGACTTTCTTGCCCAACATAAAACTTATAAATATTACTAATCGGTAAAATCAACCCTTCTTGTAAGGCTTTCCACAAATTAGCAGCTGTTTCTATCTCTGAGGATTGCGAAACAATTGCTAAAGTTGCTAAATCAAACTGACTACCAATACAAGCTGCTAACTGCAATGTATCTTGAGTTGATTGAAGCAGTTTTCGTAATTCAAATGCCATAAATTCAACAACATCATCTGTAACTGCTTGCTGACTCACTTGTGCAATATCACATTGCCAAAACCCTGACTCAAAGTTAAATTCAATGAGATGCTCTTGATGTAGTGCTTTGAGAAACTGTGTAGCAAAAAACGGATTACCTTGAGTTTTCTGAGATATCAAGTGAGAAAGAGGCAATGCCAAATTTTCTGTACATTTCAGTGTCTGGGCAACTAACTGATTCACTTGCCCTTGACTCAGTGGTGCTAAAGTAATCGTATTAATCGTGAAGAGTGCTTTTTCAATTTCACTCAAGGTCAACATTAACGGATGTGCTGGATGGATTTCGTTATCACGATATGCACCAATTAATAAAATATGACCTGTGCCAGTCATTAATAGTTGCATTAAATTCAGTGATGCTGAATCTGCCCATTGCAAATCATCTAAAAATATCACTAATGGATGTTCTTTGCTAGTAAAAGCTTGGGTAAACTTTTGAAATAATAAATTAAATCTATTTTGTGCCGCAGTTCCTGATAATTCTGGTGCAGGTGGTTGGATACCAATAATTATTGATAATTCGGGGATGACTTCAATAATTACCTGTCCATTTTTTCCGACAACTTCTAAAAGCTTACTTTTCCATTGCTGGATTTGAATATCACTTTCTGTTAACAATTGCCCCATTAAATCCCGGAATGCTTGCACAAATGCTGAAAAGGGAATATTCCGTTGAAATTGGTCATATTTACCTTTAATAAAATAACCGCATTGACGCACAATCGGTTTATGAACTTCGTTGACAACCGCAGTTTTACCAACACCGGAAAAACCAGCTACCAGCATAATTTCAGTTGCACCAAGGCTAACTCTTTCAAATGCTTGGAGGAGAATTTCTACTTCTGTTTCTCGTCCATAGAGTTTATCGGGGATAATAAAGCGATCGCATACATCTCTTTGTGCAATTGGAAAACTCTCAATTTTGCCAGTTGACTGAAGTTGAGTTAAACAATTTTCTAAATCATATTTCAGTCCTAATGCACTCTGATAGCGTTCTTCGGCATTTTTTGCCATCAATTTCATGACAATATCTGAAATCGATTTAGGAATTTTTAATGGCTCCAAAGGAGCAGGAAGTTTGGCAATATGACAATGCACCAACTCCATCATATCCTTGGACTCAAAGGGTAACTTTCCTGTGAGTAATTCGTAGAATGTGACACCCAGTGAATAAAAATCAGTCCGGTAGTCAATCCCCCGATTCATTCTTCCTGTTTGTTCTGGGGAAATATAAGCAAGTGTCCCTTCTAACACATTGGGACTGATCAGCGTTTGAGTTTCTCGTGGTAGTAGAGATGCAATACTAAAGTCAATTAATTTAATTTGTTTTGTTTCTGGATTAATTAAAATATTCGCAGGTTTAATATCTTTATGAATAATCCGATCGCGGTACAGTATATCTAAGATATTGCACAGGGCGATCGCTATCTGTAAAAACTCCGTGAGATTTAGTAGGCTTTCTGCTGTTCCCCATTCTTTAAGAGAAATCCCCCCAAAGTCTTCCATTACCAACGCATAGCCATTTTGGTAAGGTTCTAGGCTGTAGGTTTGGATGATTAGGGGTGAGTTGAGATTTTTGGCAGTGGTGTATTGATTGCGAAACTGCACCAGTTCGCTGAAACTGGGATATGGATTTTTCAGCAGTTTAATCACTACTCTTAAGGAGTCAGTTTCTCGATAACCGCGATAAACTAGGGTTTTTGAACCATTATAAAGTTGTTTCTTAACTTGATATCCGGGAATAGTAACTAGAGTGGTAACCATACTGCTAAATCCTGACGATTTCCACATTTAGTATTCCCAGATGGGTGAAGCAATTCATAATTTAAATGAATACCAAAAAAGAAATTATCCGATATTCGTAGAGTCTGTTACACTTCGTTAACGCACCATATCTATCTCATTGCTCACGATGCATTACAGCGTTTTGCCTGACGCACCCTTGTATTTTAGAAGAAGTAAAAGTTCCTAAAATGATGTTTTCAAAGGTAGGGAATGTAGTAAGAAAGCTCACCAAGCATCAACTGAAATTGCCGAAATTAGTACCTTGCGTTTCTACAACTTTTTTGAGTTTGCTCTGGGCCTTGCGATCGCGTATGCTAAATTCAGTTTGATTTGCATTATCTTCTGTGGACAAAAACCGCGAACCGTTTATCAGTCTGGCACTTTACCACGCCTTTAAATGGTCGGTCGTCAGCCCCATGCTTCACGCTTACTTCCGGGGCCAGATTTATGGTGCGGAAAATGTCCCCCAATCAGGGCCGCTCCTGGTAGTGAGTAATCACGCTAGTTACTTTGACCCACCAATTGTCTCCAACTGTGTACGTCGTCCAGTGGCGTACATGGCTAAGGAAGAGTTATTCAATATCCCCATTTTGGCGCAAGCGATTAAATTGTACGGTGCTTACCCGGTGAGTCGGGGAAATACCGATCGCACTGCCATCCGTTCCGCCCTAGAATATCTCAATAACGGTTGGGCTGTCGGTGTTTTCTTGCAAGGCACCCGCACCCCAGATGGTCAAATTACAGACCCCAAAAGAGGCGCATTGCTGCTGGCGGCGAAAGCAAAAGCCCCAATATTGCCGGTGAGTGTCTGGGGTACTGAGAGGATTTTAGAAAAAGGATCGTCCCGACCTCGCGCAGTTCCCATCACTGTGAGAATTGGTAACTTGATTGATGCTCCCCGTTCCACTAATAAAGAGGAATTGGAAGGGTTGACACAAAAGTGTGCCACGGTAATTAACCAGATGCATGACTTAGGAAGATGAGTTAGACAAGCAATAGATATATGCTTTAGGGAGGTAGCGATGCCTACGGCGGTAAACTACGCCCCTTAGTCTCTGTATGTTTAAGGTCAACGCGCTCTAGCAATGAAGTCAGACTTTGTGCTTAAATGCAGCTGCTAGGCAAATCTACCATCAATTTACCCTAAACAGCATATGAGCGGCTTTGAAGCCAAGAATTTTTGGGAGCGATTAAATAATCTGGCGTTAGTCCGCTTTTTGCTTTTAGTTGCTTCTGGCTGGGTAATTGTACAGCTTTTAGCCTACTTTGAAGCGGTCATTGTTATTTTTACATTTGCTGCAATTTTGGCTTTTTTACTCAGCTATCCTGTTCAATGGCTGCGGCGTTTTTTGCCCCACGGTGTAGCTGTTGGTGTCGTTTTCTTGCTCAGTATTGTAATTATTGGCAGTCTGATAATTACCGTGGGCTTAACGGTTTTATCTCAAGGACAACAATTAATTGACAGTATAACTGGCTTTGTAAATTCTTTTATACCTGTATTAGAGCGACTAGAAGGGTTTTTACAAAACCGGAATTTGCAGATAGATTTAAGTTTTATTCAAGAACAATTACGAAACCAAGCTATATCTAGTCTTGTTACTACTTTGGCTGTTTTACAAGGATTCATGACGAATTTTCTGACTTTTATATTAATTGCAGTTGTGGCTTTTTTTATGTTATTAGATGGAGAAAACCTGTGGAATTTTATCATAAAGATAGTACCAAAACAGCGCCGCAATAGATTTACAAATATAATTAGACGCTCATTTCTAGGATTTTTTAGAGGTCAGTTGTTATTAAGTGCATTTCTCACAATTACGACTTTTTTAGTTTTTTTAATATTAAAAGTACCTTTTGCTTTGATATTGTCAGTGATTATCGGAATTGTTGATATCATTCCTGGTATAGGAGCAACATTAGCAGTAAGCACAGTAACTCTATTTGTCTTGTCTCAAGGTGTTTGGTTAGCATTGAAAGTCTTGATAGCTTGTATTGTTCTTCAGCAAATACAAGACAACTTAATTGCGCCTCGAATTATGCAAAATGCGCTGAATCTTAATCCTGTAGTAGTGTTTTTTGCTTTGCTAGTAGGCGCTAGAGTAGCAGGATTATTAGGTGTTTTTATATCTATTCCGATCGCTGGAGTAATTGTATCTTTATTTGAAATTGATGAAATGAAATCAGAAGTTTAGTTAAGAATTTGCAGAGACGCGATTAATCGCGTCTGTACAGGAGTTGGAAGTAGTAATTAATGTAAAATAGTTGATTAGCCAATACAAATTGAGGAATAATGTCGGATTTAAGAGCAGAATTAACAGAAATTTTGGATGAGGCAGAGTGGGAGTGGCTAATTCCTCATGTACAACGAGATGCAGTAATTTTGGTGGCACCTGATTTAAACTTGCTGGATGTTGGAGTAGCGATCGCCAGTGATAACATTCCATCAGTGGAACAGTGGATTGATCAGCAATTAATTACCAAACCCACGACAGTACAAGTGGGAGAATGGAATGGCGATCGCAGTAAGCGATTTAATACCCTCATCGTTCAGCCTTACGTTTTGGTAAAGGAAATAGTGTCTGCTTAAATTATTTCCTATGTTGTTTTCGATGACACTTAGTGTTGGGGTAGTTTCTCAGGAAAGATAGCTTGATGTGTCAGTTATTACTTGGTTATTGCCACGCACTAGCTGGCTAATTTGACTAAAGCAAAATTTTCTCCTTTAAGATTCATCCATCTAGGAGCTAGAATTGTTACGATAATTTCAGATTAGATGTTGAAACCTTGATCCAATCTGAAACCTTAGAACTATTAGAATGGCATCGCCTCTGCCAGCACCTTGCCACCTTTGCGGCAACTAAGCTGGGGGCGACAGCTGCGCGTCATGTGAAAATACCTGATTCTCAGTCCCAAAGCGAACAGTTGTTAGAGCAAACCAAAGAAATTTACCAACTGGAAACTCGCCTGACCACGGGATTGTCATTTGAGGGAATTCAAGATATTGGCGATTCCCTAGAACGGGCAGAACGCAGCGGAATTTTGACAGGGGATGAACTGTTAGCGATCGCCACCACCCTAGCTGGTGCCAGAAATTTGCGCCGTGTGATTGACAATCAGGAAGATTTGCCGATACTGACTGAGTTAGTTGCCGATTTGCGGACTTATCCAGAACTAGAACAGGAAATTCACCGTTGTATTGATGAACGGGCCCAGGTAACCGACCGCGCTAGTCAAAAACTAGGAGAAATTCGCACAGACTTGCGGCGATTACGCAGCCAAATTACTCAAAAGCTGCAAAATATCTTACAAGCAAAATCTGGAGCAGTTCAAGAACAGCTAATTACCCAACGGAGCGATCGCTTTGTCATCCCGGTAAAAGCACCCCAAAAAGATGCCATCCCCGGTATTGTCCACGATACCTCTACCAGTGGTGCCACGCTCTATGTGGAACCAAATTCTATTGTGCCTCTGGGCAACCAACTGCGGCAGATCATCAGAAAAGAGCAAGCCGAAGAAGAAGCGGTTCGCCGCGTTTTGACCGAACTTGTAGCCGCAGTCAAACCAGATTTAGAGAGATTGTTAGCGATCGCTACCACTTTGGATCTGGCAACCGCTAGATCACGATATAGTTTCTGGCTAGGAGCGAATCCCCCGCGATTTATCCAGCGGGAAGATAGTGAAATTATTACCTTGCGGAATTTACGACATCCTCTGTTAGTGTGGCAACAACAGCACGAACAAGGGCAACCAGTAGTTCCTGTAAACTTGTTGATTAGTCCGCAAATTCGGGTAGTGACGATTACCGGCCCAAATACTGGCGGTAAAACTGTAACCTTAAAAACTTTGGGATTAGCAGCATTGATGGCCAAAGTGGGTTTATTTGTCCCCGCCCGCGAACCAGTGGAAATACCTTGGTTTGATCAGGTGCTGGCAGATATTGGCGATGAACAATCCTTACAGCAAAGTTTATCCACATTCTCTGGACACATCCGCCGGATTAGTCGGATTTTAGAAGCATTGGGGAGTGGGGAAGCAGAGGGGGAACTTCCTATTTCTAACTCAGCACTCGTTTTACTCGATGAAGTCGGCGCAGGTACCGATCCAGTTGAAGGTAGTGCTTTAGCGATCGCCTTGTTGCAATATCTAGCCAACCATGCCCAGCTAACGATCGCCACCACTCACTTCGGCGAATTAAAAGCCCTGAAATACGAAAACGATCGGTTTGAAAATGCCTCTGTAGAATTTGACGAAAGCACTCTGTCGCCTACTTACCGTCTGCTGTGGGGCATACCCGGACGTTCTAATGCCTTAACAATTGCCCTACGTTTGGGATTGAAGCCAGAAGTGGTAGAAGAGGCGAAAACTCAAGTGGGAGAGGCCACAGATGAAGTTAACCAGGTGATTGCTGGGTTAGAAGCGCAACGCCGCCGTCAGGAAACCAAAGCTGCGGAAGCCCAAAGTTTGTTGCAGCAAGCGGAACGTTTATACAAAGAAGTATCCGCAAAAGCCGCAAGTTTGGAGGAAAGGGAAAGCAGTTTGCGGGCTTCACAGGAAATAGCAGTAAAACAAGCGATCGCTCAGGCAAAAGGTGAAATTGCCCAAGTGATTCGCCGCTTGCAGAAAGGTACGCCCACAGCCCAAGAGGCCCAGCAAGCCACCAATGCTTTGAATCAAATTGGCCAGCAATATCAGCCAGCAACGCCAGCAAAACCAAAAGTTGGGTTTATGCCTAAGGTAGGCGATCGCGTCCGTGTTCCAAAAC
The DNA here is from genome assembly GCF_036919675.1 of Nostoc sp. GTDB lineage: Bacteria > Cyanobacteriota > Cyanobacteriia > Cyanobacteriales > Nostocaceae > Nostoc. Next base: position 124,641 of record NZ_JBALCP010000114.1, read on the forward strand.
TGGGACAGATCGCGGATGTGATCACAGCCCCTAATGAAGATGGGGAGTTAAGCGTCCGGTTTGGGCTAATGAAGATGACTGTGAAGTTGCAAGACGTAGAATCTTTAGATGGTCAAAAAGCAGAACCAATCGTCAAACCCAAACCAGCCCCAACAGTAGTAACGCCACCACCGCAAAGTGTCCCAGAAATTCGGACTTCCCAAAATACCATCGATTTGCGTGGTAAACGGGTGGCTGATGCTGAATACATTCTAGATAAAGCCATATCGGAAGCGACAGGCCCAGTCTGGATTATTCACGGGTACGGCACTGGTAAGCTGCGACAAGGAGTTCACACCTTTTTACAACAGCATTCCAGAGTGAACAACTACGAACCAGCAGAACAAGCAGATGGTGGCACTGGTGTTACCGTAGCTCACATCAAATAAAGTGGCAATAAATGTAACTAGTGAAGGCTGCTAGTTCGTCCCATTTGTGCTGATAAACCAATACGCTTGGGTTAAGGCTTGATCCTCTCCCTAACCCTCCTTAAAAAGGAGGGAATTAGAGGGTTGGCGTCAAGTCGCTTCTCGAAATTAAAAATTAAAAATTATTAATTAAAAATTGAAGAAATCCTAATTTTGCATTTTTAATTTTATATTTTCAATTCCCGCAAGGTGCTTGCTCTGTACCGAAAATTAATTAAAAATTATTATTCTTCAAAATTATTAGTTTTTAATTCAAAAAAGGTCAAGTGGTGTGGGAAATTCCTGCTATCAGAGCTATATTCGCCTTTGTTATTTTTTAAGATAAGAAAGGAAACATATTGAGCTTATTCATATTTTCCTTTTTTATTGAATGTACTATCATGTTGATTCAGAACAAGACAAAATTAGTAAGTTTTCTACCTGTGATGGTCTAATTTGACTAATTGTTTTTTGACCAATGCTTGTTTTTTCTTCAAGATTAAAGCTACACCTACAGCCAGTAAAATTCCACCCGCACCCTGATGTTCGGGAACAGAAGTAGAGGGGGCGCTAAATCCATACTTTGTCAAAATTTCTTGCCCTTCTTGTGACAGGATATATTCAGCTAATTTTTCCCCATCAGGATCGGCGTTTTTCAGTGTAGTCAATCCATAATTAGCTTTAGTTGCTAAATATTCGGGTAACTCTACTATTTGCAGATTGTCACCACCTTTTGTTGCTTGGGCAGTCTTTCCACTAGTGTAATAAGCTAAAAAGATATCTGCTTGTTTTGTTTCTTCTAGAAAGTAGACTAAATTATTTTTGCCATTAGGAACTATAGGAGCATTAGGATTACCACCTACTAACTGCAAAGCTTTATCCTTCAGAATTTGAGAGCTACCAGGTGTAATCTGATTAGCCTTGTCAAATATTTGCCATGCATAGGTACCAGATGGATCTGCCACAGGCGTCGAAGTTCCCAACTTTATTTCGGGTTTTAGCAAAAAGTCTAACAAATTATCTGATGTGATACCAAGTCCTGATCTGACAACAGCAGTCATGCGGTTGCTAGTGAAGTTGACTACAGGTTCACCTAAACCTTCTTCAAACAATGTCTGAGGGTTATCAATATCTGCACTAGCAAAAACATCTGCGGATTTTCCAGTTTTAGAGAATTCTTGTTCTATAAATTCTCGTGTTAAACCAGACGGGCCAAATCTCGTTTCTACTGGAATCCCATATTTCTCGTTAAAAGATTCAGCTACTTCTGTGAGGCTATCTCGCAAACTACCAGCAGCGTATAGCTTAACTGCGAATGCCTGAGTTGGCAGAGTCACACCGACAGCACAAGCTATCAGTGAAAAGGCAAAAAAATGCTTTTTCATATTTGTTATATTATTGCGTTGCTATTATTACTCAGTGAATTATCTGTAACTCATACTTAAGCATGGGTTTTGGTAAATGTCTAAACTATTACCTCTGCTCATCAAGTTTATAAATAAGTTCTGATATGTGCGTGGTTTACGGTTAGAGCTATACTACCAACTAAGTTGGACAAAATCAATTGGCCAATATCTTCAAACGCTGACTTTATCAAATTCAGCATTTAGGCATTGAAAACCTGAAACCTCGATCCCTCCTCAGGTTCTCACCCCCAACCCCTCTCCCAATTTGGGGAGAGAGGAGCCTTTAATTAATAATTCCCCTTCTCTCAATTTTGGGAGAAGGGGTTAGGGGATGAGGGCAAAACATTTTCACAAAGCGAGTTTCACTTTAAATTGACACAGGTGCAAGGCCAAGATCCCCTACAAATGTACAAATAATTTTGGATAATTTATTTTTTGTCAGTGCCTAACAGGCTACACACAAGCGAAACTGGGGTGGAATGCGTAGAAAGCAGCAAGAAACACCTTTAGCAAACAGGCAAAAGATTTGTATAGTAATTATGTATACATGAAAACCAAGTAATAAACATCAAGAAATTTCAAAATTTAAAATCGCAAATAAATTAAGAGGTATTCTAGATAATTACTTAGCGATAATTAGCGGTTAACATTCAAAACAATAGTTTATTTATACTCTTGTACGGAGCTAGCAGCGAAAGTCGGGTAAACCTTAATTAGAATTGATCCTTTTCTACTTTGTCGAAAATAAATTTTCATCTAGAGTAGGACAAAGATACCTGTTGTTTACCACATAGAAAAAGCTACCTGAAGCCTCTGGCTCAGAGCTATGGGAAACCAAGCTTGATGCTTGAGAGTCTGGTTTCAAAATGGGTAACAGCAACATCCCCTATCAGCTTGATCACTTATGCTAAAAGTTATGCACTCGGCCGCCAACTCAGCCACTCCAAATTCCCAGTGGGAGGATTTAATCAAGCTTCCAGCCCCAAACACAGTTCAATGGGACAATATCAAAACCCAATTAGACTTGGTGCTGTTGGCGCTAGAAACCTTAACTGGCATTGGTTCAGAGGCTATGCTTTCGGCGGCAACTGATCTGAATTTAGAGTCAAGAGTGCCAGACCGCGTAGCTTTATGGCGACTGCGCCAATCAAATCCTCTACGCAAAGGTCAAGGAGGGCGAAAAAAGCTAGATGTAGAAGAAGCGCGATCGCTTGTTCTGATCATCTGCTATTTAGCCAAACAGCACCAGGAATTGATTCGCCGCGCTGTCGGTCTGTTGGAACAAATGGCAGAAAATAACCGGGAACCTCACCAGGCTGCTTTACTTGGAGATTATATTGATGCTTTTTGCAACACCTACCAAGAGCGGATGGAAGAGGACGAGCAAATCTCAACGGATTTACTTACCAACCTGGCACTAAAACTGCTTGTAGATTTACTTTTTTACAGTGCTTCTGGTGGGCATCGCCGTCTCTGGCTAGCACTTATAGACCGTTCTACAAAATTTTAAATTTTAGATTTGAAATTCCTCAACCAAAATTAGCTCATGAAAGTTTGCAAGATCAGAAAACCCTTTTGATGGTCGTTAGTTCTTGGGCAAGCCACTATCAGCACTGCTTCCTCCTTGCACCCCAGTTTGCATGATGCAAAAAACCTGACAAAGTTCTGAGTGGAGGAATCCGCCGTTTCAACTTTTTTTTGCAAGCAACTGGCTCAACTTTTTGCAAAATCTCAAATAGTCTTCCTCGCAGTTCCTGCTATGCCTCTATCAAATTCTGTCATTCGTCGCTACACACCTCCTACTTGCACGCTAGAAGTATTCGCGCAAAGCTCACCTCTGTCCCGTTGGATGGGGAAAACTGTCCTCAAGCACCTAAGCTTTGAGCTACGTTTTGATGATCCCCGATTACCAGAAGAAAACAGAGTTCCAATTCGGGGCGATCGCGATCAACTCGAAGCCTTATGTGATGCAGTCACAACCTACGTACAGCAATTCCTCCAACAGTCTCCAGAAAGCTTTTGGGTCAGTTTCTCCAGTACCCAGAAGTCAACCACAGCATTGGGTGAGCCGGAATTAAAGTCCTCAACAAAAACATTAAATTCCTTTAGTACCCAGATTCCAGGGGCAAATATCCACTTAGAACCAAGCAGCTATTTAACTCACAACTTATTTCTCGGTTCTCTCGCCAACCATTCATCTGGTCCGGTAATTCAACTCACTCTGCTGCAACTATTCGATTTGGCAAGTGCTTTAGATGAATACTTGACTGATGTTATGGCACTCCCAACTCTCAACAGCACGAGTTCGACTCTGAGGTTCCCTGCTTGGGCACCTGTTGCCGCAGTATTAGTATTAGGTGTAGGTTTTTTACCAGTTACTTGGCAATATGCTAACAACATTAGGGAAAAGCAACAGCAGCCAGTCAAAACAGCAGATTCAGCAGCCGTAAAGACTGCTTTAGAACCTTCATCCTCACTAAACTTCCCTACGCCTCAACCCGGACTTACCACTCCATCAGATAATTTGCTGGGTTCCACCCCTCCACTTCCCACATCTAGTTTGCCCCAAGCACCTCTAACAGCCCCTAGTTCCAGTTTCTCTACACCGCCACCTCTATCTCTATTTCCAAATAATGCACTGACTAGACCTCAGAGCAAGACCTCAACCCTTCCTACCAATCGAGCGATCGCACCATCCAGCAAAATCCCAAGCCAGGAAATTGCCATATTACCAAATCTTGGACAGAACCTTACAGGATCAAGTCCCCAAGCTGGTGTTCTCCCTCAGCTGCGTAATTTGCCACCCAGACTATCTTCTAATACAGGCAGCTTACCAACTAATATCTCACCAGTTCCCCCCCCGTCTCTTGACATCATACCCAATAATAATCGTGGCAATACCCCTAACCAACCCTCCCCACTAACCTCACAACAGCTAGACCAAAGAATCAATTCCCTACAACAATCTTCTCCTGGAGAAAAACCTGCTTCACAACTTCCCTCCTCTAGAACTGCCCAGAATAATCCCTTTATCGATCAATTAGGGGACGGACGCAAACCCCCTACATCCACACAAGTGGCTACTGGCACCTTATTTGATACACCTCAAGTAGCAGAAGCTAGAGAATATTTAAAAAAGCGTTGGCAACCACCCACTGGACTAGGACAAACATTAGAGTACAGTTTGATAGTCGGTGTTGACGGCACGGTGGAACGAATTTTTCCCCTCAATAAGGCAGCAAGAGAATTCGTTGATAACGCTGGGATGCCTGAAGTTGGTAAACCTTTTGTTTCCGCCAATCCACGCGGACAAAATCTCAGAATTCGAGTTGTTCTCAGTCCTGATGGCAAGGTACAGACTTTTGCAGATGAATAAGTAAACTAATCTGTTTCATCTGAGATATTGCACTAGTCCCAACAACCGCCTAGTAATGAATTACTAGACTAATAGCTTAAAGTCGTCTAAAGACGACTAGTAAACGGTTTTAGTCCACTTAAGTGGACTTGGGCTATTAGCCTTTCACAAAAATATTGCGGGACGTGTGGAATCTGAAGCGGCCTAGTTGGCTTACCCTGAATGCTGAAAGATTTTAGTTTAATGCCACTTGTAAAACTGGTACAAACCTTGTGCGAGTTTCTATTTACTCCAATTGCTCTTGAGCTTACCTTTTAGAGTCCAGTTACCAAACTGGTCTTATTCTTGATACCAGTAAACCTACCAATCAATACAATTACTGTTAACACCAATTCTCCAAAATAAAACTACAGATACAAGTCTGGAAACCCAGATTAAATCTGACGCCTCTTAATTCCGAATTCCGTTAGCGTAGCGGTAGCGAGTCCGCGAACGCAAGAGCGTCTCGTACAGAGCGCCATTCCGAATTGGTATAAATCACCCAGATAAAAGGTAGGAAATATGCAAACAGTTGGTACTCAAAAAGATAGTGCAGCTTGGATTATTCAAACTTGGGCAGCTTTTATACTTTCTATTTCTATGACCACCTTCGGTATTATAAACTTGCCTGTGGATAGCTGGGTGAAAGGCTTTATGGGCATGGGTTTAGCTTTTTCTCTTGGCTCAACTTTTACTTTGGCGAAAACTACTAGAGACTTGCATGAAACTAGAAGATTAACCGCTAGGTTAGACGAGGCGAAAGTAGAAAAATTACTTTCACAACACGACCCTCTAAATTTCAAATGAAGCCAGCCATAGCAATTTGGGATTTTTTTTGAATTTTGGATTGCCAATTACCAAAAAGCTGTTTTACAAAGAATCAAACAATACTACCTTTTGGCATTTGATGTAATATAGACATCAGAAATTAACTATATGGCGAAAAACAAAAGGACTGGATATACCAGTCCTTTATTATATTAATTTAATGTTTTTATCTTAATAACGGGATTTTTTGGTCTTTAACTTTTGCTTTTTACGTCGACGTTCGCTAGCAGCAACTGCATGTTCTACCGGATAACCCACTATAGGAATTACCTGATATTTGCGCTCGTCTTCTAACTTTTTCAGTTCAGTGTAATCAACCCAGTGAATGCAATCAACCGGACAAGTGTCAATTGCTTCTTGGATAATTTCCTCATTGTCCCCATCTTGCCGAACCACGCGCGATCGCCCATAATCTGGTTCAATGTAAAAGGTGTTACGCGCAACATGAGCGCAATGCTTGCAACCAATACAGGTGATTTCGTCAACATAAACACCATTTTGGCGCAGGACACCTCCCAATTCCGGTTCCAAACCAGAACGTTCTGGGGCATCCCGTAAAAAACCCCCTAATTCTGGTTCCAAACCGGAACGGTTGTCTTCTTGTTCTCCCGGCGACGGCAGAAAATCAGCCATTACGCACTCCAGCGCTGTACTACCAGGCGAATTGAACCATCTTCATTTTTTTGTTGTTCAGAAACTTGAAAACCAACACGAGCGGTTTCTTTCACAACTGTTTGATAAGCATAGCGCTGTGTTACCTGGCGCAAAAATCCGTCCACAGATAGGTCTTGCTGCCAATATTGCAAGTCAGCCACCAGTTCATATTCCTTGCCATTCCATCTAAAGCCGATGTCATAGCCATTTTCCTGCTCAATACTAACTTCGGCAGGATGGGTTTGACCGCGATAGCCACGGACTTCGCGTGGGCCAGGTTTCCAGTCTACGCCCAATTCAGTCAAAGCATCTTTCAAAGAATTAAGGTTACGGATTTGAGTCTTAATTTGGCTAAAGTGTGACATGGTGGTTGTGAATTAATAACACTAAACTACTGTGAAAACTTACCAATCGCTGTAAGTGGTCTGTGTATTCGCCAGATTAGATTGCTGCACCTTAGCGGCGAAATATTCTGAGGTTGGCTCATGATTAAGTACTTGCCCCAGCTGTGCCTCTATTGCTGCTGTAACTTCAGCGCAAGAAGCACCCACAATGCCAGTGACTTTCTCTTGTACCCGACCGTCTGGATAGATTATGAACTCTAATGTCTCCATGTTCTTGGCCAACCACGATAAGTACGCTTAAATTGTACTGCCTTAGCAGAAGGCTACAAATATAGCCGTAGGAACATTTTTACTTAGATACAAACTTGCCATTTGGTAAATAATGTTCCATCTTACAACACATATGTCTCATAATATTTACAAAAATTATTAATTTTATAAGCGGTTACATCAGTATTTAGTTAGTTTCTCTTAACCTCATCGATTAGTCAAGGTAATAACTAAAGCTCGCTAAGTAAGCTGCAAAAGTCCTAAAAATAAGCATTAGAGGTAGTATAGCTAGGAAGTAAATTCACAAAAATCTAAAATTTACTGAAAAACTTTATTATTAGGATTAGATTTACCTTATTCTCTTAAGGTTTTCCAGGTAGGTTGGATACAGCGCAGTCTAAGCCTACAGTAAGATAGTGGGGTGCATTAGGTCTTTTATATGGTGACTTTACCTGGCATCGGGTATAAACGGATTTTTAGACTGCGATCGCCAGAATCTAAAAATAGTAGAAGTTTTAAGTATAAGCAAATTTTGGGTTTTCTTGCATCAACCCAACCTATGGGCAGGCGATCGCTTGATGGTAGATGTGTAATATGCGTAGGCGTAGCCCAACTAAGGCATTGCTACTACTATAGGCAATTGTCTGAATTCCTATGTCTATTGGTAGCCACCCTATACCTATTGAGTGTGCAGAAGTGTGTTTGATTGAGCATAAAAGTGAAACAGCTTGTCGTTAAACATCCCTATTTATTTGGTGCTTCCAAACCTTGTTTGTTGAACAAATCTTTGAACTCAATAGACAGAGTATACTCCGTTTTTATTCAGTAATTTACTAAACTTCTGTGGCTCGCTTACCCCATTGATATAATTCCTTTACACAAGTTATTCCAAGTCCCTTACAAAATTTTATTTGATACCTTGGTTGAACAAAATTGTATGGAGCAGAGTAGATTTCTACGATATCTACATCTTCAGATTCTCAGGGGTTTTGTAAAGTCCCCCCAATTAATTTTTGAAAAGTTTCATTTTATAAAGACAACACAAGTACGCCAATATTGTAAAGTTCAGCATAATATCGAAGATCTTGAGGTATTTTAGAGATAGTTTCTTCTGGATGTGCAAATGCAAAATATGATCTGTTTGCAAATCTTCGATGTGAAATAGCTTCAAAAATCCATTGCTCCCAATTTTCAAGCGAGGTTTTTGCTTCTACAGTCACGATTTCTAATGAAACTCCACTGAAGTTATCCAAGGCGTTAACTCCAGCTAAGTCAGGATTACCCCACTTACCTAAAGATCGGTTAGACGATACATTTGAAGACTGATAACCTTGGGCAATTAGCCAGCTTTCCAATACAGGATACAATAGTTTTTCTTTTTGCTTTCTAGCTACTTGTATTTCTTCAGATTTTGCTTCAATTTCTTCATTTATAGTTAGTTTTTCTTCTACTACCTTTACAATAGAAGATATGTAATAGCCTTTTTTCTTTCCTAGACAATTAATAGAGCTTTCTGTATCTTTAACTGTATTTGAAAGATATTGTAAAAATGTATTTTTGGATAAGGAAAATTCACTAAATTGCTCGGAAAATTCTCCTTGTGCTATATCATACAGATATTTGCTAGATAATGTGGTAGTGCTATCCAGTTTTTCTCGATTTTCTAAGATATACTCGCAAGCAGCTTTAACTTTTTGGTAGGTTTTAAGATTATCTAATGATGGTTTTTGCATCACCTCTTCATCAACTACATCCTTTGTCTGTAGTGATTCTGTGCATTCATCAGCCAAATCATTTGTTACTTGCTCCATATCTATTCTCAGGTTTCCTCACGGTAATTAAAATACAACTTGTATACGAAAAGCTTATATTCTATATATTTATTGTTTATATTTAGTTCATGGTAATTACACCATTAATAACCTTGCCACTGTATTACCACTGATGCGCTCTCCTTGAAGGCCAAATCATTAACCAAGAATTTTTGGTAAAAAAATGCATCTGGAAGCCTAAGAAACCAGGATAATGAAGCATAATTAACCTTTATAGCTAAAAGCTGTCAGCCATCAGCCACAAGCTGAGATGGTAAAGTTTGAAGGATTGTGATTCACCTTAAGTAATTGACTATGAGTACAGCAAATATTTCGCCAGCTATCCGCGTAGGAGTACTAGGTTTCGGCGGACTCGGACAAGCCGCCGCCAAGGTACTTGCTGCTAAACAGGAAATGATTTTAGTCGCAGCAGCAGATCATAAAGGCTACGCTTACGCTGCTGATGGTTTAAATACTCAAGAATGCATCGCCACCTACCAGTCCCAAGATTCGGTAGGTCATTTAGAGCCAGTTGGTACGTTAACAAATCAAAGTATTCAGGATGTAATTGAAATAGCTCAACCTGTGGATGGGTATTTTCTGGCTTTACCCAACCTACCAAATGACTTTATTCCGACTGTAGCCAAGCAGTTTATCAAATCTGGTTGGCGTGGAGTGCTAGTGGATGCGATTAAGCGCACCAGTGCTGTAGAACAACTACTAGCAATGAAAGAAGAACTGCAAGCAGCCGGGATTACCTACATGACAGGCTGTGGTGCTACACCCGGACTGTTAACCGCCGCCGCCGCTTTAGCCGCCCAAAGCTACGCCGAAATTCATCAAGTCGAAATTACCTTTGGGGTGGGAATTGCCAACTGGGAAGCTTACCGTGCCACCGTTCGGGAAGATATTGGCCATATGCCTGGTTACACAGTAGAAACTGCTAAGGCGATGACTGATGCCGAAGTAGAAGCACTACTAGATAAAACTAATGGCGTGCTTACTTTGACGAATATGGAACACGCTGATGATGTGATGCTAGAGGTAGCGGGAATAGTGGGGCGCGATCGCGTTACTGTTGGTGGTGTAGTCGATACTCGCAATCCCAAAAAGCCTCTCAGCACCAACGTTAAGGTAACAGGACGCACCTTTGAAGGGAAGATTTCTACCCATACCTTTACTCTAGGAGATGAAACCAGTATGGCAGCTAATGTCTGCGGCCCTGCCTTTGGCTATCTCAAAGCTGGTAAGCAATTGCACCAACGCGGCATCTATGGAATATTCACTGCTGCCGAAATTATGCCCCAATTTGTTAGGTAATAGTTAGGAGTTAGAAGTCATTCAATTTTAGATTTTGGGTCGCACCTTTGGTGCGCTGATAGCGCAACTTGGATTTTGGATTGAAGGAGAAATCTAAAATCAAAAATTGGCAGAGTTAGGAGTTAAAAACCTAAACTTGAGACTTAAAAATCTCTGGCTTTGTTCAAAATTTGTAATTTAAAACTCTTAATTCCTCACTTTTAACTCCTAACTTCTTTACTTCTCATTGTTAACTCCTAATTTTTTTAAGCTGGTGGAATTTGTGGAGAGAAAATATCTGTGAAATTATCCTCAAGCAGCAAATCTGGCGTTTGCATAATAAATGGAAGTTCGGCTCCTATGAGTCCTCGTTGGATGCGTTCTAAAGTATCGCTAAAAACCACAAATAGAGGATATATACTATTAGCTCCCTCACTCAAAATATGACTGTGACGGAGAGGCATTAGCCACTCATAATCATTGTCCAGCCAAACTTGGGTTTGTCGCCAACGTCCTAACAAATCAGAAAAGTCTTCGTGAGCACGATGAATAAAGACTAAAATTTCTGCTCCTGTTTTAATTTTCCACTCTGGATCACACATCAAAATTGCCACATCACAGGGTAAGCAAATCGTTTGTGGGGGTGTTGTAGGAGTGTTGCGAATACGGACAATTGGTAAGGGAATAGTAATGACACTTTCGTCTGGACGGCGCAGACTGGGAATCATCTCTAAGTATGGCCGATATTGCTTTAGTAAAGCGATCGCAGCTAGATGATTGCTGTATTCTGCCAAACTTGCTTCGTAGTGAGATTTTTGCACAGTCATAGTTGATTAAATAGTTAGGAGTGAGGAGTTAGAAATAAAATTAAGTAGTTAAGAGTTAAGAATGAGGATAAAAAATAAAGAGTTTAAACTCCTAACTCTTAACTCCTAACCCCTAACTATTAATCCCCTATCCCAACGTTTCAAATACCTTAAACATAGGCAGATACATCGCTAGTAAAATGGTTCCAACCATTCCCCCTAGAACTACAATCATCACTGGTTCCAAAATACTGGTCATTGCTTTTACTGCTTGCTCAACTTCATCTTCATAGAAATCGGCAACTTTCATCAACATTGCATCTAATTCTCCAGTTTCTTCTCCGATACTAATCATCTGAATTGCCATAGCCGGAAAAACGCCATCATTTTCTTGTAAAGCAATGCTAATCATACCTCCTTGTTGAATCTCAAGGCGGGCTGCATCTATGGCATTAGCAATCACTTGGTTTCCTGATGTATCTCGGACAATTTCTAAGCAAGTTAAAATTGGCACACCTGAACGAGTCAAAGAACCAAAAGTTCTGCTAAAGCGGGCGACCGATGATTTTTGAATTAAGTCGCCAAACAACGGTACTTTCAGGGAAAGACGATCAATTGTTAGGCGACCACCAGGAGTTTTACCGAATTGTCCATAGGCAATTTTCAGTCCGACAATAATAAACAGAAGGATAACAGACTTCGGACTTCTCAAAAATTTACTAGCATCCATCAAGAATTGCGTTAGAGGTGGTAATGTAATTCCGATTTGTTCAAAAATCGTAGCAAAAATGGGAATAAGAAAAATGGTCATGCCGAGAAAGATAGCAACTGCTATAAAACCTACGACCACTGGGTAAGACAATGCTGATTTAATTTGGTTTTGTAAGCGGGCAACATCTTCTAATAACTTGGCTAAACGATTCAATACTTCGTCTAGAACACCACCAACTTCGCCAGCTTGAATCATACTCACATATAATCCATCAAAGCAGTCAGGATGCTTCCGCATTGACTCTGAAAGATTCATTCCGCTTTGAACATCGATGCTAATCTCCACAAGAGCTTGTTTCAGTTTAGGGTTACTACACTGTTCAGAAAGTACCCCCAGACTTCTAACGATCGCAACTCCCGCATTCATCAAAACGGCAAATTGACGGGAAAAAACGGCTTTGTCTTTCACAGAAACCTTAACTAAGGAAGTCTGGAATTTTTTTAAATCAAAATTTAGCTGAAATCCTTGAGATTGTTTGAGTTCTTGGACTACAAAACCTTGTTCTCTAAGATTAGTACGAGCTTGTACCAAGGATTCGGCAACAATTTTTTCTGTTCGGGATTTTCCTTGAGAATCCCGAACACGGGCAACGTAGTTTGGCATAAATAAATTCAAAATTCAAAATTCAAAATAGTTAAGGGTTTTTCATCCCTTTCATCTCCCCTAACCCCAGTTCCTTTAATGCGCTCTGGCAGCCGCACCGGGTTTTGCACCTGCTGCCTGCGGTGTAGCAGTACCGATGAGACGTTGGATTTCATCTGGCTTAGAAGTCTTAGACATCGCGGCTTCAAAGGAGATCGTTCCTGCTTTGTAAAAATCGGCTAGAACCTTCTCTAGAGTTTGCATCCCCAATTTGCCGCCAGTTTGAATAGCTGAGTAAATTTGAGATGTTTTGCCTTCTCGAATCAAGTTGGAAATAGCGGGAGTGACAATCAGAATTTCTTGAGCCATCACCCGACCATACTCACCGGGTTTAGGGTTTTTCTTAGACACCAAGGTTTGACTAAATACCCCCACTAACGAGTTAGACAATTGCACCCGCACTTGAGTTTGTCTTTCATGGGGGAAAACGTCGATAATCCGGTCAACTGTCTGTGCAGCGGAACTGGTGTGTAGCGTGCCAAATACCAAGTGTCCTGTTTCTGCTGCGGAAATTGCCAAAGAAATCGTTTCCAAATCGCGCATTTCTCCCACCAGAATAATATCTGGATCTTCCCGCAGAGCTGCTTTCAAAGCATTAGCAAAGCTCTTGGTATCTTCACCCAGTTGTCGCTGGTGAACCAAGCTTTTAATTGGTTCGTAGACAAATTCAATTGGGTCTTCCACCGTTAAAATATGCTCCGCCTTGGTGCGGTTAATCAAATCGATCATGGCCGCTAGAGTAGTTGTCTTGCCAGAACCTGTAGGGCCTGTCACTAAAATTAGTCCTCTGGGCTTATCGCACATTTCCCGCACAATATCTGGCAGACCTAATTTTTCAAAGTTAGGAATTTTAGAACTTAATGCCCGTAAGCAAGCAGCATAAGCACCACGTTCTTTATAAACATTGACCCGGAAGCGAGCTAAACCCTTAACACCATAAGAACAATCCAACTCCCAGGTCTGCTCCAAGGTTTTACGTTGGGTGTTGTTGAGCATACTAAAAATCAGCCTTTGACATTGATCAGCTGTTAATACATGCTCACCTATGGGGGTGAGTTTGCCACTGATGCGGAAGTAGGGAGGCAAACCTGCGGATAAATGCAAATCTGAGCCACCCATTTCAATCAACTGCTCCATCAGGTCTTCAATCATCATTTCCATAGTTCTGCTTCCTTTTGATGTTTGTTTAGTTCATAGTCCAAATAACTCTTGAACGCCAGATGCTTCTCCCTACAGCCCTTCGGGCATCCTACGGCAGGTGCTAGCCTCTCTTTTTGGGAGAAGACCGCGCTGGCTCCCCTTGACCAATGATTAGTCTTGAAAACGAGATGTCATACAGTATGGACAATCCAGCCATTCTGGTTTCAATGTGGCATCGCAAGTCCGGCAGGTAAGACCAGTCTTGCGTTTAGCTTTTAATTCGGCTTCCAAACCAGTATCAGTAAACGTTACTCGTTCTACTTCTTCTAGGGTGGTAGCACCTTGGCGCACTAAGTCCAAACTGTAAGCCAGCAAGGTTTTCATGCCCTCTTCTATTGCCACTTCCTTAATCCGTTCTGTGGGTGCATCTTCGTTAATGAGAGTTTGCAGGTTTTCGGTAACTCGCATGACTTCATAAACACCACAACGCCCTTTGTAGCCGACACCATTACACGCTGGGCAAAGTTGATTTTTGGCTTTGGCTTCTGCGATCGCTTGTAATGTCAAACTGTTAGCTTTGTAGAAGGTGACTCCGACATCTGAGGAAGCTGATAAACCATAACGAGCCAATTCCTGGATGGTAGGAGTGTAGGGAATGCGACATTCAGAACATACGCGCCGCACCAAACGTTGAGCTAAAACGCCAATCAGCGAACTAGAAACCATGAAAGGCTCAATACCCATTTCTCCCAAACGAGCGATCGCTCCTGGGGCATCATTGGTATGTAAGGTAGTTAATACTAAGTGACCCGTCAAGGCAGCCTCAATTGCTGTTTTTGCTGTTTCTTTATCCCGCGTTTCACCCACTAGCAGCACATCTGGATCTTGCCGCAAGAAAGCCCGCAATGCGGTAGCAAAATCCAGCCCTTTTTCCCGAATCACCTGTACTTGAGTAATCCCTGGAAGGCTGTACTCAATTGGGTCTTCCACAGTACTGATATTAATACCGGGATCATTCTTTTCTGAGAGTGCAGAATACAGCGAGGTTGTTTTCCCAGAACCAGTTGGCCCAGTCACCAAAATTAGACCAAAGGGACGGCTCACCATATCCTGGACAATTTGTAAAGTCTCTGGATCAGTAATTAACTTATTCAATCCTAGTTGGGTGGAGGAGTTATCCAAAATCCGCAGCACCACCTTTTCCCCGTAACGACTGGGTAAGGTGCTCACGCGAAAGTCTACTTTACGTCCCTCAAACATCCGCCGGATACGTCCGTCTTGGGGTATACGCCGTTCAGCAATGTCTAGATTGGAGATGATTTTAAATCGGGCTGTCAGCGCCGGGATGATTTTTTTCGGTAGGGGATCGAAAGCTTCGCGCAGTATGCCATCCTTCCGAAAGCGAATGCGTAAGTTTTCTTCTTGCGGTTCGATATGAATGTCAGAAACGCCCTCATGCAAGGCTTTAGCCAGGATTCTGTTAACTAGGTTGATGACTGGGGCATCCTCTGCACCCTTCATCGCTGCCCCTAGATCAGCCTCCATTTCTTCAGGAGCATCCTGAATATCGAGATTTCCGAGGTTTTCTAAATCCTGATTAATATCTGTAAACTTTGCTTGTTCCAGGTGCTTTTGCTTAACAGCCATTTCATCCAGGTATTGGTTGATTAGCTGCTGGTAGTCTTCCTGTGTAATCACCATCCGCTGCAATGCCAAGCCTTGGGGGCGCAAGATGCGGTTCAGGTCATCGGAAGCCTCTAGATTATCTGGAGCGACCATCGCCACTAAAACTGAGGGCGGGGTTTGGTCTTCGTGTTTCGACAGTGGTACTAAACGATGGCGACGACAGATATCTACTGGAATGAGGGTTTCAATCAGGTTCCCGATCATCGTGTTGCCAAGCTGGTTGACTTCCGGATCGAGGAATTCAACACCATATAGTATTTTAAGTTCAAATAGCTGCTGTTTTTTATATTGCCTGAGCAACTCAGGCGATAGTTGTTGCCCAGTGATTGACTCTAGTACTTCCGTTAAGGGTCTGCCAGATTTGCGGCTTTCAATTAGTGCCTGCCTCATCTGTTCGGTATTGGCATAGCCAGATTGCACTAGCTTGTTGCCGAAAGGCGAAAACTCTGTTCTGGTAGTTAGAGCGGTACTGCGCCGTTGTGGTGACAAGTAAGTCATAAATGAGCAATTGATTTGGGAAACCTCTGCTTAAAGTATTCCCCTACTGTGAGACAGAATTCTCATTTACCAAAAAGTCCTAGTGCAGGCAAAAGTTTGCCTACCTTTGATAAGGGGCTTAACAAGGGATTTTGCCCCAAGCCTTGTTAATTGAGATGATAAGTAAGTTGGCCTAAATAAAGCAAACTATATAAAGAAAATAAAGCTCTGTAATTTGCTTGTAGTAAGCGCTTCAACGCTAAAAGGCTTACTACAAGCGTTTAATTTTTTACACCAACTTACTTAGCTGGATTTGAGCCAAGCTCTACTAGTCACTAAACTTCTGATCTGCGGTTTCGGTTGTTCAGAGTTCTCGCTAAGTGCTGAGTCAAAAAGAAGTAATAGCAGAGAAAATAGAAACTCCTGACTCGCTCAATCAATAAACCTTCAGTCATAGGGTAGAAGCCAAGATTCAAAATATATGACTCAGCACTCAACACTTAGCACTTTTGAAGGAATGACAATATTTGATAAATGGTTAAATTTTAAGTAGTAATTCCTGAAAAAACTGACTCATGAATAAGATGAGGAGCGAATCACATTTAGTGCCACTCTTCCAAATTACTTACTCCTAGAGGTACACTACTCGTTCGGGTTACCGCCTTAGTGGCGTCTAGGCTAACGTGTTCACCATTTGTCACAATAAGAGGACGGTGACATCATTTCCAGGAACTTGTCGGCAACAAAATCAGCCTCAGTGGCAAGTCGTGGATAACGACGGTTGCAAGCTGTGGAGATACACTGCCATAAAAAGCATCTGGAATGAGTAGACAATGATGGATGAAAATAGACAGATAAACAATACAAGCCAGCAATTGGGTGAACCAACAGAGGTAAAGCAAGCAATGAAGAGTGACTCCGCAGCCCAAATTAATTTCAATGAATCTGGTAATGAGGTTACAGAGCAAGTGGCAGCCCAAACCAATATACCGGGGGATACGGCTACTTTCAATCAAGATAATGGCGTCGCTGCAACTGAGAAAACTGAAGTGGAAATAGCAGCTTTGGCAGAACTGACTCAACAAATCGAGTCTCTCAAAACGCAACTAGAAGAGCGTAGTACTCAATATATGCGGATTGCCGCTGATTTTGAGAATTACCGGAAACGCACTAGCAAAGAAAAAGAAGAGCTAGAGGTGCAGATGAAGCGGAACACGATTTTGGAATTGCTGCCAGTAGTCGATAATTTTGAGCGGGCGCGATCGCACCTCAAACCGCAATCTGATGGCGAAATGACCATGCACAAAAGTTACCAAGGCGTTTACAAACAATTAGTGGATAGCTTGAAGCGTTTAGGTGTGTCACCAATGCGTCCTGAAGCTCAAGAATTTGATCCCAACCTCCATGAAGCAGTAATGCGGGAACCTACGGATGAACATCCTGAAGGAACAGTGTTAGAAGAGTTAGTGCGCGGATATTACTTGGGCGATCGCGTGCTGCGCCATGCAATGGTCAAAGTAGCTGCTCCAAAGGAAGATACACCTGCTGCACAGGAGGATCAGTCGAGTTCAGCCAACAGTTAAGCTGTAGTTGCTCGCCTCGCTGACCAAAAGTGCCTGGTTTCTTGCAAGGACGAGCATTGTTACTGAGACATTGAGAGGATGAAGGAGATGAGGGAGTGAAATTATCAATCAGCTTCCTCATCTCCTCCTGATCCCCTATCTTCTCCATTTCTAGATGCTGTTGTTTGAGCTAGCCTTGATTCGTAGCTCAAAAAGTTAGTCCGCGACACAGTACAGCAGAAAGACTCAGTAAAAATACTTATAATTATGGGAAAAGTTATTGGGATCGACTTAGGCACTACTAACAGTTGCGTCGCAGTTCTGGAAGGCGGTCAACCACTTGTGATCGCCAGTTCTGAAGGTGGACGAACTACTCCAAGTATTGTGGGATTTGGGAAGAGTGGCGATCGCTTGGTCGGTCAATTGGCAAAGCGCCAAGCCGTAACTAACGCCGAAAACACAATTTACAGTATTAAACGATTCATCGGGCGGCGTTGGGAAGACACTGAAACAGAACGCGATCGCGTCCCATATAACTGTGTCAAAGGTCGAGACGATACTGTTGATGTTCAAATTCGCTCAAAAAACTACACGCCACAAGAACTATCCGCCATGATCCTGCAAAAGCTCAAGCAGGATGCGGAAAACTTCTTGGGTGAGGAAGTCACTCAGGCAGTGATTACGGTACCCGCATATTTCACAGATGCCCAAAGACAAGCAACTAAAGATGCTGGCACGATTGCTGGACTAGAAGTCCTGCGAATCATCAACGAACCAACAGCTGCGGCTTTAGCTTTCGGATTGGAAAAGCAAGACCAAGAGCAGCTAATTTTAGTATTCGATTTGGGAGGTGGCACTTTCGACGTATCGATCCTGCAACTAGGGGATGGAGTTTTTGAAGTTAAGGCGACTTGTGGTAACAACCACTTAGGTGGAGACGACTTTGATAATGCGATCGTGCTTTGGATGATGGAACGCTTCCAGCAACAAGAGAAAATCGATCTTTCCCAAGATAAGATGGCGCTGCAACGCCTGCGGGAAGCAGCGGAAAAGGCAAAAATTGAACTCTCCAGCATGGTGAATACCTCCATCAACTTGCCGTTTATCACCGCGGATGACACCGGCCCAAAGCATCTGGAGATGGAACTCAGCCGCTCTAAATTTGAAGAACTCGCACTTGATTTAATTGAAGCTACCATCGAACCAATGATCCAAGCGCTCAAAGATGCGGATCTCAAGCCACAAGCGATAGATCGAATTATTTTGGTAGGTGGTTCTACCCGTATTCCCGCAGTCCAAAACGCGCTAATTAAATTTTTCAATGGCAAAGCTCCCGATCGCTCTGTCAACCCTGATGAAGCCGTAGCATTGGGAGCTGCTATCCAAGCAGCGGTGTTGGGTGGCGAAGTCGATAATCTCTTACTATTGGATATCACCCCTCTCTCTTTGGGAATTGAAACTTTGGGTGAAGTGTTCACCAAAATCATTGAACGCAACACCACAATTCCTACTAGTAAATCACAAGTTTTTTCCACAGCAGTTGATGGGCAAACCTCAGTAGAAATTCACATCCTCCAAGGTGAACGGGCGATGTCACGAGATAACAAGAGTCTGGGTAAATTCCTCCTAGCAGGAATCCCCCCATCTCCCCGGGGCGTACCTCAAATTGAAGTCTCCTTTGAAATCGATGTCAACGGTATCCTTAAGGTTTCTGCCCAAGACAAAGGTACAGGTCGAGAACAGAGTATCAGGATTACCAATACAGGTGGCTTGAGTACCAACGAAGTCGAACGGATGCGCCAAGAAGCCGAACTGTTTGCCGAAGAAGATAAAAGACGTAAAGAATTGGTTGAACTTAAAAACCAAGCAGATAATCTGTTGTTCAGTTACGAATCCACAATTAAGGATAATAGCAACTTTATCGGCGACCAGATGAAAACTTTGGCTAGTGAAAAAGTTTCACAACTCCAAGCTGCAATGACTGACTCCAGCATCTCCACAGTGGAATTTAAGCAGCGCTTAGACGACTTCCAACAAACCCTGTTTGCAATTGGTGCCGATGTCTACAATCGAGCTAACAGTCCAAGTGATGACATTGAGGAGGCTTCAACTAGTCTCTTTACCCCAGAAATAGACTCACCCATGAATGGCACACTCATACCACAATTCAACTTTGATTTTGACGAAGAAAGTACTGCCCAGGTTGATTATGAGGCGATAGATTAGGGGTTGGGCATTGGGCACTTGTACTGAGCATCTCGACTTCTCTACGAGACGCTACGCGAACGCTCGATAGAGCCGGCGTCGTTGGCGCAGCCTCTCCAAGAGTTGTATTGGGGAGCCAGTGCGTTGCGGTGAGTCCAGTGCTCTCCGGCGGGTTTACCGCCGGAGAGCACTGGCTTTCCCATTGGGGGGTTCCCGATGCTCGTTGCGCGGCATCGTCTCCCTTTGAGAGAGGACTCGCTATCCGTTGTTCGCGTTGGCAAAGCCTCTCTAAGAGTTGCGTCTTTGAACAGGAGAAGCAACTGGCGTCATTGGGCATTATTATTCTTTCCCTGCCCCTCTGCTCCTTTGCACCTCTGCCTCTTTCCCACTCTCCTAACTTGCAGATTTTTATTAAGACACTTTAATATATCTAAATATATTGATTATAAATTTAGCGAAGTTTCACAAGACCCCAGCCGTTTGCTAGATTGTAGAAGCAAATTACTGTGAGCTAGGCAGTATGCCAGTTCAGATGCGATCCAAAGCAGATGGGTGGTTTTCCACACCTAATAGTGCGGCTAGCCCCTCTGGTTGATGGGCGGGGTTTTCCTCTGCTACGTAGCACAATTGTAAAAGAGACAGCCGACTCGGCAGTGAGAAGTCTGAGCAGAGGCTTGCCCTACTCCTAACTTCTGTAGCTTTTGTCGTCTCCCACGAGGAAAGCACCTGTTGCTCAAGATTTGTCGGTGATTTTTGTAAAAGGTAAAGGGTAAAATCAGTTATTAACAAAAATTAATTTTATCTTCTGCCTGGCCTTTGGCAAGCCACCCTCTGAAGGACACTGCATTGCTCTTCCAGAGCTATAGGCATAACGCCTTCCCGTAGGGTAGCAAGTGGCCATGAGTGACGTTCTACTGCCTTCTGCTTTCTTCCTTCTAACTTTTACCTTTGCTATATGGCCCGCGACTATTATGAAATCCTGGGTGTCTCTCGTGACACCGACAAAGAAGAAATCAAACAAGCCTATCGCCGTTTAGCCCGGAAGTATCACCCAGATGTGAACAAAGAACCCGGGGCGGAGGATCGCTTTAAAGAAATTAACCGCGCTTATGAGGTGCTCTCGGAACCAGAAACCCGCGCTCGTTATGATCGCTTTGGTCCAGAGGGTGTCTCAGGTGCTGCTGGCGCTGGCTTCCAAGATGTCGGCGATATGGGCGGTTTTGCCGATATCTTTGAAAGCATTTTTAGTGGCTTTGCTGGCGGTATGGGTAGTCCCACCCAACAAAGACGGCGCAGTGGGCCTGCCAGAGGTGATGACCTGCGGCTAGACTTGAAGTTAGACTTTCGGGAAGCGGTATTTGGCGGTGAAAAAGAAATTCGCATTTCACATCTAGAAAATTGTGAAGTCTGTAGCGGTTCTGGTGCTAAACCTGGAACCCGCCCTCGGACTTGTTCTACTTGTAGCGGATCGGGTCAAGTCCGCCGTGTGACCAGAACACCCTTTGGCAGTTTCACCCAAGTCTCGACTTGTCCCACCTGTAATGGAACAGGGATGGTAATTGAAGATAAGTGTGATGCCTGTGATGGTAAGGGCGCAAATCAAGTAACGAAGAAACTCAAAATTACCATTCCAGCTGGGGTGGATAATGGCACACGCTTGCGGATTTCTAGTGAAGGAGATGCTGGACAACGTAATGGCCCTGCTGGGGATTTGTACGTTTACTTGTTCGTGAATGAGGACGAGGAATTCCAACGGGATGGCATTAATATTCTCTCGGAAATCAAAGTTAGCTACCTGCAAGCGATTTTAGGTTGTCGGTTAGAGGTAGATACGGTGGATGGCCCTGTAGAACTGATCATTCCAGCTGGAACCCAGCCCAATACGGTGATGAAGTTAGAAAATCGCGGCGTACCCCGTTTGGGTAATCCCGTTAGTCGTGGGGATCACATGCTGAACGTATTAATTGATATTCCCAATAAAGTGACCCCAGAGGAGAGGGAATTATTGGAGAAGCTGGCTAAAATTAAGGGAGATCGCACTGGAAAAGGCGGTCTAGAAGGATTCTTGGGAAATTTATTTAAGTAATGAAGCCCTCTTCTGTTTTAACTCCCGATGCTCAACTTGATTTGCGCGGCACCCCTTGCCCAATTAATTTCGTGCGGACAAAACTACGTCTGGAGAAAATGCCATTGGGAGGTTTGCTAGAAGTCTGGCTGGATCCTGGTGAACCGATTGAGCAGGTTCCTGATAGTCTGACAATGGCAGGTTATCAGGTGGAACAAATTACAGACTGCACTGGTTATTTTTCTCTGTTAGTGCGCCGTCCAATTACTGGGCAATGACAGGGGAAAATTTTGCCGTAACTGGACAGTTATTGGGTACGGTGCTGGCTGTACAGGCTAATTTTTACCGAGTACAGCTGGATCAAGAGGATGGGGAGATGAGGGAGATGGGGGAACAAGATCCTCATCTTCCTTATCCCCCTCTCCTACTTTGTACTCGGAGAACACGCTTGAAAAAAATCGGGCAACAGGTAATGGTAGGCGATCGCGTTGTGGTAGAAGAGCCAGATTGGGCTGGGGGGCGAGGAGCGATCGCTGATGTTTTACCCCGCCAAAGTGAGTTAGATCGTCCGGCGATCGCCAATGTCAACCAAATTCTATTGGTATTTGCCGTCGCTGATCCACCTTTGGAACCTTATCAACTAAGTCGGTTTCTGATTAAGGCTGAGTCTACTGGTTTGGATGTGCTTTTATGCTTGAATAAAAGTGATTTAATTTCACCGCAGTCACAGCAGCAAGTTAGCGATCGCCTGCTTGGTTGGGGCTATCAACCGATATTTATCAGTGTCAAAGATGGCATAAATACCGACCAAGCAGCCAGATATTTGAGCAATAAAATTACTGTCATTGCTGGGCCTTCCGGCGTTGGTAAATCCAGTCTGATTAATACGCTAATTGACTCTCTTCAGCTGCGAGTGGGAGAAGTTTCTGGCAAACTGGCTCGTGGTCGTCATACCACTCGTCATATAGAATTATTTGAGTTACCTAGCGGTGGTTTGCTGGCAGACACCCCCGGCTTTAATCAGCCCGACATGGATTGTATCCCAGAAGAATTAATCCATTATTTCCCTGAAGCAAGAGAGCTGTTAGCAGTTGCTAGCTGTCGGTTTAGTGATTGTCTGCATCGAGACGAGCCTGAGTGTGCGGTGCGAGGAGACTGGGAACGATATGAACATTATTTAGAATTTTTGTCCGATGCGATCGCTCGTCAAACTCAACTGCACCAACAAGCTGATCCAGAATCCACCATGAAGTTAAAAAGCAAAGGCAAAGGGCAGAGTCAATACGAACCCAAGCTAGAAAGTAAAAAATATCGCCGTATTTCCCGGAAGACTCAGTTACAGGACTTGCAGGAGTTATATCGGGATGAGGAATAAGGAGTGCGATGTCTACGACAGGCTGTGACGCTCGATAACTCGCTCTAAGCGAACGCGAACAGCGTCTCTAAGAGTTGCCATGCCGCAGGCTTTACGCTGCGCTATCGCCTTTGGCGTCTCCCCTTCTCACATTGCCAGAGGCTAGCGCCTGCCGTAGGATGCCCGAACGCAAGAGCGTCTCCTGTCTTGAGAAGGGCTGTAGGGAAAGACTCGCTAACGCAACTCTACCAGACGCTCTTGCGTTCGCTATCGGCGTCGCACTTCTATGTAAAAGTTTGTCACGATAGCATGGATACTCCCCAGAAAAACTATCTTGTGAACGCTTACGAGCCATAGGAATTAGAACCTGAGTAAATATTTTAAGTACAGGATTATACAATAAACAAATAAACAGGTTTTACAGAGATTCAAAACTAGTTAACAACAATACACGGTGGGGGCACAACAATATTGTGCCCTTACAAGCACTGTATTGAACTCAATTGAAAACTATTCTTACGATCCCCATAAAGTCTTAAAATATTGTTAATTTCTGCCAAACTTCTCAACCTTCAACTTACAAGTATCACCCCAAAATCACTATGGCTATCGGCTACGTCGCGCTTGTACTCCACGCACATCTGCCCTTCGTTCGTCACCCGGAAAGTGACTACGTGCTGGAGGAAGAATGGCTCTATGAAGCCATCACAGAAACCTACATCCCTTTATTGAAAGTATTTGAAGGCTTAAAGCGAGACGGTATCGACTTTAAAATCACGATGAGTATGACACCACCTCTAGTGTCGATGCTTCGTGATCCTCTGCTGCAAGAACGCTATGACGCACACTTAGCTCAACTAGAAGAACTTATACAACTAGAAGCAGAACATAATGTCAATAATGGGCATCTTCGTTATTTAGCCGAATATTACGCTACTGAGTTTAAGGAAGCGCGTCAGCTATGGGAACACTACAAGGGTGACTTAGTTACAGCTTTTAAGAAGTTCCAAGACAGTAACAACCTGGAAATCATCACTTGCGGCGCTACCCACGGGTATTTACCGTTGATGAAAATGTATCCAGAAGCAGTGTGGGCGCAAATTCAGGTAGCCTGCGAACATTACGAACAAACCTTTGGACAAGCACCCAGAGGCATTTGGTTGCCTGAATGCGCCTACTATGAAGGTTTAGAGCGGATGCTAGCCGATGCTGGGTTACGCTACTTTCTGACTGATGGGCATGGCATCCTTTACGCCCGTCCCCGTCCGCGCTTTGGCACTTATGCCCCAATTTATACAGAAACTGGTGTTGCTGTCTTTGGTCGAGATCATGAGTCGTCCCAACAGGTATGGTCTTCTGAGGTGGGCTATCCTGGGGCGGCGGAATATCGAGAATTTTACAAAGATTTGGGCTGGGAAGCAGAATATGAGTACATCAAGCCCTACATCATGCCCAATGGTCAGCGGAAAAATACGGGCATTAAATATCACAAAATTACGGGGCGTGGCTTAGGTCTATCAGATAAGGCACTCTACGATCCGTATTGGGCGCGAGAAAAGGCGGCAGAACATGCTGATAATTTTATGTATAACCGAGAGAGGCAATCTGAACATCTCTATGCTATGATGCAACGCCCACCAGTTATCGTTTCGCCCTACGATGCGGAGTTATTTGGACATTGGTGGTATGAAGGCCCCTGGTTCATCGATTACCTATTCCGCAAGTCGTGGTATGACCAAGGAACCTATGCAATGACCCATTTAGCAGACTATTTGCGGGATCAGCCAAATCAGCAAGTCTGTCGTCCTTCGCAGTCAAGTTGGGGTTTCAAGGGTTTCCACGAATATTGGTTGAATGAAACGAATGCGTGGATTTATCCGCATTTGCACAAAGCCGCTGAACGGATGATTGAAATCTCGCATTTGGAACCAGAGGATGAATTGGGGTGCAAAGCGCTCAACCAAGCGGCGCGGGAACTGCTATTAGCACAATCTTCTGACTGGGCATTTATTATGCGGACGGGAACAATGGTACCCTATGCGGTTAGACGGACGCGATCGCACCTGATGCGGTTCAATAAGCTCTATGAAGACGTGAAAATCGGCAAAGTTGACAGTGGTTGGCTAGAAAAAGTCGAGTTAATGGATAATATCTTCCCCGAAATCAACTATCGCGTCTACCGTCCCCTATAGTCTCACATAAAGTAATCAACAGCAGTAAGGTGGGCATTGTCCACCTTATATTAGTAGTGAGGAGTGTTTATTTTACCAACAACAGAGCAAGCCTTAGCCTGTGTAAGGGTTTGTCAAATGCTGTCAAATCTTTATAAAGACATCCGCTTATTTCGATTTGACGACAAAACAGGAGAAGTTTACATCCTATCTGCGGATGAACTGCAAATTATTGTTTATCCCAATGGCGAATGGGAGTTTGTTAATGAACCCGAATTATGAGCAAATGAGTTTTACAGAATTGAGAGCTTATGTTGTGCAAAACCGCGAAGACATTGAAGCTCTACGTTTTTTTATGAGCAAACGCGACCCTAATTCTCCCAAGTATCCTATGCCTTTGACAGAAGCTGATATGCAAGCCCAGATGGAAATCATCAGGCGTAAGATTAATGGAGAGCTTTAAGATTATTGTCTAACTTCAGTAAGCAAGAGTAGGGTTGGTGTTATTTCTCCACCCTAAAGGCTATCTGGATCAATATTTAATTCTCGAAGTTTAGCAGCTAATCTTTGCGCTTTGTCTTCTGCGGCTTGTCGTGCAGCTGCTTCCTCTTCATGAGTTAGAAGTATTTGATCTGTAGCTGGATTGTAAAAACGCAGTTTTCCTGCTTCTAGGCGTAACTCTAGCCCCAAAACTTCACTGGGTAGGGACACTGTGCCATCTGGCAGGGTATTGGTTGCCACTGGGAAATAATTACCTTCGACCAAGTGTAAACCCTGGAGTTGGGGATTGAGATAATCGCCTGTAGGGTCATATTGAAAATATTCACGCACTCCTAGAAAGGCGTAAATTCCTTTCTTTGCCCCTTGGTCTTTGCTGCGGGTGGTTTTTGAGGTAATCTCTAGAACGAACTCTGGGGTTTTATTCTGTTCTTCCCAGGTTTTGTAACAACGTCGGTCACGGTTTTCTACTCCAAACACCACAAATACATCTGGTGCGACAACTGATTCTGGATAACCTTTCTCGTAATAAATAAATAGATTACCAGCCACGTATACATTTGGACGATTTTGGAAATAAATCCGTAGCGCATTTCTTGCATAAGTCAGGTAACTGCACTGGATATCTCCTTCAGCCATTGGCTTACCGTCCTCATCTGGATACTCAATTGGGGTAACGGGGATATACTCTACTGAGGCTGTCATGGGTAGTACCTCAACTCAACTAGGCTAGATTCAATTTAACCCTAATTTTAAGTTGTAGGTACTAGACATTAAAAAGAAGGTGTATTGCTCACCCTCTGGAACTAAAGCATATATCCCATTAATAAATTTAGGGATTTGCTATAAATCTAAAGCGAACTTTTACAGAATTGCCAACAACCCTTCGGAAAGCCGCCTCTATCAAAAGGGATTTTTCCCTTGCCTGTAGTCGATAGCCTTCAGGAATAGAAATTTCAGCTTCTAATCTGTTAAAACACAGTAACTGGCACTTGTTTTAGAATAGAAATTCTCGTGGCGCAGATTGTAAGTTTTCCAAAACGCTCTGCCAAATCTTCAGAGACTGAATTTCTTCTTTGAGTCTATAATTTTCTTCCAATACTTTTGGTATTTTCAGGATGGCTTCTTCAATTTGGGCATGATCATCTTTTTGCTGCGATAGTGTAGTAAAAGGTTTGGAGTATTGTATCATGGAGTTATCTTTTATTTAATAGCTTCTGGACTGCTTGGAACTACCAACACCAGGAGCATTTTTTTGCTTTATTATTTCTCATAAATAATAAAGCTGGGAATATTCACCTTTAGAAAAAATGCTTGGTGTTTGCAAATTGAGGATAAACCAAGGAAGCAAATATGACTTTATATGCAGACTGCCTTAGTAGGTTTAGCTGCCATAGCCATAGACTTTATGGTTTGAATTCAATTCCAAAAAGTATTTTCTTGTGGTTGATACTAATTAATTTATAGCATTAAGTCCGTTCAATTGCTAGCAAAATTTCCAGAATAAACTAATATTAATTATTCATTAATACAAGGAAAATTATGTTATAATATCACGCTATTTTATTTATTTAAGATTGAATTTGTAACTAACTTACAAACAATTATAAAAGATATTTGTCAATAAATTCTGGATGTCCAGAAAACTAGTAATTAAGTTACAAAAATCTTTTTAAGAGTTACGCATGGTATTGATGAGTAGGATAAATAGCCGAAACATAAAATAGTAGGTTGGATAGAGCGACAGCGAAACCCAACCTACGCCACTTTGTAATTTAATTACAATTGGTGAAGTTAGTGATATAGCTGTGTGCAGTTGAGTGAGATACAAAAACTTTGCTGAAATGATTTGACAGCAAAGACTTTGATTTTCTCATCCAATCGATAACCGTTATATTTACTTGCATAATATCTCTCAAGCCCTTTTTGAAAGGCTTAATTTTATTATTTTTAATGAGTGTAAGGAGAATAAAATCTTATCTTATAAGTAAGTCGGCGTTAAAAAATAAACCTATGTAACGAAGTATAAAGTCGGTAAAGAGCTTATAAATGAATCGTTATAGGGTTTTTACAAAACTCAACATACCTTGGTTTTCTCGTGCCGACTTACTTAATTTCTGTAATTTAATTACACAATCTGCCATTCATTACAAGTAAATGCAGTCATTATCTTGCTGAAATGATTTGACAGCAAGGACTTTGGTGTTCTCATCTAATCGATAACCGTTATATTTACTTGCATAATATCTCCCAAGCCCTTTTTGTAGGATTGCTATAGCAATAAAGTCTCAAATTTCTCGGCTTCGTTATAAATAATATAAAAAAAGACAGGCTTATTGCCTGTCTCGTAAGTAATGATTTAGAAAAGAATTTAGAAATTCATCTCAGCAGCTTGGACTTTCTCAACCTGCTTCTTCTTCAGCACCAGCATAACTTGAGCCAACATTACAAGAGCGATGAACGCAATCATCCATTTGACTCTAGAGACGTCTTGCAATACGATTTCTGCATCTGATTGACCGAATCCACCAACATTCGGGTTGCTGGTCAAAGCATCACCAGTTTTAACTGCTTGCCCTTCGGAAACAAGTAGTTCTGGCCCTATAGGAATCGTATCAACGACAACATCACCAGATTCAGGTTGGATGTTGATTAGATATTTAACGTTACCGTCTCCATCTTCCTCTTTGGCAATCTTGGTAATTGTGCCAGTAGCGGAAGCGTTGTAAACAGTATTGTTGCTCTTTTCACCAGTGGGATAAACTTGTCCGCGTCCCCGGTTAGCACCTAAGTGAACTGAATATTTACCGAAGTGGATGTTTTTATCGGTTGCGGGGTTGGGAGAAAGAACCGGGAAGACGATTTCCTGATACTGTTCACCAGGTAAGGGGCCGACGATGACGACGTTATCTTTGTCTTCGCTGTAGGGTTGGAAGGGAGTGTCGCCAATTTCTGCTTTAAGTTCTTCGGAAATACGGTCTTCAGGAGCAATCTTAAAGCCTTCAGGTAGCATCAGTACAGCTCCAACGTTTAAGCCAACCTTAGAACCATCGGCACCAACCTGCTGGGCGCTGAGATCGTAAGGAATTTTCACCACAGCTTTAAATACAGTGTCAGGTAGCACCGATTGAGGAACTTCCACTTCTGTAGGCTTGGCCGCTAGGTGACAGTTGGCACAAACAATCCGCCCAGTTGGTTCGCGGGGAGTTTCGGGATAGGTTTGCTGTGCCCAAAAGGGATAGGCGGCAGCAGATTGGGGAAGAGCTAGATCGCTGGTGAAGTAAAATGTCAGGGTAGCGATCGCTATGAGCAATGTTTTTACAATCGCTCTAGCACTGCGAGTTAACCTCGCTGTTATGAAAACATTTCTCATCTCTAATAAGGGCAACGATTCTCTGATGGATTGGTCAACAGCCATTCAATTTTAGATTTTGGGTCGTACCAAAGGTGCGCTCTCAGCGCAACTTGGATTTTGGATTGAAGGAAAAATCTAAAATCTAAAAATCCAAAATTGGCAGAGTTAGGAGTTAGGAGTCTAAAATTTAGACTTTTAACTCAGCACTCATTTAAGCCCACCAAGGTGCATCACCTGTGCGGAAGTCGGTTTCAGTCCAAGGGGTCAAAACGATTTTGTCGTCGTTTACATTGGTATGGGCCAAAGGCAGAGACAGAGGTGCTGGACCCCGGACAACCTTACCAGTTTCGTCATACTGGGAACCATGACAAGGGCATTTAAACTTGTTCTCAGCAACGTTCCAGGGGACTACACAACCTAAGTGAGTGCAGATGGCGTTAATGCCATAATCTTTGATTGCCTCTTTGCTGTCTACCACAATATAGGTCGGATCTCCCTTTAGTCCTTGGACTAGGTTGCGATCGCCTGCATTCCGGTTTTCTAGAAATTTAGCGACGCTAACATTGTTACCTAGCTCGTCTTTTGCCGTTACACCGCCACCAGCACCACCACTAGCGGGTGGAATAAAGTACTTGACAACGGGATACAATGCACCCAGAGCCACTCCAGTGACAGTCCCAAAAGTGAGCAGATTCATGAACTGACGACGCCCCATATCGGGCACGTCTGCTGATTCAGAAAATTGAGCCATAATCTACGCGCTCTTTGTGTATTTTGTTAAGCATTTTGACAAAAGTACTAGTACCTGAGGAACTCTTGTCTAAGTCGAAATGCTAGCGCTCACAACGATGCCATACTTCTCTGTTCCAAGATATATTTAGCATCTTTTCTGTTAGCATTACATTTCTTTATATCCTTATCATACTGGAGTCACGGAACTTAACATCATAACTAAATGTAAAATCTGATTGAGAAAAGCTATGACAGGACAGGAATTACATCAGATATTGCTTGATAAGTGGGGATACTCTTACGATGTCCAGTTCCGGCGGGCACAGGGAAAGATATTTTTGCAAGTAATGTGGAAATACCTGGAGCAAGCTTCTTTTCCCTTGAACGAGGCGGAGTACCAAGAGCATCTCGATAGTATTGCCAATTATCTTCATGCCTTGGGTGGGTCAATACAAGTACAAAAATTTATTGCCCAAACACGCGATCGCCCCCGGCTCGGCAAAGCTGTTAGCATTCCTCTAGATTTGGGTGAACGCGCTTCGGAATGGATATTATGACCTACTATTCCATTAATATTAATAATTTTCTGAGTAATCACAGTGTTTTTTATCCAAAAATACTGCATTGCCACTAGAGTATCAGTCCAATGAAACAGGAGTCATAATTCAGAATTCCGAATTGGTGAATACTTTACCCATAAAGGTATAGAGTTTTAATAAAAAAGAATATTTAATATTTATTTTGCCCACAAAGAGCAAGGTTTTAAACCAATATTCAGACGCTCTCTACCAGACCAAGGCGTAGCTGGCTTTTGAGCAGGGGTACGCGGACTCCTTGGCGCTGCCCTATCAAAGAGTCAGCCCCAACTCTTGGAGACGCTACGCGTAGCTTGCTTCTCCGTAGGAGTACGGGGAAGTCAAAAGTCAAAAGTCAAAAGCAGCGAATTGAGGAAGTTTTACCGGATGTAGATTTGGAGAACGAAGCTACACGCCGGGAAATGTTAATTGCGCCAATTGTTACCGATTTAATTCACTATTCCCACGCTAAATTACGAATTGAATACATTATTAAAGTTGATAACCGACTTCAAGGTAATTTTGATTATTTCCTCAGAACACAAACTAGTTTAATTGTGATTGAAGCCAAACAAGCAGATATAAATAGGGGATTTACACAACTGGCAACTGAGATGATAGCTCTTGACAGGTGGACTGATTCCACTCAAACAGAAATATTAGGAGCAGTAACAACAGTTCAGAGGTTATAGGGGATAGGGTGTAGGGTGTAGGGTGTAGGGAACCCACGTTTAAAAACGTCAGATTGAAGCAAGGATGCTGTATTTCTCGCGCTGCGCGTCTTGAAATACATCTTTTTTTTAACTGGGCTTTAGACCCTCCAACTTTAGTTTTTTATACCCCACACCCTTTTCCTTGTAATGTTTGGCAAGTTTGGCAGATTGTATCGACAGACACAGTGTATTGAGCAAGGAATCAACCTGTATCGTGTTACCGAAGAGTTGGAAATAGTGGTTAGGATCTTACTAACTGCACTCATCAACTAAGTTGAGATTTTTTGGAATTTGAATTGAAGCAATGCGATCGCATTATTTACCTGTAAGTTTTACCAGTCCAACACCACCGAAGTAAAGTGCTAAAACTGCTCCCGCTAAAAGACTTTGAGTCAGGGGGTCAGTAGAAGGTGTAAGGACGGCTCCTAAAACCACAGCTCCCATAATCACGTAACGCCAACCAGAAACCATCCGTTTAGACGAGACAATATTTAAATTACCAAGCAACAATTGGATAATGGGAATTTGAAATGCTAAACCAGTGCTGAATAACAGTAGCAGCACAAATTCAAAATATTTATCAATTGACCAAAGTTGTTCAACTACATCTGCTCCGTAGCTGATGAAAAATTTCAAAGCTGCTGGGATAAGCAGTAAATAGGCAAATACTAACCCCGCCGCAAACAGCACACTCGAACCCAAAACCACAGGCCCCAGTAAACGGCGTTCGCGGCGAGTCAGTCCTGGAAGCACAAACTGGATAATCTGGTAAAGAATGAAAGGACTAGTAAGTACGAAGCCAGTGTAGGCTGCAACTTTGAGGGAGACAAAGAAATATTCTCCAGGTGCAAGTTGGAGAAATTTTACTCCTTGTGCTGGAACCTCAAGTAGCTGGACAATCGGCTTAACGACAAAGAAACAGCCAATAATACCCACCGCTACAGCAATCAGCGAATAGAAAATCCGCTGTCGCAACTCTTCTAGGTGGTCGAAAAGGGACATTTCGATTTCACCTGGCAACTCATCAAGAGGATCAGTGTCTGAGTTGCCATATTCTTCTGGGTCGATGTTGGGAACGTTTACACTATCTACGTCTTGTGAAGGCGTCATGGGTCAGCTAGTAGGCAACATTTGTAACTGAGTGCTGAGTAATGAGCAAGATTTTTCACTCAGCACTTGGAACTCGGAACTAACTTATAATTAGTACTTATGCACTTGATATATGCCCTGTCCTTTGTGAACGGTCTTTTAACTCAGCACTCTTCATTATTTTATCCGGGGAATGCAGCTACCAAGATATGTTTTTGGGTGCTATAGGTTTTTTGTCCTGTTTTTTGGGGTTGCATCTGCATAAGTTAGTAGGAAGAAATCTTGTAGGCAATGCCTAACCTAAAAAAAGGGTGGAACCGATAATTTATAAATCACGTCTCTGCGGCTAGTAGGCTGGGTAAATTCACACAACATCAACATATAATACTCAGTTTTAAAAATCCGGTTCATCAAGGTGGCATCTATACATACATAGCGCAATCGGAAATTTTTAGCTGAGGTTGGGTATGAACCGGACAATTTGCATTGCCCTAATGGCATTGCCTGTTTATTTATACAATGTTGAGCTAGGCAATACTTGTAGCAGTGACGTGCCAATTGTCAAAGACCAGTTTCCCATAACACCTGCTCTAATTGCTTACAGTACAAATGCTCAGTCACGCATATTGCCGTGGCAAATATCAGCTAGAGATGACCAAACCGAAGATTGCCTTCGGGCTGGTACTTGCAAGGATTGATACTAATTCGTAATTCGTAATTACGGCAGTCCCATAATCAAAACAGGAAATTAATGGTTGTAGAAAATCAAGGGACAGTTATGGTTACAGGAGCATCAACAGGAATTGGTCAGGCGTGTGCTTTGCTTTTAGACCTGTTGGGCTTCTCTGTTTTTGCTGGCGTGCGTCAAGATATTGATGCTCAAACACTTAAACAGAAAGGGTCACAAAGGCTCATTCCAATTTTTTTAGATGTTACTGACCCTGAATCGATCGCATCTGCGGTTGATAAAGTAACAAATGCAGTCGGTGGTGGGGGAATTTTAGGTTTAGTGAATAATGCCGGAATTGCTGTCCCTGGCCCCTTAGAATTATTACCGATCGCAGAATTTCAATACCAGATGCAGGTTAATGTCACCGGACAATTAGCAGTAACACAAGCATTTCTTCCTCTCTTACGCCAAAGTCGGGGTCGAATTGTGAATATGGGTTCCATTTCTGGTAGAAGTCCGACGCCGTTCCTGGGAGCTTACAATGCTTCCAAATTTGCGCTTGTTGCCCTCACTGATGTCATGCGGATGGAGTTACGTCCTTGGGGAATCTCGGTTTCAATTATTGAACCTGGTGCGATCGCTACCCCAATCTGGGAAAAGTCCCTAAGTCAATCTGAAATAGCACTGCAAAATTTACCACAACCGGCACAAAATCTCTACGGTCAGGCGATGAATATTGTCCGCAAGAAAATGCAGATTATCGCATCTGGGGGAATTTCTGCGGATATTGTCGCTCAGGTTGTTGTCCAGGCGCTGACTGCAAAACAACCCAAGACACGCTATCTTGTTGGACAAGATGCCAAAATCGGATCTGTGCTGAAGCATATTTTGCCTGACAAGCTGCATGACAAGATAATTTTATACTCAATGGGGTTGTAGATTATTTCCTTCTCAGTTCACCGATTCTCACTACTTCAGGGGTTATCACCCTAAATGCAGAATCTGTCATGAACAAAATTATGATTTTCATGAACAAAATCGTGATTTTCGTCACCAGCGTTATGTTGATTTAGGAACGAGATTAGAATTTAGTGAAAGAGCCACCACAGTAGGGTTTAATTACCTGAAAATTGCTGTAACAGAACTCTATATTCAAAAAAACTTCAAAATTGTACTTAACAGTACGTTTTTTTGTGTTGGATATTTTTAATATTCATAAGAGTACCTTATTAAATATTAGTTATTTTCGCTAGTTATATTTATACTAGTATTTCTGCTTACTTAAAATCAAATATCAGCATTGCCATGTGTTACATCCAACCTATATATACAGCAGATTTCAAATTGATGCAGTAGATAAATTGGTACAACTTGGCAAAAATCTAGCTACCATCTGATTAACCAAGCAACGGGCAAAATCCCGTTGTTAAACATAGGCAAACTTCTGCCACAGTGTACTAGCTCTCAAAGCCATATAGAAAGCCTGTTTTACTCCTGACTCCTGCTGGATATGAATAATTAACCGGAATGCTGCTAGTTTAGTTAGTAGTTTGAGTGAGATGTACTTAAATTAAGGGATAAATTCCCTACAACCAATATATTTATTATTCAGCAGATTTTGTCATCCCCATTCCTGAGTGAACTCGATTAGTTATGCTCCTAGATTTGGAAAGATTTTATCAGGCTTGCAATCCGAGCAGACCTCTAATCATAGGAAATGCCAGCGATCGCAGGTACTATATCGATTTTGCTGCGGTGCGGGGTGGTAAAATCATTGAGGCTTTGCAGCGGACGATCGCTCGAATATCGCCGGATGTACCAACTTGTCAGCTATTTACAGGACATCTCGGCTGTGGAAAATCAACGGAGTTGTTGCGGCTCAAAGCTGAATTAGAAGTGCAGCAATTTCATGTAGTTTACTTTGAGTCTACCCATGTCTTAGAAATGGCAGATGTGGATGTGACTGATATTCTCTTGGCGATCGCCGGCCAAGTGAGTGAAAGCCTAGAAGCAATGAAAATTAGGCTCAAACCTACCTACTTTACCAAGTTGTTTGGTGAACTTGTCGATTTCTTGCAGACGCCAATTGACGTTGGGGTAGAAGCAGAGTTGTCTGTGGGAATTGCCAAAATTACAGCTAAAACTAAAGAAAGTCCCCAATTGCGGCGGCGGTTAAGGGATTATCTCGAACCAAGAACAGCAAATATTTTACAGTCAATTAATCAAGAATTACTAGAACGTGCTAACAAGGAACTGAAAGCCAGGGGTAAAAAAGGACTGGTGGTTATTGTTGATAACCTAGATCGAGTCGCAATTCGACCTTTACCATCGGGGCGATCGCTACCAGAATACTTATTTATTCAGCGCGGTGAACAGTTACGCAAACTGAATTGTCATGTAGTCTACACTATTCCCTTAGCACTGACTTTCTCTAACGATAGCGCCGAACTTCAGCATCGTTTGGGGGGTGGAGTCGCACCAAAAGTGTTACCGATGATCCCTGTACGTCTGCGCTCTGGGGAGATTTTCCTTCAAGGGCTAACGATGTTGCGGCAAATGGTTCTAGCTAGAGCTTTTCCAGACATTTTGGCTAGCGATCGGTTAAGCTTAATTACAGAGGTGTTTGATAATCTGGAAACCTTAGATCGGTTGTGCCTGATTAGTGGTGGTCATGTGCGCGACTTGCTAGGGTTATTGTTTGACTGTCTGCGAGAACAAGATCCACCCTTTGATCGGGAGTGTGTCGAATTGGTGATTCAAAGACAGCGCGATTACCGAGCCAATGCCATCGACCCCCATGAGTGGGAACTAATCTTTCAGGTAGTGCAACAGCAGAGAGTTAGAGGTGATATAGAATACCACATCCTCTTGCGAAGTTTATTTGTATTTGAATACCGTGATCATCAGGGAGCTTGGTTTGCCGTCAACCCAGTTTTAGCAGAGACGGAAAAATTTAAATCATGGTTGAACGACACCCACAAGCAGATATAAGAGCAGCTAACGAGCGGGCCTTACGGAGTTTGAAAAGAGCAATTGACCTTTCTAAGGGTCAATTCTCCCTGGTTTTGGTGGGCTGCAACTATCGAGTTTTGCAAGAGCAAATGCTGCAACGACTCGAAGAACTCTCTTCAGGAGGACACCAAATTCAAAAGGTAGTTCTGCCGCATAATGCTAGAAGCCTTTACACAAGTATTCATTTACAACTGCTAACCGAAAATAATCCGCCATCGGCATTGATGATATTGGGTTTAGAGTCAGTAGATGGACTCGATGATCTACTTAGGTCGATCAATCATATTCGTGATGAATTTCGCAAACGCCACCCATTTCCAATGATTTTGTGGGTGAATGAGGAAGTTTTGCAAAAGGTGGTGCGTTTAGCACCAGATTTCGCTAGTTGGGCGGCTACACCAATTCAGTTTGGAATGAGAACTCAGTCATTGCTGCAATTTTTGCAACAGGAAACTGACTCTTTGTTTGCCACGGTGTTACCAAATGCGGCACCTAACAATTCAGGTGATGTGGAAAAGCTAACGCCAAACCTTGGAGGATTGGAGGAGAATTCAAAGCCTCTCAAAAAGCAGGAGAGAGGTTTTCCAGATCCTGTGAAAAATCAGAATGCTGCACAACATCAACCTCCTGAAGTTGCAAAGCATTATTCCACTGTGGAGCAAGTCTGGGAACATAGCTATGAACTCCAGTTTGCCATTAGAGAGTTGCACAATCGGGGTATTACCTTAGAGCCAGAATTACACGCTAGTTTAGAATTTGTTTTTGGTTTAGATAATTATATTAGCGATCGCATCAATACAGCTTTAAACCATTTTCAGCAAAGCTTGCAAGTTTGGCAAAAGTTAGTGGAGAGAGGGGATGAGGGAACAGGGGGAGCAAGGGGGGATGAAGAAGTATTTTCTTCGCCATATCCTCCATCTCCCCCATCTCCCCTACTTCTGCGACAGGGAGTCTTGCTGTTTTATATTGGGCTGTGTTATAGCCGTTTCGCAGAGCAAAATCAAATAGAAAACCGCCGCCATTGGTACACAGCTAAATCTTATTTTCAGCAGTGCTTGAATATCTTGCAGGTGGCTGGGCGTTCAGACATAGTTGCTGGATTTATTGGTAAACTTGCAGAGGTTTTGCAATATCTGCAAGAGTGGGAAGAATTGCAGACGGTTGCTCAAAAGTCTCTGGAGTTGCATCAAACTTATGGTAGTCAAATCCAATTAGCTTGTGACTACGGTTTTCTGGCGCAAGTGGCTGTGCAGCAGTCGCGCTGGGTACAGGCGAGTATATTAGCACACGTATCACTACTGAAAATAGCTGAGGCGCAAAAGCACAATGACCCTTATAACTGCTTATTTCCATTATTATTAGGGCAAATTTACTATTTAGTTTTAGCGAAAGCACAGCGAAATTTAGGTGAGCTAGAAGTAGCTCGTGAATACCTGGATAAGGCGACAAAAGAACTGCCAGCAGCCTTAGAAAGCAGTGCCCATCAATACGATGCCCATCGTTATATTCGTCTATTGCGGAGACTGCGATCGCTTTACTTTGAAGAAGGTCGCTATCTGGAAGCCTATTACATTCGACAAAAACGGCGTTCTATTGAGCAGCAGTACGGTTTTCGAGCTTTTATCGGTGCAGGGCGCTTGCAACCGCAAAGACAGGCGACAAATCCAGCATTGATGTCATCTTCTGGAAGTAGCAGCGTTGCTTTAGAAATTGCTGCTTCTGGTCGGGAGCGTGATATTAATAACTTAATTGGGAGAATTAGCCGCGCCGATAAAAAATTGACGGTGATTCACGGTCAATCAGGGGTGGGTAAGAGTTCTATTGTAACTGCGGGCTTAGTACCAGCACTGCAAAATCGAGCTATTGGCGATCAAATAGCCGTGCCTGTGGTACTGCAAGTTTACACCGATTGGGCGCGGGAACTAGGAAAATCTTTAAGTGAGGCGATGTCTAGTGATGCATCCCTTGCCATCTACGCTGATATTAAGCTAGAAGTAGCCATTGAACCGCAAGCTTTGCCCTACTCTGGCCCACCGATCACCATCGTAAGAATTTTACAACAACTCCAAGAAAATGCTGATAACCATCTGATCACAGTTTTAATTTTTGACCAGTTTGAAGAATTTTTCTTTGGTTATAGCGATCGCAATCAAAAGCAAGAATTTGATAAATTTATTAGTGACTGCCTGAATATACCCTTTGTGAAAGTTATCCTTTCCTTACGAGAAGATTATTTACATCGGTTATTAGACTTTAAACATCTTTCGGCACTAGAAGCGATTAACAACAATATTCTCGACAAGCATATTCGCTACCAGTTAAACAATTTTTCACCAGAATATGCAAAAGCGATTATCCAAAAATTGACAGAGCGATCGCAGTTTAATTTAGAGCCGGCTTTAATTGATGCCTTAATCGAAGATTTATCAACAGAATTTGGTGAAGTTCGCCCCATTGAATTGCAAGTTGTGGGAGCGCAAATCCAAGATGAGCGGATTACTACATTAGAAGAATATCAGCCATATAGACCCAACAAACTTATTGAGCGATATATTAAGGAACTAATTAAAGACTGCGGCCCAGAAAATGAACGAGCCGCCTTACTCGTCTTATACTTATTAACAGATGAAAGTAACAACCGACCTTTTAAAACTCGTGCTGAGTTAGCGGCGCAGCTAGCAGAAGTAGAAGATGCTGGCAAATTAGAGTTAGTATTAGAAATTTTAGTTAGCTCCGGGTTAGTGGTACTATTCCCTGATGTACCAGAACGTTATCAACTGATTCACGATTATTTAGTAGACTTGATTCGCTACCTACAACAACAGGAATCGAGCTTACAGGTACAACTTAACCAGTTGCGCTATAAAGTAGAACAGAGTCAAGCTGAGATTGAGCGACTTAAAAGTGAACTTAGCCAAAATAAGCAGCGAACCAAATTAGTAGATACTCATCCCCAACAGGGTTTAGACTTATTAACAGAATTGCGGGAGTTACACAAGCGGGAAGAATTGAGTCAGTTAGAAATTGAGCAGTTGCGAACTGAACTTAAAGAAAAAGAATTAACATCTCAACTAGCAGAAAGTCAAAAGAAACAAAGGCTCAGTGAAGCTCAATTAAATCGTTCGTTGAAAATTGCACTGACTGCTTGTGTTCTTGCCATATTGGGATTAAGTGTTTCTATTGTGACAGCAATAGATAGCGAAATTAAAACCCTTAGTGCATCAAGTGATGCCCTCTTTGCCTCCCAAAAAGGTATTGATGCCTTAAAGGAAGGTTTAAAGGCGGGGATAAAATTACAACAAACAGTCTGGGTAGATTCCTATACAAGAGAGGAAGTACAGACGGCGCTTTATCAAGCAGTTTCTGGATTAAGAGAATATAACCGCTTGGAGGGGCATATATCTGGGGTAAATAGTGCTACATTTAGCCCCGATCGCTCTTTAATTGCCTCAGCTAGTGCCGATACTACAATTAAACTCTGGCGTCCTGATGGTAGCTTAGTCAAAACCTTATCGGGGCATGAAGATGTAGTTAATAGTGTGAGTTTCAGCCCCGATGGTCAAATCGTAGCTTCCGCCAGTCAAGACAAGACGGTGAAACTGTGGAGTCGAGAGGGTCAACTGCTTGCTACCTTATTCGGGCATCAGGGTGTGGTGAATAGTGTCAGTTTTAGCCCAGATGGTCAGATTATTGCCTCGGCGAGTAGCGACAAGACAGTGAAACTGTGGAGTCGGGATAACAAGCTGCTTAAAACCTTGCAGGGACATGATGGTGCAGTCTTGAGTATCGCTTGGTCACCTGATGGACAGATCATTGCTTCCGCGAGTGCTGACAAGACGGTAAAATTGTGGAGTCGCGCTGGTAAGCTGCTTAAAACCTTGCAGGGACATGATGATGCAGTCAAAAGTGTAGCTTGGTCACCCGATGGGAAAGCGATCGCTTCTGCTAGTTTAGACCAGACAATCAAACTGTGGAATCTGGAGGGTAAACTACTGAGAACCTTATCAGGGCATAGTGCTGGAGTTACCAGCGTCAGTTTTAGCCGCGATGGTAACACGATTGCTTCCGCAAGTACCGACGAGACAATCAAACTTTGGAGTTCTGAAGGTGTGCTGCTGGGAACCTTGAAGGGACATAATAATTGGGTTAACAGTGTCAGTTTCAGCCCAGACGGTCGCACCCTAGCTTCTGCAAGTCGGGACAAAACTATTAAACTCTGGCATTGGGACGATGTGTTACTGCGAAAGCCCAAAGCCGATAATGATGACTGGGTAACTAGCATCAGTTTTAGCCCTGATGGTCGCACCTTAGCAGCAGCGAGTCGAGACAAAACTATAAAACTTTTCAGTCGAGACGGGAAACTACTCCGTATATTCACGGGGCATAAGGGTGAAGTTTGGGGAGTCAGTTTCAGCCCCGATGGCCAGGCGATCGCTTCGGCTAGTAAAGATAAAACAGTGAAGCTTTGGAGCCGCGACGGTAAACTGCTCAACACTTTACAGGGTCATAATAATACCATCTTGAGTGTAGCTTGGTCACCTAATGGTCAGGTGATTGCCTCGGCTAGTAAAGATAAAACAGTAAAGCTTTGGAGTCGCAACGGTAAACTGCTCAACACCTTGCAGGGACATCAAGATGCGGTAAATTGGGTAAGTTTTAGTCCCGATGGCAAGTTATTAGCCTCAGCCAGTGATGATAAAACAGTGAAAATTTGGAGGATAGATGGTAAATTACTATACACCTTAACTGGTCATAGCCGCCGGGTAAATGGGGTTGCTTGGTCGCCTGATAGTCAGGCGATCGCTTCAGTTAGTATTGATAGCACGGTGAAACTTTGGAGCCGGGACGGGAACCTGCTAAATAATCTCACGGGGGATGGCGATAGTTTCATTAGTGTGAGTTTTAGCCCCGATGGCAAGACTTTGGCAGCTAGCAGTGATGACAAAGTGAGAATTTGGAACCACGAAGGGACGTTGTTGATTGCTTTGAAAGGTGATAAGCAAGAGTTAACCAGCGTCAGTTTCAGTCCTGATGGCAAGACTCTGGCTGCCGGTA
The DNA here is from genome assembly GCF_036919675.1 of Nostoc sp. GTDB lineage: Bacteria > Cyanobacteriota > Cyanobacteriia > Cyanobacteriales > Nostocaceae > Nostoc. The sequence continues at coordinate 165,672 of NZ_JBALCP010000114.1, forward strand.
GTGGTAATGGCACAGTAATTTTCCAGAATTTGGCAGATATTAAACTCGAAAATTTACTCACGCGGGGTTGCAATTTGCTGCATGATTATTTGCAGACTAACCAGAAAGTAATGAAAAGCGATCGGGCTTTGTGTTCTGGTAGGTGATGGAGATTTTATTCCCATTCAGATCCTTAATTTAAAATGAACGTCAAGCTTTGGAAGTGTAAGGGAAAAGTGCTGCAAACACTTGCAGGTCTTGATGCTGCGGTTAAAAGCTAATATAGTTCAGTTAAGCATTTCTTTCTTCTCTTCCTTTGCGTTCTTTGCGCCCTTGGCGGTTCGTTAAAAAATTGACTTTGATAAAGAGTTAAGCCTTAACTGAACTGTATTGGGTTAAAAGCCTGAATTTTAACCCGGATGAACAAGTTTTAGCTTCCTCAGACTTCTTTGGTAAAGTCATTAGACCTCTTGCAAAAGTCCCTAATACCCCACCCCCAACCCCTCCCCGCTCTTCGGGAGAGGAGACAAAGCTACGCTTTGCCGGGGTGGGGTTCTTATTTTTGATTTATGCAAGAGGTCTATTCTCTGGAATTTAGACTTTGATTCCAATCCAGAGAAATTGTTGGCGCAAGCTTGTAATTGCGTGAGGGATTATTTGCAGAATAGTGCAGATGTTAAAGAGGAAGAGAGGGGTTTGTGCGTAAGCGTAGCTCGTCATAGACATCGTTTCAGCACGGTAAAAGTATCACATTAAGTAAGCTCTTGTATCCTATAAAAGCGATTAAGAGGAAACAGGCAATGACAATCACTGTTCAAGTAATTTATGAACAAGGGGTGCTTCGACTAACGGAACCCATATTGCTGGAAAAAAGATATTGTGTTGAAGTAATTGTCATTACCAAATAATTTCAGGCTGTAGAAAAAACTCCAGCAGTAATTTTCACTGAAATAGCAGCTATATCTTTACAAGATTGCTATTGAAAACCTTTAGCTTTGCCTATAAATTTGCTATAGTGATAGTTAAGAGCATCATTGCTGGGTTGAAATGCTAAATCTAGCGGTATAGACAAATTTTTACCATTTAAATACCAGTATTGTGTATCTTTAAGACTTGAAGAAACTTCCACCTTTCCAATTTTTGGATTAATAGAAATCATATAAAGATCAAACAAATTATGAATATCTGCTCTGAGTAGTAATCCATTGGCAACATGGTTCGTGTCAGTTCCTTGGTATGGAATTATATGAGCTGCATCCAGAACAGCTTCCACGTCACAATCTGTTATACAACATTTTGCGTTATAGGCTTGCAATAGTGTTTTACGAAATCCAGACTGACCTTGCCTTCTAACAATAGAAGCAAGAAATTTTTCTCTTGCATCTTTAATGTTATCTGCTTTAAAACAATCATCATCTTTATTTTTTTCCTGTATATCAACAAGTTTTAAAATATTAGTGTCAGGCAGAAAAATATCAAAGTCAGGTATTTTCTCTAAATTAGTAGGAGCTTTCCAAACTTTGACTCCATCTCCTCCTTCAAAACAAGTTGCATCACCTGAAGAAAGTAGCTTTCCATTAGGACTAAAAGAAACGCTTATTGAGTGATGAGAATTTAAAACGTTAAGAAGTTGCCTATTTGTTAAATTCCATATTTCTATATTTGTATGACAACCAGCAGCTAAAATTTGTTTTCTGGGATGAATTGCAAAACAACGTATAATCTCAGAGGTTTCAGATAATATATTTCCCAATTCACCATTGTTAAAATTCCAAATTTTTATCCCACCTTCTCCACTACTTACTAAATATTTGTTATCGGGAGTAATTGCTATATCGAAAGCAATTATGTTTAATGTATTTAGTAACTCTCCTGTATGTGGATTCCAAATTTTTACAATGCCTTGGTTACAAACACTAGCAAGAATATGCCCATCTGGACTGAAAACGAGCTTATTAATCCTTAAAGAATGTCCTGCAAGTGCACGCAGTAACTCTCCAGTTAAGGTATTCCATAGATATATTGTTGTTGATTTACCCTGTTCGGTCTTGTACTTACTTTCTCCTCCACTAGCAAGAATTTTACCATCCGAACTGAAAGCAACAGAATGGATAGGGTCTTTACGCACTGCTAAAGTGTAAATTAAATTTGCTGTTCTCAAATCCCAAATTTTGACCGTTTTATCTAAACTTCCACTGGCAATTATCTTTCCATCTGGACTAATACTGAGAGACGAAATCACTTCCGAGTGCCCTTCAAGGATATTAGTCAGTTTTTTTGCTATCAAATTCCACACGAGAATTTTATTGAAGCTAACACTAGCAAGAGTATTACCATCTGGAGCAATTGGGGCACCATAAACCCAGCTAGTGTGACCTGCTAAAGAGGCTATGTTTTCCCAAGAGTAATTATATTGGTTCATATTAGAAGTGTGATTGTCAAAATAAGTATTATATTCAATAGTATTATTGTACTATTATGTGATACTAGGGTAAAATTTTTAGCAGTCTTTAGATATTTATATAAAACAAATCCGATGTTATTTATTAGACCAAAACTACACTCACAAATTGCGATCGCCTTTTGTTACCCAACCTCAAGCTGTTGTTTCAAAACTACGGCAAAAAAATTAACCAGGACTCATAGACAAAGCTGTACATCTTGGTAGCATTGAGTGAAGTACCCGTCAGCAAGGGAGCGAGGGCGATGTATGCAACCGTCACACAACCACTGACTTTTGAAGAGTTTCTTGCCTGGGACGATGGTTCAGGCAGAGAGTTTGAGCTATTGGATGGGATTCCTGTGCCATTATCAGAACCAAATGCAAATCATGAGGATTTGATCGAGCGACTGTGTACCTACCTAGAAAATCACTGCCAAGAAAATGACCTGCCTTACGTATCGCGCCAGTCCAAGCAGGTTCGGCTCAAAACATCACCACTAGAAAAGGAAAAAAGCCGGAAAGCAGATATTGTCATATTTGCTAGAGAAGAATGGCAGAGGATGAAAACTAGCTCTAGTTCTGCTGCTGCATATATTCCACCACCCGGAATCATTGAGGTCGTTAGCAACAACTGGAAGGACGACTATCTGACAAAACTTGCTGAATATGAAGACTTGGGGGTTTTCGAGTACATAATTGTGGACTATGCTGCTTTTGGTGGTATTCGGTTCATTGGCTCTCCCAAGCAGCCAACCATTACAATCTACCAACTTGAAGATGGAGAGTATTTACCCCCAAAGGTGTTTCGAGGGCAGGATCGAATTGATTTTAGATTGTTTCCGAACATTCCCTTAACGGCTGAACAGATTTTTGCAATGAGTCGCTGATTAGCATTTCTGTCTCAGATAATGTTAAAGCCGTCAGTTTAACCTCTGGCGGCTTCACATTTTCTATTATTGGAATTTCTGGAGGACTTTCTGACATTGCTTAGATTCAGGCAACACTCTGAGCAGACGGCTTAGTTAATGCTACTTCATCAGTCTTGTCACTAAAAGCTGCTGCCAATTTAGGACTGGTAAAAATAAAATCCCTATGACCTGCTATTAGTCAAGGTCTTAGGGATTTTTTTGCTTACGGGACTGGTGCGGCTCGAACGCACGACCTGACGCTTAGGAGGCGTCCGCTCTATCCAACTGAGCTACAACCCCAAATATGAAGCATATATAATCATAGCAGTAATTTTAGCGAGACTGCCAATAATTATCCCAAGAGCCGCCCCCTACTTCTAAACCACAAAGAAAACTTTCTGCTTTCAGGATTATTTGAGATTTTCTGCCATTTAATTCTCGTAACTCTAAATTTAGCTTTCCTTGCATGGTGTCTCGGCAACAGTATCTTAAACCTTCCTCTGTAGGCGCACGCAGAGGTGTACCAGGTAGATCCGTAGTTCCTGTTAATTCAATTTCATAGTTAGAGTTGGTAGCTTTCATTTGCCATCTACCCCAAGGCTGAATTTGCCAGTCTACTTGTGAATTCCAGGGAACAAATTCATAAAACTTGCCTTGATAGTGCAACCCAATCATCGCTACAGATTCCATCCACCACAGTACACCCCGCCGTCCACCGCCAGCAGTTAATGCTAAGTCGGGTTCGCCCTCAAAACAATTACAATTTATCCAAAACCATTTTTGGGGAAAAGCACCACCCCAATTTTTCTCACCGTAGGCTGGGGCGTTGGTGAATTCGTAGATTTTGCCATTCCAGTCAATGTTCCCACTGGCTAAACCGTGAGCCATTAAAATTTGCCATCCGGGTTCAAAAATCTGAGAGAATGAGAGCCAGCCTGCGGTTGATTGCTGAATGCTATTTTTATTACCCCAACCATATACTGGTTGAATTTCATATTCCCAACGGCAATAATTATTGGTGGCGCGATCGCGAATAATTCCCTGATTCAAGGTAGCTGTAGCTTGATAGCCCTCTTGAACATGATGCTCAAACTCTGCTGGTAGAAGGTACAGAGGAGAAACTTGCAAATCCGTTTTACCCCAATGACCTAAACCCAGGACATCTCGACTACCCCAAAATTTGTTCACATCAGGAAAAGTCCGGCATAAATACTCATCATCCGGGCCGAGGATTTGGGCTGCACCACCACTGTGGGGTTTACCGCCGATGGGGTCTTCGATGGAGTACATAAAGGCGAATGTTTGCCCAATTTCCGGTAACGTGATGCGGTAATACCAGCCTTCAAAGAAGCGGCGACTACTGCCATCCCAGTGATAGCCAGAATGGGGTGTTTGGGTTGATTGAAGGAGATTTAGAGGAATAGTTAACATAGATTTATATAGTTGCCGATTTTTTCAGTATGCGCGATGACTTCGATCTCAATCATGCTTATGAAATTCTTGGGCTGAAAACTGGTGCATCACAAGCACAAGTGAAGCGAGCTTACCGTCAACTGGTAAAAATTTGGCATCCCGATCGCTTTCTTGATCAAAAGCAAAAACAGGAAGCTGAGGAAAAAATCAAATCAATCAACGCAGCTTACAACAAGCTCAAATCTGAAAGTCCATCCGAGCCTCCTACTCCTGAAAACCCATCTTCATCTTCGCCTACAAATCCCACAAAAATATCTGTGAATCGTTGGGATGCAGAAACTTTTTATAGTTGGGGAGTAGAGAATGCTACAGAAGGAAGATATGAAGATGCGATCGCAGATTTTACCCACGCGATTCGTCTCAATCCTCACTATATTGACGCATATAAATATCGTGGGCTAGTTTGCTCTCAACTAGGATACGAATATAGAGCTGCTTCAGATTTAAATAAAGCTGCACAAATAGAACAAGAGTTAATAAATCCGGGCGCTGCACGTACATCACGCTCACCAAGACCGGTATCAAAGCCTAGAACTCTGGTAAAAAGATTTTGTCAGGGGATAAAAAGTTTACTGCGGCTAAATCGGCGTTCGAGATAAGAAGCGGAATACATATCATTCTTAGAGGCACAGCAATGCTGTGCCCCTACTGCGTGTTGGTTCAGACGGCGACACCATAGCTTGAGTTAGATAATACTTATGCTTGGGAATACTAAGTAGAGTTTGATTTGCTGCTGATTTCTTAGTATGAGCGATCGCTTTGATATAAATCGTGTTTACAATATTCTGGGGTTAAAACCAGGTGCATCTGTTGAGGAAGTCAAGCAAGCTTACCGCCAGATGGCTAAGACTTGGCATCCAGATTGTTTTCTCGAACCGCAGCAAAAGCTAGAAGCGGAAGAAAAAATCAAAGAAATCAATCAAGCTTATGGAAGGTTAAAGTCTTATCAACCAAGTGAGACAAATCAATCAGCTTCTACTTCCACCACAATTGATTCCACTACATTCAATGCTGAAAGTTTCTATAAACGGGCCATGGAGAAAGCTCAAAGAGGGAAATATACTGAAGCAATTGAAGATTTTAGCCAAGCGATTCGTCTCAACCCTAATTACTTTGAAGCTTACAAATACCGAGGGCTTGCTTGCTCAAAACTGGGATATGAAAATAGAGCTTGGTCTGATTTTAAAAATGCCGCAGAACTGGAACTGAAACAGAAAAAAGCATCGCCTAAACCTTCATCATCAATACCAAAGCCACCAAAGTCACCAACGCCACCACCACCACCACCTGAACCACAACCTCAACCTTCACCGTGGAAATGTGTACACACCCTGAGTCATCTAAACTGGGTTTTTACTACTGTAATTAGTCCAGATGGGCAAACTCTGGCTAGTGGAAGTACTGATAAGACTATCAAAATTTGGCATCTCGACACAGGGAAATTGCTACATACTCTCACTGGTCATACAAAATGGGTAAGATGCCTCGCCTACAGCCCAGATAGCCAGACTCTGGTTAGTGGAAGTGATGACAGCAGCATGATGATTTGGCAAGTATCTACAGGTAAATTACTCAGCACCCTCAAAGTACATTCAACCCCAGTTTTTTCTGTAATCATTAGTCCGGATGGTCAAACTGTCCTCAGTGGCGGTAGAGACACCACGATCAAGATTTCCCATATAGGCATGGGACAATTGTCGCACGTCCTCAAAAGTCATTCCTACTTGGTCTACTCCCTTGCTATTTGCCCAAAGCGGCAGATTTTAGTTAGTGGTAGTGCAGACAATACCATTAAGCTGTGGAATTTGAAGAGTAGAAAACTGCTGCAAACTCTCAACGGGCATTCAGGTTGGGTAACTTGTGTTGCCATTAGCCCTGATGGGCAAATTTTAGCTAGTGGTAGTTATGACCAGACTATCAAGTTATGGAACATCAGTACAGGTAAGCTAAGTAACACACTTGCGGGACATCATAGTTATGTTTGGTCTGTAGCTTTTAGCCCCGATGGTCAGCATCTTGCTAGTGGTAGTGCAGATCATACTGTGAAGCTATGGAATGTTAGCACTGGACAAAATCTTTACACTTTGGATAACCATTCGGATTGGGTTAACTCTGTCGCTTTCAGTCCCGATGGCAAAACCCTAGCTAGTGGTAGTCGAGATATGACAATCAAGCTTTGGCGATGCGATATCTAAGGACAAATTAAAAATTTAGATGATTTCAGTAAATTACTAGATTTTTTATCAATGCATCACCTGACAGTTTTATAACATCTATCTTTGGAGGTACTCTTTCTTTTGATTGAGTATTAACTCCCTAGAGATAGAGCCACTTGCTAATCACAGAGGTTATACTGAGAAGTACCAGCGATTGGGTAGCAAATAAAACTCAATTTTATCAGCAACATACATTTTTCAACTCATAAAAACCTCTTGTTCTTACAAAGCTTTAATTTGTCAATATCGTATCTGAGGAGTTAAATCAACAGCTATGTCTATTCCCAATGAACACGAAAGGAAAAACAGTGAAGTTAAGCAAGAATCTTACACTGATATTAATGGTAATACTCACACTGACTTGACGCGAACAACTGAAACAGTCAAAAACAGCACAGATAATCCCAACTCTTATAGTAATGGTTACGTAGAAGGTCGAAATACTGAGCGTAGCAATCAGCAAGCTGATTTAGCCGAGCGTGACAATAACAATGCTAGTGGCGGTTTGCTATTGGGTGTTATTATTACTTCCTTGCTTAGTTTGGTTATAGGTGGGGTCTGGTACTTCAACCAGCAGAATAACGCAGCGGTTAACAATACTGTGCCGGTCGTGGTTCCTGTACCGAGTAAGAGTAGTCCAACCCCCAGTGCATCTCCTCAACCACGAACGACGATAATTGAAAGAACTAGGGAAGTACCTGTACCTGTTGCTGTTCCTGTTCCTGTTCCTGTTCCACAGCAGGTTATACCTCCATCTGCACCACCTCGCCAACCGGATATTAACATTACTATTCCACCCCAGCAGCCTGCGGCACAAAAAGCACCTTCTGCAACCCAGCCAACCCCCAAAGCCACACAAAGCCCGACGAGTCCAACGAGTAATACTCCGACTTCGCAGAACAAGGGCGATACTTCTACTAATACTGTCGCTCCAGGTACGAAAAGTGACACCTCTAAAACCACTCCACCTCAAGGAGTAGACCAGTCAAACAGTAAATCTAATAGCGGTTCTTCTACCGCAGATGATCCTACTACACGCGGTTCTGCTCAATAACAGCTTCTGAATTTTTAGCCCACTTGATAATGCTGGCATTAACGCCAATATATAACAAGTGGGACAATTTTTAAGCAATATTTCTAAATTATTGCGATAAATTAATGGTATTAAAGTTTAGTAAACATGTCTTGTTGCTGAACAAACAAAATGCTAGATGTAAGAGCAAGGTACAAACAGGTTAAAAGTTACCAAGAACTTTTAAGTTAGAGCTTGTGCCTCCTGCTCTAATGATATTGTGATCGCTCCAAATTTGTGGCATCCCTTGAATGTGTTTTTGCCTTGAATTCAATGAGTTGTTTTGGAGGTTCTTACAACGCACAGCCAGAAAATGCCTGCCTAGTTGGAATATAAGGATGTGCAATTCTGAGTAAAGCGATAGCAAATACTGTCCACCAAAGTTTAAGTTAGTTATTTCTAAATTATCTAATCTTCAAGAAACCGCCCCAAGCTGCTGATATTTAGGGACTTCCAAGGAATAAATTACTCAAAAAAAATTATAAGCTGACATTTAAAAAATAATGATAATCATTATGAAGGGGTGAGAGGTGGTT
>NZ_JBALCP010000115.1:0-8100 GCF_036919675.1 Nostoc sp.
CTTTGAAGGTGCTGTGAACATGGCACGTGATATGTACAATGCCATCTATTCGCCTTTGATGAAGTTGGCTCAAATTGATATCCGTGGTGAGCAAACGACAACTGTTATCCATGAAGAAAATAGGAAATTTATCGAGAGCGAAGTACAACAATCGAAATCTTTTGATATTACATTAGCTAAACCTATTGCAGCACTTGAAAGTTCAAAGGTTGAAGCTCAACCATTGCTACTAGATGCTAATCAACCAGTACCTTGGGAGAGTGAAGTACAACAATCGGAATCTTTTGATATTACATCAACCGAACCTATTGCAGCACTTGAAAGTTCAAAATTTGAAGCTCAACCATTGCTACTAGATGCTAATCAACCAGTACCTTGGGAGAGTGAAGTACAACAATCAAAATCTTTTGATATTACATCAACCGAACCTATTGCAGCACTTGAAAGTTCAAAGGTTGAAACTCAATCATTGCTATTACCTGCTAATCAACCATTAACTGAATGGCAGCAAGTTGGTGGTAAATTTTCTGCCTTATTGGAGCAATTTCCTAATTACTTAGGGAGATTTTCTACCGAATACCAACTGCCGATTATTTGTTTTGCTACAATTATTGCAGCAACTATTGCAGTTAAGATAGTTGTAGCTGTATTAAATGTAGTAGATGAAATTCCGCAGGTAAACCGAGCTTTTGAGTTGACTGGAATTGGTTACTTAACTTGGTTTGTTTTCCGATATCTACTCAAGGCTTCTAGTCGGCAAGAATTAGCTGCACAAATTAGTTTTATCCAAAAAGAAATTGTTGAGGGACAAGATTCGTAAGCTGTTATGTCTCCATATTTGCTTTCTTTGATAGTCAAAGAAGGCATAGGGCAAACGCATTCATACTACCTAAAAACTTTTGCAACAAACTTACTTATGGAAGTTGACTTTGGTGTATGTAACTGCTAAATTTGGGATCAAAATACCGTCTTGGCTTTCCCAGTTGATTATTTGATAGACTGTCTGAATACAGTATTGGTTTACCTGGATAGAAAATTGTTGATCTTGGCATAGGTACAGGAACGGGTGCATCTCACCTTTGTAAATATACCCGGCGATTATAAATCGTGGCTACACAAACTTTCGTCTGCCTACGCGGACTCCAGGAATTTGAAACACATTGCGTAGGCGTAGTTCGTTGTAGACATCGCCTATTTTTATTGGATACGCTTAAAAGGTAATGTGATATAGACAACAGAACAGCTGATAGATGCTCATAATCTGATGTGGAGTATGGGCGGTAGACATGGTTTGTATTTTGTATTCTTTCCCTGTTCCCCTTCGGATTTGCCAGTCCCCCTACCTTGATGGGAAGCCGCTTTGCGTCTACGTGACGGAGACCGCCAAGATGGGGCTGGTCTCACCTGTTCCCTATTTTATTTCACGTTAATCTCATCGCTACACTACCCGCATGGGCTGGTAAACCTTCGGCGTAAGCAAGGGTAATTGCTGCTTTTCCTATGGCTTGTAATGCTTGTTTGTCGCATTGCAAATAGGTAATTCGTTTCATAAAATCATAGACACTCAGACCGGAAGCAAAGCGGGCTGAACGCGAGGTTGGTAAAATATGGTTAGGGCCGCCAACATAATCGCCGATCGCTTCTGGAGTATATTGTCCTAAAAATATGCTTCCCGCACACCGAATCTGTTTAGCCAAAAGTTGCGCTTCGTCTACGCATAATTCCACGTGTTCTGGTGCTAATTGATTTAAAAGAGGAATACTTTCTGTTAGGTCATTGACAATGATTACAGCACCATGTTTTTCCCAACTTTGAGTCGCTACTGTTTGCGTAGGTAAGGTTTGGAGAATCTGCTCAACAGCTGCGATCGCATCTTTGGCAAAACTTTCCGAATCAGTGATTAAAATAGATTGGGCGCTGGGGTCATGTTCTGCTTGTGACAGCAAATCCCAAGCAATCCACTCTGGATTATTTTTATTATCTGCCACTACCAAAATTTCCGAAGGACCGGCGATGCTATCAATCCCTACTTTTCCAAATACCTGGCGCTTGGCTTCCGCCACATAAGCATTACCAGGCCCAACAATTTTATTCACAGGAATTAAAGTTTCTGTACCATAGGCGAGGGCGGCTACTGCTTGCGCTCCACCAATACTATATATTTCGGTAACACCTGCTACCTGAGCAGCTGCCAAGACGGCGGGGTTGATTTCTCCACCAGGCATGGGTACGGTCATCGCTATTCGCTCTACTCCGGCAATTTTCGCGGGTAAAGCATTCATTAATAATGAACTTGGATAGCTGGCTCGTCCGCCGGGTACGTAGATACTTACAGTTTCTAAAGCTACCCAATTTAAGCCGAGGTTTACTCCAACTTCATCCGTATAGGCGATATCTTGGGGTAGTTGTTGACGATGAAAAGCAGTAATTCGCTTTGCCGCCAATTCTAACGCCTGTTGTACTTCTTGGGGACACTGGGCAGCTTGTTTAGCAATGAAACTTTCACTCAGACGAAAAGAATCAGGACTGTAGTGATCAAAACGAGTTGTATATTCTTTGACTGCTGCATCACCACGAGCTTTCACATCAGCAATAATATCTTTAACTGTACCACTGACATCAACCGTTGCTTCTGTGCGATCGTTTACAAGTGCATTGAATTGAGTAGAAAAATCTTGATCGGTTGTTTTTAATAGCTGCATGATAGTTGGATGAGTTGACATTCATCTTTTAGTTTAACTTTGTGATGGTGAAAATTTATTAATCACCTGCCAGATACACCGCGATCGCATGAGGAATAAGTCGATTAGTAGTAATCATAGTTCTCAGGGCTGCGGATGAAATGGATTTGTAGACATGGGCTTCAGGAATTTCTTTGTCTCGGTGGTGGAAGATGTAAATGCCATCCAGAAACAGCAATTCTGCTTGAATGACTGAAGATTTCCGGAGAGAGTCTGCCAAAATTGCTCATAGAATCTCGCCGGATAGAATTGCTGTGGATGTAAAAGTATTATATTAATTCCGATGTAATTATTGCTTGCATTGATGCAATATTTCCTAAAATTAGATAAACCAACTGTGATTGTTGTTGCTCAATCCTCTATCTCAGTGATATTATTCATTCTTGATAAAATTGAAGAATGGAAAGAACGTGGTATTACCATCTTGAAATTACCCTCATATTCACATGAGTTAAATTTGATTGAAATTTTGTCGCATCTGTAGAAAAAATCCTTCGATAATTTTGCAAAAATTATATAATTAAACCTCATCTATGTTGAGAACCGTAGTTTTTGCCCTCATCCTAAATCCCTCTCCCAAGTAGGGAGAGGGACTTCTTTCCGGCTCCGCTTCTGGCAATATTGGGAGAAGGGGCTGAGGGATGAGGGTTTTTCTGTTCATACAGAACTACAGTTTTCAACGTGGACGCGGTTTGATTTTGTTTAGCTAATTATTTGACTAGAAACTGGCGGTACTACTCCAAACAAACTATCCTACATCTATGCTTCAGGTTCATCATCAAGAATGAGAAGGCGATCGCAAAAGCACCACAGTCGTAGTTACTCCTGAAATTTTGTCATGTGCGTAATCTCATCAAGATAAAAAAACTTTTTACTTAAAGTTTTTATAAAGTCAGCATTTAATTACGTAGTTGAATGGATTTTTTCCAACCAAGTTGGTATGATAATTTTAATCGAAAACAAAAATGCGTATAAAAATATATGCCATGAATACTGTTGAATAATTCATAAAGTTTAAACGCTCAGATCAAGGACTGTTTAAGCATTAGTTAAGCTGCTCCACATTTCTGGACACGCATATATGTTCCTGTTAGCTGTTGAATGTTAACTATTGACTCTCAACAAACCTCACGACTATGCAATAAATATGTGTTTTAGCTTACCAAAAACGAGAAAGCCATTTTGGTGTATTACACCAGTGCTTTATCTGCCCAACAAATTTCACCAAGTCTACAAGTAGTGGAATTGCCAGACAGCTTAAAAGTCTAAGGTGACTATGGTTTGACAGTACTCAAAGATGCAAATCCTGGAGGTTCACAACTAGCTGATTATATCCTTTCACTAACTGGGCAACAAATACTGGCAAAGTATGGATTTAGTAGTCCTAAGTCTGTTCCTGAATCTCAAGGAGTTGGTGGAATTTTACTTGCTATGACTGTAGCTTTTGCTTTGCAGAGAAAGTTGGTTGCAAAACAGCAAAAAGTTCAAGTGAGCAATGAACACCATAGTTAGAAAATCGAAGAATCTGGTTAATTTTGAAACAAGCTGTTAGTAAATCCAAGGAGATAACAAACTATGAATAAACTAACTATCTATCCTTTATTTTCTCAAGCAATGGCCAAGATTGGTACAACCTTAATAGCAGGACTTGCATTTAGTCTGTTGCTTTCTAATCCCACCTATGCTGCCACCTTTGGTACTAATTTGATAGTAAATGGTGATGCAGAACAAGGGCAAGGAGATCCGGTTGGTAATGCTGTTGGGGTTAATATACCTACTATCCCTGGCTGGACTACGACAGGTAGTTTCAGTGTATTAAAGTATGGGGCAACAGGTTTTAGCTTTACCAACCCTTCAGGTAATGTAGTGAATGTTACTGTTCCTAGTATTGATGTTCCTGGGCCAAGCGATCGCGGACTCAATTTATTCTTTGGTGGTGCCGATCGAGCCTCTTCCAGTGCTTCGCAATTAATCGATATATCTGATTTAGCCTCAACTATTGATGCAGGTGAAGCTAGGTTTAACTTGAGCGGCTGGTTGGGAGGATATAGCACAGATGAAGATAGCGCATCACTAAACATCACTTTTCTTGATCAAGCTAACCAGTCTTTAGGCATAGCTAATATTGCTTCGCCGACTCCCACACAAAGAAATAACATTACAGGCTTATTTTTGCGGTCAACTGATGGTTCTGTACCTGTGGGTACACGTCAAATCAATGTACTACTGAACGCCAATTATGTAAGAGGGCGGGTAAATGACGCCTACGCAGATAATCTTTCCTTAGTAGTTACTAAAGTCCCAGAACCATCAATCTCAGGTTTATTGTTAGTTGGTACATCTTGTCTGATGGTATGGAAATTGCGGAGAAACAACCAAATATTCCAATAGATTGCATCAGATTTTGAATCCTTAAATACTTGACTTGTAACAGTTGGAGAAGTTCAACTGTTGCAGTCTGAACTTTATTAAAAAACTTTGCCACTGAAGAATCCAATGTCGTTCATCTGTAAGATTGGCAATCTGCTTAAGTGCTGCTCATTACCAGATGAATCGACATGAAACATTGAAAAACCCAATGCATGGTTGGGGTAGCAGTAGCCAATAATGCTTGGTAAGACAGATTTTGGTAAGCTAATTGAAGTCTAGCAAAGTATCAGTAAACCAAAAAGTTTTTCTCCAACAGCGATCGCTAATCAAGCTTACGTAGTGTAAAGTGCGATTTTGGTTTACCGAGTATGTCATTATGGCAAAAAAGTATCCTGTAAACTTGAGTACAGAAGAAGCAGAAAAACTGCGTAGGCGTAGCCCGCCGTAGGCATCGCTAATCAAAACAGGCAAGAGTAAAGCAAGAACTATTACTCGTGCCCACATTTTTCTTATGGTTTTTGAGGGCGAAACCGATGCCACGATTACGGATAGATTACGAGTCAGCGTCTCAACAGTTGAGCGCACCCGCTCCAAGTTCATCAAAAGTGGAATTGAGGGCACGCTTAATGACCGTCCTCATCCACCCAAATTACGGAAGCTTGATTGTTTTAAAGAAGCATTTTTGATTGCTACGGCTTCTTCTGACCAAAAAAGACTCATGATACAAGCCCCTAAATTTATTTATGGGGATTATTAATTTTGACTTTTGACTTTCCCGTTCGCCTAGCGTCTCCAAGAGTTGGGGCAGACCCACCCTTTGGACAGACGCGATGGACACTAAAGCTTTTAGCAGACCGGATAGTAAGTTTAGATAAGGACTTCTAATTATCCCAAAAAAATCAAACATACAATAATGTGTGAAAAATCTTTAACTTGGAGTGTGAGAATGTTATGAAAGCAAACTATCCTCAAGGAGTCTAGCACTGATGGAAACAGCAGACGTCATTCTGATTGGGAGCGGTCAAGGAGGCATTCCACTGGCAGCTGATTTTGCTTCATCGGGTCGCAAGGTGGTCTTGTTTGAGCGAGATGCTTTAGGCGGCAGTTGCATCAATTATGGCTGCACTCCTTCCAAAGCATTTTTGGCAGCAGCTCATGCAGCAGGGCGTGCTCGTCAGGCAAAGAAATTAGGCATTCACACGGAAGTTGAGGTTGATTTTCCCGCTGTCATGGAGCGAGTCCGGGGAATCCGTAACAGCTTCAACCAGGGTATTCACAAGCGATTGGACAATGCAGGTGTCAAAATCGTTTGCGCTGAAGCTTCCTTTGTTGGTGAACGTACTGTTAAAGGGGGTGATGTCACCGTTCAGGCTCCTTTGGTGATTGTCAACACTGGTACGTCATCGCTGATTCCTGATATTCCTGGTCTTGCAGGGACTCCCTACCTGACTAACCGTAACTTCTTTGACTTGAAAGTATTACCACCGCGGTTACTAGTAATTGGGGCTGGCTATATTGGATTAGAACTGGGGCAGGGACTGGCGCGTTTGGGCAGTCAGACCCACTTAATTGTGCGGGGCGATCGCGTCCTCGATCGGGAAGAGGCTGATGTCAGCAAGGTCTTAGCAGAAGCATTAAAGCAGGATGGGATTGGACTTCACTTTGGGGTGAATGTAAATCAGGTTGCACACGAAAATGATGTGTTTAGCCTGACATTGAGCAGTGGTGAGCAATTCCAGTCAGAGGCGTTGCTGGTTGTGATTGGACGCAAACCAAATACAGGTGCATTAAATGCAGCCAAGAGTGGCATTGAGCTAGATGATCAGGGGTTTATCAAAATTAATGATCAGTTCCACACAACCTGTTCTGGAGTCTATGCGATCGGAGATGCTGCTAAACAGCCTGCCTTTACACATGTGTCCTGGGAGGATTATCGCCGCTTGAAGGCAATTTTATGTGGAGAAAACCGGACGCGGAGCGATCGCGTCCTTGGCTATGCTATCTACACAGAACCTCAGGTTGGGCGGGTGGGGATGACGTTAGAACAGGCTCACAAGCAAGGCATCAATGCGCGTGCTGTTACGTTACCCATGAGCCAAATTGCTCGTGCGATCGAGTGGGGACATGATTTGGGGTTTTACCGCATGGTGATCGATAGCGATACTGACAAAATCTTGGGAGCCACCCTGGTAGGGTATGAAACGGCTGAAATAGTGCATGTTTTTCTGGATTTGATGGAAGCAGAAGCAACCTGGCAGTTGTTAGAGCGATCGGTTCATATCCATCCCACCTATGGTGAAGCATTACCTAGCCTAGCACGGTTGCTGCTTGGAGATAATATGCCCGGCTGTCCAAACAGGTGAAGAGGCTGGTAGAGTCGAGAGGGGATATTTATTCCCCGTCCCTCCAGCAATTCTCATTATGAGAATAATTATCACTATGATTACCAACTATGCAAAATTTCCAGTTAAAGATATGGTTTTTGTATCTCTTTAATTCGTAAGCTTAGGGGATATTTTGAATCAGCCAGGAATTTTCGACGAAATAGTACTTTATTTCCGGTCAATTCTCGAAAATTTGCCTGATAAACGAACAGGTAAAAATAAGCACTATCAAATGAGCGATGCAGCATTAAGTGCATTTTCGGTCTTTTTTACTCAAAGCCCCTCATTTCTGGCGCATCAAAAGTCAATGGCACAGAAAAAAGGGCATAACAATGCTCAGAGCCTATTTGGAATACATCAGATTCCGACAGATAACCATATCAGAGATTTGCTGGATGATGTAGAACCATCTGTGATATTTCCGTTGTTTTTTGAGATTTTTAGAACATTAGAGCAAGATAAAAACCTGGAAGCTAGGAATTGAAAATACTCCATTTTTGGCAGATGCCTTTTTATCTAATGACATCAGGTAGATAGGGAACACTGTCATCCCCCTTTAATCGAGACATTAAGTATTGCCAAAACGAATAGGCGAGCTTTCGACA
>NZ_JBALCP010000116.1:0-95823 GCF_036919675.1 Nostoc sp.
ACTTTAGAAAATGCGACCACTAAAATTCATCTCTGTTTTGTCAGACTTATGCTCCGAAGATTAGCTACTTTATAGATCCCAAATGGGTTCTATAAGCTATTCCAATTTTAACTTGCATAGATTAGGGTGGGTATCTTGCACACCCGATAAGAGTTTAATTTAATTCAAGCAATTTAGATGTTTTTCAACTCATCAAGCGGTGCGTTAGTCTTTGGCATAACACACCCTACGAAAACTGAGTCTTTAATAATTATACAAATACGTTGGTAGGGCACGGCAATGCCGTGCCCCTACGAAAATCATATGTATCAGGGTTTTTGTGAAAAAGCAGTCTAGTCTATTTATGAATAGTATCTCGCTCTTTATGAGCAGGTTGCTTATCTTTGAACAAGTCAGCCGCCGTTAAGAGTAACTGCCTCAACGTTTGTTTGATTTGGCGCTCTTTTCTCGCTAAAGATGTACCAGCTTCACCTAATTGCTCTTCTAGCTGCGATCGCTTTTGTTCTACCTGTACAGCCATAGATTCTGCTTGAGGACGAGCTTTATCATACCAGTGTTTAGCCTCGTCCAGATAATCTTGAACCTCCATAGAACGTCCGCCATAGCGTGCAGCTAAGTTAGCTCGGACAATCGCTAGCTGCGCTTGCAGTTGCGCGTAACGCTTCTTTAACAGTCCTACTTCTTCACTATCTTTAATAGCATTGACAGCAGAATCAATTGCAGTTTTGGTAGTAGCAGGTTCTTGCTTACCCGTATCTTCAATCTCTGCCAAAATTACATCAATCTCTTGCTGTAGTTCTTCTTCTTCACCATCCAGTTGAGCCTGTAACCGCTTGATATCTGTCTGAGTTTGAGCAATGCTTTCGTGTCTTTTGCTATTAATCCCTTCCAGCGCTCCTTCAATCGAAGCTGTCACTTCATCTTTGAGTTCGCTACCTTTTTCTTGGAAGTTTTCGATTACAGCAGAAACTGCATCTCTAACAAGGCTACGAAGCTCAGTAGAACCTTGTTTAAACTCAGAACCTACTTGAGAAACTGCGGATTTGACAATTTCTCGAATCCGCTCAGTTCTTAATTGTCCGGTTTCTTTAGCTTGTTGCAGGTCTGCTTGAATTTGTTGTTTGATATTGTTAGGCATTTTCAACTCTTGGGATTTAACTAATTTGGATAAAATTTTCTAGGCATGTTCCCACACCCACATTATGGCGTAGGCTGATAGAGCTAGGCACTTCCTTTAGATAGAAAATAACAACCCTAAGGAGGTGATGTGTAGCATGTTGACCATTTGTGAGATGATGAATATTTGTTGGTAGTAATTGGGAGTGAAATATGTGGCGAGTAAACATTACTTGTTCAGGGGATGCTTGGAAGCTTTATGGTACTGAATTTAAAGCGATCGCCCAGAAATATCAAGGTGAATTGATTGGTTCCAAAAAAATGCCAGATGGTACGCGCATCATGTCCTATAAAATTGAGGATGTTAGTGATGCAGAAGCCTTTCAAGAAGATTGTGCAAATTTTGCTGGATTTACAACTGACTTTGAATCCCTGTAGTATTGGTTCTGACACTTATGCCTGCAACCAATATGTAAAAATCGGGAGAAGTTAATTGAAAAAAATACTCACATTAGTATTAGTAACGTTTTTGTTATTAATCAGTACTTTCACTTTGCCTGCTAGTGCAGCAGATACAGTTAACGGTGAACAAATATTTAGTGTTCATTGTGCTGGTTGTCATATCAACGGTAGCAACATAATCAGGCGAGGTAAAAATCTCAAAAAGCAAGCGCTGAAAAAGTATGGTATGGATTCCATAGAGGCAGTTACATCTATAGTAACCAATGGTAAAAATAATATGTCAGCCTACAAAGAGCGCCTCACTGAACAGCAAATTCAAGATGTTACTGCTTACGTTCTCGAACAAGCGGAAAAAGGCTGGCGTTAGAAAGTTAGGAGTTAGGAGTTAAGACTTTAGTAGTTATTAACTCTAGCAGTCCTAAATCATTCATAATAAAGTAGAAAAGTTAAAAAGGCTGTAAAAACCTGCTTGTCAACTCACTAATTATTAACTTTTCTCACTTCTAACTTGTGACTTCCAACTTCTCACTCTTGACTTGAAAATGAACTTACCCGCAGCTAGCCGTCTCCAATTCACTCCCGATTTGAACATCTGCCGCATATTAAATGGTATGTGGCAAGTCTCCGGCGGACACGGACAGATAAATCCCCAAGCCGCTATTGAGACTATGTTCAAATATTTAGATGCAGGCTTTACCACTTGGGATTTAGCAGACCATTATGGCCCCGCTGAAGACTTTATTGGTGAGTTTCGCTGTGAACTAATTGATACTCGTGGGAAAGATGCTTTATCTCAGGTGCAAGCTTTTACAAAATGGGTACCTCGTCCAGGCAAAATGACGAAAAAACTGGTTGAGGAAAATATTGATATTTCCCTGATAAGGATGAATGTGGAATCGTTAGATTTGATGCAATTCCACTGGTGGGAATATCAGGATAAAAATTACCTGGATGCCCTCAAATATATGGCAGAACTTCAGACTGAGGGTAAAATTAAGCATCTAGGTTTAACTAATTTTGACACGGAAAACTTGAAGATTATTACCGAAGCAGGCATCAAAATTGTTTCTAACCAAGTACAATTTTCGCTTGTTGACCGCCGTCCTGAAGTTAATATGGTAGAGTTTTGTCAACAGCATGACATAAAACTTTTTACCTACGGTACACTGTGCGGCGGGTTGTTATCAGAAAACTATTTGGGGAAACCGGAACCGCGAAGAGATGATCTATCTACTGCTAGTTTGAAAAAATATAAAAATATGATTGATGGTTGGGGTAGTTGGCAATTATTTCAAGAGTTGCTGGCTATCCTCAAAGAAATTGCTAATAAGCATGGGGTAAGTATCTCCAACGTAGCAGTGCGTTACATTTTAGATCAGCCAACTGTGGGCGGCGTGATAGTTGGTGCCAGACTTGGTGTATCTGAACATATAGAAGATAACGCCAAAGTATTTAGTTTTAGTTTAGATACTGACGATCGCGATCGCATCAACGCAGTATCTCGGCAATCACGGGATTTATACCAGCTAATCGGCGATTGCGGCGACGAATATCGGCGATAATTTCAGGAATTGGGTGATAATACGGTGAAGGTTACTATGGAAACTACTGCTGTCAGCCATGCCCCTAAACTTCACCTTCGCCCTCAGTCAACAGCAGACTTTTGAACTGCGCTGTGATTATGGCTCACGTCGCCTGGATAAAACGGAGTTGGCAGCACTCATTGATTTGTGTGAGCAAAATTACTATGCTCAACAAAAAGATAGCTTACCCTATCTCACCCAGTTGGAACGGCAACTTTATCAATGGCTGGATGGTAAAGAAGGATGGCTGAGAAGGGCACTAGATGAGGCGGATGAGCAGAGCTTTTCGCGGACGCTGGCCGCGTGTAACTTTTCTCTCTGGTTGTCATACGGGACAGGTTCCTAACCAGGGGACAGTACCCTCGATGGCGCAGGCATTGGTGAAGGCGGGGGCAGGTATAGTTTTAGGCTGGGCGCGTCCGGTGTTTGACCGCACGGGTATTGTAGCAGCACAGGCATTTTATCAAGCTTTGGCGACGGGGGCAACTGTTGAGGAAGCAGTTAAAGCAGCGCAGGAGAAGATGATTGACGAAGAATGCACCGACTGGCATCTTTTGCGAATGTATCGAGATACGCGCCCCATTGCAGAACTGGTGACACCTCTGAGAACAGAAAATCGTGAAAGGTTGATGTTTACAGCACCAGAGCAAGAATTTCTCGATGAGAATAATCTAGTTAAAGTTGCCAGTCGGTTTGAGTTTGTGGGACGCAGACGACCTTTGCAACGGTGTCTCAGGGCATTGCGGGAAACCAGCGACCAAATCGGGGTGTTTATTGCCGGGATGGGCGGACTAGGCAAAAGCACCCTGGCGGCGCGGTTATGTACGCGCGTGCAGACGCAGCGTGACAATTTTGCGCGAGTCGTGTTGATTGGCCCTCTGGATGAGTGGGGTTTGCTGAATAAGCTTTCTAATAAGTTTGAGCGGTTTCTAGATGTGCCTGCACTTTTGAATGAACCAAAGATGTCTCTTAAAGGGCGGTTGCAAAACTTTTTTGAGGCAATTGAAAAGGAACACAACCAACCTTTGCTGCTGGTGCTGGATGACTTTGAGCAAAATATCCCCACAGCTAATATTGAAGATGGTTCACTGCGGATGACGGCAGAGGCTTACAAAATTTTAAAGGCGATTTGTGCAGCATTGGCGGAGAACGGGGCAGAAAGTCGGCTGATTGTCACCTGTCGCTATTTGAAAGAAGACACTTTGCCACCTCATCGCCTGCACCTGGAACGCCTGGAACAGATGAGCAGGAGTGATATTGATAAAATCTGCTTTCCCTTAGATAAGGAAGTTAGGCAACAGTTAAGAACTCAGCGAATTATTCACATTGCTGATGGTAATCCCCGGTTGCTGAAGTGGCTATTAGAGGTGATTCAGCAGCCGGCATTAGCGACGGATGAATTATTGAATTGTCTGGAGGCGACTGAGCAGAAGTTCCGCGAAAATATTTTGGCACAAACTCTGCTGGATGCTTTGGAACCGGAAGAACAAAAGTTTCTGGCACGGTTGAGTGTGTTTCATCTGCCTGTGATGGAGGATATTGTCAGGGCAATTTCTACCACCGGAGAATTGGCAGTTTTGGGCAAGCTAACCAGCCTTAGCCTAGTCGAGTCTGCCACCACTCATCCCAACCAGCCAGCTAATTATCGGGTGACGACAATTTTAGAACCTTTGTTAGAGCCAGTGTTGAGTGAGGAAGAATGGCAAGCAACGCGACAGCAAGGGGTGAGGAAAATCCATCAAGTTTGGTGGGAGGAGACTAAGCAAAAAACGGAAGCGCAAGCACTGGAAATTGTACGTTTGGGGCTGTTGGCAAAAGAGCAAGAAATTGCTGTTAGCGTTGGGGATGGGATTGCAACCTATTGGGTAAACAATTTTCGCTTTGTGGAAGCTTTAGAGCTGTGTAAGCAAATCTTGGTAGTTTATCAAGACTACTGCATCTTAGGAACCATCGCCCGTGCGGAAGAAGTTTTGGGTTTTATACAAGAATCTCTTTCCCATTATCAGCAAGCTATACACCTTTGCCCTGAAGATGATTTAACAAGAAAAGCCACTACTCTCAACAACATGGCACTGATAATATTCCAAAAAGGGGATATAGCTAGAGCAGTCACACTCTACAAGCAATCTTTGGAAATACAAGAGCGGATTGGTGATCTTAAAGGCAAAGCCGCTACACTCAACAACATTGCACTGGTAATCGTTCAACAAGGGGATATGTTTGGAGCGATCGCACTCTGGGAGCAATCCTTGGGAATATCTGAGCAGATTGGTGATCTTAAAGGCAAAGGTGCTACGCTCAACAACATGGCGCAGGTAATAGCCCAACAAGGAGACATACCCAGAGCGATTACACTCTGGGAGCAATCTTTGGAAATCAAAGAGCAGATTGGCGATGTCAAAGGTAAAGCGACTACCCTTAATAACATGGCAAAGGTAATCGCCCAACAAGGGGACATACCCAGAGCGATCGCACTCTGGGAGCAAGACTTGGAAATATCTGAGCAGATTGGGGATGTCAAAGGTAAAGGACTTACCCTGGCAAACATAGCTTATTGGGCAGGTGAAACCGGGGATAAAGTTAGAGAATTAGAACTTAATTTGCAAGCTGCTTTGGCACTTACACAGGTTTGTGCCTATGTTGATTTAGTGACAGTTATAACTAGCTTAGGTGTAACAGATGAAAGCAACGGTTTGGTTTACCTAGCTCAAGCAATGTGGCTGACACTGACGATTCGAGTCCCCTTTGTACAGACCATTGAAATAATCCGTGCTTTATATGATGCAGTCCCTCAAGGCAATGAACTAGAAGCTTTGCTAGGGGCAACAGCAATTTTCTTTTGCAACCGCCGAGGTAAAGGCCATCCCCAATTAGATGAACTCCAAGAGCGTAGTATTGAGATGATATCAGAGGCCGCAAGTACCCAGAGAATTGAGACACAGGAAGCGTTTGAAAGTTGGGTTATCCAGCAACGGCTGAACGAACCAGAATATTTCCTCCCCCGACTCAATCAACGCCTAGAGGAGATAGTCGGCGATGGCTGGTTGTTTGACCCCAGTCAAGTTTCAATCGGTGAATAAGGGGAAATGCGATCGCGTTAATCTTAATGATTTTTGTTGTCTTGTCCAGAGAGGAGATG
Source organism: Nostoc sp. (assembly GCF_036919675.1). GTDB lineage: Bacteria > Cyanobacteriota > Cyanobacteriia > Cyanobacteriales > Nostocaceae > Nostoc. The sequence goes on from NZ_JBALCP010000116.1 coordinate 6,301, forward strand.
CGATGAAGATAAGGGAGATGCGATCGAGTTAATCTAAAATTAGTTGTGACAATGTAACCAGCTTATGCAGTCGTTCAATATTACTCTGCCAGATGCGATATGGAATCTCAACTAATACAAACTTCTCCCGACATCCTTTCTGGTACACCCGTCTTCTATGGAACTCGCGTACCAGTACAAACATTAATTGATTATTTGGAAGCAGGCGATCGCCTCGACGACTTTCTAGAAGATTTTCCCACTGTGAGCCGCGCACAAGCAACAGCGTTTCTCGAATCACTCTGCTGTAAAAGCAAATACCGCCCTTAATGCTTCTGAGGTAAGAGTCGGATAGTTTTCTAGCACTTGTTGTTCTGTCCATCCCGCAGCAAACAAACCTAACAAAAACTCTACAGATAAACGAGTTCCTTTCACAGTCGGCTTACCCAGCAGAATTTTGGGGTCTGAATGAATGTACTGTTGCCAGTCCATAGTTTTTACTCCGACTAAGCTACAGCTATTGTTTCACAGTATGATTTATGTTGGATTGCTGAGGGGAAATGCGATCGCGTTAATCTTAAATTAATTGGCAATAATGTAAAAAGTTTCTGCAATCAGTCCTCTAGACTCGTTCACGAGTATAAAAGACTCGTCGGCGAGTATCAAAGACTCGTTCACAAGTATCAAAGACTCATTCACGAGTATAAAAGACTCATCGGCGAGTATAAAAGACTCATCGGCGAGTATAAAAGACTCATTCACGAGTATCAAAGACTCGTTCACGAGTATAAAAGACTCGTCGGCGAGTATCAAAGACTCCTTCACGAGTATCAAAGACTCGTCAGCGAGTATCAAAGATTCATTCATCCACCTCAAAGACTCGCTCTGGCGAATGGAATTCGCGGGTATACAGACAAAACCCACCTCCGTGGGTTTCAAATTCGTGAGTCCGCGCAGGCGAACTTAGTTTGTATAGCCGCAATTTCTAATCGGCAGGTATATTTATTTGCAAAGGTGAGATGCTCTCATACATCTGTTTATGCTTGGCTAAAAGCTCTTGATATTTCTCGTTTGTCTTTGCTTCTACCCACTTAGCTTTAAATATTGCTGCTGATTCCGCTTTAACTGAATCTACTTCGTAGGGAAGAATCTCTTTTTTGTCACCTGAAGTTTCCGAATTTTGTTTATATTTCCTGCCACTCTTATGATTAGCATAACGGCGGGAGCGAGTATAACCCATTTGGATAAACTTTCGTGCCATATCCGCTCCTACAAAATCATCTTTCTCTAAATAATCAAGAAAAAGCTCGTATATTTTTTCACTCGACTCTCTAGCAATATCAGGAGTTTTAAACCGCCAGTAGGGAAGAATTTCTGATTTGTATGGTTCAACCAAAAGTACACCCTGCTCACCCTTGCCAACGCGATAGAGTTCAGGATGTTGGCGAAAATCGAGATTTTTAAAGTCTAAAGAATAATCAAAAGCCATGCGAAGTGTTTATTATTCATAATAAACTTTAATAAAAAAGTTGAGCTTCTATCTCTGTAGGGAAATTTTGTTTTATTATGCTATCTAGCACCCAATCTGTGAACAGTGTCCTTGCTCCGGGCAATCTGCGTAAAGTGCATCACATTGCCCTCAACGTCCAGGATATGCAAGCTTCCCGCTACTTTTATGGCACAATCCTGGGTTTGCATGAACTTACAGGCGACGAAGTACCCGCAACCCTGGTGGAACTTGTCGCATCTGGGAAAGTAGCCAACTTCATCACCCCGGATGGGACGATACTGGATTTATTTGGGGAACCAGAGTTATCACCACCAAATCCAGACCCAGAAAAGACTTTCACTAGAGCCTACCATCTAGCCTTTGACATAGATCAGCAGTTATTCGATCGCGCGGTGACAGTGATCAGAGAAAATAAAATAGCGATCGCTCATGGCCCAGTCACTCGCCCTACTGGTAGAGGAGTGTATTTTTACGATCCAGATGGCTTTATGATTGAAATTCGTTGCGATCCAGAAGTTAGTTAGCTTAGAGGCGATCGCAAAAGTATCTACTATGAGCGGGAAACTCATGCAAATATTTAAACTAATTGAAGAGACGATCACAAAACCACCGATTCCACACGAACCATACAAGCAATCATTGAAAGCTTGGGCGATGTATTGTTTGCGAGACAAAGGTTTTAAAGTCGTTTATGCTCAGAATGCCGACTTTGCCATTGAAACTAAAGGCGTAGAAAAGCTGTATTTTAAAGTTTCAAATAGCGCCGATGATTTAGATAATTCTCTTAGCTGGATTGTTTGGGATAGTGCAACCAAAAGCGCCAGCCTCATTCCCAAAAAATAGACTGATGTCAAAAAATCGCTGTGACTATCTTCCTTCCCCAGACAACTGCTGCACAAATATTTGATGTTCTGGCGAATTTAATCCCAACTGCAATACAGCCAATACTTGCTGCATATTGCCAGCAAGTAAATCTGACCAAGGAGTTTTACTTTATTATGGCTTGGTACATATTTTTCTTGTGATCCACTGCCCAAGCCTCATCTTGTCAATAAATCGCTAGAATCAGGTTTCTCAAATACCATTAAATGCTGTTGAGGTAACAAGTTTTTAGTTTCCCGCCAAACCAAACCAACAGCTTGCATTTCTTTACGGACTTGCTTTTGAGTCATCTTGTGCAGACCTTTAATTAGAATAAAGGGATTTTCGCCCCGGTACTCAACCAGCACCACCCTTCCACCTGGTTTCAGTCCTTTCACAATTCCTTGCATCACTTCTTGGGGATACTCCAATTCATGGTAAGCATCTACCATCAGCGCCAAATCGACACTTTCAGGTGGTAGATTTGGGTCAGTAAGGGTCGCCAAAACAGGCTCAACATTGGTGATGTTTTTCTCTTTTTTGAATAACTCAATGATTTCCAACATTTCTGGCTGAACATCTACAGCCAACACCTTACCTGCTGTTAATAGCGGCGCGATGCGAAAGCTCAAGTAACCTGTACCAGCCCCAATATCCGCCACCAGATCATTAGGTTTCAGATTGAGGACGTTGACTACCTTACTTGGCTGTTCCTCTCCTTCTCGCCTTGGACGTTCTAGCCAGCCAGCACCTGTGTATCCCATAACTTTGGCAATTTCTCGCCCCATGTAATATTTGCCGATACCATCTGGATTATGGATAATATGCTGTTCGTAAACTGTGGTGGATGAAGACGCGGCTTGTGCTGTCAGGGTTGGGTTCAGGAGTGAGCAACTCAATATCACAACAAGAGTTACTATAAAGTGGGCAAAATTTGACATTTGGTTATGACTGATCTGGATAGCTATAAACAGCAACTAAGAGAATTTTATGGTAGTAGAACGACTTATGACCATGAGGAAGGGACTCGCCATCCTCTAGAAGCCAAGCTTCTACTTGAATTTGTGCCGCTAGATTCGGGACAGAAAATCCTTGATGTGGCGACTGGAACAGGTTTAGTTGCGATACCCGCAGCTGAAAAAGTTGGTTCAGAGGGTTATGTGATTGGGATTGACATGACCCCTGGAATGTTGCATCAAGCAAGACTTAAGATTGCAGTAGCAAAATTACAAAACATCGAGTTGATTGAGGCAGATGCAGAATATTTCAACTTTAATGATAGTAGTTTTGATGTTGTCTTTTGCTGTGAGGCAATTGTACTTTTTCCTAATATCCTTGCTACTTTGCAAAAGTGGTATGGCTACTTGAAAACAGGAGGGTATGTAGCATTTACCTGTCCTCCCAAAACTGCTTTTATGGCATCTCTTCAGCAGAGGATCTGCGCTAGAGTTTTGGGCGAATCATTACCACATATTCTTGAACCACTGGGGACTCGAGAAAAATGTCAAAATTTGCTCAATCAGGCAGGTTTTAGAGATATCGAAATTAAGATTGAGCCATCAGGACGTTATCGCCCTGTGAGGGATAGCAGATTATCTGGGACAGTAATTAATATAAATTTTAAAGGTAATCCGTTGTTGTCAAAATTATCACAAGAACAATTAAATCAGTTGCAAGTTGAGTACAAAGCAGAAATTGAAAAACTAGCAACTGATCAAGGTCTTTGGGAAGACACTACAAAGTTCTTTGTTCGCGCTCGAAAATAAGTTGATGAGCAAAGCTTTAGTTCTAACCTGACCAATAATTCCTTGATTGTACAGAGCAAGTGCAATACGCTTGGATTAAGGCTAAAATCTTTTGTTAAAGTCAATTTTTTTATCGAACCACAGAGGCGCAGAGAACACCGAGACAAGATAGAAATGCTTAACTGAACTGTATTGAGATTTGCGGATTTATTTGTGGGGTCAATCCAAAATTGTCTGACAGTTTAACCTCCTAGACCGATGTAGAAGTAAATATTTTTAGGATTTACTTGAAGCAGCCCCTTTAAAAATTCGTAATCCAACCTTTGGACGCTTATATGCAAAACCTGTCCCTAATGTTAGTGCCTGTACTCGCTGCACAGAAAATAGCAGGTGACGGTTTAATTAAACCTCTCGGTCATCATGAACTGCTGTTGGTGCTGGTACAACTGTCACTATTGCTTCTGGTAGCGCGGGGATTAGGTGAGTTGATGCGCCGGATTAACCTACCGCCTGTTGTCGGGGAATTACTGGCGGGTGTGCTGCTGGGCCCTTCTCTATTTGGTTTGCTCCTTCCAGACTTACAGGCACACATCTTTCCCAAAAGTCAAGAACAATCGAATTTACTTTCGGTGATTTCTTGGTTAGGCGTGTTATTTTTGCTGATTGTAACTGGGTTAGAGACGGATCTCAAGCTGATTCTTCGTAAGGGTAAAACGGCTCTGCTGATTTCACTGGGCGGAATTATTATCCCGTTTGTTACCGGATTTGGATTGGGCTGGCTATTGCCAGATAGTTTTTTAGCGGACCCACAAAAGCGACTAGTATTTAGTCTATTTATCGCCACAGCAATGAGTATTTCAGCAGTACCAGTGATTGCTAAGGTGCTGATGGACTTAAACCTGATTCGCCGTGACATTGGTCAAGTCACCTTAGCTGCTGGTATGACTGACGACACCATCGGCTGGATTTTACTTTCTGTGGTTTCAGGTTTAGCTACTAGTGGCAAATTTGACTTTGGGACAATTTTCCATTCCGTGAGTGCAGCGGTATTATTTCTAGCGATCGCCTTCACAATTGGGCGTACCATCGTAGACCAGATTTTGCGCTGGGTTGATGACTACGTTGGCGGAGTCTCCGCTAGTATATCGGTTGTGCTGATTCTTTCGCTCTCGGCAGCAGCACTTACCCACGCATTAGGTCTAGAAGCAGCATTAGGTGCTTTTGTGCTAGGGATTCTGGCAGGTCAATCCCGCCGCTTTAGCAATGAAGCTGGACACATGCTAGAAGTATTCACAGCAGCCTTTCTCGCGCCGATTTTCTTTGCTTCAGCTGGCTTGAAAGTTAACTTGCTAACCCTGTTAGTGCCCCAGACGTTGCTATTTGGCTTGATTGTTCTCGCTGTCGCCTGTGTTGGGAAATTTACAGGTGCTTACCTTGGTTCTCGCGTCGGCGGCTTGAGTCATTGGGAAGGTTTGGCGATGGGTTCCGGGATGAATGCTCGCGGAGCGATGGAAATTGTCGTTGCCACGATTGGTTTATCTTTGGGAGTGCTGAATCCACAGATGTACTCGATTATTGTCATGGTAGCGATCGTCACTTCCCTAATGGCTCCACCCCTTTTGCGCTGGTGTTTGTCGAAGGTGGTTATGAGTGAAGAGGAAGCTCGACGTTTGGAACAAGAAGAACAGGATAGCCACAGCTTTATCAAGCAAATTCAGCGTGTCTTAATACCGACTAGCGGTGGCCCCAACATCCAACTAGCGGCGCAACTAGTCGGTTACATGGCTCACCAAAACTCAATAGAAGTTACATCTCTATATGCCCTGAGTGACAAGCAGCCCCAAAACAAAGCCCGCCGGACGGTAACCCAGGTTAAAGATAACGCTGCCGAGCAAGCTCTGGCTTCTGTTGCTGAGGAAATGCAGCTACCTACTGATACCATTTTGCAAACAAAAACGGAGTCTGGGCACAGTAAAGCGGAGGTGATTTTGAATGAAGCGAACAAAGGCTATAACTTGATCGTACTGGGAGCTTCTGAACAGAAACGCCCCCAGAAAGCATTGTTCAATTTGCTTGTAGATCGGGTAGTACAAGAAGCACCTTGTGCAACGATGGTGGTTAAGTCGCACCTACCCCAAGCCAAAGGCGAGATATGCAAAATCGCTCAACAACAGCTGACAAAGATTTTGGTGCCAACGGTGGGGACAGAATACAGCAAAAATGCCGTAGAGATGGCAAGTACGATCGCTGCTCAAACAGGGGCATTAGTGATGATCGTTAACGTGATTAATTTGCCACAGCTTGAGTATATTCTTTACGAACAGCGATCGCTAGCTCCAGTGAAGGAAATTGCCCATGAACTACTCGAACAGCAAGCAGCAACTGGTCGCAATCTCGGTGCTGATGTCAAAACTTATATTCTTCAAGGAACCAGCCCAGAAAGGGAAATCCTCAAGTTTGCCCAAACCAACGAAGTTAACTTAATTATTCTCGGAAGTAGTATCCGAATGGTTACAGGTCGCGTTTTCTTCGGTCACAGAGTGGATGCAATTTTGAATAAAGCCCATTGCCCAGTAGCGGTAATTACTACGCCATAGTCGTTCTAATTAGATGCATTTAGTTTGCTTGAATATAGCTATATTCACATAGATTACCAATCTCAGGATCTAAGCAAACTTTTCTTTAATGATTTGACCTTAGCGCGAAGCCCTAGAAGTGACTGATCTTTGCAAATTAGCTAGAGCGCGATTGTAATCCAAAATAGCTGTGACTCGATTACCTTCTGCTCTTGTCAGGTCATTTTCAGCATCAATCACCTCGGTTTGAGTGCCCACACCAGCTTGGAACCTCAGCCTTGCTAAATTGACAGCTTCCCTGGCTTGATTTAAAGCCACACTAGAAGTTTGCACATTATCTAAATTGGATTGCAATTGAGAATAGTACTGTTCTACATCAAAGCGAATTTGGTCGCGCTGGCCAGAAAATTGAGACTCTGCAATCCCAATATTAGCTCTCGACTGAGCCGCACGCGCTTTTGCTACTCCCCCATCAAACAAACTTACATTTCCTTGGAGTCCCGCTGAATAACCATTAGTAATGCTGACACCGTCATTAAACCGATCTAGCAGATTGTAGGTGCCTACTAAACTAATTTGCGGCCCTAGCTGTGAAAGCGCCTGTCGTCGCCGTTGCTCGGAAATATTACGTTGTGCCAAATACTGTGGCAATTCTGGACGATTTTGAAACGCTTGGACAATTGTTTGTTCCAGTGTTGGCTGCCAAAGACCCGCTAGTTGTACAGGATCTGCTGCACTGATATTAACTGACTGCGACAAACTTAACAGGGTAGCAAGCTGACGACGGGCAATTTGCTGCTGTGAGATAGCATTAGTCAGGTTTTGTTGGGCATTTGCTAAATTCACCTGAGCTTGCAGCACATCAAACCGCGTACCCACTCCAGCCTGTTCTCTGGCTTGAGTATCCCGCAAACTAGCCTGGGCATTCGCCACAGCAGACCGATTAATTCTTACTAATTCATCAGCTTGTTGCAAATTGTAGTATTGAGTGCTGGCATTCAACCTAATTGTAAGAGACTGAGTTTCAACATCAAATTCATCCACACGTAGTTGTTCTTCAGCTGCTCGGATAGTTGCCTCTCGATTACCGGAGGTATAAAGGTTATAATTCAGTTGTGCTGAAGCATTGAATGTGGTGCTGGCTTGAGATGAATTGTTAGTAAAACCATTCCCATTATTAGTCACACGACTGTCAAGACCAAGAGTAGGAAATAAGGCAGCTTGAGACTCACGTAGCGCCGAGCGACTGCGTTCTAACTGTAATAGGGCTATCTGTAAGTCTCGATTGTTACGTTTTGCTAGTTCCAAAGCCTGTGCCAAACTGATTGGCACAGTTTGCTGAATCCTTACTTCCTCCGGTTTGGTAGGAAATTGGAGAGGATTGGAATTGGGGTTGAGGGAATCGGGAACCTGTACAGAGCTTGAGGAATTCTGCGCTTTTGGGGGAGTTACTGCACTTGCTGCATTTGGAAAAAGAATAGCGATACCTGACGGCAAGACTACCGCCAACGCTACGGTAACCCAGGTAGAATATACGGAGAATAAGCTGAGATTCATAATGATGTAGTCATTAATGAGGTTTCTTTGAGGATACAATCACCTGATTGACCTACAGAGGTTTAAATTTTAAATTCCCCCTCAAAAGGTTGATATTAACAAATTAACCTACAATCAAACCATCCTGAACTCGAATAATCCTGTTGGTTTGAGCAGCGATATCTGGCTCATGAGTGACAATCACAATTGTGATCCCTTGGTCATTAAGTTCTGTTAGCAAACTCATCACCTCATGCGAAGTTTCAGTATCTAAAGCTCCTGTTGGCTCATCTGCCAAAACTAATGCAGGTCGGTTGACCAAAGCACGAGCAATAGCTACCCGTTGTTGTTGTCCGCCAGAGAGTTGACTGGGACGATTAGATATCCGTGCGCCTAATCCTACCTTTTCCAAGGCTTCTAATGCCCTTTGACGGCGTTTTGGCTTAGGCAAGTTAGCGTAAATCATTGGTAACATGACGTTTTCCAGCGCTGTCGCCCGCGCCAATAGGTTAAATTGTTGGAAAACAAAACCTATTCTTTGGTTGCGGATATAGGCTAATTCATCATCATCAAAAGTCGTCAGGTTTCTGCCCTCAAAAATATAGTCTCCAGTTGTGGGACGATCCAGACATCCCAAAATATTCATCAGCGTGGATTTACCCGAACCTGATACACCCATAATGGAGACGTATTCCCCTTCCTCTATGGAGAGTTGAATTCCCTTAAGTATTGGAACACTAACTTCTCCCAAGTGATAGGTTTTGGTAATCGATTCCATCCAAATCATAGTTGTCATATTGATTTCGGCTTAATAAATTGTTAGTTGTTGGTTGTTAATTTTTCAAAAAATTACATTGACTGTATAACCTGCGAATAATTAAAATTTAGTCCCCAAGCTATTTGCAAATAAGCTGCAATATTAGGATGTAAAATTATCAGTAAATAGAAAGTACTTCTTGCAATCAAATACCATAATCACCATCTAATTAAAATTGGTAGTTACGAACCAAAATCTTGTGACTTACCTTCCTTGGCGTTATCAAACTCTATTTGTAGTTGGGAAAAATTGCCCTATGAAAATTGCACTAATCCCAGATTAATTAGCGTTTTCACTTCAGCAGAAAAGTTTTGAACAGCGAGTAAGATGACTTGTAATGCTGTAATTTCCTTGAATCCAACTTTATGAACTAAAGTGAGTTCAAAAGCAGTTAGTATATCTGTTGGTGGTGCTTCTGGTTCAACACAGACAAAGATATGATCTAGTTCAAGTTGCATAAATTCACTTGTTTTAAGAGAAGTTTTTAATTTTTAAATTTTCCAGTTTTAATTATTTAGTCACTACGTAAAGCGGTGATTGGATCTAATTTGGATGCATTCCGGGCTGGAATTACCCCAGCGAGTAAGCCAACGGTTAACGAGAGTCCAAAGCCAGCAATGATCGACAATAAAGAAATTACAAACGGAAATTTGAAAATGTTTGCAGCTACAAAAGCTAATAAAACCCCAGTCGCCATGCCAATACCTCCGCCGACAATGGAAATCACGATCGCTTCAGCTAAAAATTGATTAAGGATTGCAGAATTGGTGGCTCCTACGGCTTTACGAATCCCGATTTCCCGCGTTCGCTCAACCACGGAAACTAGCATAATATTGGCAATACCAATTCCACCAACCACCAGGGAAATTCCAGCGATCGCTACCACCATTACTGTAAATAAACCCACAATACTAGTGAAGGTACTAACAATATCAGCTTGATTAGTCAGCCGAAAATCATCAGCTTGTGGCGGATAAATGTTATGACGCAGCCGTAAGAGATTGGTGACTTGAAACTGAGCGGCTTCTAACTGCTCCTGATTAGCGCCTTTGACTAAAATTCCACTTACAGAAACGCCTACCAGGGCATTGTTACCAACCAGTCTCTTCGACATAGTAGTTAGAGGGATGAAAATCTGGTCATCTCGATCCATCGGGCCTTGAGCGCCTTTAGGCTCCATCACCCCAATTACTTCATAAGCCTCTCCCTGAATCCGAATTCGCTCACCGATAGGATTTACACCCTTTCCAAAGAGTGTGGTTTGGACTGTGGGGCCAAGAATGGCAAGCTGTGCGGCAATATCTAGTTCTTCTTGAGTAAAATATTTCCCTTGTTGGGGGTGGGTATTTCTGACTTCTGGGTAGTTTAAATCTGTGCCATAAATAGTTGTTGAGGTGTTCTGTCCTGCATATACAACTTGGGCACTGCGTTGGAGATAAGCAGAAACCATCTGTGCTGATGGCGCTTGTGTAGCGATCGCCTTAGCATCTTCCCAAGTCAAGGTGCTGCTAGAACCTACTCCTTGACGGACATTCCCGCTTCTTGCAGCACCCGCTAAGATTTGGATCACATCTGTACCCAATGCTTGTATCTGTTGCTCAACCCCCTTTTGCACTCCCTGACCAACAGAAGTAATGGCAATGACCGAAGAAATCCCAATAATCACGCCCAACATAGTTAGACCTGTGCGTAATTTGTTACTCCACAAAGTCTCTGCCGCCATTGTCAAGATTTCCAGCAACGGGACTGTGCGGGTATTCTTAGCTTTGTAAAAGCCCTTAAATATCTTAAACATAAGGTTTCTATTTAAAACTCACTTTAAGGGGAACCACCGCCTTGAGAACGACCACCGGCAGAACCACCACCTGAACGATCGCCGCCGCCGGCTCCTCTTCCTCCTCCTGTGCCTCCTCCTAGACCAGGAAAAACCCCTCCTCGTGGTGTTGATTGCGGACGTGACCCTGGTGGGAAACTGAGCAATACCATTTCGTTTCCTGTCAATCCAGACTTAACTTCGGTAAAATTATTTGCGGAGACGCCAGTCTCAATGGCAGTGAACACAGGTCTGTTATTCTTTCCTGCCACAAACACACCTGTGGCATTTTCTTGGCGCACCACCGAGGCTGTTGGCACTACTAGAACATTTTCCACTTGACCGACTTGAAAATCTACTTCCGCATTCATCCCAGACCGCAGTAGTCTTTGAGGGTCTAAAAGTGATACTCTCACTTCAAAACTGGTGACGTTTTGCTCTACTATCGCTTGGGCAGCAATTTGGCTGACTTTACCTTCAAAAGTTTTTCCTGGGTAGGCATCTGCTTTAATCGAGACTTTTTGACCAAGGCGGGTTTTGGAAATATTTGTTTCCGCTAAATTTGCGACAACTTCATTTGTTGAAGCTAGAGACAAGATTGAAGAAGAAGAAGAAGAAGCTACTTCACTACTGGCTGTTGTAGGTGTCACGAAAGCGCCTGGATCAGCAAACTTCTTGGTCACCACACCATCAAAGGGGGCGCGAATTACTGTGTCATTGATTTCGGCTTGGATGTTTTGCAGCGATCCGCGAGCAGATGTTACTTGGGCGCGGGCTGCATTAATATCTTCTTGGCGCGTTCCTGCTTTCAGAAGCGCCAAAGCTTGCTGTCTCTGCTTCACCACAGCTCGGGCTTGCTCGATGTCTTCTGGACGTGACCCAGCTTTTTGCAACCCCAGTGCTTGCTGTACTTCATTTACACTAGCTTGGGCACTGTCGCGAGTGGCACGGTTTTGGTTAAGAGTCTGAAGCGATATACCGCCTGCATTGTAAAGTTGCTGATTACGAACAAAATCATCGTCTGCTTGGCGAAGGGTGGCTTGAGCGCTTTGCAAGCGGGCCTGTGCTTGGGCAATATCTTGAGAGCGATTGCCTGCTTGTACCTTTTGCAGATTCGCCTCGGCTTCGTCTAATACTCCTTGTGCTTGAGCAATATCTTGAGGGCGATTGCCTGCGATCGCCTTTTGCAAATTCGCCTCGGCTTGTGCCAATTGTCCTTGAGCGGAGGTGAGTTGCCCCCGCAGGTTGGAATCATCCATGTAAGCGACAATTTGTCCTTGTTTGACGAGATCCCCTTCCTTTACCAGCAGTGTTTTCAAGATCCCTGAATTTTTCGGGCTGAGGTTGATTGAGCGCTCAGGCTTGACCGTTCCGTTCGCTGAAACTGTGATTGTTAAACTCTGCCTTTCTACAGGCTTTGTCAGCACCCGGCGTCTGGCTTCTTGACGGGAAACAACTGTTACTTGGTAATAAACTCCATAGCCAATTCCACCCAAAAGGCAAAGAGCAATTAGCCAAGAGAGCCAATTACGTCTGCCCTTTTTTTTCTTTACCTCTGGAACCAAAACTGATGAATCTACGGTATTTGGCGTATCAATTTTCATATCCGCTTTGTCTATAAAGAACGGCTACCGAGCTAGTTATTCACGGTTAAAACTATAACTTGGTAGCCCTATACTGACAATGATTTTGAGTTTTTAGTGTTTTAAAGGTTTATTTGCAGTACCAATCCACTAGGAAGTCTGTAGTAATCATCACGCTCTCTAACTAATCTCCCAGCAGGAACAATTTCCTGATTGGGAAGAAGAATATCCCCGTTGGGAAGTCTGAAGTAACCTTGATTACGCAATCTGGCTATGTTCCTAGAAGGAATAATTTGCCCATTGGGATATCTGATGTCACCATTACCAAGTCTGACTACTCTGCTATAGGGTTCGTTGTCACGGTTCCAATTGCCCCGATCTCTAGGGTTTCTGACTTCTCCAGGATAGGGTCTGCCATCGCGGTTCCAATTACCCCTGTCTTCAAGGTTTCTGACTTCTCCAGAATTGGATCTGCCGTCGCGGTTCCAATTGCGCCTGTCTACCGGAGTTGTAACTTCTCTAGAATTGGGTCTGCTGTCGCGGTTCCAATTGCCCCTATTTGTGGGAGTGCTAACTTCTCCGGCATTGGATCTGCCGTCGCGATCCCAATCTCGATCGCGTTCACCTGTCTGGGCATTTGCAGGCGCAGTCAAGAGAGCGGGAATAATGATCAGGGCAGCAGCAGCTAAGACTATCGATATACGGTTTGCTTTCAACATGAAATTGACTCCTTATTTACATTAAAGTTCTATTTTGCTTAGGTTCAGATTCAGCAATTTAGACAGTTGCTTTTGTTTTGGCATCAAGATGTCTAATATTTAACTAAGCGTATAAATTCATACATAATAATTATGGCTCAAAAATTCCCAACCGATGTATGACCAAAGTCACTAGTAATTCCAGACTTATGTATGACGAAAGTCATCAGTTTTCTAATCGGGAGTGGGGAAGGAAAGACGCCAGAAAATATTTCTAAAAATCTTTTTGCGTCCCCGTGTAAGAGCATCCTTGCGTCGGTTTACTTAATCCTAGCTTGGTGCAATTCCTTGCCAGACAATATCCACAATACTCAGGACAAATACTGATACTTCAGTGGTAGGATCTTCAGAATTTAAGTAAGTTTCTATTGTTAATTCGGCAGTTGGCATACTGACTTGGGAGGACATTTGTTCTACGAAAACGTAGTTCATCACCGATCCTACTAAGATATGAGCCACTGTCTTGGCATCGCAAGGGCGAAGGCGATCTTGGTTGATCTCACGTTCTAAGAAAGCAGTCAGTAGTTTGACATCTTGCATCGGTCTTGGCTCTTTACCTCCAAGTTCTGCGATCGCATTGCCTCGCGATCGCAGCATTATAATCCGAGGCAGCACCTCGCGATAAAATTCCATAATCTGGAGACAAATATTGATTAGGTTTTCTTTGAGATCGCCTTTGCCACAAAGAGATTCCAACTCGTTCACCCACAGGGGTTTTTCTGGAATTCCCATCGCTGCAAAAAATAATTCTTCTTTGGTTGAGAATCGCTTGAAAATTGAAGCTTCAGAAATACCAGCTTGTTGAGCAATTTCTAAGGTTGAAGCACCAAATCCTTGTTGTAGGAAAACTTGCCGAGCCGCTTCTAAGATTTGCTGATTGGTGATTCTGGGTATCCGAGACATAAATAAGTAAGTGGATACTTATTAAATTATTGCTTTTGTGATCGCGATGTCAAGAACTAATGACGTAAGATTTTACTGCCGTCAACAGCGGAGATCGTTTAAGCTAGCTGAAAGATTCTTTGATTAGTGGCTTAAAGGCGGTAGTGTGCCTAAATATGTTCGTTTGATTTCTCTTCTAATGGTTTGTAGTTTGTGGAGTATGCCACAAGCCGCTAACGCGCAGGCATTAATACCCCATACATTGCAAGTAGATTCAGAGAAGCAGGGGTTGAGGTTGGCACAGGAAGCGGCTCAACTCGCTCAGTTTCAACAGGTTGAATTAGCTTTGCCACTAGCGCGGCTGGCTAGTAACCTGGCTTCCAAAAATGAGAAGGTGTGGTTGCTCTTAGGTGGATTGCAGCTACAAACTAAAGAGTTTGACGCGGCGATTGCTAGCCTGAAAAAAGCGCAATCTATCAACCCCAAAAATGGTGAGATTCTGTTTGCTTTGGGTTCAGCTAATTTTCAGCAGAAAAATTACCAGGCATCTGTTGTCAATTACCAAGACGGTTTGAAGTTAAAACCCAATGATCCAGAAGGGTTATTTAATTTGGGTAATGCTTACTTTCTGCTGGGTCGATTACCAGATGCGATCACACAGTACAATAAAGCCGTCTCCCAAGATAAAAAATTCTGGCCGGCGCTGAACAATATTGGCTTAATCAACTACGAACAGGGTGATACCCCTGGAGCAATTAAGCGATGGCAATCTGCTATAACTCTTGAGAAGCAAGCCGCAGAACCTTTATTGGCCTTGGCAGTGGCACTGTATACTAAAGGCGATCACCAACAAGGACTAACCTTTGGAGAAGCTGCACTCCGCATCGATCAGCGCTATGCTAGTTTGGATTTTCTCAAAGAAAATCTCTGGGGCGATCGCCTACTGTCTGATACGAAAAAATTCCTAGAATCACCCCGTATTCAAGCAGCCCTACTACAACGAGATAACTCATCATCAGCCCCTGAACAACAGCCTACCCAATAGGAATGCTGAGTTAGGAGTTAGGAGTTAGAAGTTAAAAGTTAAGAGTTAAAAGTTAGGAGTTGGCAGTTCAATATTTCAACTCCTCACTCATAACCGGAGGCGGAGCGTCTCCGGCTCCGCTCCTAACTCATAACTTTCCGATTACCACTTGCTTAATCGCACCTTTTCGTAGTACATATATACTAACTAAATCCAGGAATACTCGCCCAAAAACGTTTTTGGGCGAGTATTCCTGAAATAAGTCGTTAATTCTCAGTGGTCGTCTGTGGGTAGAAGTGCGATGATTTGGTCAACAAACAGTTGATGGTCAACAACTGGCTTAGAAATGTAGCCATCAGCGCCGCTTTGCTTGAGAAAGTTCTCGCGATCGCCTTCCATAGCATGTGCCGTCACCAAAATAATAGGTAAGTTTGCTGTTTTTGGATCAGATTTTAACATTTGTGTAATCTTGATTCCATCAACGGACTTACCTTGGTAAACACTTCTAGACAGAGAAACATCCATCAAAATTAGGTCTGCTTCTCCAGATTGGGCAATTTTTATGACTTCTTCGACATTTTCAGTGTGTTTCACACCCAAGCCGCCACGCTTAGACAAAATCTTGGAAAAAACGCGAGCATTAATTAAATCGTCTTCGACAATTAAAACAGTTTTCATGAGAATTTTACTTATAGAGGTGAGGGAATTCAAGAATTCAAAAATTCAAAATTAACAAATGCAATCATGGTAAGTATCATGGCTACTAAGTGTATATAGATTATACTCGTGTGCATCCTTTTTAATAGTCAATCTGCATCCTCGTCATCAAGGATGATACTACTGCTTTTTCTTCTGTAACCATCAAAATTTTGTTATGAATCCTATTTGATCCGTTATGCTGTGGTTGCTGCAATATTGGGTTCCGCCGGCTTTTGTGTAGTTAAATTTCAGGGAAAAAACTCATGGCAAAACAGTTAAACCTTCTCTCAACGGGACAGGTCATTACAACAGCCCTGCACACCGAGATGCAACGGTCTTATCTAGAATATGCCATGAGCGTGATTGTCGGGCGAGCGCTACCAGACGTGCGTGATGGCTTAAAACCAGTGCATCGTCGCATTCTGTATGCAATGCACGAACTCGGTTTGATACCAGATAGACCTTATCGAAAATGTGCCCGTGTAGTGGGTGATGTGTTAGGTAAATACCATCCTCACGGCGACCAATCAGTTTACGATGCTTTAGTGAGGCTGGTGCAGGACTTTTCTAGCCGCTATCCTTTACTAGCAGGACACGGTAACTTTGGCAGCGTCGATAATGACCCGCCAGCGGCGATGCGCTACACAGAAACGCGCCTCGCACCCATCAGTCATGAGGGAATGCTGACAGAAATTGGCGAAGAAACTGTGGAATTTGTCGGGAACTTCGATAATTCCCAGCAAGAACCAACGGTGCTACCTGCTCAGTTGCCGTTTCTGTTGCTGAATGGCTGTTCTGGTATTGCCGTGGGCATGGCGACAAATGTACCACCGCACAACTTGGGGGAAATTGTCGATGGGTTAATTGCCTTTATCGACAACCCAGATTTGTCAGATGAAAAGTTATTCGAGTTAATTCCAGGGCCAGACTTTCCCACTGGTGGGGAAATAATTGGTGAGACTGGAATTCGGGAAGCATATACCACAGGTAAGGGTGGGATTTTGCTGCGGGGAGTTGCGACTCTAGAGGAAATTCCAGCCACTAGGGGAAGCAAGCGACGGACGGCAATTATCATTACAGAATTGCCATTTCAAGTGAATAAGGCTGCCTGGATTGAGAAGGTAGCGGACTTAGTAAATCAAGGTCGCCTGCAAGGAATTTCTGATCTTCGGGATGAGAGCGATCGCGAAGGGATGCGGGTAGTAATCGAACTCAAACGCGATACCAATCCCCAAGAAGTTCTCCAGCATTTATATCACCAAACTGCTTTGCAAATGACTTTTGGGGCAATTCTCCTAGCAATAGTAGGTGGACAACCCCGCCAGTTAAGTTTGCGTCAACTGTTGCAGGAATTTTTGAGTTTCCGAGAAGAGACGCTGAACCGTCGCTACAATTACGAGTTGGGGAAGACCCAAAGTCGTGTGCATTTAGTGGAAGGTTTACTCAAAGCACTATCTAATTTGGATCAGGTAATTGAAATTTTACGGCAAGCTCCCGACGGGAGTACGGCAAAAATAAATCTTTGTAGCAGACTGGATTTGAGTGAGGTACAAGGAGATGCAATTCTGGCTATGCCGTTGCGCCGCCTCACCAGTTTAGAACAGCAAAATTTGCAGCAGGAATTTGAGCAGCTAAGTGAACAAATTAGCTTGTTGGAGCGATTACTGAACGATCGCCGAGAATTACTCAAGGTGCTGAAAAAAGATTTGCGATCGCTCAAGCGCAAGTACAGCGATCCGCGGCGGACAAAACTAGCGCCTACCAGCAACCAGACAAGGATACAAGAGGAGAAAGGGATAAGGGGACAAGGAGTAGAGGATGGTGAGGAAAATCCAAAATCCAAAATCGTTCGACTGAGCGTAGCCGAAGTCCAAAATCCAAAATTAGAACAGCCAGCAGAGGAAGCAGTTTTAGAGTTTACCCAACGGGGTTATGTGCGCCGCACCCAGCCATCTGGGAGAAAGTCAAAAGGTGAAAATGGTCTGCACGATAATGACTTCATTATCCAAACTGTGTTGACTGATACAGAAAAAGACTTGCTAATACTAACTGCTGGCGGCAAAGTCTACCCTGTGAATGTGGGAGAAATTCCCCCAACCACTGGACGTTCTCCACGGGGAAAACCTTTGATTACTATGCTCAGTAGTACTGCTCAAGGTGCCCAAGAAGCTGTGGTCAGTCGCTTTTTGCTGCCGGAAAATCTCGAAACTAGCCAGATGATTCTTTTAACAAAACAGGGACGAATTAAGCGTCTGTCTCTGGGAGAATTTAGTATCCTGACTCGGCGCGGAATCACAATTTTGAAGCTCAAAGACGATGATGAATTGTCATTTACCCAGTTCACCACTCCAGGGGAGCATCTGATTTTAGCCAGTTCCGGTGGGCGACTGTTGCGCTTTGCAGTCAATGATGAACAGTTACCGATTATGGGCCGCACAGCGATGGGTTTACAAGCATTTCGGCTATTGAAAAATCAGCAAATGGTTGGCTGTGTAACTGTCACCAAAGATGACCAACTGCTGTTAGTTACTCAAGAAGGATATGCCAAGCGAATGGCTGCGAGTCAGTTAAGAGGGGCTAATCGCGGCGATTTAGGCACGCAAGCACTGAGATTTGCCAGCAAAACTGACAACTTAGCTGGTATGGTCATAGCGATCGCCTCTGGTGAGGTAGCTTTAGTGACGAATAAAGAGCGGGTGGTGCGGATACCTGTGGAAACAGTGCCTATCTTAGGTAGAGATATCAAAGGTGAAAGTATCATCCAACTCAACCGCGATGAAAAAATCATCACCGTCGCCGAAGTGCGAACTTAATCAAGGTGAGTTTCTATTTTTGTAGGGTTTGCCTCGTTAAGAGTCTCCGACTGGGAATGCCTTTTGAGAGGGCTGCCGCCTCCCCAATTGCCAGCATAAAATATTGAGATAGTGCTCACCTAAGCTAGATTTAGATCCCCGACTTCTTGAAGAAGTCGGGGATCTGGGCAACAAATAAATTATCCAATCTTGGGGGGATTTTTTATTTGGAAGTCCCTTAAGTAAACTTGATATGCGGTCTGTTCGCCCTTGGCGTCCCCCCTTGGGAGAAGACGCGCAGATTCTTTAAGATCCCCTTAAAAAGGATAGTCAAATATCCCCCTAGACGCTCAAAACAACTACCAATACGACCAATCCAAAAAAATATTTGACAATTGATATCAATAAGCTAATATTGTCTATGACGGTAAAAATCCAAATAATATTTTTCTACCTCTGTAAATCTAACTGAAGGCAGATGTTTTAATCTGTATAAATGGCTGCTCCTATTTATGTCAAGCTATGGAAACAAAAGTATAAAAAATGTTGCTTTTCCGAAAATATTTGTTATATTAGTTTACATAAAGCAACAAACCTTAAGAATTAAGTTTGGAGTCCCAACCATGACAAATGTAAGCACAACAAAAGTAACTACTCCGGTAATTGAAGATCGCAACGCTTGGCGCTGGGGCTTTACCCCACAAGCAGAAATTTGGAACGGTCGTTTGGCAATGATTGGCTTTTCAGCAGCCATTTTAGTTGAGCTTTTTTCTGGTCAAGGCTTCCTACATTATTGGGGCATCCTATAAGTTTTAATATTCAAGATGACCTATAAATAAAAAAACCTGGAGTGCTAATTCACCGCCAGGTTTTTTATTTATTTGTGATTAGTCATTCGCTTTAAACAAATGACTAATGACTAATAATTACCGAATATATTCCTTGAGAACGCTGTTGCGATTTGGATGGCGTAACTTGCGGAGTGCTTTTGCCTCAATTTGACGAATCCGTTCGCGGGTGACGTTGAAAATCTGTCCGATTTCCTCAAGGGTCTTCATCCGACCATCATCCAAGCCGTAACGTAGTCTGAGGACATCTCGTTCACGGGGACTAAGACTGTCGAGGACTTTTTCAAGGTCTTCGCGCAGAAGATTTTTGGAAACTTGGTCTTCTGGTGTCTCACCATCGGATTCAATAAAATCGCCCAATCGAGAATCTTCTTCTTTCCCAATGGGCGTTTCTAGTGAAATGGGTAACTGGGCGGATTTAGCAATAAACCGCAACTTCTCAATGGTCATTTCCATGCGAGTGGCGATTTCTTCTTCGGTGGGTTTGCGACCCATTTCTTGAGACAGCAGCTTGGTAGTTTTCTTAATCCGAGAGATGGTTTCGTAGAGGTGAACTGGAAGGCGAATAGTGCGGGATTGATCTGCGATCGCGCGGGTAATTGCTTGACGAATCCACCATGTAGCGTATGTAGAGAATTTGTAACCTTTTTCGTGGTCAAACTTTTCAGCGGCGCGAATCAAACCGAGACTGCCTTCCTGAATTAAATCTTGGAATGACAAGCCACGATTCATGTATTTTTTAGCAATTGAAACCACAAGACGCAGGTTAGATTGCACCATCTTGTCTTTCGCCCTGCGACCAACATGCAGGCGATAACGAAAGGCTGGTAGTGGTAGTTGCACTGCTTCTGCCCATTCACTATCTCGAGGATCGCGATCTAACTGTTCTGAAAGTCTTTCCCGCACCCTCTCTAATTCCAATAAATCGGCTATTTTCCGCGCCAATTCAATTTCTTCGTCTGCCCGCAACAGCCGAATTCTCCCAATTTCTTGCAAGTAAAGCCGAATTGAATCTTCAGTGTAGTGCTTTTTCTTGCTTTGTGTCCGACGACGCGATTTAGCGGCTTTTCCAGACTTTGCGTCGTCCTCATCAGACTGAGGCTCTAAAAATTCATCGTCACCTTCATCGATGATCAGCAAGTCCTCTTCATCGTCTATTAAGAGTTCTTCTAACTCGAGCTCAGGCTGATTCATTATTTCTAGGTCAGGCTGATAGCTTTCGAGTACGTTGTTAGCCTGGTTCATGCCGCGTTCCTCATGCTCCTTGCAGAATCAATTACTCAAGATGTGTTTACTGCTCTTTTAAACGAGCTAGTTGTCAATCGAAAATAAGCTTTTTGGCAGATTTGCCAGAAATATTTTCGGATGTTTTGCACCTCCGGTCGGAGGGTTTTTTAGTTTAGTTTAAGCAACTACTAAAGGTGACTTACTCACCTTAGTAAATGTTATATGTGTTGCTATCACATACTGCTTTCAACTAACTGGTCAAAAAAAAGACTCGCCTTTATCAACAAACTTGCCAATCTATACAAACAAATTCAGACTTTTGGCAGATTTTCCTATAAAGACTCTTCCGATTGTAGCCTGTTTCACAGAAATTGCACTCTTTTTGTGTATTAATCATGAACTCCCACAGCAATTGTTAGCCACCATTACCAAAAAGACATTAAAAATGGGAATTGTACCCTGAAATTTTTTCTCCACTTTCCGGAATTGCAGTGACGCTCTTATTACATTACGAAGTAAGTACGCTTGCTCTTGCCGAATTTCATGTATTTTACACAACATTAATCACTTAGAAAGAGGGCATTGTATGTTAACTCAGACGACAAGTCTTAATTTATCCATTTTTACATTTCCTTCATAAATTACGCATTCCTTAGACTAAAGCAGGTCTTGACCTTGGGTAAATACAACAAGGGTGATGGTGCTTGCCTGAAAGCAGTTAACCTTCTGCGTACTAATTACCTTAACTGAGGAGTTGAGGCTGTGGCATGATCAACCTGATAGCAGATCAATTTAGGTTTAACTAATTCGGCCTTATTCACAGGTTAGCGCACTGTGGCGATTTCAGCCCTATGAAACTTGACAAACTCTTCTTATTGTATACAAAGATATTTTAATCAATTCAAAAACGATTTGTCTGCGAACTTACCAATATAGTCCTATTTAAGACAAAAGTTCATTAGATACATACGATACAATAGCGATCGCTACGGCAGTACATGAAGATATTAACAAGTTTTCAGCCAGATGGTGTTTGCTTCCAACAGCCATCACCTCGAACAGAGAGAACCCAGAAGATTGCCTGATGATTTGGTTACAAAGCTTTTTTACGTAACTAAATTGTAAATTTAAATACTTTTATTTCAGTAAGTTTCTGTCATCTTATTATGATAAATCCCCAAGATACTTAATTAATTGCTGTTTGATAGATGATATTCAGTTATTTTATTAAAGGATAACAAATGTGTTTATAGCTGGTGGGCGAAATTAATTAGCCAGTCAGTGCAAAGAGTATTGTCTGACTAAATTTCCAATAAAGTTGGTAGTTTTGCTAACAATAGAAATTGAATTTTTGTAAAATATTGACAATAAGCAAATTATATGAATATGAGCACTCATCTAACGCCCCTCTCACATTGCCAGAGGCTAGCACGCCACGGCGGAAATAGAGCAACCATTTAAAAACCCTAAAGAGCTTATTCCGTAATACTTTTGACTTTTGACTTTTGACTTTTGACTTCCGCCTTGCGGTACTAGCGCCTGTCGTAGGATGCCCGAACGCGAGTGTGTCTCCTATCTTGAGAAGGACTGTAGGGAGAAGACTGCGCCCGTTCCCCTTAAAAAGGCTTGCTCTAATTCCCTCTTTTTTAAGGAGGGTTAGGGAGGATCAAGCCTTAACGCAGGCGTATTGGGATATAAAGTCTTTACCAAAAGTCTGTTCCAGGAATCTTAATCAATACTTGAAAGCCACAGATTCCTGACAACTTTTACGAAGTCAGGGATCTTGTTTTTTACGAATGATTTAAGGACTGCTATAGATTAGATGGGGATGTAGACACTATAAAAAAGGTAATGGGTGAAAACGTATCACCCATTACCAATGTCACAAATTATTAGAGTAGTGTCAGGGAATTGATATTAGATATCTAGATCGGTGAAATTGAGTTTAGAACCATAGGTTTCGATGAATTCTCGTCTGGGTGCGACACGATCGCCCATTAAAATTGTGAAGATACGATCAGCTTCTGCGGCATCCTCAATTTCGACTTGCTTCATTTTGCGAGTCTCTGGGTTCATCGTGGTGTCCCAGAGTTGTTGTGGCATCATTTCACCCAAACCTTTGAAGCGTTGGATAGTATAGTTGGCGTTAGCAGGGAATTTGGCGATTGCTTGATTTTTTTCGCGATCGCTATAGCAGTACTCATGATTACGTCCCCGTTCTACTTTAAATAGTGGGGGACAAGCAATATAAATAAAGCCTTGTTCGATCAGTGCTCGCTGATATCGATAGAAGAATGTTAACAACAAAGTCCGGATGTGCGCCCCATCTACGTCAGCGTCCGTCATGATCACTATGCGGTGATAGCGCAGTTGGGTGGAATCGAATTCATCACCTTTGACACCTAAACCGAGGGCTGTAATTAACGCTTGGACTTCGTTATTTTTATAAATTTTAGCATCGTCGGTTTTTTCAATGTTGAGAATTTTACCACGTAGAGGCAAGATCGCTTGAGTGCGGCGATCGCGTCCTTGTTTTGCACTTCCACCGGCTGAATCCCCTTCCACGATGAATATTTCAGATTCGCTGGGGTCACGAGAACTGCAATCTGCCAATTTGCCAGGTAATGGCGAAGATTCCAGTACTGATTTGCGTCGAACTAATTCCCGCGCATGACGCGCTGCTTCTGCGGCTTTGAAAGCTTGGATAGCTTTATCTAAAATTGAGTCTGCGATCGCAGGATGAAATTCTAGGTATTCGGTGAGGACTTCTCCCACCAGAGAGTCAACAATTCCCCGCACTTCAGTGTTACCGAGTTTAGTCTTGGTTTGTCCTTCAAATTCTGGATCTGGGACTTTAACGGAAATAACCGCAGTTAGACCTTCGCGGACGTGTTCACCACTGAGATTTGGTTCATTCTCCTTAATTTTATTGCGCTTACGGGCGATCGCATTTAATGTCCGAGTCAGAACCGCCTTCAACCCTTCTAAGTGCGTACCACCATCAACGGTGCGAATGTTGTTGGCAAAACCCAGCACATTATCCGTGTAAGCATCAGTACACCACTGCAAAGAAACTTCCACTTGCACATTGTTGCGTTCCCCCTGCACATAGATAATTTCTTCATGCAGTGGCTGCTTCTCACGGTTCATGTAGGCAATATATTCTTTAATACCACCCTTGTAATCGTAGGATTCTACTTTCGGTGTATCGCTTTTTAGTAGTTCTAAACGATGGTCAGTAAAGGTAATTTTGACACCTGCATTCAAATACGCCAACTCTCGTAGGCGACCTGATAAAGTGATGTAATCAAACTCAATGCTAATTGTAAAGATTTGGGTATCTGGCTTAAAGGTGACAGAAGTTCCGGTTCTAGCTTCTTTGTAAGGCTTGACTTGCAGTTCTGTAACTGGGATACCGCGTTCATAGCGTTGGATATGAACCTTTTTATCTCGCCAAACCGTAACTTCTACAACCTCAGATAGGGCATTAACAACAGAAATACCAACCCCGTGCAATCCTCCAGAAACTTTGTAACCACCGCCGCCAAACTTACCACCAGCGTGCAGTACCGTCATCACGGTTTCCAAAGCCGATTTTCCCGTGCGCGAGTGAGTATCGATGGGAATACCGCGACCATCATCTGTTACAGTCACCGAACCATCAGCGTTGATATCCACCTCTATATGGGTGCAATAACCCGCCAAAGCCTCATCGATTGAATTATCCACTACCTCGTAAACTAAATGGTGGAGTCCTCGCGGCCCGGTAGTACCGATGTACATTCCTGGTCGTTTGCGGACGGCTTCCAGACCTTCCAGAACTTGAATCTGATCGGCACTGTAACTGCTCGTCATGTAAACTCTCCTGATGCGTGGGGTTGAACTCGCCAAAAGGCAAATAAAAGTCAAAACACTCCAAGATTGTAACACAAAAGCCTTGCTGGCGTCTGTAGGGCATTTTCAAGAGAAGTTTATACAGGGGTTGGACTGCCGTGGAAGAGGGGGGAGGATGAGCCGGATAAGGGAGATGGGGAAGAAATGACTAAATTAATTGTGATTTGTGGGGCGACGGCAACGGGTAAATCAGGTTTGGCTTTGGCTTTGGCGATGCGGTTGGGTTCTGTAATTCTCAGTGCCGATTCTCGTCAAGTTTACCGTGAGTTTGATATTGGTACGGCTAAAGCAACTGTGGCTGAACAAAAATTAGTGCCGCACTATCTAATAGATATCTGCGATCCAACAGACATGATGACAGTAGCAGACTACCAACAGCAAACACAAGCTTTAATTGCTTCTGTTGGTGTTACACCACTTTTACTAGTTGGTGGTACTGGTTTATATATACGCTCCATTGTCCAAGGGATGAGAATTCCTAGAGTCGCACCGCAAATAGAATTGCGATCGCAACTTGAATCTCTCGGTCAGCCTCAACTCTACGCAATGTTACAACAAGTTGACCCTGTTGCAGCACAAAAAATTCATGCTCATGATTCAGTGCGAACTTTAAGAGGATTAGAGGTATATTATGTTACTGGATATCCCATTTCAGAACAACAAGGGGAGAATCCACCAAATTATCCAATTTTGCAAATAGGTTTGGATTGCGATGTTGAAAAGTTGAGAAATCGGATTAAACAGCGTACCGAGCAAATGATAGCAGATGGTTTGGTCGCTGAAGTGGAGTATCTTTGTCAAAAATATGGCGCTGATTTGTCTTTGTTGAATACTTTGGGTTATCAAGAAATTAAGCAATATTTGGCTGGAGATATTTCTTTCGATGAAGCGAAAGAATTAACAATTTTGCATACACGGCAATTTGCCAAGCGACAACGTACTTGGTTTCGAGCATATTCGCAAATTGAATGGTTTGATGCAGATGTTCCTGATTTATTAGAAAAGGTTTGGCATCGGATAAATGAGTTTATAAGTTGCACTAGTTCCTGAGAATTTTTTGCTCATGTAAAGACGTAAAAAAACTTTGCGTCTTTACAGCGAGTCTTCTAGAGAGTGTCGGGATCTACGCCCATAGCCCGTAGCCTATCTGCTAGTAATTGGGTGCGTTGTTCTGCTTGTTCGGCACGTTGTCGTTCCTGTTCGGCACGTTCATCTCCAGTCGATAAAACATTACCATCTTGGTAGCACCAGCGTAACCAATGATCCTGTCTACCTTCAAATTCACCTTCCCAAAAAGTTATACCTAAACCAACTTGTTCAAGCCAAGTTTCTTGACTTTCAAAGTAGCGTCTTCCCCTAAGTTCATAAACGCGTAGTACTTTTTCTCCTAATTGCTGATTCGGGTCATATACGATGTAGTAACTAGCCCGCATATGTTCATAAATTTGCAGCTTTTTGCCCAGTTCATCACCTTCTTTGTTAGAGACAATTTCGAGGACAACTTCTGGTGGTTTGCCAAAACGCCAAACCATATAACAACGATTTTGTTTCTCCCACCAATTTTCAGGTACTTGGACATCTAAGCTGAGAAATATATCAGGTACAATTGCAGGTTGTCCGTCTGTATAGTAGATGCCGACATTTGCTGCTGCTAAAAAAGTCTGCTGCTGTAGAGAACTATAAAGAGATCCAACCAAAAGGCGTTGTTGTTTTTCCGAAGCAAAATTGTCCACAGATGTATCATCTTCAGTCACTAGCTGGTTGGCATCTGGCACATAGTAATCATCATTATTGATTAGAACTTGCTGAACCATGACTTTATGCAGTATTTGAGAGCGTTATTTCTAGGTTAGTTGATTGGGGATGGGAAGGTGCACTGACTCAATATTTTATACTGAAAAATTGTGAGGAGTAGTCATCAATGGAATCTTTTTCAGAACTTGTGAACTTAAGCAAGCTATAACAGTGTGTCACCCCAGGCACCATTGACCTACAGAACTTAATGCTAGCTAAAGATGAGTGCGATTGATTTAGGATTGCTATAGTTGTAGATTATTCACTCGCTGTTGAGTTTCGATTAAATTAGGAAGCGACGAGCTTAAATTTAGCTTACCAAGCCGAGATTTTATTTGTAATTCCCAAACACTAGCCACGCTCACTCCCCAAAAATTGTTAGTATCAATTAATAAATTTATAACTCTCTGGGATAGTTTTTCTGGATTTCTGCTGACCAAATAATTACGTGAGTGTCTAATAACAATTTCATCCCTGACTTTCACCTAACCAAAATTCATCAGGCAAAGGGTTATTAAAATTATCACTTATCCAAATCTTATCTTGGTTTAAACCTAGTACCCGTTTCTGGGATGGTTGTTGGGGTTGAGCATATTTTTGTGCTAGAAATTCCACAAAATCTAGCACTTGTTGTTGCTGTTCGGGTGCTAGGATTTGCAGCTTTGCAATTAATTTTGAGTGGAATCTAAAATTTGGGAAGTCATTTCACTCTCTTTTGTTGAATGTCTGACTCCGTGTTACTTTAACCCCAAAGTTAACATAATATTGGGTTTTACCATCATTTAACGCACTTGTTAAGAGACATCGCACCTTTGGTACTCAAATCAGGCGATCGCACTTACTCTAGATCAAATGCGTAGACGCGGAGCGGCTTGTCGTCAGATATCGTTTTTTACTCACTCTTGACTGCTATTTTTGCAACAATAGTAATTAATGCGTTCAAAAAAAGCGTGCAATACGCCATACATCTACCTTGAACTTTAAAAAACTATGCTTATCCAAGATAAAAAACAACTCAACTGGAAACCAATTCTCAAAGCATTCGAGGCTGTTCTTGGCAAAAATGGTGTTGTCCAACGCCGCGAGGAACTTATTACCTATGAATGCGATGGTTTAACTGGTTATCGCCAACGTCCGGCTGTGGTGGTGTTACCCAGAACTACAGAACAAGTTGCCCAAGTGGTGAAGATATGCAATCAATATTCTATACCCTTCATCGCCCGCGGTTCTGGCACTGGTCTATCTGGAGGCGCTTTACCAGTGAAAGACTCTGTTCTAATTGTCACTTCTTTAATGCGGCAAATCCTCAGCATTGATTTGGAAAACCAACGGGCAATTGTTCAACCAGGGGTGATTAATAGTTGGGTAACACAAGCCGTCAGTGGTGCTGGTTTTTACTACGCTCCTGATCCATCTAGTCAAATTATCTGCTCTATTGGGGGTAACATTGCCGAAAATTCTGGTGGCGTCCATTGTCTCAAGTATGGCGTCACCACTAACCACGTTTTAGGATTAAAAATTGTCACGCCAGAAGGGGAAATTATTGATTTAGGCGGACAAATTCCAGAAATGCCTGGTTATGATTTAACAGGTGTTTTTGTTGGTTCTGAAGGCACTTTAGGAATTGCTACAGAAATTACTTTGCGAATTCTCAAAAGTGCAGAATCAATTTGTGTGTTGCTGGCAGATTTTACTAGCATTGAAGCTGCTGGAGCAACTGTTTCTGATATCATCAGCGCCGGAATTATTCCTGGTGGTATGGAAATGATGGATAACTTCAGCATCAATGCAGTTGAAGATGTTGTAGCAACTAATTGTTATCCCCGCGATGCTACTGCTATTTTAATAATAGAAATCGATGGTTTAGAAGTAGAAGTTGCAGGAAATAAGCAGCGAGTTACCGAAATTTGTAAAAAGAATGGTGCGCGTAATGTCACTTCTGCTACTGATCCAGAAACCCGATTGAAATTATGGAAAGGACGCAAAGCAGCTTTTGCTGCGGCTGGACATTTAAGTCCAGATTATTATGTACAAGATGGTGTAATTCCTCGGACTCAGTTGCCTTATGTTCTGCATGAGATTAAGACATTAAGTGAGCAATACGGTTATCGAGTTGCTAATGTATTTCATGCTGGCGATGGCAATCTTCATCCGCTAATTCTTTATGATAATTCTGTGTCTGGAGCATTAGAGCAAGTAGAAGAAATGGGGGGGGAAATTCTCAAACTTTGTGTTGAAGTCGGTGGTAGCATTTCTGGTGAGCATGGTATTGGTGCAGAGAAAAAGTGCTATATGCCACAGATGTTTAGCCAAGTTGATTTAGAAACTATGCAATGGGTGCGGCAAGTTTTTAATCCTAAAGGGTTAGCAAATCCTGAAAAGATATTTCCTACACCACGAACTTGTGGGGAAGCAGCAAATGCATCAGCACTCAAGCAATTTGAAGGTGTGGAAAGATTTTAATTTTCTGCAAAGGTGCATTCGCAGTTACTCTCATTCCCAGCCTGAGACTGGGAACGAGAGTTTGAGGGGTGCGCCTCACGTGGGGAAACCACGCACATGGCCTGTTGTATTTCACAGAATTAAAAATAGCAAGAATAGTCTGCTAAGGCACATTTATTAATTTACATAATGGCGTAAAATCATCATTTGTTTACATCATCCGGAGGATTACAAGTTTATTTTGTAGTTATATATATTCCGATCGCACTAGGTCACACTTATAAATGAATCGGGTTGTTCGCCGTTATATTTCTTACTTACTGTGTTTAGGATTAGTAGTCACTTTAACAGTTTTTTCACTCTCTTCAGTCTCTTCACTCCCAGTCTATTGCCAAAAAACAAGTTCTTTAACTACAGAAATTCGCGGCGTTTGGCTAACTAATGTTGCTAGTGGTGTGCTATTTGTACCTTGGGGTATTAACCGTGCTCTAAATCAATTATCGGCTCTCAACTTTAACACAATTTATCCTGTAGTTTGGAACCGAGGACATACTTTTTATAAAAGTGCTGTAGCTCAAATGACTACAGGCTCAGATACTCAACCTTTGCTCAACTTCATGCACGCTGGACAGGATGTTTTAACAAAGATAGTCACACTTGCTAAAAAGAAAAATTTGAGAGTCATCCCCTGGTTTGAATACGGGTTTATGACGCCCCATTATTCACAATTAGCAAGGCGTTATCCCGACTGGTTGACAATCGGGCAACAGGGTATAAAGTCTACCCAAGATGCCCCACCGGAAGAACTCGACAATGTTTTGGTAAGTAAGTTGGCTTGGTTGAATCCCTTACATCCACAAGTACAAGAGTTTATCCAAGGGCTAATTTTGGAAGTAGTTAGGGATTACAATGTGGATGGTATTCAGCTTGATGACCACTTTGGAATGCCAGTACAGTTTGGTTACGATCGCTTCACTATTGAACTCTACCAGCAAGAGCATCAAGGCAAAAGTCCCCCAACTGATCCTTTTAACTCAGAATGGATGCGTTGGCGAGCAGACAAAATTACTGATTTTATGGCAGAAATCTATCAAGCTGTGAAGGCAGTTAAGCCCAAAGTCAGAATATCTCTGTCTCCCAACTATCAAGCTTTTGCCTACAAATACTATTTGCAAGACTGGGAAAATTGGGTAAAAAAAGGTTTAGTTGATGAGTTAATTTTGCAGGTTTATCGAAATGACAAAAACTCTTTTATCGCTCAACTGGAACAACCATCTGTGAAATTGGCTCAAAGTCTAATTCCTGTAGAAATTGGTATATCAACGGGAACAGTGCGTAATCCTGTGAAAATCGCACAAGTTAGAGAACAGGTTCAAGCAGTGCGCGATCGCAATTTTGATGGGATCTCTTTTTTCTACTGGGAGAGTCTGTGGGGTTACATCGTACCGGAATCACCCCAACAGCGACGCAAAGCTTTTTTTGATATGTTTAATGCTAAAACTGTCAAACCATTAAAAATAAAGAAAGTTTGATGCCATTCGCGCCAGAAAATCCTAGATTTAGCTTTACATTGTTGTGGACTTTCGCTACTTTTGGCGGTTTTTTATTAAGTTTACTCTTAATTGAAGTCGGCGAAAAACCAGATATTGGGGTAGTAGAAGCAGCTATCGGCGGATTTGCAATCGCACTTCCTCAAGGTTGTCTTCTCAAAGAACCTGTATTTTGTGTCAGGTGGATTTTGTCAAGTCTTTTGGGTTGGAGTATCATCACCGCTATCGGTATTGGTGCGGTGGGTTGGATAGTACCTAGTACTCAGATTTTCCCTATGAGAATCCTGTCTGGGGCGATTTATGGGGCACTTGGCGGCTTAGGGATTGGATTGGCACAATGGTTGGCAATTCCCCAGCCTATGGCGTGGCGATGGATATTTGTCTCTTCGGCAAGTTGGGCTATTGCTGTCCCTGTGGGTTGGGCTGTGGGGATGATTTTGCGCCGCTTGACGCAGTTATTCTTCGGCGAAGTCATGGGATTAGCTATCACTTGGTTGTTGGTTGGTATCCTCACAGGAATGAATGCTCACAAATTGCGATGCCTGCGGCGGGCTACGCCTACGTGAGTTCCCAAGATATACTAAACAAAAACTTATTAAGAAATATAAATTTAATTGATGTATACTGATATTTACTCGTAGATATATGCAATAATCCTAATAAACTGTCAAAAATTAACTTCAGTAAGTTTGCCCCAACCTGCAAATGTATTTTCGCCTTCAAAAAGCAGGATTTGTTAAGCTGACTCCTATTAGCTTTCCTAGATTTCTGACAAGAAGTAGAGAAAGATCCAAATTTCGATGAGCAACAGCTGACAATACTTTGCTGTAGGCGCTAAAGTGCATCTACTACAAGCGTAACGACAAGAGAGCGCCTAGAAGAGTCAGTAATACCAGAAAGGGACTCTCGCATGAATATAAATCCAGCTGAATCAACTATAGAGTTGACAAAATTATCACCACCTCAGATTCTCTTCGGCACCGAAGTAGATGATAAAAGTAGTAGTGAGCAGTTTCTACTGAGCATGTACGATTCTGTGCAGGCATCAATATTTGTAGTAGATGTTTTGGAGGATGGAGATTTTCGGTATGTGGCACTTAATCCCACTCATGAGCGGTGGATAGGCATTCGCTCAGATGAGCTTCGAGGCAAAAAACCAGAGGATATTCTCTCCCCCATCGATGCTGCTAGGGTGCGTCAGCATTACGCCGAGTGTGTGCACTTCGGTCAAACTATTTCTTACGAACAATGTTTGCAATTCCAGGGAGTTGCTACTTGGTGGAGTACGACTCTCACCCCACTAAGGGATGCTAATAGGATTTATCGACTGATTGGTACTAGTAGCAATATCACCCCCGTTAAGCAAGCAGAACAAGGAGTCGGACTGCAAGTTGAACGGGAGCGATTGCTAGAAGCGATCGCTGGACGAATTCACCAATCTGTAGAATTAGAGACAATTCTGCATCAGACAACAATTGAACTGCGGCAGTTTTTGAATTGCGATCGCGTGCTAATTTATCGCTTTAAGGCTGATGGAAGTGGGGTAATCATTGCCGAATCAACTGTGGCTGCGAGTGATCCACTGTTGCGAAAAAACATCACTGATCCCTGCTTGGGTGGCAAACATCGAGAAGACTACGAGCGAGATTGCATTCAAGTTGTCGAGGATATTTATGCAGCCGAGTTGCATCCTTGCCATATAGATTTCCTGGCATCTTTGCAGATCAGAGCCAATTTAGTCGTGCCGATTTTCAAAGAGCAAGATATGTGGGGGCTGTTGATTGCCCAGCATTGCCACCAATCGCGTCAATGGCAGCAAACAGAAACTGACTTACTCAAGCAGTTGGCAACTCAAATCGGCATTGCTGCTAGGCAGGCAGAACTTCATCAGCAGATCAAGGATCTCGAAGCAAAGTTCGAGTTGCAAAAACAGAAGCATATAAATCAGTTGCAGCAGGTGCAAAACTTTGAAGCCTTGGTGCAACGCATGACAGAACAAATCCGCGACAGTCTGGATCAACCTCAGGTGTTGCAGACAGTGACTCAGGAATTAGCAGAGTTACTGAACCTTGCTCGTTGCCAAATCGAACTCTATAGCACCTGCCAAACCCTGGTAACTATTACTTACGAGCATACCATTAACCTACCCCAGTCTCAAGGATTGACCAGACAGATTGCAGACCGGCTTGAAGTTTATCAGCCGCTGTTGCAAAAACAAGCTTTGCAATTTTTAGAAATTGTGCCGGGATGGCAACCAAACTTATTGGTTATGTCCCAGATGGCTTGTCCAATTTTCGATCCTCAAGGGATTTTGGGAAATATTTGGTTGACAAGACCGACACAAAAGGGTTTTGATAAATTTGAAATCGAGCTAGTGCAGCAGGTAGCAAATGAATGTGCGATCGCGATTCGTCAAGCCCAGCTTTACGAAAAAAACCAGGCACAGGTAAAAGAACTAGAAAAACGCGATCGGCTCAAAAACCAATTTCTCCGAAACCTGTCCCAAGAACTGCGGACACCAATAACTAGCATCAGCCTTGCAGTCCAAACCCTCGAAAGTGTCCTCACACCAGAAGAAATATCAGATATAGAAATAGTTCCACAACTTTTGCAGATTCTGCATAACGAGTGTGGGCGAGAAAGCAAGTTAATTAATGATCTACTCACACTCACATATCTCGAAGCCGAACCCGAACCCCCAACTTTGATTGCCATTGACTTACAAAGTTGGCTTCACCCCATTGTCGAGTCTTTTCGAGACCTCACCAACTGCCAGGGGCAACAGTTAAACCTAAGTATTGATCATGCACTTCCGCTTTTAGAGACAGATATCACAGATATGGAGAGGATTATCACCGAACTACTCAACCATGTCTGCAAATATACTCCAGCAGGTGAATTTGTCACAGTCTCTGCTCACCTGATAACAGACGCAGTAGAGCTTAATATTAGCAATTCCGGACTAGAGCTTACCAGCAATGAACTGTCGCGGATTTTTGAGCCTTTCTATCACCTTTCCAAACATGATCCTTGGAAACATAGCGGCACTGGACTGGAATTGGCATTAGTGCAGAAAATGGTCAGACATTTAGGCGGCTCAATTTATGTAGAGAGTGGAGCCGGTCAAACCACCTTCACCATCAAATTCCCCCTTTAATTCGTTTTTTTAGCGTGCCACTGGCTAAATTGTCAGAAGTCTGCTATTATGGTTATTCGTGCGGGTGACTAGCTCAACGGTAGAGCAGTAGACTCTTAATCTATTGGTTGCGGGTTCAAATCCCTCGTCACCCACTTTTTAAGTATTTTCAAAGCTTGTTAATCAATAATTCAGATGGAAATCTGGTATAGTGCCACTCCTAGATGTATGTGGCTTTTACCGGATGGGGACAAGTATAAAGGTATGGGGTATGGAGTTGCAGGTTCGTCGTCAGAGTTTGGGAGTTACCAACACTCTACGCCTTAAGCTTAACGTTTGCGTAGCGTGCCATAGGCAAACCTTACCATATTAGAAGCTACATGAGCAGCCAAAATTCCTATGGGAGGAATACTGCTCATAACTGTCGCTTTAGACTGATTAACTAATTAATATATATTGACATAATTTGCATCATAATAGCTTGAATTCCTCTTTGCAGAAATTCTTTCAAAATTTACTTAAATTAAAAAAGAATGGAAATCAAACAAATTTGCGTGATTGGGGCTGGAATCAGTGGTCTAGTAACAACTAAAACTTTTATCGAGGAAGGCTACGACGTTACTGTATTCGAGAAACAAAAAGGACTTGGTGGTGTTTGGGAAAAATCCCGAAGTTACCCAGAATTAACAACCCAGAATACGGGTGACACATATAGTTTTTCCGACTATCCCATGCCTGCATCCTACCCAGAGTGGCCCACAGCAGAGGATATACGGAATTATTTAGATTCATACGCCCAGAATTTTGGGGTTCTTGAGAAGATTCGCTTCCAAACAGAAGTTACTAATGTTTCCCGCAAAAGTGGAGAACGACCAGGATGGGTAGTTACCATCAGAGTGAAGGAAGGTAATGGGGATGGGACAAAAGAGGAAAAGCACGAATTTGACTTTCTGCTAGTGTGCAATGGAATATTTAGTTTCCCTAATTTACCTTCTTTACCAGGTAGGGAGGAGTTCGCAGCATCTGGAGGACAAGTACTCCATTCTACCGAGTTTAACGATGCTTCAATCATTGAGGGTAAGCGGGTAGTTGTAGTGGGTTTTGGCAAATCTGCCTGCGACATTGCGACTTTGGCGGCGAACATAGCCAAAGAATCCACCCTTGTCTTCCGTCAACCCATGTGGAAGATTCCGAGATTTTTTTTGGGTTTAGTAAACCTGAAGTATATTTTATTAACCCGCTTTGCAGAAGCTTGGTTCCCCTACCGTCAGATGGGACGGCTTGAAAGAGTGCTGCACACTCTGGGTAAGCCACTAGTGTGGACTTTCTGGCGCACTAACGAGATGCTGCTACGCCTGCAATTTGGGCTTGATAGCTGCGGAATGTTGCCCGAATACCCGATGAATCAGGCTAACTGTCAAATTACCATAGCTCCTCCAGATTTCTTCAAGTACGTACACTCTGGTAAAATTCAGGCAATTAAAACGAGCATCGCCAAGTTCATCCCTGATGGCGTAGAATTAACCAATGGTCAGCAGTTGCAGGCAGATATAGTAATTTTTGGTACAGGATTTCGCCAAGAGCTTCCCTTTCTCGAAGAAAAATATCGCCGACAGATAATTGATGAAGATGGTAATTTTAGCCTTTACCGTTATTTGATTCACCCTAATATTCCACAAATGGGTTTTGTTGGCTATAACACCAGCTTCTACAGTCAGTTAACATCAGAAGTTGCTGCTTGGTGGCTGCTAGAGTATGTCAAAGGCAACTTGTTATTGCCTTCGCCGTCAGTAATGTATCAAGAAATGGCAGCAGATATGGATTGGATGAAAACTCAATACCATAGTGTTGTAGCGAGAGGGACATGCATCTTTTCGTTTACCTTGCGTTACACTGAGCAGCTCATGGAAGATATGGGTGCAAATAATCAGCTTCGTGTCTGGAAGGAGATTTCACAGATTATGATGCCTGTGGATTCATCCCTCTACAATAAACTTCGACAGGAATTAAAGTCGCAAAGACTGAAAAATATCAATGATTCTCCTAACCAATTAACCGAATCATTGTGAGTTTAAAACAGGCGGCTAAATTGACTCCACTGAGAAAGCACCGAAACGATAGCCTTTGCCGTAGACTGTGTGAATCAGCGTAGTTTCTCTACCTACCTCAATCTTACGGCGCAGCAAACGAATTAATGCCGCGATCGCATTACTACTGGGTTGTTCTTCCTCTGTCCACAAATTTTGCATAATCTGGGCATGAGTCATTAGTTGTCCACTATGTTCCATAAAGTATTGCAACAACTGGCTTTCTTTTTGTGATAGCTCAATTATTCGTCCTTGGCGATAGGCTACTTGATTTTCAGAATCGAGTTCTAAATCAGCTACGGTTAGGCGTTCAGTGGTGGTTTCATAGGTTTGGGAACCGGAACGACGCAATAAAGCACGGACTCTGGCTAGTAACTCCCGCAGTTCAAAAGGTTTAACCAAATAGTCGTCAGCACCAGCATCTAAACCTTCTACGCGGTCATCTAGAGTATCTTTGGCTGTGAGAAACAGTACGGGAGTGGTTTTGCCTTGGCGTCGCAATTCTTGACAAATCTCTAACCCCGTTTTTCCTGGCAGCATCCAATCTAAAATTAGTAGGTCATAACTGGTTACTTGTGCATGTTCGCTGCCACTTGTGCCATCGTAAGCGGCATCCACAATGTAACCCTCGCGAGTTAACAAGCGACTCAAGGGTTGAGTTAGTTCAACTTCATCATCAACTAATAAAATTCTCATGCTGCTTGTGGTAAGCATATAGAGATATTCTCAATATTATTCAACTGCCAAGACACCAAGGATAACAATAAAAAGAATGCTGACTGTTGCATTGCCAAAAGGGGAACTACTTAAAAATAGCATCCGCCTGCTACAATCTGTGGGATTAGATTTTAGTGCTTTTTTAGATTCAGGAAATCGCCAACTTCAAATTCCTGACACTAAGGGAGTTGCGAAAGGTTTGCTGGTACGAGCGCACGATGTGCCTGTTTATGTGGAATATGGTCAAGCACAACTGGGTATTGTTGGTTACGATGTGCTGCGGGAGAAGCAGCCGCAAGTTGCTCACTTGGTGGATTTGCAGTTTGGGCATTGTCGGATGTCGGTGGCGGTAAAAGCATCTAGTTCTTACCGATCGCCTTTAGATTTACTACCGCATGGTAGAGTTGCTTCCAAGTATGTGAATTGCGCTCGTGAATATTTCCACAGTCTGGATTTACCTGTGGAAATAGTGCCGTTGTATGGTTCAGTGGAACTAGGCCCGATTACTGGAATGTCAGAAGCGATCGTGGATTTGGTTTCCACAGGGCGGACTTTGCGCGAAAATGGTTTGGTTGAAATTGCTACTCTGTATGAAAGCACGGCGCGGTTGATTGCCCATCCTCTGAGTTACCGCCTGAATACGGGTAATTTGAGTGATGTGATTGCCAAGCTGCGGTCAACCGTTTTAGTAGGGGTTTAACAGTTCTAGTCAGAGGGGAATTTTGCACATTTGGGATGCTCCACAGCTTTTATTAGCAAAATCATGCTTTCATCACTAAAGTCACGATTTTTCCCTTAAAGTCACGATTTTTTCCTTAAACTCACAATTTTTCCCTTAAAGTCACGATTTTTTCCTTAAACTCACAATTTTTCCCTTAAACTCATGATTTTTTCCTTAAACTCGTGATTTTTTTCTTAAACTCACGATTTTTTTCTTAAACTCACGATTTTTTCCTTAAAATCATGATTTTTTTCTTAAAATCATGATTTTTTTCTTAAAATCATGATTTTTTCCTTAAAGTCACGATTTTTCTAACGACAGCTTTTGGCATAGTGACAACTGACTAGTACAGCACGGCGTAAATAAGCAGACCATTGAAAAGCCCTAAAGAGCTTATTCCATAATACTTTTGACTTTTACTTCGGCTCCTTTCGGCAACTCTTAGAGACGCTGCGCGTAGCTTGCTTCCCCGTAGGGGTACGCTCAAGGCAAGCCGCTCAGTACAAGTGACTTTTGACTTTTGACTTCCGCCTTGCGGTATTAGCCAATAGTCTGCAATAACTTAATCTCTTCATGCACAGTGAATATAGCGCTTCTGTGTTGAGTCCAATACAGACCTAACAAGAACAGCCCCAATTGTTGTAGCGTTGGGGAGTAAGATTCAAAGCCTCTCTGCTTTTAAGAGAGAGGTCAGAGTTTATTGCATACAAACGAGCGATCACTATAATATCAGTCCTAAATAGGACTTACGCACTGTACAAATTACTCATGGTATGCGTGTAGAGAAAATGGGTCGTTTCAGCCTTTTATTAATCGTTCCATTCCTTAATCGCAAGTAGACCCGCGCCGTAGGGGTAAAGCGCATTGCTAAACCCCTACGAAAAATATGTTTGTTTGTCTCGTTCCCAGTCTCTGACTGGGAATGCCTAATGAGAGGCTCCGCCTCCCTGACTCGTGGCAGAGCCGCAATTGATTTGCATTTCCAGCCAGAGGCTGAAAACGAGGTTTTAAAGGGGTTTGGGTTTAAGTTGATCCGTATGAGCAATGTACTTTACCCCTACGAAAAATATGTTTTTTCAAATAATTTATATTTGGTATTTTCTGTCAATGCGTAAGTCCTACTAAATTTGTTTATACTAGGATTACTGCGATGTCTACGACGGGCTACGCCTACGCAATAACCTTGCGGCGTAAACAGGGAATAGCTTATTACTAAGTATTGCTCTGAATGTAAAAGTAGTATT
This sequence comes from Nostoc sp., assembly GCF_036919675.1. Lineage (GTDB taxonomy): Bacteria > Cyanobacteriota > Cyanobacteriia > Cyanobacteriales > Nostocaceae > Nostoc. The sequence goes on from NZ_JBALCP010000116.1 coordinate 44,536, forward strand.
TTAAACAGATTTTCCTGAAAAGCCAGAGGCGGGGAAAGGACTAATAATTCTTAAAAAAGGTTAAGCTATTCTTGAGATAGCCACGCTGCTGACTGAATATTATATTTAGATTGTTTAATAAAACTTAATGAAAGCTGGACACATTGATACAGAAGTGACGAGGCTAGAAGCGCTCCGCCAGTATCAAATTCTTGACACCGAACCCGAAGAAGCCTACGACAATCTTGCTCAGTTAGCGGCATTTATTTGTGGCACTCCCATCTCCTTGGTAAATTTCATTGATGAAAACCGTCAATGGTTTAAGGCAAAAGTCGGTTTAGATGTATCAGAAATGCCCCGGAGTGTTGGGTTCTCTTACCTTTGCCAAGAGCAGCGTAACGTTGTAGTGGTTTTGGATACCTTAGCTGATGAAAAATTGGCCAATAATCCAGTAGTAACTGGCTATCCTTATGTGCGGTTTTATGCAGGTGTACCCCTAATTACTCCGAGGGGAGATATGCTAGGAACTCTGTGTGTAATTGACCAAGTTCCACGGGAATTGAGCCAAAAACAAGTGGAGGCGCTTGTAGCTCTGAGTCGTCTGGTAATCGACCAACTAGAACTCAGGCGTCATGTAGTTGAAATATCTCAAATTACTGAGAAACTAATAGCACATGAGCAAGAAACGCACGCTCAGTTTAAAGCTGCGAGAACCCGGATCAATAATCTGCTCGAAAGCATCACTGATGGTTTTTTTGCCCTAGATAAAAAGTGGCGATTCACCTACATTAATGGTCAAGCAGAACGGCTTTTGCAAAAAACCCAGTATGAGTTTTTGGGTAAAAACATCTGGGAGGTGTTTCCAGAAATCATCGGTACAACATTCTATCGTGAGTATCACAGGGCAATATTAGAACAAGTGAGTGTGGAATTTGAGGAGTTTTATCCGCCACAGAAGTGCTGGCTTCAAGTCCACGCCTATCCGGCAAAAGACGGCTTATCTGTTTATTTTCAAGATATTACTGAACGACGGAAAACAGCAAAAGCACTACGAGAGAGTGAAGAACGCTGGCAATTAGCATTAGATGGTAATAATGATGGTATTTGGGACTGGAACCTTAAGACTAATGAAGTGTTCTTCTCAACTCGGTGGAAGGAAATGCTCGGGTATAAAGACCACGAAGTTTCCAACGCTTGGGATGAATGGACAAAACAAATCCATCCCGATGAGCGAGATTCGGTACTTCAGGCTTTCCAAGACCACTTTGCCAAGAAAACACCGTTTTACGTGTGTGAATATCGAGTCCACTGCCAAGACGGCAGCTATAAATGGATTCTAGATCGAGGACAGGCCCATTGGGACGCATCAGGTGATGTGGTACGGATGGTGGGTTCCTATACTGATATCACAGATCGCAAGCAAACAGAAGAGGAATTAAAGCAGCAAAATCTGCGATCGCAACTATTTGCCGAAATCACCCTGAAAATTCGAGAATCTTTACAAATAGACGAAATTCTTCAAACCACGGTTACTGAGGTACAAAAATTACTACAAGTTGACCGAGTTTTGATTTTTCAACTAGAGACTAATGGTTCGGGAACAGTGGTGCAAGAAGCGGTGCTGCCTGGTTGGCCCGTAATTCTAGGAGAAAATATTTTCGACCCTTGCTTTAAAGCAGAATACCTAGAAAGATATCGCCAGGGAAGAATCAGTGCCATTGACGACATTGAAGCTGCTCATATCCAACCCTGCCATCGAAAATTTCTTCAGCAGTTTGCTGTCAGGGCTAATCTCGTAGTGCCGATTCTTGTCAGGGAAGGTATTTGGGGCTTGTTGCTAGCTCATCAGTGTGCCGCACCTCGACAGTGGAATAACTTTGAGACGGAGTTGTTACAGCAACTAGGTAACCAAATTGGGATTGCTTTATCTCAAGCGCAACTATTAGAACAACAAACCCGCCAAAGTCAGGAACTGGCGCGTTCCAATGCGGATTTAGAACAGTTTGCCTATGTTGCTTCCCATGACTTGCAAGAGCCGTTGCGGATGGTAACTAGTTATTTACAACTGCTTGAGCGAAAATACAAAAATAAACTAGATGCGAATGCCGATCAGTTTATCACCTACGCAGTAGATGGGGCCCGCCGGATGCAGACCCTGATCAACGATTTGTTGAACTATTCCCATGTCAGCAGTCGGGGACAGCCATTTATACTAGTTGATTGTAATGTTGTCTTGGAGGGGGCGATCGCTAATCTTCAACTGGCGATCGCCGAGAGTAAAGCAGTTGTCACTCATGATCCTCTACCTGAAGTGATGGCTGATGCTACTCAACTGACGCAAGTATTTCAAAACCTGATCGCCAACGCGATCAAATTTTGCCGTCATCAGCAGCCACGAATACACATCGGAGTAGCGAAGCCAGGTGCAAATCCAGATGGGGAAAGTTTAAATGTTATCCCCTCGGCAGATGAATGGTTGTTCTGGGTGCGCGATAATGGTATTGGTTTGGAATCCCAATATGCTGAACGTATATTTATAATTTTTCAGCGCTTGCATGGTGGAGGCAAGTATCCAGGCACTGGAATTGGTCTGGCAATTTGTAAAAAAATTATAGAACGCCACGGCGGCCGGATCTGGGTTGAGTCGAAACCGGGTCAAGGCTCGACTTTCTACTTCACAATTCCAGATAGAGATATTAAGCAATCGTCAACACTATAACAGCGATTATGCCTATTCAGGTTTTGTTAGTAGAGGACAATCCTGGCGATGCCCAACTCACACGCATCGCCCTAGAAGATAGCAAAATCCCGATCCACTTGAATGTGGTCGAAGATGGTGTCGAGGCAATGGCATTCTTGCGAAAACAGGAAAAATATGTCAAAGCAGCCCATCCAGATATTGTGTTGCTCGATTTCAACCTCCCTAGAAAGGATGGACGGGAGGTATTAGCAGAAATTAAAGCAGATGAAAACCTCAAACGAATTCCTGTAGTAGTTTTGACGACTTCGCAAGCTCAAGAAGACATCCTCAAAGCTTATAACCTTTCTGCCAACTGTTATATAGCTAAACCAGTAGATTTCGATCAATTCGTTAACATTGTCCAATCAATAGAAAATTTTTGGTTTGCGATCGTAAAACTGCCACCGGAGTAATGAAAATGGCAGGTAAAAATATTAAAGTTTTATTAGTAGAAGATAATCCTGGTGATGTCTTTTTATTACAGGAGTTTTTAAAGGAAGTTACCACAGTTGTTGATTTGATGCCCGTTGTGCGGCTTTCGGAAGCACTCAACTACCTAGAAAAGGAAATTTTTGATGTAATTCTGTTAGACCTCTCACTGCCAGATGCCCAGGGACTGGAAACCTTTGTGATCACTCACAATCAGGCAAAAGCCACTCCGATAATTGTGCTTACAGGTATAGACGATGAAACCCTGGCAATTAGGGCAATGCAGCAAGGAGCGCAGGATTATTTACTGAAAGGGCAAGTGACTGGCGACTTGCTAGTGCGCTCAATGCGTTATGCGATCGAGCGTCAACGGGCAGACAACGCACTGCGACAGAGTGAGGAACGATTTCGGGTTGCCCTGAAAAACTCTCCAATCTTTGTCTACAACCAAGATATGGAGTTACGCTACACCTGGGTTTACAATCCCGCCGATGGATTGACGGTTGAAGAAATGTTGGGCAAACAAGACTTGGATCTTATCTCAGTTGAAGATGCTCAACATCTGCTCAAAATTAAAAGTGGGGTGTTAACCACTGGCATAGGAACGCGAGAGGAAGTATCAATTACAATCAAAGATACAACTCGATATTACGACTTAACTATTGAGCCATTGCGGAATGAGTTGCAAGAAGTTGTCGGCGTGACTTGCGCCAGTATCGATATTAGCGAACAGCAAGCGGCGCTACGCGAACGCAAATTGGCAGAAGAAAAAATCCGCGAACAAGCAGCATTACTAGATGTCACCATAGATGCCATTTGCGTGCGAGATTTAAACAATCAAATTATCTTCTGGAACAAAGGTGCAGAAACACTTTTCGGCTGGCAAGCTACAGAGGCTTGGGGCAAAAATGCTAATGAGCTTTTGTTTGACGAACCTTCACCAGAAATCGAAGCGGCTCTGTTGCAAGTTATTAGTAAAGGTAAGTGGCAGGGTGAGTTAACTAAACTTACTAAAATGGGCAAGGAAATCCTCGTTGCTAGTCGCTGGAGTCTGGTGTGTGATGAACAAGGGAAACCCAAATCAATTCTCACCGTTGACACAGATATTACCGAGAAAAAACTCCTAGAAGCCCAATTGTTTCGCGCTCAACGCCTGGAAAGTATTGGCACTCTAGCTAGTGGCATTGCTCACGACCTCAACAATATCCTGACACCGATTCTGGCAGGAGCGCAACTATTACCACTCAAATTTCCCAATCTAGATGAACGCACCCGCTATCTACTGGAGATTTTGGAAATCAACGCTAAACGCGGCGCTGATTTAGTCAAACAAGTGTTGTCCTTTGCGCGGGGTGTAGAAGGGAAGCGGATCACTTTGCAACTCAGGCATTTGATAGTGGAAGTTGCCAAAATTCTCAAAGAGACATTTCCTAGATGTATAGAAGTCAGCACTGATGTACCGCAAGATTTGTGGATGGTTTCTGGAGATAGCACTCAACTGCATCAAGTACTGATGAACCTCTGCGTTAACGCCCGCGATGCTATGCCCAGTAGCGGTATTTTGAGTATCTCTGCCGAGAATCTGTTGATTGACGAAAATTATGCCCGCATGAACCTGGAAGCCAAAGAGGGCCCATACACAGTGATTACTGTCTTTGATACTGGAGTTGGGATTCCTAGAGAAATCTTAGATAGAATTTTCGAGCCATTCTTTACCACAAAAGATGTCGGACAAGGCACAGGGTTAGGACTTTCCACCGTACTTGGGATCATTAAAAGTCACGGAGGTTTTGTGAGCGTGTATAGCGAACCAGGAAATGGCACTAGCTTTAAGGTTTACTTGCCAGCAGTGGAGGGAATGGAAACAATTACTCCAGAAGAATTGCCACCACAGAGAGGACATGGAGAATTGATTTTGGTTGTGGATGATGAAGTTGCCATTCAAGAGATTACCAGAACATCACTGGAAGCTCACAACTACAAAACCCTAATTGCCAGTGATGGCATGGAGGCGATCGCGCTATACGTTCAATATAGGGACAAAATTAGTGCCGTACTGATGGATATTATGCTGCCCTCGCTGGATGGTTTAACTGCCATCCGTACCCTGCTAAAAATCAACCCCCAAGTCAGAATTATTGCCAGCAGTGGACTTACGTCTGACAGTAAGCTCAGTGCAGTAGCTGCTATTGGTGTGAATACGTTTTTGTCGAAGCCCTATACTGTCAATGAATTATTGCTTTCTTTACAGAAAGTACTATCGTGAGTCAAGTAATTACGTAAGTAAGCTGATAGCTCTGAGTACAAAAGGCTGCTTTATTGATGTGGGTGCGAATTATCTGGATTTGATATGATTGAGCATCGGCTAACACACTTCTCTAACCGATACTCACAGCTTGGCTAAATCAATATGCCTCGGTTTCTTAAGTTAATCATCAATATAGTAATCTTGGGTACATTGTTACTCATATCTGTGGAAGTTTGGGCGCAAGATTGGCGTCCGGTTCGCGGTGGTATCCCTTTTGGTATTGGTGGTATAGCTTTGATACAGCAGCAAAGCAATACTCTCGATTTTCTGATTGTCCATGACAACAAACAAAAAAATCAAGGTCGTTTAGCAATCATCAGCATTAAGGGTAAAAACCAACCGGAATATTTCCCATTGAACTGGCCAAGTAACATAGAATTGCCCATTGACTTAGAAGCTTTAACATCTGTTCCTGAGAAAACAAAATCCTCTTTTATCGCTTTAAGCAGTTCTGGAAAAGCTTATTACATCAGGTTGGAGCCTGCCAAGAAAACCATCTCAGTTCTCAAGGAATTCAATCTACCAGGAATTATTCAAGGAAATAATTTTGAAGCATTTGGATTACAAAATATAGACGGCAAATTAGTTGCTATTTGGGGACATCGCGGTGAAGGAGAACAACCAGCAACTATTTTTTGGGGAATATTTGACTTAGCTAAATATCAAATTACTCTTGCAGGTTCTGCCAATCTAAAAGTACCCTTTCCATCTGGTAACGTGCGCCATATTTCAGATATTAAGGTAGATCCCGTAGGAATTGTGTACATCACCTCAGCAAGTGATGCCGGAGATGATGGGCCATTCCAGTCGGCTGTGTATGTCGCTGGTTATCTGGGATTACGCGGTGACAAAATTGTATGGCGGCAAAATCCTCAACTTGTTCCCCTCTACCGCTCTAATTACCACAAAATTGAAGGTATAGAACTTGTTCCTGGTGCAGAAGGCGGTGTAGTGGTTGGTACAGATGACGAGAATTTAGGTTCCTATGTATACATTGTGGGTGGAAGTAGCTGAAAAGTATGTCCTTTGATGGCACAGCAAGTCAATCGGTTAGCAAGCGCTCAACAGCAGGAGGTTTCGACCTACACGCAGATTTTAGCAGGATTAAAATTTAAAAAAGACTTGATTCGTTGAATATTTCGAGAGGGTATGATACGCAAGTCGGTTTTCTACCAAGATGCGATCGCGGATTAAGCATGTAGGCAAGGAAAATAAAAACTATTGTGTTGCCGATAAATTTTGGTTATCCCTGATATCGTAATGCGTAAGTAACAGCGATAGGCATTGTTACATGAAACAGAAAAAGACAAACTAACTCTTGGCAAAGTTGGTGGTTAGTCTTCCACTTTATAACTGTCTGGTTTGCCCAACTGGATCATGCGATTGATATCTGCACATTGTAGGAATAATTTGACTTAAACGAATTCTGAAGTTAGTTGTCAGCTTTATTGTCATGAGAACGCAATAGCTTTGGCACAGTGATTTCAAAGCTCGAGTCTATAATGCAAGCCTAACTCCTTGCATCTTGAATTGAACTAAGCAAAGTTGCTAGTTCATCTAATTTTTTCAAGATGCTATTAATAGCAGCATAATAAAATTATGCTTTCAAGTAGCATGAATGAAGAGGAAAAAGAATACTTAGACTATGAAGATAATAATCCACTACTGTCTAAAGTCATACAACGCAACATTCGCACTCTTATCCGTCTTCGGGCCAAGGCTGCTAATAAGAGAAACTTGCAAGACCGAATTGCCGACGTTATTACCTCTTTTTCAGGACATATAGTTTTTGTTTACGTACATCTTGTCTGGTTTGGTGCTTGGATTATTTTGAACACTGGTAAGTTAGGTGTACATCCCTTTGATCCATTTCCCTACGGATTGTTGACAATGGTGGTATCGCTGGAAGCAATTTTTTTGTCAACATTTGTGTTAATTAGTCAAAACCAACTGAGTCAAGAAAGTGAGTATCGCGCCAACTTAAATTTACAAATTGCACTCCTGACTGAGCATGAAGTTACACGAGTATTGCAAATGCTAGATGCGATTCAAGATAAAATGGGCATTGAAAATGATGAAGACAGTGAACTTGCTGACTTAGAAATGGAAACTAAACCGGAAGATGTGTTAGTTGAGATTGAGCGACTTCAGCAGTTAGCACTTAAGAGAAAAAAGCTGAATAAACTCAACCACAGATCATAATCTACGATTGCAGTAAAGTAGTGCGTTTCATCACACAATCGCAATAATTACTCCTTCTAAATGAAGAATATCTTGTGATCATTTTGAGGATTACTGGTTTATTTGCGATCGCCTCGCAATTTCCTTAACAGCAATCTTCATATATCGAGGATTTTGTCAAGCTTTTTAGGGCGATCACAGTTAATATTTTTTATATTATGAAAAAGTGGCTCGTTTTTATTACAATTGTATTTTTATGTTTCTGTTCAATTTATATTGTTAATCCGTCTGATTCTGTCTTGATAAATTATGACAAAAGTTGTAATTTCCAAGTGATGACAAAGGGAGAAGGTTGTTTTATTTACAAAGTTAAATCTGGTAAATTTTATATTCCTATTTACTACTATCTGCCTAATAATTTACAGGAAAATACTAGAGTTTTATTTGCTATGCACGGTGAAAAACGTAATGCTCAAGATTATCGAAATGATTGGAGAAAGATTTATCAATACAACAGTGATCACCATAGTAATTTTATTTTACTTGCTCCCCAGTTTGAACAAAAGTGGTTTCCAAAAGCTGTAGGGTATAATCTTGGTAATATGTTTACTGAAGATTTAAAGATTTTAAATCCTAGAAATCAATGGGCATTTACTGAAATTGAAAATATCTTTACTTTTGTTAAAATAACTACGAAAGTAAAGGCTAACAAGTACTATCTTTACGGTCACTCTGCGGGCGCACAGTTCGTACATCGAATGGTCATCTTTATGCCCTATGCCCATATTCAAAAGGCTGTGGCTGCTGAGGCAGGTTCGTATACAATACCTGATGAAAATAGGGAATATCCCTGCGGTTTGAAGAAACTAACTGGAGAGCCACTATCATCTGTAGATTTGAAAAAAACATTTACCATACCAATGACAATAATTTTAGGTACAAAAGATAATAAAGTTCTACCTCCTGAACATGATTCTTATGCTTGCGATATACAGCAAGGTTCTAATCGTTTAGCTCGTGGCGAATATTTCTACACTCATGTTAAAAGTATTGCTCATAATAGAAAAGAAGATTTTAATTGGACTCTCAAAGAAATTACTGCTACTCACATTGTTGCAAATACGAATCCTCCGATTGAAGATCCTATGTTAGTATCATGTGCCGCTTTGGAGTTTTTTCCTAAATTGACCTTCGTTAATTGCAAATAGTTATTCAGCTAATGTAGGAAATTTTTCATCTCCCTTTTTATTAAGAACTGCTGCGATGTCTTAGACGGGCTGTGACGCGCTTAGAGTCAGGGGTTACCTTCACTGTTGTGTCAGCTTCCCGCAGGGTACAGGAGTGGCTGTGGCTCCAAATCCTGAGGGGGTCGAAACAAGATAGCTGATTTGCTCCTCCTGCTTTTTTCAATTCTGCACCCTGTCAAATTTTGAATTTAGAATTGCTGGAGCGATCGCAACTTGGTGTAGGTTGACCATTATCTTATTGATAACGGCCACTGATTAATTACCCCTACACATTAAATCGGAACAACATTACATCCCCTTCCTGCACAGTATACTCTTTCCCTTCACTGCGAACCAACCCTTTCTCCTTCGCTGCATTCATTGAACCAGTAGTTACCAAGTCTTTATAAGCGACTGTTTCGGCGCGAATAAATCCCCGCTCAAAATCACTGTGGATTACACCAGCAGCTTGAGGTGCAGACATTCCAGCATTAATTGTCCAAGCGCGGGTTTCTTTAGGACCGCAGGTGAAATATGTCCGTAAGCCTAGAAGCATGTAAGTTGCACGAATCAATGCTTTCAAACCGCCTTCTTCCACACCTAAAGACGCAAGAAAATCAGCTTTATCTTCCTCTAGTAATTCCACTAATTCAGCTTCCACTTGGGCAGAAACAATCACAACTTGGGCATTTTCTGTCGCTGCAATTTGCCGCACTGTTTCCACAAAATGATTACCACTTGCCAACTCATCCTCCGATACATTGGCGGCGTAGATAATCGGTTTATAAGTGAGCAGTTCTAGTCCTTTAATAATTTCTGCTTCTTCTTCATTCAAACTCACCTGACGCACCGATTTACCTTCATTTAAAGCCGCAGCTAATTTTTCTAAAACTGTGACTTCAAATTGTGCATCTTTGCTGGTACGAGCTTGTTTACGAGTGCGGTCAATTCGCCGCTCAATTTGTGATAAATCTGATAAGCCCAATTCTATATTAATGATTTCAATATCTCGCGCTGGGTCAACAGAACCAGCAACGTGGATAATATCATCATTCTCAAAACAACGTACCACATGGACGATCGCATCAACTTCCCGGATGTGGGACAGGAATTGATTCCCTAGTCCCTCACCCTGACTTGCACCTTTAACTAAACCGGCGATATCTACAAATTCCACCCGCGCCGGGATAATTTGTGCTGAACTGGCAATCTTAGCAAGAACATTTAACCGTTCATCCGGGACTGCGACAACGCCGACATTCGGTTCAATCGTGCAAAAAGGGAAGTTGGCTGCTTCTGCTTTCGCATTAGCAACTACAGCATTAAATAAAGTAGATTTTCCGACGTTGGGAAGTCCGACAATTCCGGCTCTTAGCATTTTGGATTTTAGATTTTGGATTTTGGATTACATTACAAATGTAATTCAAACGGGTTCCGGTATGGTTTGGGGAATGGGAGCAGGTACTGTTTGAGGAATCGGAGCAGGTACTGGTTCTGGTAAGGGTTGGGGTATAGCTGGCCCCGGTACAGGTTCAGGACTCGGTAGTGGGTTCGGTTCAGGATTGGGACTCGGTAGCGGACTCGGGCCAGGAGTAGGAATTTGTGGATCGGGTATAGAAATCGCAGTAGGATTAATCATGGTAAGTCTAAATTAAATTATTCAACCTTCCCAAGGTAGATGACAACCTCATCTGTTGACATCTCCCCAAATGGCTATACCCAGCGACACTTCCTTTAATAATTTACCGTTGTCATTACAGTTCTCTGTGTGCCTCTGCGTTTCCCTCTGCGCCCCTGTGCGTTTAAATTTCAACCCTCAATTCACCACGATTTTACGCAAAGCTGTACTAAACTACTGCTCCTTTAACTTTTCTACCACCTCTGGCACTGGATCGTAACCACCTGGATGAAACGGATGACAGCGCAAAATCCGCCGAGTTGCCATCCAGCTACCACGCAATACTCCGAATCGTTCAATAGCTTCAATAGCATACATCGAACAAGTTGGTTGAAAACGACAAGTCGGGAGAAACAACGGCGAAATAAACATTCGGTAGCCCCGAATCAGCCAAATCAATAATAGTTTCATTGTAGTTACCTAAATCTTATAAATTAGTAACAGGGGTAAAAATTTTCATTTTGTTGCATCTTTGTTAATTAGATTTTCTGACTTCACCTCAATTCCGATTTTATGGCTGCAAATTGCGAGCGCTGCAATTTGGGTGCTACTCATCCTCCTGATTGCATGGGTGGTAAACCGCTTTGCCGACAAGCCAGAAATCGTGCGAAAGATAGTTCATATTGGCACTGGTAATGTGATTTTAATCGCTTGGTGGCTCGATATTCCCGCCAGTGTAGGGATTACAGCTTCCATTTTAGCGAGTGCAATCACCTTATTATCCTACCGATTGCCCATTCTTCCTGGTATTAATAGCGTCGGACGCCAAAGTTTAGGGACGTTTTTTTACTCTGTCAGTTTCGGTATTTTAGTTGCCTGGTTCTGGTACTTGCAACAACCCCAGTACGCAGCACTAGGAATTTTGATCATGACTTGGGGAGATGGACTAGCAGCTTTGATTGGGCAACGCTTTGGGACACATAAATATAAAGTCTTTGGGACAGAAAAAAGTTGGGAAGGCTCCCTAACTATGATGCTCGTTAGCTATCTCGTCTGTAGTTTGATTTTAGTTGGTACTCAAGGAAACAGTTGGCAAACTTGGGTAGTATCACTTTTAGTAGCAGTTATAGCTACGGCTTTAGAAGCTTTTTCATTTTTGGGTATTGACAATTTGACAGTCCCTTTGGGTAGTGCAGCCCTTGCTTTCTTTTTAAGTCAGTTAGTCTTAAGTTACTAAATTGCATTGAGTGCTAAGGGACTTGCAAAGAAATAAAATACTAGCCATTCTAGAAGATAGGAAACGCCGATTTGCCCACGCCAACTCTAAATCTCTAGAATTGGAATCGCTGTTTTCATGCTCATTGATATGATGTCTTCCTAATCACTTAGAATATGTCATTGCGATTACCGCGATCGCTCTAAAATCCAATCTTGTAAAATCGGATTGACTAACTCTGGTGCTTCATCCTGCGGACAATGCCCTACTCCCTCTAAAGGAATAAACTTTTGTACTTGGGGAAAGTTAGCTAACTCTCTACCTAACTTAATTGGTTCCCACGGATCAGCCGTTCCCCACAAGATAATCGCCGGACAGGGTAACAGTGGTAAAAGGTCTTCTGGTAGGGGCCCTGTAGAATAAGAAGTAAATGCCAGGAACACGGCTACAGCACCCGGATCACTTGCTGGTGAAGTGAGAATATCTACCAACTCATCTGTCACCATCTCAGGATTAGCATAGGCTTGTAGGAGAATCTTTCGTACTGTTTTCGGTTTGGCGAGTTGATTGAAAAAGAAATCGCCAACTGGTTTGATAGATAACAGGCGTTGCAGCAAAGGCGCTCCGAAACGACGAAACCAAGGTAAACTTACCCGTTTGCGATCGTGCAACAGTCGCAATGAACAGTTGAGTAAAGCAACTCCCAAGGCAATATCTGGGTTACTTACTGCTGCTTGCATGGCTACAATACAGCCAATAGAATTTCCGACTAAAAAAGCTGGCTCACCCACAACTTCACGGCAAAAATCTGCTACTTGCTGTCCCCAGGTTTCTAGTGTATACGCAATTTTTTCACCAGGTTGAGGTTTTGCGGAACCGCCAAAACCAATCAAATCAATAGCATAAACACGGCAATTTTGTGCTAGTACGGGAATATTTTTTCGCCAGTGCCACCAAGAAGCACCAAATCCATGCACGAGGACAACAGCTGGCCCAGTGGTTCCTTGGGTTTGATAGCAGATAGGGAAATCTTGCCAAATCCAGGTTTTTGTAGAGGTAAGTGCTGTTTTTGAACTTGAGATTGTCATGGGAAATTTGATGAATACAAGGGTAAAAGCCTTTCAATAGCAGAGTGTAAGTAAAATTGTTTGGAATTTGAATAAAATTTATCAGATTTTAAAAATAAATCTTTTGCTCTAATGATAGCTTAGACTTATACCACGAAAACTTCTAGGCTGATAACACAAGTATCAAGCTGATAGTTTTATCCAGCGTAGAGAGTTTTCATCTTGTTGATAGAGGTAATTTACTCACAACTTAGATTATGTCAGGATTAGGAATTATAACTTCTATAATGTGAGTACTATTTTCGCTATTTTTAGATGTGAGCGAATTAGCATCAGTGCTAGATTCAGTAGTTTCACAATTTACGACAGCCAATTTGGTCTATAAGATTGTCGAATATGAGGCATCGGCTAAAGGGTGGTTTGCAACTGGAAACTGACGCTGAATTTAACAATATTTTTCTTGTTCCTAGTTCTGCGATCCAGAAAACATGAATATATTAGAAACAATTGATACTCCTGTTGGGAGCTACGCACCAGATTTTGAACTGCCAGGTATTGATGGTCAAGTACACCATCTCAGGCGTTATCTTGAGAAGTTCCGAGCAGTGGGCGTCATTTCCATGTGTAACCACTGTCCTTATGTAGAGTGGTATCTAGACAGGTTGAAAAATATTCAAGCTGAATTTGCCCTAGAAGGCTTCACACTAATTGGCATGAATGGTAGTGATGGCGATCGCGACACTAGATCAAGCTTTGAAAATATGAAAGCTTTTGCCCTCCGTCACCAGTTCAATTTCCCTTACCTGTGGGACTCGACGCAAGATGTTACCCGCAGTTTTGGTGCGACAAAAACACCAATGGCCTTTCTCATAGATACTAATGGTATAGTACGCTACAAAGGACAAATTGACGATCATCCCCAAGATGCATCAGCAGTCGGAGAAGATTATTTGAAAACTGCGATCGCTTCTCTGTTTCTTGCTCAAGAAATAGATATACCACAAACAGAAGCAATAGGTACTACATTAATTTGGCGTAACTAGACATAGATAGTCCCTGTAACTGCTATCTTAAATTGGAGGCAATTGCAACTTTTTTGATAAAGCGTAACTTCATGGGAACGAATTACCGACGGGTTTTACTCAAACTGAGCGGTGAAGCCTTAATGGGCAACATGGGCTATGGCATTGATCCAGAAGTGGTCAAAGGAATAGCACAAGAGGTAGCAGAGGTGATAGCCACTGGCACTCAAATGGCCATCGTTGTTGGCGGCGGCAATATTTTTCGTGGCGTCAAAGCGGCGTCGGCGGGGATGGACAGGGCAACTGCTGACTACATAGGGATGATTGCCACGGTAATGAACGCCATGACGCTGCAAGATTCGCTGGAACGTATAGGGGTACAGACGCGGGTGCAAACTGCGATCGCTATGCAAGAATTAGCGGAACCATATATTCGTCGTCGTGCCATCCGCCATCTTGAAAAAGGACGGGTGGTAATTTTTGGTGCTGGTTCTGGAAACCCCTTCTTTACTACAGACACCACTGCGGCATTAAGAGCCGCAGAAATTGATGCCGAAGTGATTTTTAAAGCCACCAAAGTAGACGGAGTATATGACGCTGATCCTCATATTTATCCTGAGGCGAAGCGTTACAATAGCCTCACCTACGCGCACGTTTTAGCCAAAGATTTGCGGGTGATGGATAGTACTGCGATCGCCTTGTGTAAAGAAAATAATATCCCAATTCTGGTATTTGACCTAACGGTGCGAGGAAACATCCACCGAGCAGTCTTGGGAGAATCCATCGGTACCCTTGTGGGAGGTTCTTGTGAAATTAGCTGAAGCTGAGAGTACGATGCAAAAAACCGTTGAGTCAACTCAACGAGCTTTTAACACGATTCGCACTGGTCGCGCCAATGCGAGTCTATTAGATAAGGTATTGGTGGACTATTACGGTTCGCCTACGTCCTTGAAATCACTGGCAAACATTAGCACGCCTGATGCCACGACGATCTTAATTCAACCCTACGATCGCAGCAGTTTAAATATAGTCGAAAAAGCGATTTCCCTCTCAGATGTGGGTTTAACCCCTAGCAATGACGGTTCCGTGATTCGGCTGAATATTCCGCCCTTGACAAGCGATCGCCGTAAAGAATTCGTCAAAATGGCATCTAAGTATGCTGAAGAGGGTCGTGTTGCTATTCGCAACATCCGTCGCGATGCTATTGACTCGATTCGCAAACAGGAAAAAAATACTGAAATTTCTGAAGATGAAGCACGAGATCAGCAAGACAAACTACAAAAACTGACAAACAAATACACTGCAAGAGTAGACGAATTGCTGGCAGAAAAAGAAAAAGACATTACGACTGTTTAAAGTCTAAAGTCTGAAGCATAAAGGCTGAAGGATGATGGATAAATTCTTCAGCCTTTATCATTTCTTAGGTATCTAACAAAAATTGATCAACTATTTCAATAGAAAATAAACTAATTCCGGAGCAAAAATTCAGCCATATGTACGACTGCATCATCGTCGGTGCTGGGCCAGCTGGTGGAACAGCTGCATATCATTTAGCCAAGCAAGGTCGCTCAGTATTAGTGTTAGAAAAAGAATCCCTGCCAAGATATAAACCTTGTGGCGGTGGTGTATCTCCAGCGATCGCTCAATGGTTTGACTTTGATTTTAGCCCAGCGATTTCTGTGAAAGCCGACTCGCTTCGCTTTACTTGGAAATTGGGCGACCCCGTGGAAGCAAAAATCGCCACAAAAGAACCAGTCTGGATGGTGCGACGAGATATTTTTGACCATTTCCTAGTGCAGCAAGCACAGAAGCAAGGGGCTGAACTACGAGATAATACTGAAGTAACGGGTATTGAGTTTAAAAGTGACCATTGGCAAGTTAACACAGCCAATGGGCCAGTTATAGGTCGCTACTTAATCGCGGCTGATGGTGTCAAAGGGCCAATGGCAAAATGGTTAGGCTTCAAAGAACGTAAACGTCGTTTAGCAGGAGCTTTGGAAGCAGAAGTTGCCGCAACTGTGAAGGACAAATCCACAATTCACTTCGAGTTTGGCTTGGTAAAAAACGGCTACATTTGGAACTTCCCGAAGGCGGATGGTTATTCCATTGGTGTCGGTACATTTATCGGCGGCGAACCTCAGAACTTTAAGAAGATTTTAGATGAGTACGCGCGATCGTTTAATCTAGATATCAAAACTAGCAAGCAGTATGGTTATCCCCTTTGCTTGTGGGATGGCAACCAAAAGTTGCATACTCAAAATGCAGTTTTGGCTGGGGAAGCTGCTTGTGTAGTTGATCCAATGACAGCAGAAGGCATTCGCCCTTCAATTTTTAGCGGTTTGATTGCAGCAGGAGCCATTAATGAGGCTCTTTCTGGTGATACCAATGCTTTAGAAAAATATAGTGAAACCATTAATGAAGAATGGGGTACTGAGATGGCTTGGGCGCAAAAATTAGCTGGAGCATTCTATCGCTTTCCTGGCATTGGTTACAAAGTTGGTGTTAAGCGCCCCTCTGGTGCCAAAATCATGGGTAAGATTCTATGTGGAGAACTGCGCTATGGCGACGTTGCCGGTCGTGCGCTCAAGCGTTTAATTCCTGGTTTTGGGGGTTAAGTATAAGGGATTAAGTAACGAATCTCTAAGGTACGAGACACCTACCTCACAAAAATCAATCATCTTTTGTGGGGTGGGCGTCTCACCCACCCTATTTTCATTTTATTTATGCCTATCTACTTACCATTTCTCTAAACTAGGGTTTTAGACAAGGAACTCTCAAAGGTCTGCAATATAATTCCCAGAATCTTATCGACTGCATTAACATGATATTCTATTGAGTCAATACAAACAGTATTCTGTTCTAAAGTTAAGAATTTCCAAGCGGTACCGCTTGTCACAACTCCATATATGACTTTAATATCATTTCCTGCTCTTTGATTGAATATCTGAGCAGCAATCATTGTGGCTACACATTGCCCCAATCCGGCGATGATATTCTCATTTTTGGCCTCTATAACAGTGACTACTGGAGCACTGATAAAATACTGTTCACGAGATGCACTAAGGATAAAGTCACAAAAACCTGAGAGTCCTTTAGCAGGATCAATATTGAACTCTGTACCTGAAAATAAGCTGATTTGGTAATTTAACTGTCGCCTTACCTCAGACAGAATAGGAGCGATTAAAAACTCAGAACGAGCTTTTTCGCTGTTAATGGCAGTCGCTAAAGTTAGGTTCTCATCCAGCAACCGCTTTAGCAAGTCAGAGGGCTGTACCCCGCTTACAATCAGAAACAGATTACGTGTCTCTTCCAAAGTTAAGCTAAATGCATCTCTGACTTTAACAAGACTAAAATCACTGTATGCCATAAACTTCTGCTCCAGTTCTATCTTAATTGTGCATGGCTTGCCCGTCTTTGCAAGATATTATTGTGAAAGCCAAGCTTGGTTAGCAGGCTCGCCTCTCAAATATTGCACCTTAACGCGAAATTAAAAATACTTAGAGAAAAACCAGATAATCACTCCAGTTCCCAATACACAAATAATTCCCGCCAAGCCAGCTAGGGGTTTTTTATTCTTACCTGTAAACCAGTCAGAGACTTTACCTGTGTAAGTAATTAGTTCTGCTGTGTCTAGGGTAGCGATCGCCCATACCCATCCCGCGTGCAGTCCCCAAGCTAAACCCAAATTGCCGTTCGCAGCAAAACGTGCCAACACCAGCACAATTCCCATCAGCCACAATCCGGGGAGTTGGGGTGCGGTTTCGCGTTGCTCCCAAACCAGGTGTAGCAAAGCAAAAATCAAGCTAGAAATTGCTGCTGCTACCCAAATGGGGTAATCCTGTGCTAATTCAGTGAACAGGAAACCGCGAAAAACTAACTCTTCTATCCCACCCACTAATAACGCTATCAAGAAAATCTGTAGCAAGATGGGTAGTAATAACTTGAAATTCGTCTTTTCAAAAAAACACCAACCTAACCCCAATTGCCCACTAAATACAATAGCTAGGCTCACCACTCCCAAACCGAAACCTAGCGCTAAAGAACCAAGAGTTGAAAGATTCCCAACAAAGCCGTAATCCGAAAAAGATTTATTCGTCAGCCAACTAACTCCCCACAGAATCAGGGGAGCTAATAGGTAGAGTGACGCCAATAACGGCATCTTTTGCTCTGGCTGCAAAGGTTTGGGAGGTTGCCAATTGAGCAATATTGCTGATCCTGTTGCAATTGGCAACCAGCAAACTATCCAGAAAATAAAAAATGCCATCACTACAACTAGTGGTGGTGCATTTTCCATAAACGCCAGTAATGCGTTGACCGAAGGCTCAAAGAAAGTTATCAAAATAAACAAAAAAAACACGATAGACTTCTTGCACTATAGATTTCTTGCTGATTAATCAAGACTCTACTAAATTTGGTGACTTCTGCAAGGGGTCGAATCGTATTTTTTACCTGGGGCAAAATTTTTTAAATAGAGCTACTAGTGTGCTGTCGGGTAAGGACAAGTTATCATCACCTAAAACTTATCCCTACCATCAGCAAATTTACTCTTCGTCTTCCAAATCTTCGTCTGATTCGTCAGAATCTACATCTTGTGAGGTTAGTTTTTTATCAGTTTCACCGAGTTGAATCAAGTGAATATGCTTGTATCCCAGCCTAATTTCAAACTCATCTCCAGGCTTTAAGCCCATTGCTTTGGTATATGTAGCACCAATCACAATTTGACCATTTTGATGGACGCTAACCCGATATGTCGGTTCACGACCACGACCATCTTTAGGTGCTTCTGGACTTAGAGGAATTCCTCTAGCCGATAGCAAAGCGTCATAAAAATCTGTGAGATTGACACGAACCTGGTTATTCTTAGTAACAGTGTAATAGCCGCACTGTTTAGCTCTTTCTCGGCGTGGTAAAGTGGAAAGTTCTTTTACTTTAGCAAGTAGTGCTTTTCCAGTTAATGGTGCGGTTGCAGTTTCAGTCATTATGCTCAAATTTTCCTTACTCTCTCCAAACTGATAAACGATGTAGTCTTATGCCAGCATTTAGCTTTTTAGCATTTGCATAGAGCTACTGAAGACCCTAATGTAACGGGTGAATTCCTGCCGATAGGAGCCTAAAGCACTTCTATTATGGTTGTCTACAACCAACTAGAGGCCATAGTTGCCACAGACATTAATTTTGGTGATATTACGGCACTTTTAACCATTATTCGCCATCAGAAAGAAAACTATTTTCTCCTTTGGCTCTACTGTAGCGGTGTAACTTTCAGCCACCTTTACAAATCGTGTTGGTTCTACTGCAAATAAGTCGTAGACCCAATAAATTGCAGGTTTTTCACTTTCAGTGCTTGCCTTTCTTGCCAATGAGCAAGTAGAGTTTTCTCTACTCGTCCTCTCAAGCTTTGGACAGCATAGTATTTCAATAGAGTCCTATGGGCTTATGCCCTTTTGTCCTGCCAGTAGAGACGCGAATTCTCTTGTCTCTACATTACGAATCAACAAAGCAGTAGTAGCCGCGCTGATACGGCTCTTGATTCTGGTTTGGTCGCTTCGTAATTTTATATCAAATACTAGCATGGACTAATAATAGCAAAATACTTGTTTAATTTTGAATTAAAGTTGCTAGTAAATTTTTATTTAAATTTCTGGACTTAAAGAAGAAAAAAGCAGTGACGATTTTCCCAACCCTTTATTGCAAGTATGAGTATTGGCCTATGGCTTTTATAAAAATTTATATAATTGAGACGAGCAGTTTTGACCAATGAGTTCAATCTAAGATTTTCTTGATTGAGAGGAAGCCAAAAAGCGAAAAGTCTCGTGTGTCCGGGTTTATCGGTGCAAAAACTTTTATTTAAAAGTGGTGAGGATTTTTCCTCGGTTTATTATCCTAAGGTCAAAAGTGGTCAGAGGATTTTGTACGTCTGTCTATGGGAAGAATAAATTTCTTAACATCTGCCTAGCGCTTGATTGCCACTACTATATATTGAACATGTGCTTTCACACTTCTATATAATCAAAAAGTTCCGCCTTCGTTACCGCTTGACCGAATTTTCCAGCTAGGACTGTTTGACTCAAGTTGACATCAAGACGTGTTGCTAACCTAACATGCTTTTAATTTGCATATTATCACCAGGTCAGAGATGAACGTAAGTCCCTCTCTCAGCAAACGCTCTTTCCTTTACATTCCCAAACAGGTAAATTCAATGCAAAGCTACAATTACATTTTTGGTGTTTTATCTCAGAATTTAACACAAATATTGCTTACATCGGTGCTACAAGTTAAATTTTAATGGTTATCCTTAAACTAGAATCACTCGCTTTTTTCTCGTCGGCCAATTAACACCAGGGTTTGAATTAAGGGCAAAAAGAGTATAGCTCACTTTTTGCAACTACCTGCGTTGACTGATGATTGTTGAGGCTGGGAAAGCAATTTTAAAATTTTGGTTAGTGATTATGGAAGTTATTTTTAAGGTCATTCGACAGCAACAAAATTCCTCCCCTGTTGTGCAAACCTACCTTGTAGAGGCAGAACCAGGTAATACAATCCTAGATTGCCTGAATCATATTAAGTGGGAGCAAGATGGAACGTTGGCGTTTCGCAAAAATTGCCGCAATACCATTTGTGGTAGCTGTGCTATGCGAATTAATGGGCGTTCGGCTTTAGCTTGTAAGGAAAATGTTGGCAGTGAACTTGCTAGATTACAACAAATACCATCATCCCAAAGTAAAGTAAATGCTATTGGCGAAATCACGATCGCTCCTCTCGGCAATATGCCTGTGATTAAAGATTTAGTTGTAGATATGAGCAGTTTCTGGAATAATTTAGAGGCAGTTGCTCCTTATGTGAGTACAGCAGCCCGACAAGTTCCAGAAAGAGAGTTTTTGCAAACACCACAAGAGCGATCGCGCCTCGATCAAACTGGCAACTGTATTATGTGTGGTGCTTGTTACTCGGAATGCAACGCCCGTGAAGTTGATCCAAACTTTGTTGGCCCCCATGCCCTTGCTAAAGCTTACCGGATGGTAGCAGACTCCCGCGATAGTGACACCCAAAATCGTTTAGCAAGCTACAACGAAGGTACTAAAGGCGTATGGGGTTGCACCCGTTGCTTGTACTGCGATTCAGTTTGTCCAATGGAAGTTGCACCATTAGAACAAATCACCAAAATTAAACAAGAAATCCTCACCCAGAAACAAGCCAGCGATAGTCGCTCACTTCGTCACCGAAAAGTGTTGGTGGATTTAGTTAAAGAAGGTGGTTGGATTGATGAACGTCAATTTGGTTTACAAGTTGTCGGTAACTACTTTAAAGATTTAAAAGGATTACTCAGTCTTGCACCCCTCGGTTTGCGGATGATCATCCGGGGTAAATTCCCCCTATCATTTGAACCTTCAGAAGGGACGCAACAAGTGCGATCACTCATTGAATCTGTGCAACAAGTAGAAAACAAAAGTTAGAAGTGAGGAGTAGAGACGCGATTAATCGCGTCTGTACAGGAGTCAGGAATTTTAACTCATAACTCCTAACTCATAACTCATAATTCTAGTTCAACGTGGTTCTTGAGGGATATTCAACGGTTGTCCATAACGGTCATATACAAAAACATCCCACTGCCCGTTGTTACTAGATTCAAAAGCAATCCTACTACCATCAGCGCTAATTGTAGGGTTGCGGACTTCCGCTTGCAGATTATTAGTCAAATTCCGTGATTGGCGTGTTTCCCGGTCGTAGAGAAAAATAGCCGATCGCCCCTGACGGCTAGCACCAAACACAATATAACGACCATCTTGTGAAACGCTAGGATGAGTTGCGATCGCATCAAAGGAGTTTAAACCTGGCAAATCAACCAAATCACGAGTCACCGTATCAAACATATAAACATCTTGGCTACCGCGTCGGTCAGTAATAAAAACAATGTATCTCCCAGAGATTTGGGGGTTTAATTCTGATGCTAAACTATTGAGACTCCGACCCCCCGGATCAAAGGGATAACTCAAAATGCGAGGGTAGCCAAAACACCCAGTCAATAAACTTAAACATATAAATACAGGTATAAAAAAAACACGTTTCATATAATTAGTCATTAGTCATTAGTCAATAGTCTCACAACTCCTGTACAGACGCGATTAATCGCGTCTCTACTCCTAACTCCTAACTCCTAACTCCTAACTTTCTCCCCTACGGAGGTGAACCTACAGTTGCACCATTAGGAATATCTAACTCAATATTTGGCCCCCGGTCTAAGACTTCAATATCCCACTGACCACGGCTGGCGGTTTCAAAAACAACATAACGTCCATCTGGGCTGATATTTGGTTTTCTGACCCAGCCGCGATAGATTGGCGTGACGATTTGTGACTGTTGCGTAGCGCGATCGTAAAGCGCCACCACTGGTCTACCTTGGTCACTAGTAAGATAAGCAATATAACGCCCGGTATAGCTTAAACTAGGACTTTCAGCAATTGTTTCCTGTCGGTTTATGCCCGGTGTGCCAATAAACAGTTGCCTCTCCAAATCGTAGACCAGTAGCTGCTGATTACCATTCCGATTAGATACAAACGCTAAAAAGCGCCCATTTCCACTCAAAGCAGGTTGCTCCTCGGTGTAGCGACTATTGAGAGAAGTAGGCCCTATGGGAATATCGTTAGAACCACAAGATACAAGCAAACTTGTTAAACTAAAAACCAGGCTCCAATGAATAGGTCTTTGGAGCCAAAATATAGGCGTAAATTTTTTCACCTCAACTGTTTTCCGTCGCCTCTAAAATTACCTCCATCCCAACTGTTTTAAACATCGTCATCAAAATCGGTCGAATTATCTGGCCCCTCATTTGGCTTTTCAACCGGGTTGTATGGTACATAATCAGTTGGGATCGCCTCATCATCTTCGCGCCCTCTTCGAGGAGTCGAGTCAGTGGGTGGACGACGCCTTCTTGGTCTGGGAGCGACATCATCTTCACGACTTTCTGGACGCCCAGACCCGTTATTAGTACGCCGAGAAGGTTTTCTGACTTCCCCTCCTGAACTTTCCCAATCATCAACTTGCCTAGATGAAGAACCCCAATTCTCTTCTTCAGAGCTTTCAGAAGGGCGATTCACAGTCCGCCCAGAAGTCCGCCGCCGCGTTTTATCAGCTGGAGCCTGTTTTTCACTACTGCTGCTGTTACGGCGTTCTGAACGACGGGGGGGTTGCTCCTCGTAGTAGTCATCACGAGTTGAAATCTCATCCTTGCTACCCCGAATCCGGGGACGCACAGGGCGCTCCTCTTCTTCATAAGGTAATGGATCTAAGTCTGCATCCATCTCAGCTTGATACTTTCTGCGATCATTGTACGAATAGCGATCGCTAACCGGTCGGTCTTCATCCACAATCGGAGTGTTGCGCTTTGCTTGCTGGGTAGCTATACTCCGTAGGCGAATACTTTCAACTGCAAAAAATACAGTTGTGCCAACTAAAAGCAATTGACCAAATTGTAGAATCGGGTCTAGCCGCCATCCTTGAAACACGAGAATGAAGCCGCAGAGCAAGCCGACTGCTGCAAAAAAGATATCTTGATCCCGTGACAAT
Source organism: Nostoc sp. (assembly GCF_036919675.1). GTDB lineage: Bacteria > Cyanobacteriota > Cyanobacteriia > Cyanobacteriales > Nostocaceae > Nostoc. The sequence goes on from NZ_JBALCP010000116.1 coordinate 67,886, forward strand.
TCTGGACGCACAGTGCGGAGAAAATACAGTGCTGCCCCAGCCACAGCCAGGAAAATTCCTAGAATACTGGCTGAGTTTGCCCCAAAATTTACCTGAGCCAGAAAACTGGCTGAGTTCAGCCCAAAATTTATCATTGCTGTTTTCCCAATATCAAATCTATGTTAGCGAGTCACAATTAAAATCACTACTCTAATTAGTCACGATATATTGAAGCTTCAAAGCCTCTGGCAAAGAAGCTCTGAAGCCGTTCACCGAAAAATAAAAACACCTACTTCTGTCAGCTACAACTGCTCCTAGCGGTAAACACTGCTGTTTTTGGTGCAATTAATTTAGATAGCTGACAGACAATCGATTATGAGAGTCAATTCAACTCTCATAAGCATTATGAACGCTGAATTTTATCTTTTTGGCTAATGAAAACTAGACCAACTATAACGGGTATCACAACAATTGCAGTACCCCATAGCAGACTCCAAAGAAAATTTGCTAAAGAAGGCGTCATACTTCTCAACCTTTTTTTACACACTTCATCCTAATTTTAATAGTGTATTACTTTCTTGAGAAGCCTCTAACTCGGAACTGCTAAACTTGGTAACTGCTTTCACCAGTTGTTGAGTTAACCGCGTGAGCGAGTTCGCTTTTCTATTTCCGAAGGAAGTGACAGCATTTGGTTAAAATGATCATGAGAGTGCTTTACAAAGCTTAAAATTTTGTGGCGATGTCTACGACGGGCTACGCCTACGCGAACCTGAAGGGCTTGCCATTGCCTAAGTTTTTTCTTTCTTTACAGATAGATAGTAGCTTAAACCGATGACTGGTGTTGACCTGACTGCTTGGATTCTTGGTCCTGTGTTAGGGCTGATGACATTTTTATTTATATTTCGGATCATTCTCACTTGGTATCCGCAAGTGGATCTGAATCGTTTGCCCTTTAATTTAATAGCTTGGCCTACTGAACCATTTTTAGTGCCCTTGCGAAAGCTAGTCCAACCTATAGGCGGGGTGGACATTACACCTATTATTTGGGTTGGTATCTTCAGCCTACTGCGAGAAATCCTGCTAGGTCAGCAAGGATTGCTGACTATGCTATCTCGTGTTAATTAGGGATGGGGCATGGGGAATTGAGCATTGGGCACTTGTACTGAGCATCTCGACTTCGCTCGATGGAGCCGGCGTCGTTGGCGCTGCCTCTCCAAGAGTTGTATTGGATATTGATTAATAATCAATAGTTCTGCTCCCTTTGCTCCCCAGTCCCCAACCTCTTAACTGTTCATTTCCTGCACAAAGTTTGTATAGACATTACCCTGCAAAAACTGTGGAGTTTCCATAATTTTTTGATGAAATCCGATGGTGGTGGGTAGTCCAGTAATGGCACATTCCCGGAGTGCGCGTTTCATGCGGTTAATAGCAGTGGGTCGATCTGGGGCCCAAACAATTAACTTGCCGATCAATGAATCGTAGTAAGGTGGGATTTGGTAATCTGTATAAACGTGCGAATCAATCCGAACACCAGGCCCTCCAGGGGGAAGATAGCCACTAATCCGTCCAGGAGAAGGGCGAAAGTCGTGATCGGGGTCTTCAGCGTTGATCCGGCATTCGATCGCATGACCCCGCAAAACTACTTGCTCTTGGGTAAGCTTGAGTCTTTCCCCTTGGGCAATCCGAATTTGTTCGGCAACCAAGTCTATTCCAGTAATCATCTCTGTTACAGGATGTTCTACTTGAATCCGGGTGTTCATTTCCATAAAGTAGAATTTACCGAATCTATCCAAGAGAAACTCGATAGTACCCGCCCCACTGTAGTTAATGAATTGGGCAGCTTTGACAGCAGCTTGTCCCATTTTCTCGCGCAGGTCTTGGTCGAGAGCCGGACTTGGTGCTTCTTCCAGTAGCTTTTGATTCCGGCGCTGAATAGAGCAATCCCGTTCGCCCAAATGGATAACATTACCATAATTATCCGCCAAAATTTGAAATTCGATGTGGCGGGGACGTTCAATAAATTTTTCTATGTAAACGCCAGAATTCCCAAAAGCTGCTCCTGCTTCCCCTTGGGCCGCCAGGAAAAGTTTGACAAATTCATCTTCAGAACGAACTAGGCGCATACCCCGGCCGCCGCCACCCGCTGTGGCTTTGATCATCACTGGATAGCCGATATCCTTGGCGAATTTTAATCCTTGTTCCTCAGATTCTACTAACCCCTCAGTACCTGGTACTGTCGGGACTCCAGCTTTTTGCATGGTTTCTTTGGCAGTGGATTTATCCCCCATCAGCTTGATAGCTTCTGGAGTTGGGCCGATAAAAGCAATATGATGGTCAGCACAGATTTCCGCAAACCGGGCATTTTCTGCCAAAAAGCCATAGCCTGGATGAATGGCAGTCGCATTGCGCGTCAGTGCGGCAGCAATAATATTGGGAATATTCAAATAACTTTTACTGCTAGCAGGTTCGCCAATGCAAACCGCTTCATCAGCAAGTTGGACGTGAAGAGCATTACGGTCAACGGTAGAGTGAACCGCAACTGTCGCAATCCCCATTTCTTCACAGGCGCGGAGAATGCGAAGGGCGATTTCTCCCCGATTGGCAATTAATATTTTGTCAAACTTCATTTTTTAGTTTCGATATCATTACCAGTAGATTGACACTTTCTCTGATCCAACTTGAAACGACGCTTTCGCATTATTCAAATTATCACAGTCGATTCGCCACCCTGATTCTAAGCAAACTTTCATATTGCAAGCTTGCTGCCTCTATGGGTCTTAATTACTGTAAGTCTTGGCTAGCTTGCCAAAATGGGCTTTTGCGATCGCACCGCACCTCCTACAGTAGCTCTATCCTTTTTAATATCACTTGTGCAGAGGCTAGATTTCTGTCAGTCTGATACCGCCTTGAGGAAATTTATATTTTTGAGAAATATAACTTTAGATATCACCTTACTATAATTATTTTCTTATGCTATATTCTATGTTTAGACAACCCGTGCGGATGTGGCGGAATTGGTATACGCGCACGCTTGAGGTGCGTGTGGCTTTGCCTTGCGAGTTCGAGTCTCGCCATCCGCATATTTTGTTTATTAGTCAAGGGTCAATAGTCAAGGGTCAAAAAACCTTAGACTGTTGACCCTTAAATCTGGGTATAGCTAAGGTTTTTTATGCTTTTATAGAGATAGGTGAAGTTTTGTAAAAAGCATTGAGTATTACTTTTACGCCCACAAACAACTTAAGACTGCCAGCAGCTTGGCATCGCCTCACTCCGATTTGGCAAGGAGGGGAGGAAATAATTCAACAAAGTTTACCTCATACTCAGCTAGCACCTGCTTGGCAACTCATGCTTTTGGGTGACGGCTCTCCAACACGTCACCTAGAATTGCTCACAGGTGAGCCTGTAGAAGTAGATGTGATTGATATGTCCTTGATTGGCATGGACTTGGATGGTGCGCCTGAGTTAATCCAAACTGTCCCAGGGCCACGACTACGGCGACAAGTGTGGCTGCGGACTGCTTCTGGTCAACGATTAGCCTACGCCACTTCGTGGTGGGAAGCCAGTCATGTAGATGAATATTTGCAAAACCGGTCATTACCAATTTGGGCTAGTTTGGCTCGTCTTCGCACAGAGTTGTATCGGGATGTTCGAGGAATTTACTACGGTGACTCATCGGCGCTAGAGTCTGGTTTTGATGTAACTGGGCCTTTTTGGGGTCGCCATTACTTGTTTTGGCATCATGGACAGCCACTGACTTTAATTTATGAAGTTTTTTCGCCTTATTTAACCAAATATTTGGGAGCTATGCAATTCAATTCAAAAAATCAGTAAAAAGCCTGAAGAGAATATTGCTTTTGAGTTTTGATTGCTATTTAGATAACTCCTTATTTGAAGGGTTGCAAATTACACCTCAACAAATCTTCCAACAAGCAAGAATTTCCGACTGATGTTAGCAACAAAAGCACGAGGAAAGGTTTAATGAATACTGTTGTGCTAAATCTAGAACCGATTGCTCATTTAACCGATGAGCAATTTTATCAATTGTGTATTGCCAATCGTGATTTAAGCCTGGAAATGAATGCAGCCGGAGAATTAATCATTATGCCACCAGTAGGAGGAGAAAGCGGAAATCAAGAAGCAGATTTAATTACAGACTTGAATAATTGGAATCGTCAAGCTAAATTAGGGAAAGTTTTTAGTTCTTCAACTATCTTTATACTTCCCAACGGTGCAAAACGTTCCCCTGATGCTGCTTGGGTAAAATTGGAGCGCTGGGAAGCTTTAACACCAGAAGAACGAAAAAAATTTCCGCCACTTGTACCCGACTTTGTGATTGAACTGCGTTCAGAGACAGATCGGCTTGCATCGATTCAAGAGAAAATGCAGGAATACATCAAAAATGGTCTGCGTTTGGGTTGGCTGATTAATCCTCAAGATGCAAAAGTGGAAATTTACCAACTTTTGAAGGCTGTAGAAGTTGTGCAAATGCCAGCAATTATTTCTGGAGAAGATATATTACCTGGATTTGAGTTGCAAGTATAGGTAGGCGATAAGCTTTCAGGGCATAGCTTTGCTTACCATATTATCCATCTAAAAGATGCGATCGCTCATTAAAAATTGTAGCCAAAGTACTTCATATTCCTTTCTGTGGAACGAACAAAAGCTTTGCCAACCCAGAGTAATGTCAGCTAATCATGACTTGCAGCTTTGTCCAGTTAGTTATATTCTCAAATTGCTTGGACTAACAGATTCACTTGCGGAAACTTTCCGACTGAGAAATTAATCTTAGGGAAACGTCCTACGAAATTCAACAAAGCGTGTTAAAAATGGTAACTGAGCCAAAAACACAGCTTTTTAAAGACTCGGGAAGGTTTATTACGGAAATATCATCTATGTCTAGGATGGAGAAATTTATGCAGTTAACTGCCCTAGATAACGAAAAAGTTTTTGGTTAACTTAACCAATCAAACAAGTAATGAGTTTGCAAGTATAAGGTATAGGTTTCAATGGCACCGCCTCTTGTGTCTGTTCCGATGAAGAAAAATAAGAAACCGTCTTTGGTGCTGACGCTCTCCGCTGCTGGGTTATTGATTGGTGCAGGGAGCGCAGCATACTGGTTGTTAAGCCAGAGACAACTATCTTCCAACGATTTGCTAGTAGGTGCAAATATTATTCCTGGTGATGCCCTGTTTGCGGTTTCTCTGACAACAGATCCCCAGCAGTGGCAGAAATTGCGGCAGTTTGGGACAAAAGAAACCCAAGCAGAACTGGATAAAAATTTAGTACAATTGCGCGATCGCTTTCTGACTAATAATGGTTACGACTTCCACAAAGATGTCGCTCCTTGGGTAGGCGATGACGTCACAATCGCATTTCTTGCCCCAGACACAGCGAGTAAACCTGCACCCAAACCAGTTGCTACCACCGATGAAGATACTGCTAACGATCAGCAGTCGATGGTAATAGTATTGCCAGTGAAAGACCCAGAAATCGCCAAAAACATTTTGGCACGACCGAAAACCCTTAAACAAGGCAAATGGATTGACCGTACTTATCAAGGAATCGCCATCAAACAAAGTCAGGGACAAGCAGGGGAGAACTTCTCAGCGGCATTAGTAGATGGGCGTTTTTTAGTCATAACTGATAGTCCCAAAGCCACAGAACGAGCAATTGACGCCTACAAAAATAAAACATCCCTAGCTACAACAGGGGGCTTTGCTGAGAATTTTCCGAAAATTGCCAATTACCAACCCTTTGCCCAGTTTTACGTAAATGTGCCAACAGCAGCCAAAATAGCCGCAGCTTCTCCAAACCGCCCTTTACCTGCTCAAGTTTTGGCTCAACTGCAAAATAACCAAGGTTTAGCGGGGACAATGACCTTAGAGCCAGAAGGAATTCGCTTCAAGGGCGTTTCTTGGCTAAACCCTAATAGTCAACGGGTGCTGGCGGTGGAAAACAAAGCTGGGAAAATGCAAAGCCGTGTCCCAGCGGAAACCTTAATGATGCTCTCTGGCGGTAACTTGCAGCGGTTGTGGGGAGATTACGTTTTAACATCTCAGGGAAATCCCCTCTCGCCGATCGCACCAGAACAGATCAGAGGTGGGATAAAATCTCTTACCAATCTCGATTTAGATAAGGATTTGCTCGATTGGATGAAAGGCGAATTTTCCTTATCAGTGATTCCTACTACTCCAAAACAAGGTTCACCAGGTGATTTTCGCGCGGGTTTAGTGTTCATGGTACAGGCAAGCAATCGCCAATCAGCTGAAGCATCCATAAAACAGCTCGATGAAGTGATGAGAAATCAATACCAGTTCCAAGTCCAATCGGCAAAAGTCGCAGGTCAACCCGTTGTTAACTGGGTTTCACCTTATGGTACGTTAACTGCCACCCACGGCTGGTTAGATGGAGATGTCGCCTTTCTAGTAGTGGGCGCTCCGATCACTGATAAAATTGTTCCCCAACCCAACAACACACTAGCTAGCACTCTTCCCTTCCAACAAACAGTTCCTACAGAACTAAATCCGACAAATGGTCAATTTTTCTTGGATGTGGAACGAACTGTGAAAAATTTCCCTTTACCAACTCTAATTCCCAATCAAGAAACTTTGCTTGATGCAACGCGCTCAATTGGGATGACATCTGCTGTCAGCGATAGTCGCAGTAACCGTTATGACATTTTTATCGCACTCAAAAAAGTTACCAACATGACTACATTACCTAGTCCAGAAAGCAGTAAGAGCAGTTCTGCTACACCATCTACAATTTCTCCATAACAGCAATTGGAAAAGTTAGGAGTAGAGACGCGATTAATCGCGTCTGTACAGGAGTTAGGAGTTGTACCAATTATCAAAAATCTTGCTATACATCAATCTTCGCGTCTGGTGTGTCTTTACCTCAAAGCGATATCATCTGTAGCAACGTTAAAATGAAATGGTATTAAAAATTATTAATTTATAACAGACGCGATTATCGCGTCTTCTAACTCATAACTTTCCCCTGTTTGATGACCCTGTAAGCATATAGGATCAGAACAGTCAGAATCCATATTTAAAATCATCCACGGAGAGAACACTTTATGAATCTAGTTGTACTCCAGAACTGGCTGGACAATGCCTCCTTTGCCATATTATTCCTGACAATGCTGGTGTATTGGGGAGGAGCGGCTTTTCCGAATCTCCCTTATCTAGCCGCTTTGGGGACAGCTGGGATGGCGATCGCTAATTTGTGCATGGCTACTCTACTAGGGGCACGATGGATAGAAGCTGGTTACTTTCCCTTAAGTAATTTATATGAATCTCTGTTTTTCTTAACTTGGGGAATTACCACAGTCCATCTAATTGCCGAAAGTAGTAGCCGTAGCCGCTTAGTAGGAGTTGTTACAGCTCCTGTGGCAATGGCGATCGCTGCTTTTGCTACCATGACATTACCATCCCAGATGCAAGCGTCAGAACCCCTAGTACCTGCCTTGAAATCAAATTGGTTGATGATGCATGTCAGCGTCATGATGTTGAGTTATTCTGCTTTGATGGTGGGCGCGTTATTAGCGATCGCTTTTTTAGTTGTTACTCGTGGTAAAAACATCCAACTACAAGGTAGTTCTGTAGGTACTGGTGGCTATCGCAGCAACGGCTACCGCTTACACAAAGCATCTGAACTAATTTCTCAACCACCAGCCCCTTCTGCCGAAAATAACGGCTTTGCTCGTTTTGAAACTAGTAGCAACGGCAACGCCAACGGTAATGCTAACACCGCTGTTTTGAATTTAGTAACTACCTCTGAGCCTCAAACTGTAGCAGTATCAGCCGAACCCCTTTCACCCCAGCGCCTTAGCCTTGCCGAAACCCTCGACAACATCAGCTATCGCATCATCGGACTAGGATTTCCCCTGCTGACAATTGGGATTATTGCCGGTGGCGTTTGGGCTAACGAAGCTTGGGGTTCCTACTGGAGTTGGGACCCCAAAGAAACTTGGGCATTAATCACCTGGTTAGTGTTCGCCGCCTACCTCCACGCCCGAATCACTCGCGGTTGGCAAGGGCGCAGTCCCGCAATTTTAGCCTCGACGGGCTTTGTTGTTGTTTGGGTTTGCTATCTCGGTGTGAATCTGTTAGGTAAAGGTTTACATTCTTACGGTTGGTTCTTTTAGTAACCGTTTAAATAAAACTACCTCACTCACGCTACCGCGCACCCTCCTCTTGGTAAGGGGAGGGGTAACGCGAGAACTATAGGCTAATTTACTGGACATTAAATTATTACTGAATTGTTATTTGAGCAGCACTAAATCTATAAAATCATCATTTTGTTTCGGATGAACTGTTATATCTCTGGAAAATATAGATTTATTGACAGGAGATTTTTATGGAAGATGGATTCGAGAGACTAAACCATGATGAAGTTGTGTCTATAGAACCGGACACTTTTAATAAGTTAAATATTGCTAAAACCTTTAAAGTCCGTGATTTGATTACAGCAATTAAGGAATTTATTGGAGCAGAAGAGACAGATGAAGTAAATTTATATACCCAAGGATTAAATTGTGAAGTTTTGCAATTTAGTACTTTTGGATGGAAAAAAGGAAAAGTTAGACTTGCTTTAGAATTTTGTCCTGATGAATCTGAGTCACCACTTGATGAAATTTTTCAACAACTCAAACAAGTAGAAAACGAATACCCAATGAGCGATCACACTAAAGTCTGAGAACCTTAGTCACTTTCTGCTAGTCTACGGTGTAAACACAAGTCTTCTAGAGTTGCCCCATAAGTTTCTGATCCCCCCAACCCCCCTTAAAAAGTTACGGTGTACACACAAGTCGGAAATATCTTACGAACCTGGGTTTGGACTCTCGTATTACCCCACCCTAACCCTGCCCTTAGAAAGGGGAGGGAACCAGATTTCCGATCTCCCCCCAATACATCGGGGGGATTAAGGGGGGTAATACGACTTGTGTATACACGGTAGCCTTAAAAAGCGTGGCAAGAACAAGCCCCGCAAGCCCAACAACAAGCTCAATTATTAGCAGAACAATTGCGTAAACGCGCAGCGGCTTGTCGTTAGACATCGCTTGGCATAGATCCTGATTGTCTCATTTAAATTGCTATCAAAATTCATTTATAAAATGCTTATGAATTACATGATGGCGATCGCGTTTGGTTGCCAGAGATAGGTTTAGCTATTGGCATGGAACGGGGAACTTATCTAGGCATTCCCCGCGAGTGGTTGTATTGTTATGACGAGCAAGGTGAACGGTTTTTAACACCAGAAGAACAGGTGAAACAAGCTCAACAAGAAGCAGAGTAAGCACAGCAAGAATTACAACGCGTCCAACAGTTGCGATCGCTCGGCATAGATCCTAATTCTCTGTCCTGAATTGCATACCATTTCACTAAAACCCTGATACATATAGATTTCGCGTAGGGGCACGGCATTGCCCATGCGTGTCAACTTAAGGTGAAACCCTTGTCAAGACGTGATATTCAGTTCTCTGGCTTCCCATCACGATCCGCGTTACCCCACCCTAACCCTCCCCTTTCCAAGGGGAGGGAAATAAATTTCCTGTTTCCCCCCTTTCTAAGGGGGGATTAAGGGGGGTAAAACGCCTGTGGGATATGCATTTGAGCTGAAGTTGACACCAATGGGCATTGCCGTGCCCCTACCAACGTATTTGTATCATAATTAAAGTCATACAGTATAAAAACTCATTAACGAAGCTCTGAGGTTCACGAATGAAGCTCAAAGGTTCATCAACAAAGCTCCGAGGTTCATCAACGAAGCTCTGAGGTTCATTAATGGAGTTCAAAGACTCATTCACGAGTATCAAAGACTCATTCACGAGTATCAAAGACTCGTCCACGAGTATAAAAGGCTCGTCCGCGAGTATCAAAGACTCGTCGGCGAGTATCAAAGACTCGTCCGCGAGTATTAAAGACTCATTACAGCAGTTTTCAATTACTAAAACCGCACTCTTGCATTCTTGTCAATACAGTTCAGTTAAGAAAAATTGTAGGTTGGGTTAAGCAAAGCGCACGTTCCTCAACCCAACCTACCCAGTTTAAGCTTTTTGGCGCTAACTGAACTGTATTGGCATTCTTGTCTGTGCCTCTGGATGAGACAAAAAATCTTTCGGTATTCTTTCAACACCAAGCTGTAATTAATAATTACGAATTAGTTGCAATAACCGCCTCAGAATAAATTCTGAGGCTAATAGTTAAAGTCGTCTAAAGACGACTGGTAAAAAATTACAGTCCACTTGAGTGGACTTAGGCTATGAGCCGCTGAAATTTATTTCTGGGCGGGCGATAGTGCTAATCGAGAATTGTGCAAGATATAAGCTAATCTTCTTCACTCTCTACTTTCTGCTGCACTCTATCAAGACTTGCACTCACACTTTCAGCATCCGGTGACTTCAATCGTTGCAAAATCTCTAAAGCTGGTTGCAAATAAGATATCGCTTTAGTGTATTCACCCTGCTGTTCTGCCAAATGTCCTAACCTCCGCAGAGTCATTGCTTTGCCTTGGACATTACCAATGCGTTCAGTTATTTCCAAAGACTGATTGTAGAGTGCGATCGCTTCATCCACTTCCCCTTTGTTGGCGTAGAGAACTCCCAGTTGGTGCAACGTCGCCGCTTTGCCTTGGACATCACCAATGCGTTCATTTATTTCCAAAGACTGATTGAAAAGTGCGATCGCTTCATCCACTTCCCCTTTGTTGGCGTAGATACCTCCCAGTTCGTGCAACGTCGCCGCTTGCCTTGGACATCACCAATGCTTTCTTTTATTTCCAAAGACTGATTGAAGAGTGCGATCGCTTCATCCACTTCCCCTTTGTTGGCGTAGATACGTCCTAGCCGGTGCAACGTCGCCGCTTTGCCTTGGACATTACCAATGCGTTCTTCTATTTCCAAAGACTGATTGTAGAGTGCGATCGCTTGCTCCACTTCCCCTTTGTTGGCGTAGATACGTCCTAGCCGGTGCAACGTCGCCGCTTTGCCTTGGACATTTTACAAATTACGCATTACCCTATCAAGACTTGCACTCACACTTTCAGCGTGTGGTGACTTCAATCGCTGCAAAATCTCTAAAGCTAGTTGCAAATAGGATATCGCTTTAGTGTATTCACCCTGCTGTTCTGCCAAATCTCCTAACCACCACAGAGTCATTGCTTGAGTTCGGACATCTCCAATGCGTTGAGTTATTTCCAAAGACTGATTGAAAAGTGTGATCGCTTGCTCCACTTCCCCTTTATTGGCGTAGATAGCTGCCAGTTCGTGCAACGTCGATGCTTCTGTTTGGACATCACCAATGCGTTGAGTTATTTTCAAAGACTGATTGTAGAGTGCGATCGCTTGATCCATTTCCCCTTTGTTGGCGTAGATCATTCCCATTTGGTGCAACGTCACCGCTTTGCATTGGACATTATTAATGCATTCAAATATTTCCAAAGATTGATTGTAGAGTGCGATCGCTTGTTCCACTTCCCCTTTGTTGGCGTAGATCATTCCCATTTGGTGCAACGTCGCCGCTTTGCCTTGGACATCTCCAATGCGTTCTTTTATTTCCAAAGACTGATTGTAGAGTGCGATCGCTTCATCCACTTCCCCTTTGTCGGCGTAGATATATCCTAGACAGTGTAACGTCGCCGCTTTGCCTTTGAAATTACCAATGCATTCAAACATTTCCAAAGATTGATTGTAGAATGGGATTGCTTTATCCACTTCCCCTTTTTTGGTGTAGAAAATTCCCAGTTGGTACAACGTCGCCGCTTTGGTTTGGATATCACCAATGCGTTCACTTATTTCCAAAGATTGATTGAAAAGTGCGATCGCTTCTTCCACTTCCCCTTTGTCGCCGTAGAGAATTGCTAGGTTAAGAATAATTGCAGCTTTTTCTTTTGTATCGTCTTCTGAGCAATAATCTAAAGCTTGTTGGTAGTTTTGTAGTGCCTGATCCGTATCGCCAAGTTCTTTTTTAGAACGAGCTAGATTATGCAGAATACGATAGTCCTTAAAAATTTCTAGGGTATCTTGGCAAGTTTTTACTGATTCTCTGAATCTACTGCTGTTATGCCACCGACTTGTCAAATGATCTGCTATTTTTACAGCAATTTCTCCATCCTTCCCCAACAAAGCCAAGCGATGAATTTCTAACTTTTGTGCTTCTGTAGAACTTTCCGCCTCTTCCCACCACAGGCAATACAAAATTTGTGCAGCTTGTTTATACAACTCTTCACTCTTGGGGTTTTCTGGAAACTCTAACAACGGTGACAAAATCCGGGGAACCCGATACAACCTCTCTCCGTTGTTGGTAAGCGTAACTTCCAACAAACCCAAAATTTCAGCGCGTTGAATATGACTTTCCCAACTTGAGATATCCTCACAAATCGGGGAAATAGCAGCTTGAGGAACAGGTAACTCATACACCAACAACTTACCCAGCATTTTCCGCAAACCTGGAGTTTGCTGCTTCAGCAATTCCTCAGCCAAGATATTCTCACGAAATTTTTCTTCTGCCATTTCCATCTTCTTTAAGATTGTGGCAAGATTATCTGCAATGTTTTCAGAAAGAATTTTATCCAACCATTCCAACAGCCGAGGATTTCCATCTGCTGCTTTTTTGGCGAGTTTCTGCAATTCTGCATCAATCACCAAAGTGCCATTAAACGAATTGAGACGATTATACTTTTTAATTAAATCTGCCCCACCCAAAGCCCCCAGAGGTTCGCGGTAGAGACGATGATTCAGTTCCGACAATTGGAAATCGTAGCGACAAGTAATAATTACCTTGTGGGGAAGTTGGGAATTTTGAATCGCCTTCAGCAACGCCAGCAGTACATTTACAACTTGTGGTTGCAAGACATAAACCCCATTTCGTAATTCCAAATTGGCCTCAAAGTCATCCAGCACAAAAGCAAAGCGCTGTTCTTTGGTATTCAGTCCTTCTTGGAAAAACTTGGTGAGGCGCTGCATCAGAGGTAACTTGCCATTGAGAATTTCATGCCCCCGTTCGGAAGTACATTGTTCAGCAAGGGTTTTGAGCAATTTGTCTTCATCGAGTTGCCGAAAGTTCACCAGCCTGTGATAGCCAACCATCCTTTCTAATAGTCGCGCAGTCACAGTACTCTTACCCACACCCCCCATTCCGTGAATGAGTACCCCCAATGAAATGCGAATCGCTTTAAGACAACGTTGCAAAGTCCGCCGTCTCCCAACAAACTCAGAGGGTTTCGCCACCCGCACCTGTTGGGTATCGGGATCTAAAAACTGTTCATAAGCAGGTTCCGGCGCAGAGAGTGGCAAATCTCGCAACACTTCCACGAACGCACCGGGACATTCTCCCTGAATATATAACCGCAACAAATGCCAGTCACGCACATTCTGTTTAAACAACTGCTGGTAAGTGCTAGCGAGTGCTTCAGCTAATTGATATCCGGCTGCCAATTTGCCGTAGAGGTGTGCGGCGGCGGCTGTAGCTGTGCGATCTTCCACAGGCCGCCCCCAACTTAAAACCGCCCTCGCGCCTTGTGCAATTAGTGCCTCAGCCATTGAAGCGACAGCCCCTTTATCTGGTGCTTGTCCGGTACGACACCCAGATAAAAACACTAATTTGGGAAATCTAAACCGGAAGACTTCCGCAAGTTCTGCCGCCGTGGTTTCGTGACGTTCCCCAATTTCCGTCTCAGTAACAAAATAAGGCGTATTCGCCTCTAAACCTTCCCCCCTCCTCGCTTGCGGGGAGGGGTTGGGGGTGGGGTTCTTTTCCGCTTCACCAGGAGTAATTGAGGCGTGTCCTGTGAGGTGAAACACATCAAAGTCATTAAAATAGCGACTCCACACCTTACCCAACTCGCTGACGCAACCGCTTTCTTCCACCCGCAAATCTACAGCAAAATCTCGCGTATCAGGCAGAATTTTCGCCTCTTCCTGTTCAAAATCTAACTTTGGTTCCACGTCTTCCGGGTCGGTTGCCATAAACAATACTCGCAATTGTCGTGCTTCCACAGAAAACCCTGCCGTTTCTTTCTCAATCCAGCGCAGAGGCAAAATCACCGGATTAACGCGCTTTACCAAAAAATCCTTATCATCATGCAGCACTTCCCAAGGTAGATGCGCCAGTTGTTTATCAGTATCAATGGCAATTACCAACCCCTCACCGCGACACTCAGCAATTCCCCGACTCAACCAGCGCCCATCCCCATCCAACCAAAAAAATAACTGCTGCCCGATTCCTGGTAAATTGGGCAGCAGTTTATAGTAATCTCGTTCGCCTTGCTTGAGTAAATCAGCGATTTCTGCGAGTTTCAGACGACGTGATTCATAGTTATTTTTTTGAGGTAGCCAATACCTGAGTTCAACTGTTTCCTGCGTACTTTCCCGAAGTTGAATGCGGATAGTTTGCACTTATTTGCTGATAGATTTGAGGATTTCCGTGATTTCCTCTATAGTAGCTTCTTCCAGTAAAATCCTATTTCCAGTATCAGGGTCAAGAATTACCACATCAAATTGCTTTCCTGGATGGGATTTATGCCATTCTTGATACCATTTGCGGATTTGTTCAGCTAAAGCAGCAGCACCACCCACAATCCCGATAATAGTAGCAATAGCTGCTAGAGTCGCCTCTCTTTGCGTCGGAACTTCATAGCTTCCCGATATTCCAGGAATTTCTAGCAAAGCCTCGGCTGCTGCTGGTGCGCCTTCACCCTCAATACCGACTTGAATTTCTGCCATGAAATCACCTACGAATTTATACAAGATTCTGTATATTATGCGTTGAATTGAGGATAAGGTTCACGCTCATACACACAGAGGATTGCAAAATTATTTACTTTGTGTTGCAAGAATTGCCTAAAATAAGGCAACAGACGCAAACCTAGAAACCCAGATTGAATCTGAGTTTCAAAAATTACGAATTACGTTAACAATGTAGGAGCGTAATTATCAATTACAAATTAATTTAAGTCCTTTTTTAGCAGGTGAACAATATGGTTCAAACTCCAGTTAAAAAACTAACTTTTGAAGAGTTTCTAGAGCAATACCCTGATGATGGTATTTACGAACTGATCAACGGAGAGATTATACCAATGAAGCCAACTAGAGCGCATAAGAATGTGGCAAGGTTTTTAATGCTTGCCTTCAATGATGAAATTAGACGCTTAGGACTTGAATATATTGCTGACAAAGATATCATCATCAGGACGTTTACTGATACTGAGGAAGAACGAGGTAGAAATCCAGAGGTGAGCGTAGTTAGTGCATCACAATGGAACAGCAATGTACTAGCATACGGGGCGCTGATTGAGCCGATTCAACTTGCTGTAGAAGTCACCTCAACCAACTGGGATGATGATTACGTTGACAAGCTAGATGAGTATCAGCGACTTGGTATCCCTGAGTATTGGATTGTAGATTATCTGGCGATCGCTTCTCGTGCTTATCTCGGTAATCCCAAACTCCCCACAATTTTTGTTTACCAGTTAGTTGACGGCCAGTACCAAGTCCAAAAGTTTACGAGCAATGAGCGTATTATCTCTACTACTTTCCCCGAACTAGCGTTAACTGTTAAACAAGTTGTTGTTGCAAGTCAAATCCAAAAACTATGAGAAGTTCTAAAAATGGTATGGACTCCTCTACACGCAAAAATCCATCGCACTATCCGATCGCGCCACTTATTTGAGCGCAACCAGCGGCTATTAATCGCTGTCTCCGGTGGACAAGATTCTCTATGCTTAATAAAATTACTTTTAGATTTACAATCCAAATGGGCATGGGATTTGGGTATTGCTCACTGTGATCATCGCTGGCGTTCTGACTCCCAAGCTAATACTAATCACGTCGAAAACTTAGCTAAAACTTGGGGTATATCCTTTTATTTAGAAACAGCTAACCAACCTATAAATAGTGAAGCTACTGCACGCGATTGGCGCTATCAAGCTTTAAGTGCGATCGCTCAGGCAAATAATTATCAATATATAGTTACAGGACACACCGCCAGCGATCGCGCCGAAACTCTTCTCTACAACTTAATTCGCGGTACTGGTGCTGATGGCTTACAAGCCCTGACTTGGCAACGCTCCCTGACTACGAGCATTATGCTAGTGCGTCCACTTTTAGAAATCACTCGATCACAAACAGAGCAATTTTGTCAAGAGTTTAAATTACCAATTTGGGAAGATTCTACCAATCAAGATTTGCAATACGCCCGCAACCGCATTCGCCAAGAGTTATTACCATATTTGCGCGATAATTTCAATCCTCAAGTAGAATCAGCCTTAGCCCAAACAGCAGAACTTCTCCAAGCAGAAGTGGAATATTTAGAAAAAGCTGCCCAGCAGTTGCGAGAAAAGGCGATGTCATGGGGAATGGGGGATGAAGAAGATTCCCTTACTCCTCTTCTTCCCTTACGGTTAAATCGTCGGGTATTGCAAAAAGCACCATTGGCATTGCAACGTCGCGTGATGCGTCAGGTATTGCAGCAAATACTGACTGATGCGGCAAGTTTTGAACACATTGAAAAATTAACGGCTTTAATTATAGCGCCAAACCGATCGCAAACTGATCCATTTCCTGGTGGTGCGATCGCTCAAGTAGAAGGCGACTGGATCTGTTTGAAATAGTTAGGAGTTAAGAGTTAAGACTTATACTATTGGACTTTGGACATTCAAAATTGCCCATTCAAATCATAATAGTAGTTCCTAAGTTTTCAATAATTTAATTGCTAATAGAATACCTAAATTAAAGATTATCATTCCACAAGATAAGCTAGGCCTACATCACGTCCATGAAGTGGATAATCCTGAATAGAGTAATCATTACCTAGTTGGCCAATAACAATCAAACCATCACTGTAGGTATGTAATCTTCCATTTGAGTTTAAGAAGTTCAGCGCGTCAGCAGCAACATTGTCAGGTAAGTTTATGGCTAATGTAGATTTATCTATAAAGATTAATTTAGGTAAAGTGATATCAAAAATCACTAAAATTACTCCTAAATGTCTCTTAGCCCAAAAGCCTCTTTTAAGAATTGCTGAGTTATCTTCTACGTACTGTTGCAACTTTACTTCTGTAGAAGTTATTCCTGCAACTTCATACTCAGGATTCGTACCATATCCCCACAAATTTTCATTTCTATTATCAAAGGAATTGAATCTAATCATGTTTTTAGCCTAGTCTTTTAACATATCAGTACATTTTACACAAGGGTCGAATTGTTGTTGCTCAGAGCAAGTTGTCTCACCAAATCCTCAGAACTTGTTAAGACGCTAGTAATTTTGGCTGAGATATTAAACTTTGGAGAGTATGACGCAACTGGGCGATCGCTTGGAGTTGATAATCACCAGTTTCCTGGAATTGCTCCAAAGATTCTCCAATTTCTTGCAGCTTTTGCCGTAAGCCATCGAGTGAATCCTGAATTGGTTGTAGTGCTTCTTGATACAAATTAACCCGACCCCAGTACTCAGCAGTTGTTCTTTGCAGGGACAGCAAGTTTTCCTCGATCGCTTTGAGTTCTTGGCGCTTTTCATCCAGATCGTGAGTTTGATTGTCAATCATTCCCTGATTTAGCTCAATACCAGAACGAATCTGCTCAATTTCCCGTTCCAGTTTTGGGATTTCCTGTGAATATTGTTGCCGCTGGTTTTCAATTTGTAACAGAATCGGTTCTAAATTAATTTTGTTGTTACTTTCTGCTTCATTAGTAAGAGTATGTCCTTGCCGCCGTAGCAGTACAGTTTGGTGTTGCTTGAGAAACTTCTGATGCTGTAGCATATTGCGGCGTTGTCCCACCAAACTGGAGTTTAGCATCTGGTAAAGGTCTTTTTCATCCGTTAGTTCCAGTTCCAAATTGATGTGGTCATGGTCAGATGCATGATTTATTTTAGTTTGGAGTTCTTCTATAGCTTCTTGTTTATATGTCAGTTCTTGTTCTTGATCGTGAACAAAGCTAGCGTCTATTTGCACCTTATATTGCAAGTCTTGCACTATTTTTTGTAGTTCTTCTAAAGGCATTTTATCCAAAGCTTCCACATCAGCTTGTTGACCGAGAACTACATCACCAGATGTTGCTGCTAAAGAGTGAATCTGTTGATATAACTCTTCGGCGTTTCGTAACTGCTCTTTGATTATCCGAGCATACTCTTGCTTGCTAGTAAGGTCTGCTGTATTTATCTGTAATTGGGCTGTTTGCTGAACTAGAGAATTTTGTGCTTCAAGACATGCATTTTGGCGATCGCTAAAAGTTTGTGACAAACGCTCAACTTCTTCTTGCTGTTGAGCGATCGCAGTTTTTTGCTCCTCCAGTTTTTGCCAGTGGGGGGTAAGAGTAGCTTGCTGCTTTTGAACCAATTCAAAAGCCAGATGCAGGTGTTCTCTGACTGTTTCCGTGGGAGCAGCACGACTAGATAAGCGATCAAGTAACTCACTCATTACCCGACTTTGCTCCTCATCTAAAACCGTCCCCTGTTGGAAATCCGCTTGACGCTCCTCCAGGCGACGCTGCTCACCATGCAAATGCTCCCAAGCGCCTTCCAATTCCTGGCGATTGCGCTCAACTTCTGTTTGTAACCGTTCAATTTCTTGGCGGGATGTGTCAACTTTCTGTTTTTGCTCCTCAAGTTGTTGCAACTCATCCTCCAATTGTTGCAACTGTTCTGAGCGTACTTCCATGTCCATTTCACGGCGATTCAACTCTTGCGCCTGAAACGTCAGCGACTGCTTCCACTGATCAATCTCATCTTCCTTGAGCTTAAATTTCTCCAATTGCCGGGAAAAATTCTGCAAAATGTTCACTAGTGGACGCCCTGCTTCTTGAATCCGCTGCACTTGACGATTCGGATTTAGTTCAACTAGTACCAAAGCACCATCATTTAATTTGCTTGCGTCCTCAGCAGCAATCACTTCTTCCGACACAGTACTCCAATTCTGGTCAGTTCGCTGACAAGCTAGCAGTTTCAGTTCGGTTTTGGCACCGCCACTAAGTAAACCACCTTTCTGTTTTTGTACTTCTGCTAAATACAGCACACCGTTAGTCCTTATTGATGCACTTAAAGTTCATGTTTTGGGATATACCTTAAATAATTCTGTTAACTTGTCTCACTGAACTGAAGTTTAGGAGAACAAGACAGACAAAACTATAGACGCGAGATGTTACGTCTTGATACTTATAAAAGCGAATTAGTCGCGCCTTTATATTTTGTACTGATGACAGTGATGATGACTTCCGTGTTAACACTAGCTTTGTCGAAGTGTATTACGAAAAATTAAGGTTTATAGCTTAATGTATTCTCGGATGAGAATAAAGATACAGAGTAAAAATATTCCAATACTCCATAATCAATACTTAAAGAAGAAGCCAGAATTCACAATTCAAAATTCAGCAATACTTAAGGAGCACTTTTTAGCTAAATGCAGGGAAATTTAAATGAAATTGATATTTGCAGTATCCTGCAATTGATTGAGTTGGGACAGCGAACTGGGCAACTATGGGTGGAAGCTCATAGCTCTCACCATAACAACAGACTGGGTGGAGATGGAGCAAGCATTTATCGTCTCCAACAACAGTCTTGGTTCGTGTTTTTCCTCAATGGTGAAATCATCTATTGTCAAGAAGGTGAGAGTAGTTTATCCAGAATTAGCGATTATTTACGTCATTACCGAGTAGAGATGCGACTTACCGACAAACAAATTGCCTCCCTACCATCAACCGACGCGCCAGAGTATGCGTATCTTTGGGCACTCTTGGAGCGGAATATCATCAACCCAAAGATAGCTGGTAGTATCATTCACGGCTTAGTGCATGAAACTCTCTTTGACCTGCTGAGTTTACACCAAGGTAACTTCATTTTCCATCAGGGTGCGGCACTTGCCCCGCAATTAAACACTTTCGAGATTGCTCCATTTGTTACAAAAATTACGAAGCAAGTGCAAGAGTGGAAGCAACTGTATCCACACATTCAGTCTCCAGAACAATTGCCAGTGCTATCTGACAAAGTTCAGCTACAATCCTCGCTACCAGAAGCAACCGTAAATAAGCTACAACATTGGGCTGATGGTAAAACATCCTTGCGTCAACTGGCTCGCTATCTCAACCGAGACATTTTGACAGTCGCTAAGGCAATATATCCATATGTGCAACAGAGTTGGCTACAACTAGTATATTCAGAGACGACTAAACCAGATACCCACACGGATAGCTGGGAATTGAAGGGAAAACAGAGGGGGCGGATAGTATGTATTGACGATGCGATCGCCATCGGTGAGACTGTAAATTCCATCTTACAACCACAAGGATATGAAGCGATCGCTCTCACCAATCCTTTAGAGGCAATGAGTCTGGTGTTTCAACTCAAGCCGGATTTAATTTTATGCGATATTGCCATGTCGGAATTGGAGGGATACGAGGTTTGCGCCATGCTGCGACATTCAACAGCATTTCGGCTCATACCGATTATTATGCTTACTGGTAAAGATGGATTTATTGATCGAGTCAAAGCTAGTATGGTCGGGGCAACAGATTATTTAACAAAACCGTTTACAGACACTGAGTTACTTATGCTCGTCCAGAAATATATCAACAACCAATGAAAATTGGGCATAGGGGAGCCACTGCGTTGTCCGGGTTCCCCCGCTTAAAGCAAGTGGCGTCATGGGGCAGAAGAATTTTAGATTCTGGATTTTGGATTTTGGTGAAGCAGCGCGGTCTTCTCCCTTGGCGTTAGCCTCTCCCTTTGGGAGAAGGGGAGACGCCAAGGGCGATAGCGCAGCGTAAAGCCTGCGGCATGGCAACTCTTAGAGACGCTACGCGAACGCTTAGAGCGAGTCCGCGAGCGTCTGGGGGTTTCCCCCAGGAGTGGACTGCACCAAGCCGAAGGGATTGAACAATCTATAGCAATCGCATTAATCCAAAATTGAGACGGCATGGGCACATGAAGAGATCGAAGATTTGTTGATCTACTAAAAGATGAGTTAAAAGATGTTATCACAGAGTCAGCCAACTCAGTGAAACGTCAATATCCGGGAAAATAGTGAAAAATAGAATTAATTTATACAGTTAATCCTTGCGGAGGAATCAGGGAATGTTCCAAGTAGGAACGTCTACATCAGGAGGTAAATAGACACTTATGAGTACAGTTCTGATTGTGGAAGACAGTATCGCGCAAAGGGAGATGATTACAGACCTCCTGAAAGCAACTGGCTTAACAGTGACCCATGCCAGTGACGGATTAGAAGCATTGGAGGCAATTCAAATAGCACCTCCCGATTTAGTGGTATTGGATATTGTCATGCCCCGGATGAACGGCTACGAAGTTTGTCGGCGGTTAAAATCCGATCCAAAAACCCAAAATGTCCCTGTGGTTATGTGTTCTTCCAAAGGCGAAGAATTTGATCGCTACTGGGGCATGAAGCAGGGTGCAGACGCCTACATAGCCAAACCGTTTCAACCAACCGAGTTGGTAGGAACAGTTAAACAACTGCTGCGAGGATAAGGATAAAAGCAATATGGTCAGCAAACCGGACTTTTTAAGTGGCAGTGGTCAAGACCATTTCCGACCTGAATTACAAGTAGAAAGTCCTGAAGGTGAGTTACATTTAAGGTTTTACATTCCCTCGCATCAGGAGTTTGCACTACAAGCAACTGGTATTCGGGAGGTAATTGAACTAAGTCCTGATAGAATCACCCCGATTCCTAATGCTTCTCCTTTACTTTTGGGTACTCTAAATTTACGAGGTCGAGTTATTTGGGTGGCTGATTTGGGTCAATTTCTTGGGGAAGCAAGTGCATTAAACACGGATAGAGCTGAAATTCCGGTGATTGCCATTGAAGAGCAAGACACGATAGTGGGTTTAGCAGTAGAAGAAATTGGTGGTATGGACTGGTTGGATGTCCAGAATCTCATGCCATCAATTAGTGTTCCAGATACTATGGCTCCCTTTTTACGTGGAGAGTGGTTATTAAGTGCTAAAAACAAACAGTGTCTGCGACTGCTCGATCAAATGGCAATTTTACGAAGTGCGCGGTGGGCAGGATGAAATTGGAGGAGGAAATGGCAGCAAGTATTGATAATTACGAGCCAACATATCAACAGGCGATGACCGCCTATGTTCAAAGGAATTATGAGGTTGCCGCCACTTTAGTTGACCAAGTGGTGCAAAATTTACCAAATGACCCCAATTCCCATTTGTTAAGGGGTCACATCTACTATGTTTTGCAGCAGTATGATGTAGCAAAAGAAGAATATCAACAGGTATTACGCTTGACTAATGATCAAGAAATTATTGGTTTTGCCAATAATGGAATTGAGAATATCAATCAATACCTCCAGTCATTCAGTGGAGAGATTGATACATCAGGAAGTGAAGAGCAAATAAATTCCCCAAACATATCTGATGCACTGGCATATAACGAACAAGAATTAGAAGATTTGGGCGCTAATGAGGAGTTTGACAGCAAGAGCCTTGATCTGAACTTTTTTGGTGAGCATGAAGAAACTGTGAATGGCGTTGAAGATATATCTTCAAATAGTCCATTTGACATCCCCACAGAAGATAGTATTGGAAAGGGAAAAATATCAGATTATTCTACAGCTTTTGGTGATGATCCTTTTGCCTTGGATGAAGAATCCGAGAAACAAGAGTCAAATAGTAACTGGGAGGAGAAAACAGAATTAGAGTTGCCTGCTTTCTGGCAAGAAGATATGTCAGAAGATAGGTCTGAAGAATCATTAGTAAATAGTCACTTTTCAGATAATAGGATAAATTCTGATCACGGAAGTTCAGCTATTGGCAATAATAACTCTTCATTTTCTAATTCAAAAACTGGTCATAGTGAGAATGATTTGCCTGATTTGTTGAGTGATCCCAAGTCTCGAGAGCTTCGGATTGGAAATTTAGAATATAAAAAATCTGATTTTGAAGACGAAACTTTAGTAATTGTTGAAGAAGAATTTAGAAACAGTTCGTCAACAACAAATAACTTGAAATACAAAAATCAAGATGACTTGTCTAAAACCGAAGCAGATGATTGGTTAAAGTCAAAAAAATTGGGAAATAAGGAAGATTGGCTGCCAAATTTATCTGATGATTCTTCATCTTTTAACAGCAATCTACCTCTGGATGAAAAGCAGTTAAAATCAGGTGAAATCAACGGTAAAAATAGCTTTGATGACGATGAAAATTTTGATATGGAAGCATTTGAGTCTGCCTTTGGCTCAGAGGGTTTAAGCTCTTATGAAGACTCAAACAATAACAATATACTGAATGGAGAAAATTCTAAGAGTAATATCGAGTTTTTAGATGACTTTGAGGAATTTGACGATTTAGGCAACATTCCAGGGTTTGACCTGATCGAAGGAAATTCTAACATCAGTGATGCAGCAATGCATTCTGCTCCAGCAGAAACTAGTGGTAGTGGACGCCCTCAAAGCGCAGAGGCTTTTTTAAGTGATGCAGCTAGCGATCGCGAAGAGGAACTATTCTCGATGACTGGTTCGCATGAAGCAGTTCCAGTCTTTAGCCAAACAGATGTCTCGAAACTAGAACCCACTGTTAGCGTCGAGCAAGGCTGGTTAGCACCATTAGAAAATGCCTCCATAGAAAGGAAACAATGGTTAATTGCTGGAAGTGTGGGTATTGTCTCAGCGCTGGTTGTAGCCACAGTTAGCTTTGTCGCCACCACATTTTCTCCACCCCAACAACGAGAATCAGTACGAAACACAGGTTGGGCAATGTCACTAGCTGCTGGGATTGCAGGTTTTGCTACCGCAGGCTTCATGGGGAATCTTGCACTCAAACAAATTCGCCGCACAACTAATGATCTGCAAGCTCAGTTTGAAGCTGTACGCCAAGGAAATTTGAATGCTCAAGCCACAGTGTTTTCTGAAGATGAATTGGGGCACTTAGCTACTGGCTTTAATGAAATGGCGCGGGTAGTTTTCACGACTACAAGTGAAGCCCAACGAAAAGCCGATGAACAAGAGGAAGCCAAAGAAAACCTGCAACGTCAGGTGATTCGCCTATTGGATGATGTAGAAGGAGCTGCTAGAGGAGATTTAACAGTCCAAGCTGAAGTGACAGCCGACGTACTGGGGGCTGTAGCTGACGCCTTTAACCTAACAATTCAAAACCTGCGGGATATCGTTCAACAAGTAAAAGTGGCAGCGAAGGATGTGACAAAAGGTGCAACCAACTCTGAAACCTTTGCTAGAGCCTTATCTGGTGATGCTTTGCGCCAAGCAGAAGAGTTGGCAGTGACGCTGAATTCTGTACAGGTAATGACCGATTCGATTCAGCGGGTAGCAGAGGCGGCGCGGGAAGCCGAAACCGTCGCCCGTGATGCTAGTACGATCGCTCTTAAAGGTGGTGAAGCAGTAGAAAATACTGTGGCGGGGATTTTGGAAATTCGAGAAACCGTTGCCGAAACCACTCGCAAAGTGAAGCGGTTGGCGGAATCTTCCCAAGAAATTTCTAAAATTGTGGCGTTGATTTCCCAGATTGCTTCGAGAACAAACTTGTTAGCACTCAATGCTAGTATTGAGGCGGCAAGAGCGGGAGAAGCTGGACGCGGGTTTGCGATCGTCGCAGACGAAGTGCGTCAGCTAGCAGATAAATCTGCCAAATCCCTCAAGGAAATTGAACAAATTGTGATGCAAATCCAAAGCGAAACAGGCTCGGTGATGACCGCGATGGAAGAAGGCACACAACAAGTAATTAAAGGGACAAAATTGGCAGAAGAAGCCAAGCGATCGCTCGAAAACATTATTCAAGTGGCGAATCGCATCGATATTCTTGTGCGCTCAATTACTAGCGACACTGTGGAACAAACTGAAACCTCCCGCGCCGTCGCTCATGTAATGCAATCAGTAGAACTCACCGCGCAAGAAACTTCCCAGGAAGCCCAGCGAGTTTCCGGTGCCCTACAACACTTAGTGGGTGTATCCCGTGACTTGATCGCCTCCGTTGAACGTTTCCGAGTGGAAACTATGGAAACCAGGTAACAAAGTTAGGAGTTAGGAGTGAGGAGTTAGAAATAAAAATCACAACTCACAACTTGAAATAAAGTTAGGAGTTAGAAATGAGAAGTTAGAAATAAAAATTACAACTCATAACTCATAACTCATAACTCATAACTCATAACTCATAACTCATAACTCATAACTCACAACTCATAACTTTTGCTATGCTGCCGGAACAACAACAGCGGATTTTGGGTTACTTTATCGAAGAAGCCAGGGATCACCTGAATACCATTGAGCAGGGGTTGCTGAATTTAGAGGGGACTCTGAACGACCCGGAAATAATTAGCGAAGTCTTCCGGGCGGCTCACTCCATCAAAGGAGGAGCAGCGATGCTTGGATTGACTAGCATCCAGCATACCTCCCACCGTCTGGAAGATTGTTTCAAACTCCTCATAGAGCATCCGGTTCAGGTTGACCAAAAGTTAGAGTCTTTATTTCTCGGTGTATCTGATACCCTGAAAGCGCTGTTAGAGCATTTGAGCGGGCCATTTGGTCTTTCTGAAGATGCAGCTAATACTTTGATGCTAGAAACTGAGCCGGTCTTTCAATGGCTGAATCAGCATCTGGAATTACTTGTAGAACAAGGGAACAGTGGAGTAGCCACCAGTCCTTCGGCAACAGAACTACACACAACCTCTGTAGAGAACGTCTCCACACTTACTGAACTTTTTCTGCGGCAAGATATTCCCAGTTTGGCAGAAGACACCGATCAGGAATCTCCAGAAATATCCTTCTCTGTACCACCCCAGGAGATGCCAGACGCTCACGGACTCGCTAACGCTGCGCTATCGCCAGTCATCGCCAAAGAAAATAATAATTGGGGCAAGTTTCAAGCCCAGGTACTGCAAACACTGCGGGAAATGTTGCAACTGTTTAAGCAAACAACAACACCCTCAATTCGACAAAACCTTCAGCAATGCTGTTACCAGTTAGTCAGACTTGGTGAGACTTGGAATTTGTCCAAGTGGTGTGGTTTGTGTCAAGCAGCAGCCAGTGCGATCGGCAATCCCGAAAACACTTATCTGACTCTAGCTAAAATTGTCATTACCGAAATCAAGCAAGCTCAAGAATTAGTCCTGCAAGGTAAGGAAGCCGAAATTGCAATTAGTCAGCAACTAGAAGCACTTTTGAGCTTTGCAGAAATTGAGTTATTAGAAATTACCCCCGATTTGTTTGACCAACAGCCTACGGCTTTGACAGAACCATCAACTGCGCCAAAGCTAATTTTATCCGTCAACACTCCAGAAACTGGGAAAACTGAGCAGTTAGTCATAACTAACCTATCTGAGCCAATTGAGGAATTTAATCTAGATGAGGATAGTAGCGAACGCCCTGGTCTTCAGTTACAAGGGATACCATTAAACGCTGCAACTCACACTAGTTTTTCTTTCACCATACATGACGAAGCACATCCAATCAGTAGCAATCTTGACCCCAATGGTCCAGAGGTAGGAATAGCTGAGTTAAATACCCTTGCCGATTTATTTGAAGGCGAAACTCCCGAACTCGATGAAACCTGGCATCAAGAACAAACCTTAGATATTGTTGCCACCGATGACTTTGGAATTGATTTTAGCAGCAGTGACGCTGAGGCTGCTGATGGCGACTTATCCGATTTACTCTCCTTTGATGAAGACACAAGCAACGACCAGCACCCTGCAATCACAGCCACGACAGAAGACTTATCCCTGTTATTTGGTGACAACTTCCTAGAAAAAGAGAATTCAGAACCGCAAAATCAACAAACATCCGCTACGACTGTAGAGTTGAGCGATATTAACGTAATTAATCTAAATTTAGACTCTTACCCTGACGAAAATTTACAAGAATTTACTGAGATTACTAGTGATCTGAAGCAGCCGCCTGGAGAAATTATCCAAAATAGTGTCAACAAAAACGATGTGGTTGAAGATTTATTGACACTGGCACTAGATGATGATATCGAACTATTGCCTACAGGCGAAGTGACTCAACCGGAAACTGAGGCGTTCCCCAGTGTAGAACTATCTATCAGCCAACAAAACAGTTTTGATAACTTATTCTTAGAAACCAAAAAGGCAAATTGGGTAGAAGAAATTATCCCTAGTGACTACGTAGAATTACCCCAGCAAACAGGCTTGTCTTCGGACAACCTGTTTGCTGAAATGGAAGAACATCCACTACTGCCTACAAGGGAACCAGAAATCGGTGATTTATTTGATACATCTCCAGTAATAGTACCTGAGTTTTCTCAATCAGAAAATGATCTGAGCAACTTCTGGAATCAGGAAACCACAGAGGAACAGGACGAATTCGATTCCTTAATTGAGCAGAATGTGGAAAGGGGGTTAGAGGAGAGTTTGTTTGCTGAGGAGGCTGATGACATTTTTGCTGACAGTCAACAGCCCATACCTTCTTCTATAGCCAGTTTTGACATAGAAGAAGATTTTGATATCAATTTCCAGCACCAAGAGCAGCTAGATTTGGTATTCTCATCAGATTCTGGAGATGATTTATTTGATGAGTTAGCACCGAGTAACTCAACTATTTCCCCGATAATCAGCGATCGCATCCAATCATCCCCGCCAGAAACGCCATTGTTCGCGCAGCATCCAGGGGAAGAAATTCTCAGGCGATCGCAACAACCAGAAGCTTTAGATTTTGTTCCAGAATTTACCAATCAGCCCCCAGAGATATCTGCCGTTGATCTGGAACTTAATTCATTCAGCTCTTTCGATGAAAATCCGCAACTGCTGTTTGAGGATGTAGCCACAGATGACTCCACCTATATTCAGATGGAAACCACAGATAATACTGTGGATCAACTATCGCCTACAGAAACTTCTTTAGATATTATCAATTTTGGGGAAACTTCAGATTCACCCCCAGCACAGCCAGGTGATTTGTTCGGCTCTTTCGATGAAAATCCGCAACTGCTGTTTGAAGATGGAGCTACAGATGACTCCACCTATATTC
>NZ_JBALCP010000117.1:0-7836 GCF_036919675.1 Nostoc sp.
GGGGATGACTTGAGAATTACCAGGACAAACAATTACAGGTGTCACTACAGCATGAAAATACTGGGTTGTTCCATTTCTAAAAGTTCTGCTTGAACCAGGCGGCCGTCCCGTTGCTTACTTAGGGTCGGCGCGTTCAACCGTTGGACGACCGGTTCCATAGAACGCGATGACGGGAACCAGGAAAGCAAGACCGGTGAGCAAGGTGCTCCATGGCAGGCTCAACGCGTGAGCCAAGGCATCGCCAGCGGCAGTGCCAGCCGTGCGAATGAGTGCCACCGTGGTCCAGTAGAGCGCTGGCGCGAGAATTTGCCTCCGTCGGCCGATTCTAAGCGTCATCGCCACCAGCGCCCCTACCACCACTGCGGCCCCTGGCGGCGTGAGATGCAGCCGAAAGGACGCGAAGTCGCCCGCGAGGGTGCCAAGGACACCGGCCAGCATCATACAGACCCAGTAGATCGGTGTTACGCGGATGGTATCGCCCAAGGTAGTCCCTGCATCAAAAAACCGGCTGTAGACCCAGACAGCGCAAACAAAAAGTGCAAGAACCATCGGTATGGAGACCGCGAAGTCGATGTGCCAATCATTGAACATATCCCCGACGTTGGTAGCCGCCGTGCGAACCGTGATGATGGCAAACCAGAACCAAAGTGGTATGGGCCGACGAACCATTCGGTCGAGTAAGAGGATTAGCGCGAATAGCCCAGCCAGCCAGGGTAGTCCGCCGAGGTGCCCGAGGTGTAGTTCGTCCCCAAGGAAGTCGCCAGTGTTGGTGCCGAAAACGCTAGCGGCACAAAGGCAAAACCAGTATCTCGAATCGATGCGGGGTAGAGAGCGCATATAGTACCTAAATGTAAAGTGAATTATGCTAGTATCATTCTTGCAAAATTGGGATGCTCCCAAACAAACTACTATTCTGGGCGCAATCGGCAGACTAAACGAAACACAATTGGTACAAAGATGAGTGTAAAAATAGTAGATAAAGAAAGCCCACCAATAACTGCGATTGCTAATGGCTTTTGCAACTCTGCGCCTGCACCCAAACCTAAAGCTAAAGGTAGTAAACCTAGAATAGTACAAAGTGTAGTCATCAAAATTGGTCGTAGTCTTACACGACCAGCTTCAATTAAAGCCGATTCAACAGACTGACCTTCTGAACGTAAACGGTTGGTGTATTCCAATAAAATAATCCCATTTTTTACTACCAAACCTACGAGCAAAATAATTCCCATAAATGATGAAACATTTAGCGGCGTTTGAGTAATCCATAAACCCAAAATTACTCCTAAAAGTGCTAAGGGAATTGTCGTAAAAATTACTAACGGTTGCAATAAATCGCGGAACTGTAAAACTAGCACTAAATACACCAGTAAAACACCTAAACTCATAACTAACAGCAATTGTGAGAAAGATGCTTGTTGAGAGGCAATTAATCCACCGACTGAGAGGATGTAACCTTGAGGTAGTTTTAATCCAGCTAATTTTTTGTTGATATCTTGCACCATAGAACCGAGATCGCGTTTTTCTACACCAGCAGTAAAGGAAACATAACGCTGCTGATTTTCGCGTAAAATTGCTTCTTCGCCTGTAGTTGGTTTGATTGTAGCTACAGCAGAAAGGGGTAATGTAGCACCATTCGTGCCAACAATAGGGATTTGGTTGAGTTGTTGAGGATCTCTACGTACTGTATCTAGAAGATGAACGCGCACGTCCACTAACCTATCGCCCTGGCGAATTTGAGTTGCTACCCGCCCAAACAAGCCATCCTGTACTTGCTGTGCAACTTCGGATGCTGTTAATCCCAACTGGACAGCTTGAGTGGGGTTAACGTGCATGTCTAGCTGCGCTAAAATTACTCCACCACTAGATGCTAAGTCTACCAAACCAGAGATTTTCTCAATGCGAAATTGAACTTGCTCCCCTAAGTTACGCAGAATTGTTGGATCTTCTCCAAAGATTCGCACCTCTACAGGACTAGCCGCACCAGATAAATCGTTAAGTTCGTCTTGCAAAATTTGATGGAAGTCAATGTTTAACTGGGGTAATTTTGCAGATATATCCTGCCGTTGTTCTTCGATGATATCAAAGACTTTGCGTTGACGTTGATCTGCCGATTTTAGAACAACAACAATATCACCTTTATTTGGCTGAGTAGCAAACAAACCATTTTCTGCACCAGTGCGTCGCGTCCAAGTAGTGATTTCCGGAGTCTTGGCGATAATTTCTTCCAGTTGATGTGCGAGCAAGTCTGTTTCAGTTAACGATGTTCCCGGTGGGGCGAGGTAATCAATGATATAGCTGCCTTCATCGAATGCTGGTAAGAAATCTGAACCCAATTGTGTAAATAATACTGCTCCTACTGCAAGTAAAAATAGGGCGATCGCACCTACCCAACGCACTTTACCAAACACAAAACGCAACAGCCGCGTATAAGCATTATCTAGTTTGACTAATAACTTTGGTGTTGAGTGATTCGAGTTACTCCGTAGCCACTTTGCACCAAGCAAGGGAGTGAGAGTCAGCGCTAGCAGTAAGGAGAAAACAACAGCAGCGGTTAATGTAATTGTAAGACTGGTAAAGAATTGTCCGGCAACACCTGACAATAATCCCAAAGGTACAAAAACCGCTACTGTAGTGATCGTAGAACTAATCACAGGCTCAGTTAATTCTGCCATCGCTGCGGCTACTGCTGCACTTGGGTTCAAGCCTCTTTGCAACTGGCGATCAATGTTTTCAATCACAACAATTGCATCGTCAATTACCAAGCCAATTGCTACCGCTAATCCTCCCAAAGACATTAAATTTAGACTCTGACCGACAAAGGATAGCACCCCAAAGGCAGCCAACGCCGATAGAGGAATAGTGATAGAAGCAATCACCGTACTGCGCCATTCTCGGAGGAAAACGTACAGCACAATAATAATTAGGACAATGCCAATAGCGATCGCATCTCGAACATTGGCGATCGCATCCACTACCAATCCTGATTCATCATAAGCTTTGGTGATTTGCACACCTGGCGGTAAGCTTTTCTCCAGTGATTTGATTTCCTGCTGTACCGCCTCAGTAACTGCCACAACATTACTATTAGGCTGACGGAATATATTTAGTGTTAGTCCGCGTTTACCTTTAGCACTGACAATTTGAATCGGGTCAGTTTCGCCTAGAGAGACTTGTGCCAAATCCTGTAAAAATACAGGTTTCCCAGCACCTTTCATCGTCACCACAATCCCTGTTAGTGCAGATGCATCTATGGGCTGACCACTAGTAACTAGTAAATTTTGCTGATAGTTGCTATCTAGTTTACCAACTGCTTGGTTTTGAGTAGAGCGCTGGACTGTATCAGCAACTTGCGATAAATTCAAGCCATAACTTTGCAGACGATTTGGGTCAACTTGTACCTCGACTTCCGAGATGTTTCCCCCCTGAAGATTGACACGGGCGACACCTGCAACCCTGGTTAAGCGAGGCAAAATCTGATATTGAGTAATTGTATAAAGGTCTGTTTGTGCCAGAGTGTCAGTGGTGAAATTGTAGCTGAGTACTGGAAAGATGGCGGGGGTAACCCGTTCAACCGTCAGGTTAACGCCAGATGGCAAAGTACTTCGTACTTCATTAGTTTTGGCTTCTAACTGCTGTAAAGCTTGCTGCATATTGGTTGTAGGCTGAAATTCAATCGAAAGTTCTGTAGAGCCACGGGCAGTCTTAGAGCGTACCCTTTCAACTCCATAAACTTGGTTGGTAGCTTCTTCTAAAGGACGAGTAACTGTAAGAGCTACTTCTTCTGGGGCAAGATTTCCGACTTCGGCGATCGCTGTAATTCGAGGAAAGGATAATTCGGGATAAACTCCACTTGGCAAACTGTTGTAAGCGAAAATCCCTAAAAGGGCAATCAGCACAAATATTAGGTAAATTGCTTTTGCTTGGGATTGCAGCAGTTTTGTAAAGCGAATCACTGTTTTACCTCCTGTATAGCAGTACCATCTGCTAAACCATAAGCACCTTTAGCTACTACTCTTTCGTTGCCCATCAACCCTGATAAAATCTCAACGCGTGAAGCAAAGCTATCCCTATTAGACAAATCGCCCTGCTGGATACCAGTTTTTACCTTTTTCCGCTCCAGTTTCCCAGCTTTCACAGTGTAAACCATCCGTTCAGTGGGAGTATCTGGATCTGGCACTAAAGCAGTTTGGGGTACTGTAATTGCCGCTGAATGGATTTCTGTAATAATCGAAATAGTTACAGCTTGGTTTTCTCTAAGCTGTGTCTGAGAATTGTTAACGCTAATTTGAATGCTGCGGGTATTACTTTGGGGATCGACAATCGGGCTAATAGCAGTGACAATACCAGAATAGCTACCGCCTGTAAGGCTGCGGATGTTGGCGCTTTGACTGACACGAATATTAGCTTTCTTGTCAGCAGGTAAGTTGGCGTTGACTATCACTTTTGATAAATTAACAACCTGAATGATTGGTGTGGCAGGGTCTGTAGTATCATTATTATTTAGAAATCGAGTAGCTACAACTCCAGATATCGGACTAAAAATGTCAGTAAAGCTGAGTTGGGTTTGAGCAAGATCGCGGGAAGCTTTAGCCTGTTCTTGTTGAGCAATTGCGCCCGCTAGAGCAACTTGAGATGTTTCAACCTGAGATTGGGCTGCAATCACATCTTTCTGAGGTACAACTTGTTGCACGGCGGTTTGGGCAGTAACCAAAGCAGCTTGGGCAGTTTCCAGCTGATTTTGGGCCGCAAACAAGTCCTTCTTGGGTGATACGCCTTTTTTAAAGAGTATTTTTTGTCGCTGCAAGTTTTTTTCGCCAAAAGCAAGATTGCTTTGAGCTTGAGCCACGCCTGCTCTGGCTCCGAGTATGCCTGGATCTGTGGCTTTTTGAGTAGGATTAAGGGCTTGATTATAAAGACGACGCGATCGCTCTAAACTTTTCTGTGCAAGTTCTAGATTAATCTGCGCCTGAGCAACACCTGCTTGGGCTGAACGTAACCCTGCTGTTGCTTGGTTTAATTGATCAAGACTCTGACGATTATCCAATCGAGCAATTAACTGCCCTTTAGCCACCTTCTGACCAGGTACGACGGTAACAACTGCAAGTTTTCCAGCCACAGTTGGGCTGACTTTAGCGCTGGTATTGGGTGGGGCACTAACCATGCCGCCAATGTTGACTTCTACAGGTATATCTTGGCGTTGCACGTTTACAACAGGCAAGGACACCGCTGCTGCTTCATCAGTTGGTGGGTCTTTGCCTTGGCAGCCAATTAGCAGTATGAACAGCGAGATAGTGGTCAGGATGTTTGGCGAAGAAAGTACCAAATGCAAACATCCTGCTTTTTTAAGGAGTTTTGGGGGCATTGATGTTATTAATCGCAGACATGGGTAGATTGACAGCTTGCTCTAGTGCGCCTAAAGCCGTTTGGTAGGCGAGGATATCAGCGTAGAAATTATCAAATACAGATTGTATGGACTGCTGGTTGAGCAAAGCATCACTCAAACCAGTTTGACCGTACTGATAACTATTGCGAGATAAATTTAGAACTTCTAGAGCTTGCGGTAGTAAAACTGTGCGATCGCGCTCCAGTAGGCGTTGGGCACTGATAATATTTTCGTAAGCTATTGCAACTTCAGAATCAACTTGTGATTCTAAAGCTATTTTTTGTGCTTGGGCCACAGAAAAATTAGCACGCGCCTGCTTTACTCCACTCGCACCGCTATTGAACACAGGTAAATCCACCCTTGCTCCTAAGATGACTGCTGTTGTTGTCGAAGAAGGCGCACTAGCTGTACTTAGACCAGGGTCCCAAACAAATGATGCCGCTAAGGTAATATCCGGAATGCGAGCCGAGCGAGCTACCTGAATTTGGTTATTGTTTATTTGTATTTGTTGTTCAGCTAAAGCTAAATCTAAGCGCGACGCTTTCGCTAATTTTTTTAGTCCCGTCACCTCCGGCAGTTTTGTGATAACTGCTAGTCCTTGCTGTGAACCATTTAGATAAAACGTGAATGCCTGTCCATCCACCAAAGTAATTACTGTGTCAGTAGGCTGACCTAGTAGAGTATTTAGACGAATGATAGCCTGATGGACGCGATTCACTGCTGGTTCAACTTTTTGCTGCGCTTGTGAGAAAGCAAATTCAGCTTGAACAACATCGGCTTTGGCCACATCATCAGCTTGAAAACGTAGTTTGGCAATATCCACAAGTTGCTGGTTGATAGCAAGAGATTGTTCTGCATTTTGCTGCGCTCCTTGGGCAATGGCTAACTCTGTATATGCCTGACGTACTTGAGTACGAATTTGCCAACGTAAGTTGTCTAACTGTAGTTGGGCTTGTTGTACCTGGGAGTTGGCTAAAGCCAGACGTGTCCCACGCTTACCCCCCAATTCAATTAGTTGTTCAATACCAACGATCCGTTTAGTCTCAGCTTCCCCAAAAGGTATATCTAGGGAGAATCTGGGATTTGGTCTCTCTTTGGCGACTGCCACTCCCGCTTGAGCAACATTAATACTTCGCTGTACAGTCAACAATTGTGGATTATTTGCTTCAGATCTAGTTATTGCCCCCTCAAGATTGAGGGTTAATACTTTAGCTGTTTGTCCAACAATTGGAGAGGAAATACATGAGTATACTAGCGACTCAATTGTTATACATAAAAATAGTAATAATCTCCGCGACACCCGCAGTTTTACTTCCGTGTAAACATCCATTACTGCTAAAATCTCTATTCAATTTTTTATCAAAAAATAAAATTTGGAAGCACAGTAAAGTGAAAGGAACTGTTGGATGAACTCCATAATACTAGGAATTTATGCAATTTTGTGCTTAGAACATTAGCCGCAAGCGAAATACACCTATCGGAATATCTGCATTCAAACCTACAAGTCTGACAGAGACTGGAAAGAGCCAACCATTAGAAATTCCTGAAATTAAGACACGGTTTAAGTCAATCTTAAGTTCAGTTCCAGGAGCTATCTGTTCTGGGAAAGCAATTGTAATAGTTTTGTCCTTGACTGTAATCTTGGCATTAAGTTTTTGATTAGATTGGTCAGATATGGTAATGTCATTCCTGACAGTTAGACCATTAGGTACAGTAATAGTTAGCCGGGATAAAGCTCTACTATCTGAGGGAATTTTTAGCCTCAAAGAATCTCTAACAACTCTCGCCCTAGTTTGGGGAAATTGGTATGCTCCAACAATGTAAGGAAAGTTTTTAGATTTTATTTGGCTGTACCCATATACAGTAGAACTGAAGGATGCAATTGTTAGAGTCAATGCAACAGCTTGAATTAGCCTTTTCATTTCTACATTCTTTAGAAAATTAGTGAGCAGGATCAATTTAGACGAAAAAAGTCAAGAACTAGAAAAGACTAGGGTTAGCGCATCTTATCAATCAAAAGCCTAAGAGGGTGTTTGAAAAGTCGGGTATGTTGTAAAAAAGCTCTCTCAGTATACGCTGTAAATAGATAATAAACAGCACTGAGAGAGTGACATGAGTAAAGCTTACCCCAGTAACCTGACCCACAGACAATATGAATTTCTTAGGGACTTGATTCCAGATATAAAGTTTGTGCTAACTCATCTAACCTAATTATTTGTTGAATATTATCTTGAGCACTGACAATGACTTTACGATTTTTAGCTAATCCTCCTAAATAGTTTAGGTGACGATTTTCTAGCTTTAATAAGAAGGATCTGTTGTTATCATATCCAGCATCTACAATTAATATTCCTGGTTGATACAGCACTTCCGGCTGTTATGAGGTACAGTAACAGCAATTAGCAAACCAGTTTCTTAAATGTTGAGGATTTATTAAGTCGAGTGCAACTGAT
>NZ_JBALCP010000118.1:0-46718 GCF_036919675.1 Nostoc sp.
TGACCACTCTTCATCTGTTAAACTGCTTGAGTACATAAGTAATAAAAAATACTTTTAATCTCCCGGTACACCAGATCCCAAATGGGTTCTATAAGCTACAGGTACAGTTGGGGGCTTTCCTGCTTCTTGTTTGGGTTTATTCCTAAGCCTATAGGCATCACAACCCATAGTTTTACCTGTTCTTGATTCACCTACCACACGGCCAGACTGCCGTGATTGGCGCTTCCCTTCTAGCCAGTCATGAAGAATTTGTACTTGTTCGAGTGGAACATAACCTTTACGATTTAATCGCTGAATTTCCCCTTGCAATTTCTCGCTATTAACGGGAATCTCACCAAGTTGTTTGGCGATCGCTTGAGATTCTTGTAAAGTCATTTTTACCACCCGTAATCTTCACGCATTTGTTCGTAATCAAAAACTTCCGGCATCTCTGACTCAGTTTCGCTGTCAATAGATACCACCTCTACTACTTCCTCTAGCTCAACAGGTATAATTTGTTTAGCTTTTTTAGCCTCAGCCTGTTCTACTTTTTGGCGCTCTTTTTTGGTTTTCTTTTGAGTTTGGAATGTTTCGCGTTCCCTAACTTCTGCCAAAATTGACCGATTACTCACAGCCTTACCCGCTTCCCGCACTTTACGGCTGCTAGCTTTTGCTTCATCTAGAGATAGTTCTTCTGTCTCCAAATCTTGAGCATAAGCACGAGCAATAAATACCTCTTTATCCCCTTCTGTGCAATAAACCAAAATCGTTGTGATATCTCTGGGGTCATATCGCAACACAACACTTTCCCCCGCGTAACCCGCTAAGAGTTCACCTCGATACATCAAGTTTTCAAATTGCAGATATCCCCCGCGTTGAATTTGTCGCCGTGTTTGCTTCATTAGGCAAATATCCAAATCCCTCTCGGAAAGTAAATCAGGGGAAGCAATTAAACCAGATTCCCAACGTTGAAATCTTGTCTGGTCACCTATTCGAGCGTCAAGTCGCTGGTTATAGTTATCAACGATGTAACGCACCAAAGTTTGCTCTAACTGCCGCAACGTTAAGCAAGCTTCTTTCTCCGCTTCCTCTGGTCGCTCTTGAACGTTTGAACCTGTGTATCCTTGTAAAGTTGAAAATAATTCTGTGTTTAGAGTTTTAAACGGACGTTCGACACTACCACCTTCAGATGGGCGATCGCGCAAATGACAAACAAACCCTAACTGCACTCCTATTTGCTGTAAATGGTTAGAACGAAAATCTTTACCCCCATCCGTATAAAAGTGTTGCGGCAAACCAGAAGTACCCCATTCTTCGTGAAGTCCATATTCTGAACCATATTGCTTGGACAAAATTGCATGGCGTAGCGCCAAAGCTACAACCTGAGAACTTGGTGCATCGTAGCCTAAGTTAATCCCCATGATGCAGCGCGAATAACTATCAATAACTGTTGTTAACCAAGGACGACTAAGAATTTTGCCATGCTGGTCTACTAATAAAACATCAACAAGCGTGTGGTCGCATTGCCAAACTTGGTTACTATGTTCTATCTGTAAATCTTTTCCATCACGGGTTTTAACTGATAAGCGCGAACCACGCCAACCTGGACTGCGAATACTCTTAGCTTTTTCTTCCTTCTCAATTAACGGTTGCAAAATCCGGTAAACCGTCATGTGGGAAGGAGGCTTAACTCCCAGTTCATCAGCTCTAGCCTTAGCTTTGATAAATACCTGTTGGCGAGTCATCCTTTTACTTCCCTTATTACCCTGCTTATAGGTATTCAAAATAAACTCTTGCCAGTTTTCATCAACTCGATGCTTCCCTTTGTCCAACCGTTGATTTTGCGCCAGTCCAGCCAAACCCTCCTGTTCCCATTTCTCTACTAGCCGTCGTACTGTACGTACTGACTTACCAAGCTTTTCTGCCGCTTCCTTGAGCTTTTGAGTATATGTAGTGCGATCGCTATTTTCTAAAAGACTTTGAATCACCTCGATTTTCAGTAAAGCTTCATCCGAAAGTTTAGAAACAATAACGTTTGCTTCAGCAAGATCGTTATTAACATCTGCGGAGCTTGCCCAAGTTGTAGAGGTTGTAGAAGATTCTGTATTCTGCATATTATGTTTTATCAAAACATAGTTGTATTATACTATTTATTGACAAATAATTTGTTAATTTATGAAAATCATGATTTTTCCAGTTTTCTGGAGATTGACAATTAAATTGTTAAATATCTGGCATTTGTACATCTAATTTGTGAATGCAGGCTTAAAGCAGTGTGACTTACGTAAATAGCAAAAAACCTGCCATAATCCTTTCCATGACAGCTTTGAAGTATTTGAGGTATTTGTGACAAGACTTTGTTAAATTGACAAATAATTAGTTAATGTACAGATTTTGTCGATTGACTAATTATTTGTCCGTGTTGATAGATTGAATTATACGTATCAAAGTAGCAAAAATTACACCTAAATTGACAACAGTGCATAAATTTATCATGTAAGTACGTGATGTACATACGCTTGAAGATGAGCAACTCTTACAGCATTCGTAGTACCAAAAGTAGTTGAAATCTTGTTGACGTTTATGCTTAAAATTGCACAAGAGGTTTATTTAGCATCTACTGACAGCTAAAGTTGACCCTTTGCAGGACTCCCCTAAGCCATGCTGACTGAAATTTTGCCTTTCCGTTTTGAATTAGATACGATCGCGATCGCTGGAGCGAGTTTGTGGTCATTGGCGCTATATCTAGCTTTCAACCCAGTCAGTGAATGGGTAATCGAGCAACTCAACCGCTGGTTTAACTTTGCGGAGCGATCGCTTTACACCAGCCAGTCAGAATTTGAAAGGACTCGTAAAGCCAGAGAATCCCAAAACGCTTTTTACGCCTCACTGTTTAGCATTGTGCCTTTTCTGGTCATTGGCGCTTTATTCAACTGGGGTGTGGAAATCAGTTTAGGTCGCAGTTGGGCAATTAGCACAGGCATACTAGCCTGTATTGGTTGTGGTATTTATGAACTAGGGCGAAGAGATGGACAGTCTTCGGATTAGCAACAGTAATACAAAGCGACAGCTCCGGTGAAGTAAGCTGTCGCGTCTATAAACTAGGGTTTAGGGTGGTCAAAGCCATCAGCAAACCTTGACCTCAGCTAAATTTATCCCTTTTTTCCGATTACCTATTGACAAATGTGCAATTATCTTAACCTGTCACTAAATCATCCTTATGAATTGCTAGAATATTTCCTCTCTGACCTTCAGGAGATTCAAAGCTGAACAGTTCGCCTGTATTTTTAACTTTGAAAAACTGGTAACCAAGTTCCTTAAGAAAATTGAAGGCTCCATCCGCTGACAAATTAAGTCTTGCGCTTGTCTGAGAGCTGATCTCAAATATAACTTTCGGTTTCATCCGACTAAATAATGAAGTTGCACCCCGAAAGACAAGTTCCTCTGCTCCCTCTACATCCATCTTGATAAAATCCACTCGCTCAATCTCTTCATGAGCCAACACATGATCTAGAGTAGTGATCGGAACCTCTTCAAAACTTATCTCTTCACTTTTATCTGATCCCAAAGAATAACTCGTAGGAGCATTTTCAATATGATACAACTTAGCTGTACCTTCTTCTTCAGAAAGTGCCGATTTGAATAACTTGACGTTAGTCACGCTGTTGATTTCTAAATTATGCTCAATACTTTTTAAAGATTCTACTCCTGGTTCAAAGGAAAGAACTAGTCCAGAATCTCCGACTAATTTGCTAGCCAACAAGGTATAAATACCACAGTTGGCTCCTGCATCTATGAACACTTCACCTGATGAGAGGGTGCGCTCAATATAACCTAATTCCGGCTCATAAGTATCACGGAAAACAAAGAGACTAGTATTCCCTGTTCTATAAAAAGCAGGCGGTAAAAAAAAGCGAACATTCCACTTTTTAACTAAAATCGTTTGTGGAATAGAAAGCTGACAAACTATCCACCAATATATTAAACGGAAAGTAACTTTCAGAGGGGACTCTTTAAAACCCCTATGATTTGTGAAATAATTAAATTTCCTTCGTAAACTTGATATCATAGTAAGTCTTATACTTCCCTATCTATACTTCAAAAACTTTTCATGAAAGGGGCTTATGGCATAGGCTATAGGGCATTGGTAACACACCTCATGCCCGATCGCCTCTTATCCCCAGAGGGGGTATCAATTTTCCCATCCCCTGTTACTGCATTCTCAATTCCAGAAGATGGTATGATTGTACCTATTTCCCGGTAAGTGACCTGGATCACATTATTAATGTGCTCAAATTCACTTACTGACAAATATTTTTATAGTATAGTCCTTATCGCACAAATATTTAATGAATTAAATTTGTGACTGGATGAACCAGATTTTTCAAGTTAAATCACATATTTAGCCTGCCTACGCAGGCTAAATATGTGAGCCAGTGACTTTGAATTTCAGGGGATAATTGGATTTATGCAACAGGTCTATTAAAAACCACACCTATGAACACCTTAGTGCCTCTGTACCCTTTGGTTGTGTCCAAACCCCTACTTGCCAATTTCTTCACAAACAATCTGTGCTATGCTCTGTGCTGCGCCGTTTTCGCCACGAACGCTATGTAGCTTGCTTCGCATCTCATCCAATTTTTCTGGATGGGCTAATAAGTCTAGTACCATTTCCCCAACTTCTTGCGGTTCGAGTTTACCCATAAGTTCAGGCACTATCTCTTTCTGTGCCCAGATATTTGGCCACGCTAATAAACCTTTATTTCTCACGAGTCTCAGGAATAGCCAATTAATCACCTTCGCAAAGGTGGTACCTACCCCCGGCAGATTTGCCAACAACCCAGGTAAACCATCCCAAGAACGCATGGCGTCAAGTTGCTGCGTTGGTAGCAAAACAATCATCGGCACTCCTAAAGCACCGAGTTCGGCAGTGTTTGCGCCTACCGTAGTCAAGCAGATACAGCATTGGGATAATAAGTCATAGGCAGGGTTTTCTTGCCAAAGTTCCACAGTTAAGCCCGTTGCTGTTTTGAAAAATGCCTTGCCTCTAGCGTCCTCTGGGACAATTAAGTCAGCACCACCAAAACTAAAGGTTTCAGCAATAGAGTTCTTTTGGGGATCAGCAAAACTAGCTAACGTTTGTAAATCCAAAGTGGGGGCTACAGGAATCACAAACTTGGTTTGGGGCCTTTTTGCCTGAACGTATTCGGCAATGCCTAAAGTTAATGGCACTCCTTGGGCTAATTTTGCCGCTTTTGACCCAGGCAGTAAACCAATCAATTCAGTTTTGAATGATGAAGTGATAGGCAGAGGGGAATTTGAATCTAGGCTCTCCCCGGCTTCACCTGCTGCTTCTAGCATCAAATCACCAACAACGGTGAATTTGTGAGCATATTTCTGGGGGACACGAGCAGCAACTTCGGGTTTCATCACGCCAAAGCGATCAATCCAGTTATGCCAACGGGCTTCCCATTCAGCGTAAATCACTGTGCGATATCCGAGCTTTTTGCCTATGACTACGGGGAAAATTTGATCGCCACCGAGGAAAACAACTACACCGCGACTTCTCCAGTCCCAATTTTCAAATGTTTTGCCCCGAAGCAAAAATTGCCAAAAATGCTCTGCTCCCTGAACTCTATCTACTTCTGGGTAAGAAAGAGCGATCGCAGCTTCTTTACCACTAGCATTTGAGCAAGGCGATAATACCACAGAAATCCTCACCACAGAACGGTCATCACCTAGTTCTTGCCGCAACGCCTTCACTACTGGACGCACCCAGGTTGTTACCTCACCTGGGCCATTTGATAGGATGAGAATATCTACTTGAGTCATTAGTTAATGGTCAGGAGTTAGGGACCATTAGTCAAGAGGGAAATATTACCTAATTCGTTCCTAATTTCTAGAGGCACAATATTACTGATATAATTGCAGGCTATGTTCGATAACGTCTACAAGTTTCTCGCAGAGTCATTTTCAGCCGACTTTGCAACATGGCTACTTGGTAAACCAATTACACTTACCGAACTTAGTCCATCTGAATTATCCCTCGAACCCATCCGCGCCGATGCACTAATTTTATTGCAGTCGGATGAGGTTGTTCTCCATCTTGAATTCCAAACTGTATCCAAAATTGAGATATATTTCCTCGCTGCATCTATGTCTGTGCATGACGAAAAATTTTATACTTCATTTTTATCCTGTTTGCTTATCAAGCATGGCCTGATTTAGGCAGAAGCTAAATACTAATTGCTTTTATAATTATCTAAATTATATAATTCATCTTCTAAAGAATCTGGATTTTACGAAGTAGGAATGCAAACTTTAATACCAATAACTAATTGATTCTTATCAATAGACATATTAGTTACACACAACCACATAATAGACATCTCCGAAAATTAATTATGCGTTCACCCAAACCCTTTTAGAGACGAGAAATTTCGCGTCTCTACATTCTTTTCTGGAGATGTCTAATTACAACCTGTCTATGCATACTAAAAATACTTATTCAGTATAGGTATTTTTTGTAATTTAAATAACATCTATAAATAACTATTTAACGATTAAAACTAAAAAGTATTACAAGAAATTTACAAAAGAGTGAGCTAATACTTTTATACAGAGTCAACAAATACAAAGAAATATTTCGTTTTTTATATCGATTTGTGTCAGATAGACGATAAAATGCCCAGTGGGCAAGCGTTTTCTGATAAAAAACACATATTGCCAATAAGTAAGTTACCTGTGGCTGCTGATGCCGCTAGGAACTTCCAGTAGAGAACACGCATCAAAGGAGCCGAAGAAGCATGTTCACCCACGTCAAGTCCACCATTAGACACATTGCGCCTGATAATTTACGCGGACGTAATTTAATCAAGGTGGTCTATGTCGTGCTTGAGTCCCAGTACCAGAGTGCATTGTCGCAAGCGGTTCGCACGATTAACGCGAGCAATCCTAACTTGGCGATTGAAATCAGCGGGTACTTGATTGAGGAACTCCGCGACCCAGAGAACTACCAGGAGTTCAAACGAGAAATTGAGAGTGCGAATATCTTCATCGCTTCCCTCATTTTCATCGAAGACTTAGCACAGAAAGTAGTAGCAGCAGTAGAACCACACCGCGATCACCTGGACGTTTCCGTTGTCTTTCCCTCCATGCCAGAAGTAATGCGCCTAAATAAAATGGGCACTTTTTCCTTGGCACAGTTGGGTCAGTCAAAAAGTGCGATCGCCCAATTCATGCGGAAACGCAAAGAAAAATCAGGTGCGGGATTCCAAGATGGGATGCTGAAGCTTTTGCGAACCCTGCCGCAAGTGCTGAAGTTCCTACCAATGGACAAGGCACAGGATGCCCGAAATTTCATGCTCAGTTTTCAGTATTGGCTAGGTGGTTCTCCAGAAAATCTGGAAAACTTCTTGCTGATGCTAGCTGATAAATACGTATTTAAAGGTTTAGAGAAACAAAGTTTTGCACCTTCTACATATCAACAACCGGTGGTTTATCCCGATTTAGGGATTTGGCATCCTTTGGCTCCCAGTATGTTTGAAGATGTCAGAGAGTACCTCAATTGGTATACAGCTCGTAAGGATATTTCTAGCGATCTAAAAGATCCCTTAGCTCCTTGTGTCGGGTTAGTATTGCAACGCACTCACCTAGTTACAGGGGA
Source organism: Nostoc sp. (assembly GCF_036919675.1). Lineage (GTDB taxonomy): Bacteria > Cyanobacteriota > Cyanobacteriia > Cyanobacteriales > Nostocaceae > Nostoc. The sequence goes on from NZ_JBALCP010000118.1 coordinate 7,646, forward strand.
TGATGCCCATTATGTAGCAATGGTGCAAGAATTGGAAGCACTAGGCGCACGGGTATTACCTGTGTTTGCTGGTGGTTTGGATTTCTCTAAGCCTGTGGATGCCTACTTCTATGAACCAAATACCAACATCCAGTTGGTAGATGCAGTGATATCTCTGACTGGTTTTGCTTTAGTGGGTGGCCCAGCCAGACAAGACCATCCCAAAGCAATTGAGTCACTCAAACGCTTAAACCGTCCTTATATGGTGGCATTACCTTTAGTCTTCCAAACCACAGAAGAGTGGATGGATAGCGATTTAGGCTTGCATCCGATTCAAGTAGCTTTGCAAATTGCGATTCCCGAATTAGATGGGGCAATTGAGCCGATAATTTTATCAGGTAGGGATGGGACTACAGGGAAAGCGATCGCCCTGCGCGATCGAGTTGAAGCGGTAGCTGAACGCGCCTTAAAATGGGCTAACCTCCGCCGCAAGCCGAAACTTGATAAGAAAGTCGCGATCACCGTTTTTAGTTTCCCGCCAGATAAAGGCAACGTCGGAACCGCCGCTTACTTGGATGTATTCGGCTCAATCTATGAGGTGATGAAAGCCCTCAAGAATAATGGCTACGACTTACCCCAATTGCCAGAATCAGCCGAAGCGTTGATGCAAGAAGTCATCCATGACGCTCAAGCACAGTACAATAGCCCGGAACTCAACATTGCTTACAAAATGTCGGTTCCTGAGTATGAGGCACTCACCCCATATTCTCACCGCCTAGAAGAGAACTGGGGCCCACCTCCGGGACATCTTAATAGTGATGGGCAAAACCTGCTGATTTATGGTAAGCAATTCGGTAATGTCTTCATCGGTGTCCAACCCACATTTGGTTACGAAGGCGATCCGATGCGGCTGTTGTTCTCCCGTTCAGCTAGTCCTCACCACGGTTTTGCTGCCTACTACACTTACCTAGAGCAAGTTTGGAAGGCTGATGCTGTACTGCACTTTGGTACACACGGTTCCTTGGAATTCATGCCAGGTAAACAGATGGGGATGTCTGGTGATTGTTATCCAGATAACTTGATTGGCTCAATTCCCAACTTGTATTACTACGCAGCCAATAATCCGAGTGAAGCGACAATTGCCAAACGTCGAAGTTATGCCGAAACAATTTCTTACTTGACACCTCCGGCAGAAAATGCTGGTTTGTATAAAGGTTTAAAGGAACTCAGCGAATTAATTGCTTCCTATCAAACCTTGAAAGATAGTGGACGCGGTATTTCCATTGTTAACAGCATCATGGATAAATGCCGAATTGTGAATCTGGATAAGGATATCAATCTGCCAGAAACCGATTCCAAAGATATAAGTGCCGATGAGCGGGATAATATTGTTGGCAACGTCTACCGCAGGTTGATGGAAATCGAGTCACGGTTATTGCCTTGTGGGTTGCACGTGATTGGGAAACCGCCAAGTGCAGAAGAAGCGATCGCAACTCTGGTCAATATCGCTAGTCTAGATCGTCAGGAAGAAGGACTTCAAGGCTTACCGGGAATTATCGCTAATAGCATTGGGCGTAATATTGACGATATTTACCAAAATAACGACCGAGGCATTTTAGAAGATGTCCAATTACTGCAAGATATCACCTTAGCAACCCGTGCAGCAGTTAGCGCCCTTATCCAAGAGCAAACCGACGCTGAAGGGCGAGTTTCTCTAGTTTCCCGGTTGAATTTCTTCAACATGGGGAAAAAAGAGCCTTGGGTAGAAGCATTGCATAAAGCAGGTTATCCCAAAGTTGACACAGCTACACTCAAACCCCTATTTGAGTATTTGGAATTCTGCCTCCAGCAAGTTTGTGCCGACAACGAACTAGGAGCATTACTCAGAGGCTTAGAAGGGGAGTACATCCTACCTGGCCCTGGTGGTGATCCCATCCGCAACCCGGATGTATTACCCACGGGTAAGAATATCCATGCACTCGATCCGCAATCTATCCCAACAACAGCAGCAGTACAATCAGCCAAAATCGTTGTAGACAGGCTTTTGGCACGTAACAAGGCTGAAAATGATGAAAAATGGCCAGAAACTATCGCCTGCGTCCTCTGGGGAACCGATAACATCAAAACTTACGGTGAATCCCTAGCGCAAATTATGTGGATGGTGGGCGTGCGTCCAGTTCCTGATGCCTTAGGACGGGTGAACAAATTGGAATTGATATCTCTAGAAGAGTTGGGACGCCCCAGAATTGATGTGGTGATTAACTGTTCTGGTGTATTCCGCGACTTGTTCATCAACCAAATGAACCTCCTAGATCAAGGGGTGAAAATGGCGGCTGAGGCAGATGAACCCTTAGAAATGAATTTTGTTCGCAAACACGCTTTGCAACAAGCTGAGGATATGGGGATCAATCTGCGTCAAGCAGCAACTCGCGTCTTTTCCAACGCTTCTGGTTCCTACTCGTCAAATATCAACTTGGCAGTAGAAAACAGCACTTGGGATAGCGAAGCAGAGTTGCAGGACATGTATCTCAACCGGAAATCCTTCTCGTTCAATTCCGATAACCCCGGAATAATGGACGAATCCCGACAGATTTTTGAAAGTACATTGAAAACTGCTGATGCAACTTTCCAAAATCTGGATTCTTCCGAGATTAGTTTGACTGACGTTTCTCACTACTTCGACTCTGATCCCACTAAGCTTGTGGCAAGTCTGCGGGGTGATGGTAAAAAACCACCATCTTATATTGCAGATACAACCACAGCTAACGCTCAAGTGCGGACATTATCAGAAACCGTGCGCTTAGATGCGCGTACCAAATTATTAAATCCCAAGTGGTATGAGGGGATGCTATCTCACGGTTACGAAGGTGTGCGCGAACTCTCCAAGCGGTTGGTGAATACAACAGGTTGGAGTGCGACAGCCGGCGCTGTGGATAACTGGATTTATGAGGATACTAACGAAACCTTCATCAAAGATGAAGAAATGCAGAAGCGGTTGCTGAACCTCAACCCCCATTCTTTCCGCAAGATTGTATCAACTTTGTTGGAAGTGAATGGACGCGGTTATTGGGAGACTAGCGAGGAGAATTTAGATCGTCTGCGCGAGTTGTACCAAGAAGTTGAAGACCGGATTGAAGGGATAGACTAGGATTAATGGGCAGGCATAAAGCCTGCCTTAACTTTCAATCCGAGATATGACTATGAATGCTTTAACGGTCAACCTTCAATCAGTATTGGAACTGACAGATGAGCAGTTTTTTAATCTATGTCAGGCAAACCGTGACTTGAGGTTTGAACGCACTGCAACCGGAGAATTAATTATCATGCCACCAACCGGGGGAGAAACCGGAAATCGTAATGGTAGACTAAATCAACAATTATTTAATTGGTCAGATACTGATGGTACTGGCATCGCTTTTGATTCTTCCACTTGTTTTAAATTACCTAATGGTGCAGATCGTTCACCTGATGCTTCTTGGATAAAGCTGGAAAGATGGGATGCTTTAACTGAGGAAGAAAAACAAAAGTTTCCCCCCATTTCTCCTGATTTTGTAATTGAGTTGCTTTCGCCAAGTGATAGTTTGAAAGTTGCTCAGCAAAAGATGAGGGAATATTTAGATAATGGTGTGCATTTGGGCTGGTTAATTAATCGTAAATCTCGGCAAGTGGAGATTTATCAGCGAGGCAAAGAGGTTGAAATGTTAGAATCACCTCTTACTTTGTCAGGGCAAGATGTGCTATCCGGATTTATTTTAAATCTAGAACTAGTTTGGTAACAGTAGCCAATTTTAGGAAAATAAGTAGTGCTGATGAATTTAATAGTTATTTTAGGAACCATCTTGAAGACTATTCATCATTCTCTGAGCAACAGACCTGTGTAAAATTCCTTGAATTACTGGGTTCATCTCTTGTAGAGTAATTATATTTTGAAAATTAAAAAAACCATACTTGACAACAAGTTTACCAATGAATTCGTCAGCAAAGCTAGAAGAAATAACTGCAATTCCTGAGAAGTCAAGTATAACTTTTGAGCCACCTTCATTAATCACATTAAGCACAACGTTCCGTATCTGTATAGCAGCAAGCCTAGTACCAGTGCCATGAGTATGATCTTTAATTATTATACAGTGTTCACCTGTATTGGTTTCTAAATTTTCAAGCCTTAAATTTACAGGTTTATGACCGCTGAGAGCGCTGGCTATATCAATACCTTGACTAGCATCAATTTGAAAATCTACAATCGTCCCTTGATGAGATTTGTTTAAGTATGGAAGCTCAGAAAATGGTTTGGATTCATTATCACGTATAAATAAAGAAGCAGAACCCGAAGTAATAGTAAGAAGACCGCTATTATTTTTAACAATTTCTAATAAACCCCACAGACAATTACCCTGACCTATTTGAGGGTCTCTAGTTACACCTTCTTTCACAGCTAAAGTTATAGCATCAACAGCTGATCGGGGTTTATGAACAGATTGAGCAAGAGAGTTATAGATTCCAATACCAGTATCAGCAATACACACAGCTAATCGCTTAGAATCAGCATGGACTTGAACCATAGCGAATCCTTCGGAGGCTTTAGAATGCTGCAAAATATTGTCTATTACTTCAGTCAAACACCACTCAAAGGCTTCCACAACTCCAGAGCTACATTCTATCCTGCGGGTAATAGCTGTAACCAGTGCTGATACTAGTTGAAATACCATCACCTCGTCTTGAAAGTGCCATACTTTTGATAAAGGATCTATCTCTTTTGTTAATGCATTAGTAGTTGCAAGTAATGGTTGGTTAAAATGAGCAATTTCAAGTATACGAGGTTGATCATACACTTCTATATTAAAATCAAGCTTTCTGTAATACTGAATGATAGCGGCTATAGGAACACAAGCATTAGGAAAAACGGCTTTGACTTCTTTAAGAACAATCGCAATATCTTTATAACCACTTTTACAGACATTGTATAAAGCTCTGAGGAATTCGCTTACATGTCTTGGGTGACTGAGGTTTTGTATAAAAATATAATCATCCTCGCTCCAAACAGATCGCTCTTGATCTCGCCTCTCTAATTTATTTTGATTCATATTTTTTAGATAATCAAAGCAATTATAGCTATTAATTTACAATTCTAAGCAGTAAATATACTTAAAATATTGTATTTTTCAAAGCGATCCTTTCTGTTAGTGTCATCATAAAAAAAGCCAGCAACGAGCAAAGACAAATATTTGTATTTAGCAAATTAAAAATTGGATGCCTAAATAAAGTGATCGCACTCACCCTTCCACAACAGGCGATGTCTACGACGGGCTATTCGACGTCGCACTCACTCTTCCACAACAGGCGATCGCTCTTTATAATGACCCTCATCAAAGGCTTGCGTCCGCTACGTTGATGTGTTAGACGACTGCAATAAATCTACTCTGACGTTACCGATTTAGGGCTGATCTCAAACTGTAAATGGGAACGGTAAAAACAAACATCAAACTCCATAAAGAAGTTCACTTGCCCCAAAATCAGAGGTACGTTTGTAGCCTGTGTCCATGCAAATACAAGTTGTACAGGTTCAAATTGCCCAACTACTGCTTGAAGAAGCACGACACGCGCCTCGTATTGAGCTAAATTACCTGTCAAACTCAATGCAGTTGTCTGCTGCTCCCACGCGTAACCAAGCTCAACTCCTACTGGATAAGGAAGCACATTCACGCTTGCTCCAGTATCCAACAGACCGGATGTTATCACAGAACTTTGCTGGTAAATCAAAGTAAGGGGTAGATAGGGGCGGAAACTAGCTTCGCCCAATGCAACATCAATCGGGATAAAGGAATACCGTTGTGCGGTACGCATGGTCTGGAGTTTTAGCAGCTTGTAGCACTTTTAGCATAGTATCTGCTGCTTCAACTGCATCATAAGGCGACCACACAGGATAAGATTGATCGGGCTTAATCAGATTGGTTTCCTGTTGGGCTAACTCTGAGATTAAAACCTGCATAATATAAAACTTATCTGCTCGACTAAGTTCTCACAAAGTGGAAATTAATTCTGCTGAAACCATGCAAAGCACTCTAATAAATCAAGTCTGCTTCTTGATCATAGTTTATTCATAAAAATGATGCACTTCCACGAATAGCAGTAGCCATCTGAATAGCATCTGGGGTTCTTAAGTTATAATCTGCCCTTAATTGTGCTGCATTTTTAGCAATGTCGGGAAAAAGTTCGATAGTAGTCAAACCTTGGGAATTAAATAGAATTTCACGATATTGTTGAGCTAATGCTGTGTTTCCCTGTCCCTTCACAATAAGCGATGTCTAACGACAAGCCGCTACGCGTCTACGCTTTGTTTTTGAGGGTTTCTGCAAGGCGTAGGCGTAGCCCGTCGTAGACATCGCTCACTCTTTTGCAACAGCGATCGCATTATTTTTGAGGTTTTCTGAAAGGCGCTCGCTTACTTTTTCACAACAGGCGATCGCATTTGCTATTTCGGCGACTACATTTGCTACTTCGGTGACAGCATTTGCTACTTAGGCGATCGCATTTGCTACTTAGGCGACTACATTTGCTATTTCGGCGATCGCATTTACTATTTGGGTGATCGCATTTGCTATTTCGGCGACTACATTTGCTACTTTGGTGATCGCATTTGCTACTTTGGCGATCGCTTATGATGCCTTACCTGAGAAAGTGGCTTACTGACTGGGAGATACTGTTCAGACAGTGCTTATGTACTACTGTCACCCAGATATTACCAAGTCAGAAGCCCCAAATTTTTAAGACTACTCATTTACTACTCAAAAATCGCTCAAAACCCTTTACAAAAGCGATTATTGTACTTGTTGTGTCGGGAAAGCGCCAGGTTGTACAGCTACGTTAAGATTCTGCCCATTGCGACGTAATTCCATCCGTAAATCGCCCCCGACTTTGCTATTTTCTACTGCCTTTTGGACACTGCTGGCATCTGTGACTAATTGCCCACCAAGCTTTTGGATCACATCACCAGCACGTATTCCTGCTTTAGCAGCTGGCGAATTTGGCATAACTTTTACAACTAATACACCTTTATCTTCACTTATACTCAAACCGCTATTGGGATCTGAGTTGATATTTTGTTTTAGCTGAGGCGTTAACCCTACCATCTGAATTCCCAAGTAAGGATGTTCTACTTTGCCTGTAGCTATTAGTTGACTGGAAACGTGTTGTGCTGTGTTGATGGGAATAGCAAAACCTAATCCTTGTGCCCCCTGGATAATGGCTGTATTCATCGCAATCACCTGGCCACGGGAATTTAGGAGGGGCCCACCGGAGTTACCGGGATTAATCGCTGCGTCGGTTTGAATATACTCTACTCGCTTATCGGGAGCACCGATTAGATTGCTACTGCGTCCGGTAGCACTGATGATTCCGGTAGTTACTGTATTGTCTAGTCCAAGGGGGTTGCCGATCGCGATCGCCCATTCTCCAGGTTGCAGTTGATCTGAGTTACCCAATGCTACTAACGGTAGATTGTCTGCCTGAATTTTGACAACAGCAACATCGGTCAACTCGTCTTTTCCTAACACCTTACCTTTAAAGCTACGTCCATCCTTGAGTGTTACTGTTACTGTATCAGCACCATCGACTACGTGGGCGTTGGTGAGAATACGACCATCAGCACTAATAATAAAACCTGAACCAGTACCCCGTTCTACGCGATCCTGTTGTTGATTTGGTAGTTGAGAGCCAAAGAAGCGTTGGAAAAATGGATCGTTAAATTCATCTGGTACCTGGGTTTTTACGGTTCGGGAAGAGTCAATTCGCACCACAGCTGGCCCGACCTTTTTTACCACCTCTATAACAAAGTTAGGATCTGTGGCGGCTGGTAATGGAGGAGCGGCATTTACTCGACTCACTGCCAAATTAGATGCACTTTCAGACACCTGCTGAGGATGTCCAGCCATATAGCCACCTGCCAATGTCATACCTGATCCCAGCAGCACCAACGATAGAGAGGCAGCAGCCTTTTTCCAGGGTGCCCGATTATGGTATTTGGCATCAGCAGTGTTATGTAAAATGCTATTTGATGGGTGTTCTCTGTCGCGAGATTCGTTTTGCATTGCTGTCTGGAAGGATATTTAGTATGTATTACTAATGTAGATATGATTTGTGACAGTTTTGTTGCGGGGGTATTGCATTGTTGTGAAAGCTTTGGTATTTTACTTATCGCATCTTAACTGAACTGTATTGGAATATAGTCATTCATAAGGGCGCACATCTGTGCGTCCCGATTGCGTGTTCCCTCCATGTCTGAAGGAATAAAATGGCACAGGGTAAAATCTTACTTAAGCCTGGCACTTTATGGACAAGTGTCAAAGAACAGACTGAACATGCTTTACAATGTGGGGCGTTGCTGTCGATACCGACGGAATTTGAATTTGTTGAACAGCATAACGTGCGCTTTTTAGTGCGGATTTTGTCTAACTTGAATCGCAAAAAAGCCGCCAAGGAGAAACAGGAAAAACAATCTGCCACCTCTGGTCAAGAGTTTAATCCTTTCTTGCCCTACGAAGAGGATTTATTTGTAGCGGATATCTCCGATACCCATGTATGTATTTTAAATAAATTCAATGTTGTTGATTATCATTTGCTAATTATCACCCGTGCTTTCGAGGAACAGGAAAGCTTACTCACCCCGGAAGATTTTACGGCTATGTGGGCGTGTTTGGCTGATTTCGATGGTTTAGCATTTTACAACTGTGGCAAAACCGCAGGTGCCAGTCAGCGACACAAGCACTTGCAATTAGTGCCGCTACCACTTGCACCTTCAGGGCCACAGATACCTATTGAACCTCTGTTCAGGGCAGCACAATTTCAGAGTTCAAACGCAACTTTACCAAAACTTCCTTTTGTACACGCTTTCGCACCCCTAGATCCCCATTGGGTGCAATCGCCATTCGCAGGGCCCCAAGCAACACTGGAAGTTTATCGCACTTTGCTACATGCTGTGGGTTTAGATGTAAGGCAATCTGGTGCTTACAATCTGCTAGCGACGCGAGAATGGATGTTAATCGTACCGCGATCGCAGGAGCATTTCCAATCTATCTCTGTAAATTCATTAGGATTTGCTGGTGCTTTGCTAGTGCGGAATCCAGCAGAAATGGAGATTCTCAAAGCCCAAGGTCCGATGACCATCCTCAAGAATGTTGCTGTATCTAATTAAGTTGGTACGATGTCTGTCTTGAAAAGTGACGCTCCTGAGTTGCTCTAAGCGTTCGCGTAGCGTCTCGTAGAGAAGCTATGCCGTAGGCTTTACGTGGCGCTAACAGATAATCAGGATGCTGTTCTAAATACTGCTTTAGAGATATTTCAGGATGGGTTGTTAAGATATTAACTGATACGTTCATTATAGGTATATTAGATGTTGAGAAATTTATTTAAGAGGAGAATATTAAAATTTGTAATTTTAATAATTATAATGTTTGTTTTAACAAGAATTCCAGCTAGCGCTGCAATTCCCAACTTAGACGGTGATACCCATCCCAATCGACTGAAGCTGAGTGAATGTCTTATAGATTTGAAAAATGTTGCAGACTGGGATGGAGAAAAAGCATTAGAAGCCGCTCATAATATTTGTGAATTACGTCAGAATCATGCCAAACAAAAAGCGAGGTTTTTAGCTTCTCAGGATCAGCTAACTAAAATATATAAAGATTGGAAGAGATTCAACGAATACTTACCCACTGCTATTACAGATTCATGGCAGATCGTCAAAAGTTGTATTGATTTCAAAGAAGGATTTACTTCTACACACAATATAGAAAGTTTGACACTCCCAGAGAAGATTCGCAGTGAATGTTACTCATTAGGTGCAGATTTTATAGAATCACATTTGTCGATGTTGCATAAAAGAGATAAATCAGCATCGGGAAGATAGATGTCTGCATTCAAGCAGACTCCAAGGGAAATTTCAAAAACAGGTAAACTATGCAGCGATCGCCGTTGCTTGAGCTGCTATAATTTGCCATTGCTCATTTTGCTTCAAATATGTACGTGTATAACGGTAAACACCACTGAAGGATTCCCCCTTAAAAAGTCCGGTCAATCTCACCTTCAAATTTGTGATTGCAGTTGAGCCAAAGACTCGAACAATTAATTCATCTGTTTCATAGCTTGTAACTACCAAGTTACCTGATTGGTGAAGAGACAAATCCTCTACCTTGTCTATGACGCTACCCTGAGGATCTGTGAAAATAACCTCATCTGCCAAGAGGCGATCCAAAGCAGTGATATCATTACGGAGCATTGCCTCTCGCAGTTCGACTTCAAGCTTTTCCAGTTCTTGTGTAAGTGATTGACACATAGCTTTGCACACCATCACAGTAAAACCACTCTAAAGGAAAATCTCCTGACTTCCTGCATAAGAACCTCTAATTGATGGCTGTTAATTTTCTCTCTAGGTCAAATAAAAAGCCGTGGATATATTCTTCAGTCCATTCGGCACCATAGAAGCGTTTAAACATCCCTCGTGCTGGGTCTTTTTCAGCCCGATATCGCAGGTATCGCAGTTGGGCTTGCTCAATGGCTTCTAAATTTTGGGAATCTGTTACAGCTTCTGCCTGCTCTACGAAATCCAGATAAGCTTTTAAATAGTCTTTGAAAGCGGCAAACACCTGAGTTTCTACTACAGCCGTTTCTTGGGGACGAGTCCACAGGAAAGCGGGAGAGAAAAAGGGCCGTGCTTCTTCTGGAAAATCTCCTCCCCAAGATAGATGCTGTTGATGGGCGTGGAAAATGGGCAGAATTGGCTCGGTATATTTTGCCTGATATGCTGGATCATCACGAAATAGGGGCTGCATATCCAAAGCAATTAAATGTCCTCCTGGCAATGTCACCAGATCCGCCCCAAAAAAGGGTAAATCGTAGTTGAGTCGCGGGAAAATCACAAAATTCAGCACTTGCAACGAATTGCCACCCTGTACATGAGCTGCACGAATTTGCCGCAATTTTGCGGTTTGAAAACCGTAACTGGTGGTGACAACCTCTTCCTGATTTTTTCCCTTGCCCACAACAGCACTCTTAAACTCAAACCCAGTGGGGATAGGATAGGGTTGTAAATCCAAGCGCGATCGCATGTAGGCGATCGCATAATCGAGAAATGGTTGATAGAGTGTCAAGGTCGCTTCGCTCCGAATTCAAAATTCATGCATTCAAAATTAATAATCCCCAATGCCGATTTTCATTCGGTCATCTTTTACTGCCACTGACTGCTAGGGGAACAGCATCTTCAAATAAGAATTCATGCAGAAAGCGCTCTGCCCATTCATGACCAAAGTAACTGCTAAACAAACCAGATGCTGGATCGCGGTCTGCACTATATTGGTCATAATCTTTTTGGGCTTTGACAATCCGCTGGATATCTTCAGGGTCTTGGAGCGGTTGGGCATCTGCTAGCATTTGCCAATACAAGTTTAAATAATCCTGAAAAGCTTCAAATACTCGCGTTGCCACAGTTTGGGGATCTGTTTTGGCAAACAATAGATATTTAGAAAAATACTGGTTGGCATCGTAAAACTTCATTTCTAAATTTTGCGCCAAATCCGGGTATTTATCATGGAGAGATTTTAGGGGAACTATATATTTTTTTTGATAATCTTCATCCTGAAATAAAGGCTGAAAATCAAGCACAATCAAGTTTTTAACTTTACCAAAAGATAAAAAATCAATCCCTAATAGAGGTAGATCGTAGTGATGATTGGGATAAATTACGCTGTTAAAAATTTGGGCGCTTTCCCCGGCATCAATGTATGTATAGCGAATCTTCCGCAACTCTTGACATTGGTGACACCAACTGCGGATAGTTGCTGGGTTTCTGCCGCGATCGCTAACTTTGAATTCCAAACCAGGGGGAATAACCCTACTTTGTAAATCAAACTGCTGAAATAGCTCTTTTTCTAAAAATTCCAGGAAAGGCTTATACATAGAGCATGATTTGTTAACCCTTGAATGAAAATAAGGGATGGCAATCATGCACGTCTCATTTCTGAGAAACAAAGCAACATTCCTTAATGGGGCATTGGGCACTTGTACTGAGCGATCTGCGTAGCATCTCGTAGAGAAGCCGTTGGCGCACTTGTGTTGAGCGTAGCCGAAGTAGCCTCTCCAAGAGTTGTATTGGGCATGGGGCATGGGCATGAGTTATTTTCCTTGTCCCCCTCATCCCCCTTGTCCCCGACTCCCTATTCCCTACCTAACATGATTCCAACTGATCATTTGTTCCAAGACTTCTTGGGAAACACAGCGACGCTCAGAACAATAAGTCATCAAGTTGACTCCGTTCATCATTCGCACCGTACTGACCCTAACGCGAAAATCATCCGTAATAAACCAACAACGTTCCTGACCTTGGTTATTGTCATAGTCAGTATCAATTGTCAAGACTCCATCATCAGCAAACTGATACCGACTCACAACCGGAATACTCTCGACATAGCCTTGGTTGCGGATCAGTTTTCCAGAACGCCTCGTTTCGTCGGGTACATCAACTAAAATGGCGGCATTATCGGTATTTAGTAGTCTGGTGTCTAGGTTAGCCTGCCATGCAAAGCTAGCACCGCTTGTGGCTTTAGTTGGGTCTATCCCTTGGGCTGTACAGACTTCTTGGACTTTAGGATCATCTTTTTTCATGACTTTAATAATCAAATTTGACTCCCCCGACTCATCCGCCGCTGAGTCAAAATGATGAACAGAGCGTTCCGTAAACCATGTTCCCTCACTTTTACGGAAGAAGTCGATCATAGTCAAGGGTGGTATTAGATGCATATGTTTTAAAACCTCGTTTTTTAAAAGTTAGGAGTTTTGAGCAAAGCCGGAGACGTTTCCATTGCTCCGGTGAGGAGCTAAGAATCAAATTTTAGCGTTACTGAATACTGAGTGAGAAGATGAAGTCCCGATATAGCTAAAGTGTAGAATAACTCCAAAAGTCATATTTTAATCAGCTGATGACAAATAGTGAAATTCAACTTATTACTAGCGAACGCCCCAGTCCAACTCCTGAAATCTTAACAGCCCTGAAAGCAGGAATCGCTCTGGATGGGGTAGATTTGTACCAATTCAATTTGAAGGAAGTCGATTTACAACAAGCTAACTTGAGTAAAGCCAAGCTATTAGGAGCCGATCTGGGCGAGGTAATCTTGAGTGATGCAAATCTGAGTGGGGCAGATTTGCGAGGCGCTAATCTGCGAGGAGCCGATTTGAGTGGAGCTAATTTGCAGGGAGCCTATTTAAACCGTGCTGACCTCCAGCAAGCGAATCTTAGCGGCGCAAATTTGGAGGGAGCCAAACTCCAAGTAGCGCGTTATGATATACAAACGAAATGGCCCCAAGAATATAACTACAAAGCTTCTGGAGCGGTGGGGCCAGGTGCTAATCTCAATGGTGCTTTTCTCAATACAGCTTCTTTACGAAACGCAGATTTACAAGGCGCTAATCTGCGTGGAGCCTACCTGAGTGGCGCTGACTTGACAGGAGCTAATTTGCAAGGTGCAGCTTTAAGTGGCGCTGACCTGACGAAAGCTTATTTGACAGGGGCTTGCTTGCGGAATGCTCGATTGACTGGAGCCAATTTGCAGGATACAGACCTGCGAGCAACTGACCTCAGTGATGCAGAGATGGAGCATCTTCAAAGTATCGCTGGGGCAGATTTTACTCTTGCCCAAGGACTTACAGAAGCAACTAAAGCTATGCTTTGCAGCCGTCCACATTCAGAACTCGACGCTTGGAACGCTTACACCCGCACAACAACTCGTGAGAGTTTCAGTGCTTGACGGACCAATTTTAGATTTTAGGTGCAAGCCGCGCTCCTTGTGGGCAAAATAAATCCAAAATCCAAAATTGTTTGACCAGTTGTTCTGTAGTGAGTTTACAACAACTGCCAGTTCTTTTTTAAGAGCGCTAAAAATGTAGCGTATCCTTCGGAAAAACTGGGCGGATCAGGTAGAACATATTGTGGAAATTCTTTATACGATCGCCAAGGTTCCCAAGGATTATGCCGCAAATGTAAGGCAGATTCTGAGGAACCTGGTAATCGCCAAGTCATTTGACCAGTTGGGATATTAGTCACAAATGTCTCCTCATCTCGAAAAAGTTAATTTTTTATTCCATATTTTGGCAGATTAACCGGATATTTTTGGCAAATTTAAGGTAGGATAATATATTTTTTATTGAGTTTTCTGACAATATTGCGAACAAAACCATACCACTATTGTGGCAACAAGTCTTCTAAAGCAGCTCCGACAACTCGGTGATTCTCATCCTGTCTGAGTTGGTTCAGGGCTGTTTTTGCTTGGGGCTGGTCAAATCGTTTCAGGGCATAGCTAACTCGCACGCGCATCCGCCAAGATTGATCATTTACCAAGGTTAGTATTTGGGATAATGCCGCAGTATGTTGGCTAGAATCAGCTAGTAAGCCGAGTCCATCAACAGAGGATTCCTGAACTGTGAAATCTTCATCTTTTAAACCCTGAACGCAGATATCAAATAGTTCTTCAGGGCAATCCATTTCGGCGATCGCTGCCAAAATGCTCCGCTTAACTAGCCAGTGGTCATCCTGATAAAATGCCAGAACTAGATGAGAAACTGCAACTCTACCAAATAGCGATAAAGAATTTGCCGCCTCAGCTCGCACGTTGGGGGTATCATCGAATTTCATAATTTGCATCAAAGCAGCAAAAGATTCCGCTGATTGTTGCTTACCCAAACCCCTTGCTACAAAAGAACGCACCAAAAATTCTGAGTCACGAAGTTTACTCGTTAACAGAGGAACTGCAACTTCTGATTCATAATTATTCAGGGCAGCGATCGCCTTCAGACGATAGTGAAAATCTGGGTTCTTCAGTTCAGCTTGGATTTTATCGATTTCCATAGGTGCATTTGGTAGAGCTATTCTTTAACTTTATTTTACAGATGTCACCAAATGGCGATCGCATTCTAAGAAGATTGAATGAATGCCCCATGCCCTATCCCCTAAACCAATGACTCAATTAAGCCAAACCGTTAAGGAATTAATAGCCAAAGCTAGAATTATCAGCTTTGCTGAGTGGGAACAGTCCCATCCAAAAGCAGCGATTGTTATATTCCAGGCTGCGGACGATGCTTTTCGGTATCTGAGCGACGAAGATTTTTTGCAGATTAAAACCTTGTCACCTGATAATTCGGCATTGATTCCTATTGCTCAATTGTTACGCGATCGCGCCGCCGAAATTGTTGATGAAGCTAGAGAGCAGGTTTTGGCGACTTATCCCGAAATTATCCAGCCTGGAGGAGGTCTTTATCCGCCTGAACGCGCCCAAGCTTGCTGGCGAGATTTTTGGCATTTTCTCCGCTGTATTACCTATGGCATAGCAGGCGGTCACACTGAGTATACCAGTTCCACAGGATTGCACTATATGAATTTGCTCTATCAGGAATTACAAGTTCCAAAAGATGCAATGGTCTTAGGTTTAAAAAGTATTAAGGTTGTTAGTTTAAAGCGGTGTCAAGCCAATCAGCAAGAAATTGCTCCCTATTTTGATCATTTAATTACCCAACTGGCTACTTTCCAAATTTAGTAGTCCTAAGTAAAGAGTTCTGAGTCCAAGTGTCTAGTTGATCTGAGGACTTGGTTGAGCTAATGGTGCTATGGCTAAAGGTGGCTAGACTAGTACAGCATGGCGTAAATAAACCACCCATTCCAAATCAACAAAACCCTTACGCTGTATTCATTTTTAATTTTTAATTTTTAATTTTTAATTCCGCCTTGCGGTACTAGTTCCCAGTTTGGTGCTGCCTCAAACCAAGCCTTTGCAAATTATGCGGATGCAACGAATGAACTAATGACTCAGCACTATTAATGCTCCCAGTCAGAAGATTACTACAATACCATCACCTGTACGCCAATCTCCAATCAGATACTAAAAAAAAGCTGAAGTTTCTCTCAAGTATTATTTAACTTAATAAATTTTAATAAATATGGCTTCGACATCGTATCAGAATGTGTAAAGGCACAACGATGTAAAAACTTAAATCATCAAAAGTAATAAGGATTTAAAGTCTCTATGGACTCTCCTTGTTTACAAGGATGTAAACTTTTTTAACATCTGCTGAATACCCTTTTCATAAATAAAATTTAGTTAGTAACTGGGAGATAGTTTGAATGGCTTTTGGATTAGCATCACGATTAGGGGTCGCTCTGTCTGAAGATACCGATCCGATTGATCTGTGGCCAAGTCGCTCTAATGAGGAAGTTGAAACCTTAATTAGAACTGTCTACAAGCAAGTTATAGGCAATGCTTATGTAATGGAGAGTCAGCGGTAAGCCGTTCCTGAATCCCAACTCAAACGGGATGAAATCAGCGTCCGCAACTTTGTGCAAGTCGTTGCTAAATCTTAGATTTACCGGGTGCGGTTTTTTGAAACCACTGCTTCTTATCGGTTCATTGAACGTCTTCAGTGACTAATCCTCAGTGTTGATCATTCATCAAAAGTTAGCCAAAGCGATCGCTGATCTGGGGTTTGATCAATTCCGCCGTCAGTTGTCATATACGAACGATATTTAACGCACTTTCACAAACTAAAGTTTTACAGAAGCTAGTCAGGAGCAAAAATAACTGACAACTGATGCGAAATTCCACCTCTATAAGGGGTAGGATGCTCGGAAATTTCATTTAATTTACGTTTTTAAGGAGATACTTAAGTGTCACTTTGGGCTATTGATTCACCTAAGGTTGAGCTACGTCCGAACACCAGCGAAAGTGAATTAAAAATACTGATTCGGGCAGTTTACAAACAGGTTTTGGGCAATGCTCACTTGTTGGAAAGTGAGCGACTAGCCACTATAGAATCACAATTGCGCGATCGCAATATCAGCGTCCGCGAATTCGTCAACAGCGTTGCAAAATCAGAACTTTATCAATCCCTGTTTTTCAATTCTTCTTCCCAAAATCGGTTCATTGAACTGAACTTCAAACACTTGCTAGGCCGTGCTCCAGCCGATCAGGCAGAAATTTCTGAACACGTCCGCATCTACAACGAACAGGGCTACGATGCTGAAATCGAATCCTATATCGATAGCGAGGAGTATCAGCAAAATTTTGGCGAGAATATTGTTCCTTATCCTCGCAGCACTAGCTCCCAAATAGGGATTAAAAATGTTACCTTTAACCGCACCTTTACCTTATTGAGAGGAGTAGCTAGCAGCGATAGCGATCGCAAAGCCAAACTGATCAGCGATGTCGGTTCAAATTTACCCACATCCATCAAGGCTCCCGCTGCTGGTTCTAGTGTAAGCAGCACTAGCAAACGCTTCTTGATTAAAGCAGTCAAAGGTGCAGCTAAGATCCCTAGCCGTCTGGGCAAGCTCGAATATGTAGTTAACTACAACCAACTGTCTGGGCAAGTGCAAAACATTCATCGAACGGGCGGCAAAATCATCAGTATCACTGAAGTTGCTTAGATTTGTCTAAGTAGAGATGAAAAAGGGGCTGGGGGCTGAGGACTGGGGGGAATAACTCCTAACTCAGCACTCAGCACCCCTGAATGCGGTTGTGGTCAACGAGGCTAGCATATAGACTAGGAGAATAAGATTTTAGCCAAGATATCTCTTGGATTGTAAGCTACTTTTTAAGATCACTTTTTTAATGGAAATTACTGAATTCTTTGAACTTTCAATTGGACAATGGCGATCGCAGCGTAGCGGTCATCATTTAGCATTCGCCCACTTTGAACAAGTGCTGTCTACCATTGACATTGAGTCTCTATCCAGCAATGATCCGGCGGTGGTAGCAATCTGTCAATTGTATGACACTGACCCCGCCAGTATCACCCACCCCTTTCGGATGACTTGGGAGGGTGAGTCAGACTGGGACGATAAACCAATCTCTGGTAGTACTGTGCTAGTGCCAATTCCCAATGTCGAAAATCCTTCTAGAGGCAAACTCCTGCGGGATCAGGGATACGCCGAAACAATCCCAGCAGTAGCTAAATATCACTTGAGTGAAGATGGTATTTTTACCCTACTGACAGAGTATGAACTCGCTGCTGCTGAGGAGCGAATTTGGTTTGCTAACCCAAATCTCCGATTTCGAGTAGCGACGATTAAAACCAGTGATGGTAAAGGTGTGACTACAGCTTCCTTTTCTTCAGAGATTCGCTCTTTGTCAAATTCAACCAGTTAGCAAAAATCAGGTTAAAACATAAAAGGATACAAACTCCAAAATTTATTTATGGGGATTGTTAATTTTGAATTTTGAATACTTCGACAAGCTCAGTACAAGTTTTAAATTTTGAATTCGGAGCGAAGCGACGTGACGATAGCGCCCAGTGAATCTAGCAACAACGCTAGCGATTTGCTCACTTTAGCTTGTTGGATGGCAGGAGATTTTAGCAACTATAAGCAATCTTTTGCAAATCCGCAACTTTACGCCCACATTCGCATTTTTTTTCGTCCTTTACCGATTGAATTTTTTTCTGCAATCGGTTTTTATTCAGAACAAGTATATGACCACGATTTATGGACACCCTATCGCCAGGGAGTACATAGATTAGTGGATTGGGGCGATCGCATCTATATCGAAAATTACAGCTTGAAAGACCCTATGCTTTATGCAGGTGCTGCTCGTGAATTAGATATCCTCAAAACCATCACCCCAGAGAACATCGAACGGCGTCATCACTGTTCAATGGTTTTCCAGCGAAAAGGTGAAATGTTTCGAGGCAGTGTGGAACCGGGTAATCAATGTCTGATTAAGCGCAATGGATGCCAGACATATCTTGTCAGCGAAGTAGAAGTAACTGAGCGTACTTGGTTAAGTCTAGATAAAGGTATGGATATTGAAACCCACGAGCAAATATGGGGATCAACTGCTGGGCCATTGCGATTTGAAAAACGGGAAAGTTTTGCTGATGAATTACATGCGGTGAGCGCATTATGTTGATTCAGCTTGAATTTGTTAAAACCAACATGTTACCTCCACCAGCTGAAAAAAAAATGCGCTGCTGGATTCGCAGTCGCCACTTGATTTGTTCGGGTAACTTTTTTATATTCGAGACATTAGAATATACAACGATTGAAAGATTTTCTGAATGTGTAGCTTCTTTAGGAGGGACAGTAATATGCGTTGACCCGATTAATAAAATTTGGATGGGTGATCATCGCCAAGTTATTTTATATCAGGCAAAAGCCAGTTTACATACGCCTCATCACACTTTGAAACAATACTGGATAAAATACGGTGGTTTCTACACTAGATTTGATGAGCGTGTTTGAGAGTTACTATCTTGTGGAAATCCTTCTCACAGGTGTCTACACTCCAATTCAAAGTTAAGTTTTGAATTTTAAATACTCCCTAAGGGGGTTGACGGCTAATTGTTAATGTTTAATCGCTAATTGTTTATTATGATTAGCTGTTACTTATTAACAGTTAGCCGTCTAAGTTTGTAAGAAAATGTAACTAAAAAACTCCCCAAAACTTGATAAATTAATCCTGACTGTAAAGGGAATTAGCAAAGTTTAGTAGTTAGTGGTTAGTATTTATTGGTAAAACTAAGCACTAAAAACTAATAACTAACAACTAACAACCATTTAGTAGAGCATCGATTCAGTAATCAAAAACCTAATCCCCAGCCCCCTTATCTTTTAGGCTACCGTGTATTACCCCCCTTAATCCCCCCTTTACAAGGGGGGAGATCGTAAATCCGGTTCCCTCCCCTTAGAAAGGGGAGGATTAGGGTGGGGTAATAGGAGAGTCCAAATCCAGGTTCGTAAGATATTTCCGACTTGTGTGTACACTGTAGCCCTTTTAGGGGAGGGGTTCTTCCAGGATTACTGAATTGGTGTTCTAGCTCCCATTACCTTTAAAAATAGCCATTAGTCACTCCTACCCACACTAACGAAGTATGCAAATCTTTTTAGACGAAGAAACCAGACGCCGCCAATATCAAGCATTTCCCCAAACAGAACCCATTGAACTGTGGACTACTGCTTCAGTTGAAGACATTGAAATTGTAATTCGAGCAGTTTATCGGCAAGTGTTGGGTAATGCCTACATTATGGAAAGTGAGCGGCTCATCGTTCCAGAATCCCAACTCAAGCAAGGTATAATCGATGTCCGTGAGTTTGTGCGTCAAGTTGCCAAATCAGAGTTGTATCGCTCCAGATTTTTTGATAAAGTTTACCGCTACCGGGCGATTGAACTGAACTTCAAGCATTTGCTGGGGCGCGCTCCCGATGACTACTCCGAGACGAAACATCACAGCAACATTCTCGATGAGAAGGGTTTTGAGGCGGATATTGATTCTTATCTTGATAGCGACGAGTATCTAGATGCCTTTGGGGATAACATAGTGCCATATTACCGGGGTTATAAAACTCAAACGGGCAAAAAGATATTGGAATTTACCAATATGCTGCAACTGGTGCGGAGCAATTCTAGCAGTGACAAAAACCTAGCAACAAATAATGAACCTCAATTGGTGCGATCGCTAATTACCAACACTCCTTATGGTAGAGCCAAACCCACAGATGTTAGTGCAATACTTGCTGAAGTATTCAAGCGCAAGCCAGAAACTCCTGCTCCAGTTAATCCGTTTATTGCAGCTCAGACGGCAGCTGAACAAGGCTTGCGGCAAAAGATTAAAGAGCAAGAAAGCCAGATTGCAACTTTGCAACAACAACTAGCAGACTTAAGACCGTTTGCCAGCATTGGGACAACAAAATTCAGTAGTAGTTCGCAGTCTTCCAGTTCCGTAACCAGCACAGGCGAATATACATCTTTGCAACAGCAAGCTGACGCGCAAGCAAAACAGATTGCAGGTTTGCAAGAGCAAATTGCTGATGCTCGACGGTATGCCACAATTGGAGAAGCCCGGTTGAATAAGTGGCGCAGTCGCGTTTTTAATGGTTAATTTTTCTACTGTTTAGTTTTGTAGGGTGCGTTACGCCAAAGGCTAACGCACCGCTTTTGCAAAAGTTAAAAATGTGGCGTAGTTTACCGCCGTAGGCATCGCCTGAGATAATTCTAAAAAGTCCGATCGCTTCAGCAAAACTGAGAAACTTTTTCAGTGATCGCATCAGATGATTTGAGAAAGTGCGATCGGGTAGCGTCTCCTCTGGAGAATCGCCGGCCCTTTGCTAACCATTTATATGATGTCCATTGGAGTAATCATAATATCCGTATTACCCCACCCCGCGAAAGCTGCGCTTTTGCTCCCCTCCCCTTGGCCTACCGTGTATACACAAGTCAAATTACCCCCCTTAATCCCCCCTTTCTAAGGGGGGAAACAGGAATCTAGTACGCCACGGCGTAAATAGAGCAACCATTTAAAATCCCTAAAGAGCTTATTCCATAATACTTTTGACTTTTGACTTTTGACTTCCGCCTTGCGGTACTAGTTCCCTCCCATTAGAAAGGGGGGAAACAGGAATCTAGTTCCCTCCCATTAGAAAGGGGAGGGTTAGGGTGGGGTAAAACTGACGCGAAAAACCAGGTGAGTAAACTATTTCAGACTTGTGTATACACCGTAGACCCTTGGCAAGGTGAGGGATTGGGGGTGGGGTGCTTTTATTACAGGCAATTTAACCGACATCATATTATTTAATATCATCGCAAAGATGCTTGTCGCTCTCACTCACATTCGAGTTATTCTGCAAATAATCATGCAGCCAATTGCAACCCCGCACCAACAATTGGTTTAAATTCTCCACAGGCCACAATCGCGCTGTCTTGTCAGATGATGCCGTGGCGATGGTTTTGCCGTCCGGGCTGAAACTCACACTATAGACTGTGCCTTGATGCCCTTTTAATTTTTGCAGCAGTTGCCCTTGCAGGTTCCACAACCGCGCTATCTTGTCATCGGATGCCGTGGCGATGGTTTTGCCGTCCGGGCTGAAACTCACACTTCTTACCCAGTCTTGATGCCCTTGGAACTGGTTACGTTCTTTAATATTATTGAGAATCGTATCCAAAGCATAAATCGGGCTGATAGCGGGATATTTTTCTAGAGGACGACCATCTTTTACCAGATTTTTTAATTCTTTACCACTCTGCATTGCTGACACTAGCGATTCTAACTGCGTATACTCAAACTGTTTTAAGGCACTAACTCCCGCCCGTTCTAGGTTTGTTCCTTGTTGTGCTTCTTTTTGTGCTGTCTCTGCTTTAGTCAGGGCTACTTGTGCTTGACTCAAAATAGTTTGAGCCTGTTTAGCTTTAGATTCTGCTTTTTGTTGTTGTCTATTAGCCAGTTGTACTTTCTCTTGAATAGTTTTATTCCTTTCTTCTACCTGATTCAATTCTGTTTTAGCACTGAACAGATTTTGGTTAGCCTTTTGAGTTTGTCCTTGTGCTGCCTTAAATTTCAGTTCTGCGGCTTGCTGATTTCTCTGCGCTGCTTGAGACTTTTGCTCTGCATCTTTCTTTTTAGCTTCTAATTCGTGCGCTTTATTCTGTATTTCTACCTGTTTCTGTTGCGTAGCTTGCAAACTTTGAGTTGCTTGATTGTAATTTGCTTCAGCCGTTCTCACTTTATTTTCTGCTTGTTGCTTTTTCTCCTCAGCATTCTTAGCAAATTGAATTTGATTCAACGAATATAAAGATGATATACCTGCCAATAATAATAGACACACTGCTAAACCAGAACTTATCGCTAACCGCTTGCGTCCCTCTTGAATTTGCTGGTCAGCTTTGCGTTGAGCATCAACTAATATCTGCCTTGCCTCTTGTTCGCGCTTCAATTCCTCTTCAGTTAGCTTCTGTTGTTCCCGAACTTTTTCTAATTCTGCTAACAACTCACTTCCCTGTTGTTGGCGAATAAACGACACGAGATAATCATGTACCAATTGATAACGGTCAGCAGGCGATTCTGGTAACAGCAATACTAACCTAGATGCCACAAAAATCTCTAAAACCAAATCTAGTTTATCAACTTCTGCTGGCAAATCTGCGGCTAACTCAGCACGAGTCTTCAGTGGACGAGTTCCGTTTTCATCTGTGAGTAGATATAAAACCAGTCGAGCAACTTGTTCATTCTCCGCACCACAATCTTGGATGACTTCTTCTAAAAATCGCTCAACCAGTTTTTCTTTAGTGCCAAACTGACGATACTTTTCTAAAGTTGTAATTTTCTCAGTTTGCAGTTGCGTCCCCACAATTTGTAACTCAATCGGGCGTACTTCCCCCAACTCACCTGCTAAATCTCGGACTAATTCATCAATCAGTGCAGACTCTAAATAAAATTGAGAGCGTGCTGTTAAACTCCGCACAACTGCTCTAGCATCTGCGAGCGAAAAATTACCCAAATAATAGCGAATATTTTTATCGAGAATATTATTATTAATTGCACTTAACTTAAATAAACGTTCTAAGTCTAATAAATAATGTAAATAATCTTCTCGCAAAGACAGAATCACTTTCAAAAAAGGAATATCTAGACAAACTCTCAAAAACTCATAAAATGCTCGTCGTTGACTTTGGTCAGTATAAACAAAGAAAAACTCCTCAAACTGGTCAAACATTAAAACCGTTAACAAATTCCGGTCAGCATTCTTTCGGAACTCTCCTAAAATAGCTATTGGTGAATCCAGATTCACAGATAATTGATTACCTCTGACTTCCTCAAAAGCCTTAGCTAAACTCTGCCCCAACATTCCCACCCAATCTGTATATACTCGTAACAGAATAGGTAAAGCATCTCGCTCACCAATTGCTTCCTGTCGCAGCGCCGGAATTAATCCACCCTGCAAAATTGAACTTTTCCCCACTCCTGACTGACCATGAATTACAGTCAATTTATGCTCAGTCCCGCCAATTCTTTCTCGCAACCGCTTCACATCTTCTCCCCGACCAGAAGCAGCAATTTCTTGAGCAATTGTGTCAGAATTTTCTACTTGCAACTGTGCAGAATTAATTGCCTGTCGCTGTGGGTTAAGATAAGATGCACCAACAAAGGCGCGGAAACCATACTGTTGTTCAATTTGTAATTGCTCTTGTTTAATATAAAAAGCTTTGAGATATTCACCTTGCCCAAAGTAGAGCAAGCATAATCTCTTTAATATAGATATATATAATTGTGGGTTGTACTGATGATTACTTTCAACTTTTGCAGTTTCTAAATTATTAATTGCTGCTTCAAATTGACCTAAACCCTGTTGCGACTTAGCTAAAATAAATCGATATAAGCCAAATTCCTCTGATTTAATATTAGGAAGATCAGCTAATATTTGCAATGCTTGCCCTGCCAGTTGATTAGCTTCATCCCAGCGTGACTGCTCTAAGGCTACCTCTGCCAAAAAACCATAATCTTTAGCTAATTGCAAGGGTGTGCCATAATTTTGATGTAGCGGTAGAGATTTTTCAACAAGGATTTGTAATTCTGGCCATGCTTGCAAACCTCGCAGCACTTCACCCAGTTTAGTAATATGTTTTGCGACTAAATCTGAACGTCGTGCTTGCTCAAAAATATCAATAGCTTGCTGAAGGTAATTTTTAGACTCTTGCCAATATCGTTTCTTTTCTGTCTGATTTTTTTTGGCTTGGCGGTTATACGCTAAAGCAATATTAACGAGTAATATACCTTGTCGTTCTAAATGATTACTTTGTCGCCAGAACCCCAAACTTTGTTGGTAATGTGCTAAAGCAGAATCTATCTGGTCATGTAGATAATCATTCAAACCAAGCACAAACTCTAAACTTGCTTGAAGTGCTGCTTCTAGTATTTCTCCTCGATTTTGCAAATCTTGACGAGCGGTTTTTAGTTCCCGGCACATTTGGGGATTAGGCTTTACATCATCAGTAAAGATTTCATCAGTTTTTTGCTGGAGAAACTTGACTAACTCGTCAGTAGGGTTTTGAAATTCAATGATAGTTGCCCAATTCTCTAAATCAGTTGCTAATCGAAGAAATTGTTGCAGAACTGAATCATTAACCCACAACAATATCGGAAACGGGAAATTCTTTCTAAATTCCTCCCGCACTTGGTTAGCAGAAGTCAAAACTGTGCCAACATCTTTAACCGACTCCAAACCAAAAATCATCAATGCAGGTGGCTGTTCATCTCCCAGTTGTTCGCGTATATTTGTGTAAAGCGTTTTGACTGATGCAGGTAAGGTAATTTCGTGAATGTGTACAGGAGATAATTGGTGCAGACGTTGCACCATGCGCTGACGTAAAGCAGCATAGTTACAGCGCAGCAAAATCAGCGAAAATTCTCCTTGAGAAAGGGTAATTGTTCGCACCAGAGTTTGCAATGAACTCTCATTGTCAAAGGCTAAATTTTCTGGCTCTTGCTGATTACTCATAACATAGATAATTTACCTTATACTAGCTGTTTGTCTGATTACATCATGCAAGTAGGGGGCGGTGGGCAAGAGAATGATTTCTGCTAATTTTAAAAAGCTGTAGTTGTGAAAATTACGACTGATACCGCTCCCGTCATCCCTGATGTGACTCCCGTCATCCCTGATGTGACTCCCGTCATCCCTGATGTGACTCCCGTCATCCCTGATGTGACTCCCATCATCCCTGATGTGACTCCCGTCATCCCTGATGTGACTCCCGTCATCCCTGATGTGACTCCCGTCATCCCTGATGTGACTCCCGTCATCCCTGATATGACTCCCGTCGTCCCTGATATTGCTCCCGTCACGACTGAGATGGTTCTCTCGTTCCCAGCCTCTGGCTGGGAATGCCTACTGTGAGGCTCTGCCTCGTTTATTAACGGCAGAGCCGCAATGAATGAGGTGCATTTCCAGGTTCTACCTGGAAACGAGAGTGTTTCTTCTTGTGTTTTAGCTGAAGTTGACGCCAATGACATCTGTACGCCCCTACAGCCGATTCATAACCTAAATTCCTTCGCTTCAACCAAAATCGGATTCATATCAAACCACGAACCATCCTCATTCCGGTATTCAAATACAAACATACTGCGGAGCAAAAGTTCGTATCTTTCATGACCTCTCAAGCTTTTCTTTTGGGCCACCTCACGCAGTACTTCCCATTCATCGGGCGTAATTGCCAAAGTTAACTCATTGCGGCGTTGTTTAATTACCCTATCTACGCACTCCCGCGACAGGGGTGGGTCTTCTTGCTGAAGACAGCGAAACAATAACATTAGCAAATTACGCAAATGACCGCCGCTAACTCGGCAAAGTCGCTCTAAAGTATCAGGACTATCAAAAACCTCAGTAATTAAATTCCGACTTTGTTCCCAACTAACACCAGGAAAAGCCCTCGTCATAACCATCTGTTGCAGCAGCATGATTCCTTGTGAGAATTGCGAACCATCTCGTAGTTGCACGGGAACCATTGGCAAAACCTTCCGGTCTACCCCAAAGCGATTTGTTAACCTTCCTAAAGCGTTGGAAAAAATCAACACTAGGGGAATGGTATAAACAACATGACAATTTAGCTGATTTAACTGTTCACCGCGTTCAACAAAGAGATATTCTGGCTGGTAATAACCCGAAGGCTTTAAAGAATTATCCACTCGGTCGAGATTATCTATAATTACGACCAGTCCTTTTTTACCTTGCTGCTTGAGGTTTTCTCTAGCAGGCTTGAGCAATTCTTTGTTAATTGATTCTAAAATGCCATTGGTACGCGGTTCTAAATATTGTCGCAACTGACCGCGAAGTTTGGGACTATCTTTAGTTTTGGCAGTAATCTTGGCAATACCTACAGATAACTGAGCCTCCACTCCAATATCTAGCGGCGTTTGCAAAAACTCAGAAATTTCCGTAAACAGATTTTTAAAGTATCCTGGTTTGAGGTTAATTTTTATTGCCTCTAGACTTTGACTCACCTCGCGAGCTACTGCCAGTAAAATATCTGTAACATCAATATCAGCCATATCCAGGCTTTGGCTAGACTCGAAATAAACCACATGAAATCCCTGCTGCTCTAACTCTGCCTTTAGCCGCAGTAATTCAGTGGATTTGCCACAGCCGATATGTCCGGTAAATAATTGGCAAGTGGGCTGCTCAGGTGAAAGGCGGGTAATAGTTCGCCCAAGTTCTTCAATAATCTTGGCACCACGCACTTTAGAGAAATCAATATAATACTGTCTATCTTCCGGTTTACTCACAACCAGAGTCTTACTGGGGTTGCAAGCTTGAAAAAACCTGACTAAATCTAGTTTCATCACAAATAACCTGAAATTAGGCTGATACTCTTGCCCATTTCAGTGATTATACAGACGACAAAGCCGCTATTTCGGAAAAAACCTTTCAAAACGACTGATTAAGGACTTCCAATAAGGGATTTCCAACAAATAAATTATCTAATCTTGTCAGGTGAGCATTTTGCCCACCTTTGGCTAAGGACAGGCGAGACGCAATTGATGTCAACTTCAAGTGAAAGCCAGTCTCTAACGAGCTTTTATAGATTATCTCGTTCCCAGTCAGAGACTGGGAATGCCTAATAAGAGGCTCCGCCTCGTTTATTAGCGGCAGCATCCCAATGATGAGCATTTCCAGCCAGAGGCTGGAAACGAGGTTTTGGCTTAGGTGATTTCTGATGAAAAAAATACCTATGTTAACCAGTTTCGACTTACCTCGGCTCTGCCCTTCGACGCCGCTCAGGCTAAACTCGGCACGAGTCGCTCAACTCTCGATCACTCAGTTGGTTGAGCGAAGTCGAAACCAACGGCTATGGTAAATTTATTACTAGAATTCACCTTAAGTCTACAATTCCAACTTCTCACCCCGAATCGAATAATCCAACAACTCCATCGGGTGAATAACTGAAATCTTCTTACCCTGCAACTGCAAATGCTTCGTAATTTGCAAAGTACACCCCGGATTAGCAGAAGCAATTAAATCAGCACCAGTATTCAACAAATTCTGCACTTTTTGCTGACCCAATTCTTCAGAGACTTCCGGTTGCAGCATATTATAAACCCCAGCGCTGCCACAACATAAAGCCGCGTCTATTGGTTCTCTCAACTTCACCCCTGGAATTTGTCGCAATACCTGACGTGGTTGCACGCTAATTTTTTGTCCATGCAATAAATGACAAGCATCTTGATAAACTAAATTCAAGGGTTTATCAGTTAGTGGCGAAAGTTTCACTGTTAACCCAACTGTTGCTAAAAACTCTTGAGCATCTTTAACCTTAGCCGCAAAATCCTTCGCCTTTTCCCGATATTCGAGGTCATCTTCTAAAATGTGACCGTATTCCTTTAAAGTATGACCGCAACCAGCAGCATTGATAATCACAAAATCTACATCAGTGTTGGCAAAACTATCAATCATCTGCCTTGCTAAAGCTTTCGCCTGTTCTGTTTGTCCTTGGTGTTCGGGAAGCGCTGCACAACAACCTTGAGACCTAGGAATCACAACTTCACAACCATTCGCTGTTAAAACCCGCACTGTTGCTTCATTCACTGGAGAGAAAAACAGCCGTTGCACGCAACCCAAAATCACCCCAACTCGGTAGCGCTTCTCACCTTGGGCGTGGATGACAGTAGGCAAATTATTTTGAAAAGATTTGAGAGTAATTTCTGGCAGAATTGATTCCATTGCTCCCAAACGGGGCGATATTTTCTTGAGTAAACCTGTAGCGCGAAAGAATTTAGCAAAACCCAATTTCTGATAAACCAACAACGGAACTAGTAAAATCCGTAAAAGGTTGGGATAGGGAAACAAAGAAAATATCAGTTGACGAATAAATTGGTCTGGCAAACTGCGGGGATAATTGCGTTCAACTTGGTGACGAGTTGCAGAAATTAACTTGTCATACTGCACACCAGAAGGACAAGTACTCACACAAGCAAGACATCCCAAACAAGAATCAAAATGTTCTACAGTTGCCGTATTTAAAGCAATCTCACCCTGATTAATCGCATCCATTAAATAGATGCGTCCTCTAGGAGAATCCATCTCCTTCCCAAGCACCCGATAACTCGGACAAGTGGAGAGACAAAATCCACAATGTACACAACTATCAATTAACTTCGGATCAGGCGGATGACTCTCATCAAACCCCTTCAAATTCTTTAAACTAGCCGTCTTATTAATAGAATCTTCAGAAACTTGCATAATTATTTTTCTCCCCTCTCTATCTCAGCGCTCTCAGCGTCTCTGCGGTTAGTTCCTTAAATCCCACCCACAAACCGACCAGGACTTAAAATATTCTTACTATCAAACTGTTCTTTAATCTGGCGCATCAGCAGCAAAGCATTCTCCGTATAGCCCCAAACATCTATTTGTTCTTTAACCGCCACTGGTGCTTCCAGAATTGTTAAAAAACCTCTATGAGCTTGAGTGCGATCGCGCACTTTCAAAACCTGATTTTTACTCTCTAATTGTAACAAACCTAAACCACTACCAATGTGAATTAAACCTAACTCTACCTGAGTCAAAATCTCCACGGCAGCAGTAGGTAATACTCCTATTTTGCAGGTAATTACAGATTCTGTGGCAGCATAATGTATTCGTTCTTGCAATCTCTGCCATAGACTAGCCTCATCACCATCTACATAAATTGCCCCATCTAAGCCCAACTTTTGCCCTACTTCCAAAACTCGGTTTGACTGTTCCTTAACACTCTCACTAATACTTTGAAAGCGAGCTATTAATCCCAGTCCTTTACCCAAACCTAAGCTGGACACCAGTTTAGTTGATAGCAAATCAGCTTGGACTGGTGTTAACGCCGAACCTCGAAGGATATCAGCTGCTTGGGATACAGCCTCCGCTGTACCAGTTAGTACCACCGTCCCTGATGCCTCTGCAAGCGGATACACGCGAAAAGTTAGTTGACTAATAAAGCCTAATGTGCCATACGACCCACTAAACAACTTCATCAAGTCATATCCGGCAACATTTTTAACTACTCTTCCCCCAGCTTTGGCGACTTGTCCATCAGCACGGACAAAGGTAATACCTAGTAACTGGTCGCGCACACTACCATAACGTTGCCGCAGAGAACCTGTATCACCTGTAGCAACAATACCGCCAATGGTTGCTAACTCTGGTGCTGTGGGGTCAAGGGCAAGAAATTGCCGCGACTTTGCCAAAAGCGCTTGGAGATCAGAGAATTTCATCCCAGCTTCTACCGTGACTGTCAAATCACCAACAGCGTGTTCAATCAGTTGGTTGAGCCGCTCTGTACTGACTACAATATCAATACCCTTGACTAAACCACCCCAGTTGAGTTTACTACTATTACCACAGGGGAGGACGCGCCAGTTGTTACTGTGAGCTGTGGCAATGACTGCTGCTAGCTGTTGTTGGCTGCGGGGATAGACGATACAACTGGGAGGATTTCCAGAAGCTATAGCCTGTTGGATACGTTTTTGCTGACCTAGTTCGATCTTTTCCCAAAGGCAAACAGCATTTTCTTCGCCGACGATAGATGCAAAATAAGAAGCGTAGACGCCTTGTGGCTTGTCGTTAGACATCGCTTTGATTCAGTATTATTTTTTCCGCCCTACATCTAATTTACTGGCTAACCTGACTAAAAAAGCGCATTGCTATTAATACATGGTGGCTAATTCAGTTGCTAGTTCTGTTTCCATAGGTCTTTTTTATCGGTAGTTGGAAGTTTAATCTCTCAGGTTGATGACTTTTGTCAGGGTAGCATTGGAAACAAACGCCCCCAATATTCTTTGGGTGCAGCGATTCCCCATAATCCAAGTGTATTGGGTTATGGCTAAAATTCTGTTATCAAAGTCAATTTTTTAACGTAGACGCAAAGCGGCTTCCCGCAGGGTACCGCCGAGACGCAGAGAGAAGAAAGAAATGCTTAACCTAAGCGTATTGCCTCATAAACCACTAGTAGATTTCACCTCTTCGTAGGGTAGACGCCGCTGCTGGTGGCGTTCTGAATCTCTTTTCACAAATTCAGCTGGCAGTTTTTTAGCGATCGCGATCGCTTCAGCATCACTACTAATCACATGTGCTTTTTGCTCAGGATAAATTACTGTTGTCATAGATGAGCGGGAAACAAATATAGGGATTCTTCTGATGTCTTCACTTAGAGATTCCCCGTATTTGTAGAGTTGTACCACCAAGTCAAAATTCATTATGCAGCTTACGCTCATCCTTCAGCTACAGATTGCTTTATTTGTTGCATTCCTCTTGCTGGTTATATGCATTATCAAGATTTGGCTTCAGAGGAAAGCTTTGGAACAGTACCGAAAATCCACAGAACTATTTAAGCAGTCTGTAAACGGCTACCAAGAATCTGTAGAGCTTTTCAGACAAGCTATAAATGAGTATGAATTCCTACTTAAGGAACATGGGATAGATACATCAAAACCAAAAGCTAAAGTTCCTCAGCAATCAATATCACCACCACCTTTGCAATTCAAAGTAACTCAGGAGGAAATAGACATCAACAACAAATATCTGCACAGTGAATTAATTGCTCTAACCAACAACGTAAAGACAGCTAATCAATTACTGGTAAAACAGCGCCAATTGTACCCAGGTAAATCTGAGAACTGGCTTTTAAAACAAGTTATTAGTGATTTGAAGCTCAAAAAACCACAGGAACAACTACGTTCAAAAACACTACAAACAGAAGTTTCTCTATCTCCACCCTCAGATACGCCATTACCGGATCTCAAAAAAATCAAGAGACAGCCTAGTAAACCAAAACGAGTATCCAAGAATAATCCATCGTATAAAGAACTTCTTAATTTAATCAGTGGCAATGAAGAAATTGCCAATCGGTTGATTACACATCAGCAACAATTAAACCCAGATAAATTAGAGAACTGGATTTTGGAAAAAGTTGTTGGCGACATCAAACGTGATCGGCGTGTTTAACAAACCTAAGCGATCGCCCGCGATCAAATCTCTAGTTAGCAAAATGAAGCACTTGAGATTTATCAAGACTAAAGTGCTGACTACAAACTTTAATTTCTTTACACCTAGTACGCCACGGCGTAAATAGAGCAACCATTTAAAATCCCTAAAAAGGCCATTCCATAATACTTTTGACTTTTGACTTTTGACTTTTGACTTCCGCCTTGCGGTACTAGCTACTTAGCATTTTCAAAATTTTAAGCCAGAACGACTGCTGGTTGCTGCCAGCGTCCTACCGCCTTACCAATCACTGATAATTCTTGCATCAAGTTATCGAAACGGTCTGGTGTCAGAGATTGGGGCCCATCAGATAAGGCTTTGGCAGGGTTGGGGTGAACCTCTATCATCAGGGAATCAGTGCCAGCTGCGATCGCAGCCATTGCCATTGAAGGCACAAACTCAGACCAACCTACGCCGTGGCTAGGGTCAATCATAATTGGCAGGTGAGTCAGCTTTCGCAACACTGGCACTACCGATAAATCCAGCGTATTTCGCGTATACTGGCGGTCAAAGGTGCGTATTCCCCTTTCACACAAAATTACATTCGGATTGCCAGATGCCAAAACATACTCGGCTGCCATCAACCAATCTTCAATAGTAGCTGCCATTCCCCGCTTCAAGAGAACTGGTTTCGCCTGCGCTCCCACTTTTTTGAGCAAAGAGAAATTCTGCATATTTCTTGCCCCCACCTGGATCACATCAGCAATTTCGGCAATTTTATCCAGATCAGCGGCATCCATCACTTCTGTAATAATACCTAGTCCACTGATTTCCCGTGCCTTCGCCAACAAATCCAAAGCACTCTCACCATGTCCTTGGAAGGCATAGGGTGAAGTCCGGGGTTTGTATGCCCCGCCGCGCAAAAACTTGGCTCCAGCCGTCTTGACGCGCCGTGCTGTTTCCACAATCATTTCTTCATTTTCTACGGAGCAGGGGCCGGCAACGACTACCAAGGGGTGGTGTTCACCAAATACCACTGCTCCATTAGGAGTATTGACTACCACTTCTGAAGCTTCGTCGTTACGGTACTGGCGACTTGCTCGTTTGTAAGGCTGCTCTACTCGCAACACCTGCTCAATCCAGGGGCTAACTTCTTGAATTTGTAGTGGATCTAAGTTGGCGGTTTCACCTACTAAACCAATAACTACTTTGTGTTGACCAACAATTTTTTCTGGAGTTAGCCCCCAGCTAGTTAGTTCCTGATCAATGCGGTTTATTTCCGCCTCTGGGGAACCACTTTTCATTACTATAATCATGTAAAACTTCCTAATTAATTGAGTAGATTTTTCTTTAAATGGGCTAACTTTATTGTTGCCTATTGCCCTAATTACGAATATTTAAAAATAAAATTTATTTACAAAATATACCGCTCAGTCAGTAGGTTGACGCTCAGTCAGTGATTTTACTGTTAAATAACAGGATATGGAGTATAAAAATTATTACATAATTTTAATTAGTAATGTTGAAGTTATAAAATTTCAACTTCAACATTCACTTCTTTATTTACCCAATATCGTAGTTATCTAATCCCTGAGCGCCGTTCATTATGAGTTTTTTTGCCGAGTTTCGCGCCAAGCTCCCACCATTCGTCCCCAATTGGTGTTGAACTCACCCAAACCCAGCAGACTTCCGACTCTTTCTTCATCCCAAGAGGCAGAGAGAACGCCATAAGTTATCCCTAAGACCCCCAAACCAAATAATCCCATATTTACCAATAACACGGCGATGGGAGCTAGTTGGATGTGGGAGTAGATAGCAAGCAGATAACTGACAACCAGGGTGGTAATACCTAAAGCTGTTGGTACACCACAGAACACAGCTATCCGTCGGATCATCCGCTGGCTGACTACTTGGGGAATAGCCATCTCTTGTTTGGTGTAAGACCGTTTTCTATCAGCTTGTTTGCCAGATTCCTCTGGCTGTGCTACCGATTTACTTTGAGTTTTTGCGGGTTTTTGGCGCTTTTTGTTTGGTTCAAAGGGCAAGCGGCTGCGTTCAGATTCTTCAGCAGACATAAGCGGTAGTCCCTATCCACGAATACCGAGGCGAGCAATCAAAGCTTGATACTTTTCTCGGCTTTCCTGCGATATATAGGCTAGAAGACGCTTGCGCTGACCAATTAGCTTCAACAGTCCCCGCCGGGAAGAATGGTCTTTTTTATTTGCCTGGAGATGTTCGCTGAGGCGGTTGATGCGCTCAGTTAGCATGGCAACTTGGACATCGGCTGAACCAGTGTCGGTTTCGTGAACTTGGTAGTTGGAAATTATTTCTTGTTTCCGCAGTTGCGTCAGAGCCATGATCGATTCAATTTCTAGTTTTTCTAAATGTATGTAGCAGTCTCCCATAATATCACAGCCCTCAAGCTGGATGTGGAATCATCTTTGCTGCTACACCTTGCACTGTAAAATACTAAGTAAGTCAGATGGTGGTCGAGGCGGTAAGTATAATCTATAACCAATTGTATTTGCAGATGCGATCGCTTCACAAAGCAATACCTGCGGCAATCCTACTATTGCGATTTTCACAGGAATTTATGGGCGTGATTACAAAAGTTGATATAAGAGGCGATCGCCTACTTTTTAATGAACACCGAGCCGGAACATTACTAAATCTTTGCCAACGAGTGTTGCAAGTAGAGTCAGCTGGAGAGCGAACCTTTGCAATTAATCACTATTAAAATGATCCTATTCTCTAAGTAGGTAGGTGCGAATTAACCTAACTATGTAACAAAATGTAAAAGTGTCAAAGTCCTTGTGATTGCTTAGTTGCAAACTACACAATTTCGATGTTTGGATACTGCGGACTAGCGATCGCGTAATAAAAACAAAGTCAAGCAGAGTAAACTAGAACCTACACCTACTATTTGGCTGGCTACTGCTAAACAAATATCTTGGCTGTATAGCTTGGCAAGTCAGTGATTAAACCATCTTTCCCAACTTCCACTTCTCGCTTGAGGAACCAATCTTGCCAATACTCAGCAGTTGGGAAGTCTGGAATTTGATATCTAGTTAAATTCTGGTCAGAAAAATTAGCCACGACAACGACATAAGAATTCTGCTCATCCCAGCGGGTATAAGCCAGCACTTTATGGTCGGCATTTTCGTAGAAAAACTCGATATTGTCACTTTGCAAAGCGAGATTCTGCTTGCGTAGAGCAATGAGTTTTTGATAATACTCAAATAAATCACGATTCTGGTCCCCTGACAACAAAGACCAATTAATCTTCTGTGGCTTAGTCACATCTTCGCTTTTTAGCTGGTATTCGCCAAACTCTTCTCCCATCCAGAGCATTGGTATACCCATCGCTGTCATTAAGAGAACAGCTGCTAACTTCGCTCGCTTAAATGCGTCTGCGTCAAAGATACCGCGATCGCCTAATTCTCGCAATAGACGTTCGCGATCGTGGGTTGCCAAATAATTTATCACATTGGTAGCGATCGCATAACCCTGCTGCTTGGGATCTAAAATTTGTTTTAGTTGTTCTATTTCAAATGTTTCTCCACAAATATATGGAACTATAAAGTACCGAAAACTCTCATGCCAACAACCATCTAATGGCCCATCTGGCTTGACTATAGTTTTTGTATCGGGAATATGTTCAGCAATATTATAAAACTGCTTGGGTGCAGCATGGTTTTTCCCTTGCTGTGCCAACCAGTCGAGAAATTCAAAGTTAGCCAATTGGCGCACTGCATCAAAACGAATTCCATCAATGTGATACTCCTGAATGAAAAATTGCACTACATCCCCAACATATTTCCATGCAGGTTTAACATTTAATTTTTTATCATAATTATCATAATTCAACTCTGGCCCCCAGTAATTATCTGGGTCTTCAGGATAATGCATGTGTTCGTAATACCAGTAATTCCGGTCAATTAGCATTAACGGGCATTCTTCATCGGTGTGGTTATAAATTCCATCCATAAAAACGCGAATGCCTCTAGCATGACACTCATCTATTAATCGTTTTAAATCTTCTGTTGAACCGTAACTAGATTCTGTAGCAAAGAAGTGGCGGACTTTATAGCCCCAGCTATAATTACCCGGATACTCATTAACTGGCATTAATTCAATTGCATTAACTCCCAATTCAACCAGATAATCTAACTTGGCAATTATCCCTAAATATTTGCCTCGTTTGTCAAGCCCAACCTCATCACCAGTATAATCTGCAACGTGCATTTCATATATGACTAATTCCCGATTGTCTGGCAACGGTTTTTCGTCATATTGCCAGATATAAGTATCAATAATGCGTTGCCCATTTTTAATCTGTACCATGCTAAATTTTTCTGTTTCATTAACATCTGTTGCATTCGGGTCAATAACATCTACCCATTCATCAAGTGCAAAATTTGGGCTTTTGCTTTGAACACGAAATTTATATTGATAAATGCCGTCTTCCAGTTTTACTTGAGTGCGGAAATAACCATCTTCACTTTTTTCCATTGGGATTTCTTTCCACTCAGAAAAAGACCCAATTAAAGCTGCTCTTTTGTTACGAGGAGCAAACAATGTAAATTCAATTAAACTTGCCATTTCCTTTGTTTTAAATATATCTTCTCGGAAGTAGTCCGTGTCACCAGGTATGAGAATAGAAACTTACCCTCTCCCTGAGACATTCCGAGATTTTAGTTCCTTCCGAATGACCATACATCTATCTTTAGTTAGTCTTGCTTAAAAAGAAATATTGGACTTTTAAATTTACTTTGCTGTGAATTTTTTATAAGATAGAAGACTTATTTTCTGTCGCTTCAATAAATGCCTCAAACTGACCATTAGGTGTCCATTGAATAGCCCCATCTCGTCCTGTAAAAAATAGTTTAGTTTGGGTTTGGTTAAGTTCAGATAAAGCTTTTAGATCAAAGTTACCAGAAGAAGCGATCGCTACTTCTGGTTTCAGAGCAATAACTAAATCTTTTAATGACTGAGGGGCACACCACAGCACTTGTGGATGAGGCAAACTTCCATTTTTAACTAGTTTTTGTACCTCTTTAGACTTGATATTACCTACTAATAACCAATTCTGATCTAAAATTTGCAATCGTAATATGGGTAATTGCTCGTTGATTAATTGTGCCACTATTGAACCAGTTTCCACAGCTTGACCAACTACCAGCGGTTGATAAGCTCCCTGATACTTTTGTAATTCTTGTTGAATTGCCTGAGTTGCAAGAGAATTTTCTGGCTTAGGGGAATATTCATAAAATTTTTTGATTGGTAAACGTTGTAGTAATTCCAACCAAGCATTACTTTCATTGCCTTGGAAATCAGTTGCGATCGCCCAATTGATTTGATTTATACCCTGCTGTTGTAAAAAGGGTAGGATTGTGAAACGTCCAGTCCCTTCATCGCCACTATTAATTACAGTTACATTACCTCGATCTTGAACAACTACAATTGGTTCTGTACCAGATTCTAATACCGTTATCCGAAACAATGTATTTGTAGAATGCCAAAGGGGGATAAATACTAAAGCAATCGCAATCACATTCGCAAACCACCACCGTCGCTGCCACCAAGGCACTAGCCAAACTAATATAATCAATACATAAATCGCCAGAAGCTGCCAAGTAGATATACTGCCTACAGCAACAGAATTTCCTGGCAACTTGCTAAAAAATTCCACTAGTTTAATTAGCCAATCAGTAGGATAATGCAACATTCCAGCCAGAAAGCTTCCTGCCTCAGTCCAAATTAAAGCTACTAAGGCACTGATGATTCCACCTATACTAATGATCGAAATTAAAGGAGTACTAACCACATTTAGCAACAAACTATAAGATGGTACAACTCCAAATACAAAAAGTTGTACAGGTAAAGTCCAAAGAGTTGCAGCTAGGGGAACGGCAATCAAAGCAGCGATCGCAGGTGGTAGCCATGCTAGGCGGTTGACTAATGCAGGTACTGTTACGACTAATCCCAGTGTTGCTAAAAAACTCAATTGAAAGCCTAAATCCCAAATCCATAGAGGATTAAACACTAATAACAGAGTTGCTGCTAATAGTAATGATCCCAACTGTTTTACCTTTCTTTTTAATAGCAGACCAATTAATGCCGCAAAACCCATAATTACGGCTCTGAGTACCGCAGGTTGAAAACCTGTTAAACTCAGAAAAATGATTAAAGCCAAAAAGCCAAGGGTAAATTGTGTTGCTTTTTTTGCCCGCCTAGTTAACTGTAATATCACACTCAAAATCAAGGAAGTTTGGAACCCGGAGGCTGCTAAAGCATGAGCTAATCCTGCTTGTACAAATAAGTCGCGGATATCGTAGGGTAAATCTACAGCTTTGCTGCCTAAAACCATTGCACTCACAAGAGGCCCTTCCGGGATACCCAACCAACGAACTTGCGATCGCACAATTCGCTCCCGAATTTGCCACCATCCCCATTTACGTTCCTGATCCAAAACATTTATTTGTCGCCCAATCAAACCAGCAAACGTTCCTTCTTGCTTGAGAAACTTCTGAAAGTCGAAACCACCAGGATTGGAAGCCGCCTTTGGTTTGTACAAAATTCCAGTCACAGCAATCTGTTGACTAGGGTATAACCCAGTAGCCTGAAGTATAGGCACTGTCACATACAATTTGCCCGTTACCCCTTTTGGGAAACCTGCTGAACCTTTTTCATTTTTGACTTCATCTAACTGAGTCGCTTCCAGCCAAAATTGTCCTCGCTGACTGCGAGTCAAGCGGGGATTACTCGCCACTTGGCCACGAACAATCACAAGTTGTTCTTGATTACTGCTGTTTCCAGGCGGGACGAACTGACTAATATCTTTTGCACCCGGTTGCGGCACTCGCCATTGAAAATATAGAGTTGCCAATAATCCCACTAAGCCAGCTGCTAGCCATATTCGAGCATGGGGAGTAGTTTGCCAAGTGTTAAGCACTGCCTTATTTTTGCTTCCAGCATTTTCTGGTTTCTGAGCAAGTTGCTGTGAACTGGTGCGTCTTCTAAAAAGAATTGCTCCCACTATCCCCAGAACCAAAATCCACACACCACCCCAAGGAACTGCTGTAAACAGCAACCCAAAAATGTAGCCAAGACAAATAATTACACCACTGGTTTGAATCATAAGATTTTTTGTAAAAGCACCTGACAACCCGAACTTGATATAACTTAAAAATAGCTAGGGTAGCAATAGAGAAAAATCGGCGTTGCTGAATTTGGCTATGAAATTCAAAAATCAAATATTCCAAACTCTTAATTATCTGCGCCTGAAGCGCCTACCGAAGTTTGAGCGGCTTTCGCCGCTCAAACTTCGATAAGCGTGTTCGTTTCATC
>NZ_JBALCP010000119.1:0-70120 GCF_036919675.1 Nostoc sp.
AAGAAACCGATACATAGAGGGCAAGGAGCTAAATTAGAAACACTCACTTTTTCTATTCTTAGTACCGCTTAGAGCTTAACCGAACCGTATTGGGAGTGTGTTTATTAATATTCATATGCCACCTGAGCTATTGAGAACCTTTTTCCCAACAGCAGATGGTGAAATTCCTTCCCAGTTCAGCCTACTGACAAAGGGTAATGATTGGCAGACAATGCTACAGCCTAAAAAGACGGCTGCTATCAACTCTGCGGCACAGCAAATCATCAATTGTCCCTATCAAGGAATCACTAAGCGGGTGTTTTTGCAGGCAAGAGTGCCAGAACTGCTCGGGTTGCACTTAAGTTCTATTCTGGTAGATCAAAGTGAACTGCAACCATCACCAGGACTGAAGCCCGAAACTATTACCCGAATTTATCATGCCAGGGAAGTTTTGCTCTGCCGTTTAGAGAATCCACCATCGCTACTGGAATTAGCACAACTGGTGGGGGTGAGCGATCGCACTCTCAAACGTGGGTTTCGACAATTATTTAACACAACAGTATTCGGTTATCTGACTGATAAACGTATGCAACAAGCAGAGCAACTCTTACGCGGTAGTCACTTGACTGTTGCCGAAGTTGCTAATTTAGTTGGTTATGCCCACCTTGGACACTTTGCTGCTGCCTTCAAACACAAGTTTGGTATTACACCGAGTGAATGTTTGTCAGGTAAAAAGTCCCTGACGGGACTATGATCCCTTTTCGGGATAG
Source organism: Nostoc sp. (assembly GCF_036919675.1). Taxonomy (GTDB): domain Bacteria; phylum Cyanobacteriota; class Cyanobacteriia; order Cyanobacteriales; family Nostocaceae; genus Nostoc. Next base: position 750 of record NZ_JBALCP010000119.1, read on the forward strand.
ACCAAACCACGAGTCCCGTTTTAGACTATGCTTCATTGCAATTAATAAATATCTGCAATAAGGTTTTGAATCAAAACTGTGTGAGGAGTGGGATGAAAAATTGGCATAATATCTGTTTTATGCTTGCAGCAAGTGTAGTCGGAATTATCAGCACCCTAGTAACTCAAGCTGCTTGGGCAGAGGCGATACTGGAGAATCGAGATCAATTGTCCCAAAAAGGTATTGAGAGTTTCAATCAACAAGTAAAAGCTTCATATCTTGGCAGGAGCTTTAGAAAGGGGGAAAAGCAGGGCAAAAAAGTCTTGCTTTTGAAAAGGGATTGGGGGGAGCGAAAAATTCGGCAATTGAGCGACTTCAAAACCCCAATCACCAACGCCCAACTATTACTAGTACAAACACTGAACCAAGGAGAGAAACAGGAGGATGAAGTTATACCAATAACGTCTGTGAAAGCCAATCCCACTGACAAAGGCGTGGAGGTGATTTTAGAGACATCTATTGGTACTCAGCTGCAAGTTACAAATCGCAGTGTTGGTAATAATTTTATCGCAGATGTGTCAGGTGTGCAGTTACGTTTAGCTGATGGCAATGCTTTCACATTTCGTTCGGAGAAACCGCTTGCGGGAATTACTCAGATAACAGTAACGAATATTGATGCAAATACTGTGCGAGTCACGGTGGTGGGTGTTGCAGCTATGCCTACGGTTGAGTTATTTGATGATAATGCCGGGCTGGTTTTTGGTATATCAACTGCTGCAACGGCGACTTCTCCACAACAGCCACCCCAAACGCCCCAAACACAGCAGCCACAAAACCAGACACAGCCAACTCAACCATCAGCATCTGGTGATCAGCCAATTGAGTTGGTGGTGACGGGTGAACAAGATGGGTATCGCGTCACAGATGGCTCAACTGCTACTAAAACTGATACGCCCTTGCGTGACATTCCCCAGTCGATTCAGGTGGTACGCCGGCAAGTGCTAGAAGATCAGCAGGTGAGGAACCTGGCTGAAGCCCTCAGAAATGTACCCGGTGTAGCCCAAGGAGCTAATTCATCAACCCGTGGAAGTTTTGATCAACCTGTGATCCGAGGCTTTGGTGCTGGCTGGTGGTGATATCCTGAGAAACGGGTTGAGAGACAGTAATAATATCTATCAAAGTGATACGGCTGATATCGAACGGATTGAAGTGCTCAAAGGACCTGCCTCGGTTCTCTATGGTCAGGGTTCCTTGGGAGGGGTGATTAACTATGTCACCAAACAACCCCTGAGTGAACCATACTACGCGGCAGAAGTCTCTGCTGGCAGCTTCAATTTCTATCGCGGTGTCATAGACCTGACAGGTCCCCTCAATCCCAACAAGACGGTGTTGTATCGTCTTAACCTTGCGGCTCAGACAACAGAAGGTTTCCTTGACTTCTATGATGAACAAAAATACTTTGTAGCCCCTGTGCTCTCCTGGCAAATTAGCGATCGCACCAAGATTACATTCTCCGGCGAATATCAGGTTCGACCCAAAAAGTCTGGTCAGCAGGGGCTTCCCGCTGAGGGGAGTGTCCTACTCAATCCCAATGGCAAAATACCGCGCGATCGCAACGTATCGGAGCCGTTTGGTACAATCGATCAAAGTACCCTTCGTGTTGGGTACGATCTCGAACATCGCTTTAATGATAACTGGCAGCTACGTAACGCTTTTGCATTTACATCGGCTCAACGGTACAAAAATGATGTCGGTGCCGACACCTTAGAGGACGATAAGCATACTCTAACTAGATTCTACAGCTACGGTGTTAATGACGACAGTGTCTATAATCTTGACACGTATGTGGTGGGTAAGTTTGCTACCGGCAGCATTGGGCATCAATTGGTTGCAGGTTTTAATCTCACCAGGCTAAACAGTACTACCAGCAATAATGACCCCCAAATTGCTGCCCTTGATCTGTTCAACCCGGTGTACGGTAGCCAGCCATTCGGTGATGTTGCGATTGATCGGAATTTCCAATCGTCAGATACACTAGGTATTTATGTTCAAGATCAGGTGACACTGGCTGATAATCTGAAACTGCTATTGGGTTTGCGGTTTGATACACTCAACCAAAGCTCAGGGGATGATGATCAGGGTAATATAACGGGACAAACGCAATCTGATCATGCCTTTAGTCCCCGTGTTGGTCTTGTCTATCAACCGATTCCAGCAATTTCGTTGTATGCCAGCGACAGTCGTGCCTTTACGCCAAACAGTGGAACCGCCTTTGATGGCAGTCTATTTGACCCACAGTACGGCACTTCCTATGAAGTTGGCATCAAAGGAGATATCAACAATAGACTTTCTGCGACCCTTGCCTACTACGACCTGACACTCTCCAATGTCTTAACGGATGATCCAGAGCCAGCTCATCTAGGCTACTCCATCCAAACAGGTGAGCAACGCAGCAAGGGGGTTGAATTCAGCATTGGTGGTGAAATTTCCCCAGGATGGAACGTGATTGCGGGCTACGCTTACACGGATATAGAAGTTACCAAAGACACCAATCCTAGTGTGGTAGGTAACATACCGACCAATGTTCCCAAACATAGCTTCAACATCTGGACTTCCTATGAAATTCAATCGGGTGCTCTAAAAGGATTTGGCGTGGGTGCCGGAGTGTTTTTCGTTGGCGATAGACAAGCAGATCCAGACAATACTTACACTTTGCCCAGTTATCTCCGCACCGATGCTGCCATTTTCTATAAACAAGACAGATTCCGGGCAGCGATTAATTTCAAGAATTTGTTTGACGTAGACTATTTTGAATCTATTCGGAACCAGTTGAATGTTTACTATGGCGATCCGTTAGTCGTGCAGGGCACGATTTCGTGGCAGTTTTAGGAGAAGTGAGGAGTAAGGGGGTAAAGGGGTAAAGGAGTAAAGAATGCGCTATCAGGTCAGGGGTAGATATTCAATTCGATCCTGGTATTCATCCTCAAACTAAGTTCCCGCAATAGTAATCAATTCTTCAACGGTTTGCCCAATGCTTTGGTTTGTATCAATCGTGAAAATTCCGGGAACATGGCAACCTGAAGCTAAATGGTTGGCCAAATGTCCTGGCATCGACTTACGGTTGTTCGTCACCAATATAAATCCATTGGTTTGGCACCAAATCAAAATCTCTGGATCTAGGGTGGCTTTAGGGGGTGCATCTAAATCCCCAATAATCCGCACAACCAACTCAGGTTCACGCCGTACAAGTTGGGAACGATATGCCGGATTGAGATGTTCATCCAATAGATACCGGATTGCCATTAGCTTTCCTGTAACTGCTTGGGAGCATTTTCTTCCTGCATCCGCCGAAACCTCATCCTGGCAGGAGAAGGATTTCGCTGCTGTTGTTCGCGCATGGTTCGAGAAAATTCCAACCAATCTGCCAGATACACATCAACCTCTGACCGATGATGCAAGTAATACAAAATCGTGGCGTAAACCTGTTCCAAAGTCACCGTATGAAATTGTTCGGCAATTTCTTCTGGTGTTTTGCAGCGATAGATGTACTCGTAAAGAATGCTCTCAATCCCAATGCGGGTTCCTTTGAGTCGGATGTCATCGGGTGCAAGCACGTTGAAATACTCTTCCAGTTGCATCAAGGAAGACCCCTCAAATGAACATTCCACTTCAATCATAGAAGAACACCGGGAAACTCTACCATGAACGCCAAAACAGTTCGCAATTTTGTATTCAAATTACATCGCTATATTGGCTTAGTCGTGGGAGTACTGTTAATCATCGTTGGCTTAACAGGTAGCTTGCTAGTATTTACTCCTGAAATCGATGAGTTTCTGCTCACTCGTCAAATTGGACACGTCATCCCCTCTGAACAACGAGTTTCCATTGAGTCAGTACTAGATACTGTTAAGGCAGCATACAGCAAAGTGCCAGAACTCAAAGTTCAAACCATCTACACACCAAAAGAACCAGATGCTCCTTATCAACTCAACCTCGAACCCCCACAAGGCGAAACCATAGAAGTCTATGTCAATCCCTACAGTGGTGCAATTATGGGCAGCCGTGTTAGCGATCGCACATTCACGACATTCACCCTTGAACTACATGAACAACTGCTTGCTGGCGAAACTGGAACCCAAATAATGGGGGTAGCCGCACTATTACTCTTTATCCTCAGTATTACAGGTATCATCCTCTGGTCTGGATGGAGAAAACTCATTTCTGGTTTTAAGATCAAATGGAAAAATGCACATCCCAAACGAGTCAACTTTGATATTCATAAAGTAGCAGGGATTATTGCCGCTGTGTTTCTGGCACTAACAGGTTTTACTGGATTCTATTTGAATTTTAGAGGCTTCGTTACACCGATTATTTATGCGATTACTTTCACTCCTAATCCACCTGACCCGGTTTCCCAACCCATTGCTGGCTCAACGGCGTTAAGCCTAACACAATTGCTGCAAAAAGCAGATGCCGCCCTACCAAATACCGTTACCACTGCTGTTTATTTACCTCAAACCCCGGAAGCAGCTATCTATATACGTAAGAAATATTCTCATGAAGAGGCAATCTTAGGTCGTTCAGGTGTGTACCTAGACCAATACACAGGTAAGACTATTCAGATCGAAGATGCACTCAAGAAATCTCTGGGCGACAAAGTTTTAGACTCATTTATACCATTGCATTTTGGTACTTTTGGTGGCTTACCAACACGTATTCTCTACGTCTTTGTGGGACTTGCACCGCTAATCCTGTTTGTTACTGGTTTTGTGATGTGGTGGTATCGCTATCAGGCAAAAACTACTAATAGCGATGTCTGACGACAAGCCGAAGAAGCGTCTACGCTCAATAGAACTGTCACATTCACGCCGCAATTAACTGATAATTAAGATTGCGTACACCGGAGGTGTTACCAAAAGCATTGCATAAACCTGAGTTAGACTTGGTTAGTTCTCAACTCCTTAAAGGAAATTGATTCAGATTCATATCCAGCGAGGTTATTAAATAAGATTAAAGGTGGTGTAACAACGTCAATTTTTTTGGCTTTTTGCTCTTTCGGAAGTCAAGTAGTGGGTTACTGTTACTTGAACCAGCAAGTTTATCCCTCCAATCCTTGATTTTTTGCTGAATTGCAGGATTTATGCGGTTACTCATTCGCTTCCGATTACTAGAAGTTAATCAAAACAGGCTTTTTTTTGATCAGCTGTTCCACAAAAACCAAAGCATAATTAGCACGGGCTTTTCGGCCCACCCACAAGAGTTTGATTTAATTCGATTATGCAATTTAGATGTTCTTAAGTTTACTTTAAGTTTTAAGTAAAGTTTTTCATAAAGTGGAGATTTTTGTCTAAATTTTATAAAATTAATGCTGTAAAGTATACAATTAAAGCAGGGTAAAGACTTAGAATATTGACTACGAATTTTAGATTTTAGATAAAAGATTTTTTGGTTCATGCCCCGCCCCGGACAATTCTTAGAGACGCTAACGCGAACGTCCCGCTGCGCTAACGTGGGCGGAACAAATCCAAAATTCTCAATTTAAAATTCGGCTTGCCCCATACCCAATCTTGCCGGGGTCAATCCAAAATCCAAAATCCAAAATTGATTGACGAGTCATTGGTAAGTTTTAGACATTTAGACAGTTCTCAATAGCTATTTGTCATTAATATGTAGACAAAGAACAAAGGACAAATATGATCAAAATCCTCCACCTCTCCGACATCCACATGGGAAGCGGCTTTTCCCACGGACGAATTAATCCTGTGACTGGATTAAATACACGGTTGGAGGATTTTGTCAACACCCTATCTATATGTATTGACAGAGCGCTGATAGATGCTGTCGATATGGTGATATTTGGTGGTGACGCTTTCCCGGATGCTACACCACCGCCCTATATACAACAAGCTTTTGCCAGCCAGTTTCGCCGTCTCATGGATGCCAATATTCCAACAGTGCTGTTGGTAGGTAACCATGACCAACATTCCCAAGGACAGGGAGGAGCGAGTTTAAATATTTACCGGACTTTGGGAGTGCCAGGATTTGTTGTTGGTGATACATTAACAACTCACCGCATCGAAACCCGCAATGGCAAAGTGCAAGTAATCACCCTCCCTTGGCTAACTCGTTCCACCTTGATGACTCGCCAAGAGACTGAAGGTTTGTGTTTGGCAGAAGTCAACCAACTGTTAACGGAACGCCTGAGAGTTGTCTTGGAAGGGGAAATTCGCCGTCTTGACCCTGATGTGCCAACTGTCCTTCTGGCTCACTTGATGTCTGACAATGCTACCTTGGGCGCAGAACGCTTTTTGGCAGTAGGTAAAGGCTTTACTCTACCCCTATCTTTGCTGACGCGACCTTGTTTTGATTATGTAGCGTTGGGACATGTCCACCGCCACCAAAATCTGAATAAATCCAACAACCCGCCGGTGATTTATCCAGGGAGTATTGAGCGGGTGGATTTTAGTGAAGAAAAAGAAGACAAAGGCTATGTGATGTTAGAACTGGAGCGGGGGAGCGCTGAGTGGGAATTTTGTCCCTTAACAGTTCGGACTTTCCGCACCATTGAAGTGGATGTCTCGAAAGCAGATGATCCCCAGGCAGTATTAATGAAAGCGATCGCCAAATATGATATTCAAGATGCAGTAGTGCGGCTAATTTACAAACTCCGCTCTGAACAGATGGATTTAATTGACAGTTCTTCTCTACATACTGCTTTAAGTGCCGCTCATACCTACACCATTCAAGCAGAATTAGTCAGTCAATTAGCTCGACCCCGGATTCCTGAATTGAGTGCAAGTAGCAGCATCGACCCAATGGAAGCGTTGAAAACTTACTTGAACAACCGCGAAGACCTCAAAGACATAGCAACATCAATGCTGGAGGCTGCACAGAAGTTATTAGCAGATGATGTGGAAGTCTGGCTGGAAGCAGCAACTAGTGAGTAGAATAGATGCTAATTATATTTTCATTTTCTAAGGGTAATGTCTCCTAACAAAGTTGTTTTTAGTTAGGGAGTTCTAAGTAAAAAAATATCCAACTATTTCTTGTGGGATGGAGAGAAGTTAAGCGCCGGCTTCCAGCACTCAGAACTTCGGAGTATCTCGCGATTGGTATCAAGTTAAAGCATCAGCCCAGAATGTCAAGAGACCTTGCAGCGTTGCATCGGTGTCGTTGACAGAACAGCTTTAAGCAAGCCCATAGAGCGCTGATGCTCGAACAGCCAAGGAATGAGTTGTAACTTTGGGTTTTGCAACAGTGGGCGGTTAAAAAAATACAATGTACCACTAAATGGGGTTCTCCAACAAGCTGCTACAACCCTTTGATAGATTGTCCGATACAGGTTAGGATAATCCATCAATTAGAGGAAAACTTCAAGCACGCTTAATCGCGCTGTAACATGAAAACCATTCAAATATAAATTTGGGCAGATTTTTGAGGAGTTTGCTACTCTACATATCAATTGTTGTTTTTTTCTAGCCAGAGAAAATTAGGGACTCAGTAAATAAAGTTATCCAGCCTTGAATAAGCTACTCTTTACAGGTAAATATTTTCGTTTTATGGCTTTTGTCCTACCCTTAATTATCTGGTGGGGATACAAAGAAGTACAAAACCAATTTGTACAGCCGCAAGCAGTTGTAGTGTTAGGTGGTTCAACGAGACATTTAGAGCGAGAGAAGTTTACAGCAAAATTTGTTCGAGAGCATCCAAATATACCAATTTGGATTACTGGAGGTAGTCCACCTAGATTCACCCAACGAGTGTTTACCAAAGCTGGTGTTGATCCCAAACGTTTACACTTGGACTATGAAGCTGTAGATACCGTTACCAATTTTACTACGTTGGTGGATGATTTGCAAGCTCGCGGCATTAAAAGCGTTTATTTGATTACTTCAGACTTCCATATGCGCCGGGCTTGTGTCATCGGCGAAATTATTTTGGGTAGTCGGGGTATTTATTTAAAACCAGTGCCAGTTCCTTCCGAAAAACCTCCTGAATCTATCGAAAAATCTATTCGCGATGGAGCCAGAGCGATACTTTGGTTAGCCACTGGTTACACTGGTGTGGATGCAGCTAAAAATAAACGATAAATCAAACCAATTTTGGATTTTGGACTTTGGCTTACCTCGACTTCGCTACAACTCTTGGAGAGGCTGCGCCAACGACGCCGCTCAGGGCAAGCTCAGGACAAGCTCAGTACAAGTCGTTACAAGTCGCTCAGTCAAACGATTTTGGATAATGGAATTGAAAATCTTCATATTCAGAAGGTTTATCGATTTGAAACAATACAAACTATTCCAATTTGGAATCATTTATAAGAATTTGTATGAGCTTGACCTTAGTCAATACAGGGAAATTAAGAGAACTAATGCCAATCATCTTGACATTAACTTAGTAATAACAGACACATCAAAGTCCAATTATCGAAAAACTAGCGCAACAGTAACCTTCAAACAACACTAACCTTCAAACCAATTAACAACTTTTGCTCATTTGCTTCCTTGGTGCATACTTTGCGTCCACCAAAGTTTTGAGCGACGGCTTGGGTAACTCGAATTTATCTGTGTAGTTCGGAAAAAAAACGTCCCAATCTATCTCACAATTTGATACCCTAGCTTAAACAGATTTGAGAAAAGTTAAAGCGTGGAAATTCAACTTGGGCGGGGAAAAACAGCTCACAGAGCTTACGGAATAGATGAAATTGCTCTAGCCCCCGGTAACAGAACACTAGACCCCAGTTTGGCAGATACTAAGTGGCGTATTGGCAATATTGAGCGAGAAATCCCGATAATTGCCAGTGCAATGGATAGCGTAGTAGATGTTCGCATGGCTGTACGTTTGTCACAGTTAGGAGCATTAGGTGTCCTCAATTTAGAGGGGATTCAAACTCGCTATGCTGACCCAGAGCCAATATTAGATCGGATTGCCTCTGTGGGGAAAGATGAATTTGTTGCCTTGATGCAAGAACTCTATGCCGAACCAATAAAGCCGGAATTAATTGAACAACGTATTCAGGAAATTAAACAACAAGGTGGTATTGCGGCGGTGAGTGCAACTCCAGCCGGTGCAAGTAAATACGGTGAGGCGGTGGCAAAAGCTGGGGCAGATTTATTTTTTGTCCAAGCTACGGTAGTTTCTACTGCACATTTGTCACCAGAGTCTTTAGTACCACTTGATTTAGCAGAATTTTGCCGTTCCATGCCTATCCCCGTAGTATTGGGGAATTGCGTGACTTACGAAGTCACGTTGAATTTGTTGAAAGCTGGGGCGGCTGGGGTACTGGTGGGAATTGGGCCTGGTGCTGCTTGTACGTCTCGTGGCGTGTTGGGTGTGGGTGTGCCACAGGCAACTGCGATCGCTGATTGTGCTGCGGCACGAGATGATTACTACAAGGAAACTGGCAACTATATCCCCGTCATCGCTGATGGCGGTTTAATCACCGGTGGCGACATTTGTAAATGCATCGCCTGTGGTGCTGATGGTGTGATGATTGGTTCCCCCTTTGCCAGAGCCGCCGAAGCCCCAGGACGAGGTTATCATTGGGGTATGGCGACTCCCAGCCCAGTCTTGCCTCGTGGCACCCGCATTCGTGTTGCCACCACTGGTAGCCTAGAGCAAATACTCGTTGGGCCAGCAGGACTAGATGATGGCACTCACAATCTTTTAGGAGCCTTAAAGACGAGTATGGGCACCTTAGGAGCTAAAAATATTAAAGAAATGCAACAAGTGGAAGTTGTGATTGCGCCTTCTTTATTAACTGAGGGTAAAGTTTATCAAAAAGCTCAACAATTAGGTATGGGGAAATAAAGGAGTAGGGAGTAGGGAGATGAAGGAGATGGGGAAGAAATAATAAATGCCCAATGTACAAGTGCCCAATACCTAATTTTGGAATAAATTTTTCCAGGCCCCTAAACAATTGCTGGAAAAATCCGATATGTCGCCTACAATAGAAATAGCGGAGACGCATGTTTCCGTTCACTCCTCACACCACACTCCGCCCGGACTACTGTTCGGGCGGTTCCTTATGTTTATAAATAAATTCTAGAGCTTCTTTGCAAATGTACATCCTCGCACTTCCAAGCTGAGGTTTTTGCTATGGTAGAATTTTCACCAAGTTCAGATATTATTGGCGAAGGTTTTAGGCATGTCAACAGCCGCACAAGTTACCGATTCTAGTTTCAAGCAAGAAGTACTCGACAGCGATGTACCAGTTTTAGTTGACTTTTGGGCACCCTGGTGCGGACCATGCCGTATGGTAGCTCCTGTTGTCGATGAAATCTCCGAACAGTACAAAGGTCAAATTAAGGTCGTAAAAGTCAATACAGATGAAAATCCTAATGTTGCTAGTCAATACGGCATCCGCAGCATTCCCACATTAATGATTTTTAAGGGTGGACAAAAAGTGGATATGGTGGTGGGCGCTGTGCCTAAAACTACATTAGCTTCCACCCTCGAAAAGTATCTTTGAAACTCAATCGGCAATAAAATCCTCTTGAGTTATCCATGTTGTTCTAAGTTTAGGTTAATTTTTATAAACAAGTTTGAGAGGCGCGAATTTCTCGTCTTTCAAACTTATTTACATTTCTATACAGTTTGCGATCGCGAATAATTTTAGGAGTTTTCTAGCTCAAAAACAACTCCCTAATTCCCGTACTACCAATTTCCACTGCTAGCGCCGCCAACAAAAAACCCAAAAGTTGAGTCACAATTATTCCACCTTCTGCACCAATCCACTGGTCGATCAGATTTGCTAAACGCAAAATCAACCAAGTGATAAACATCGCCCCTAAGATACCCACCGCCACAGCAATATGCGGACTCTGTGATTTCGACATCAGCAACATCACCGTTGTCAAAGTCCCCGGTCCCGCTAGCAGTGGTAAAGCTAGTGGAGTAATTGCGACATCGCGTCCTTCCTCAATAATCGGCTGATCTAATTCTCCCCGCAGCATTTGCAAAGCAATTAACAGCAACAATAGTCCTCCTGCTATTCGCAAAGAGCCGATACTGATTTCCAAATAATTTAAAATTACTTGCCCTGCAAAGGCAAATAGCAAAAGAACTGCGATCGCAATGATAATTGCTTTATCTATAACTTTGTTTCTTTGGTCTGGCATCATGCCCTTAGTCAAAACTAAAACAATTGGTATATTGCCCACAGCATCTGCCAGGACAAACACAGCGATAAATGTTTGAATGAGAATAGGAATATCCACAGCGGGTAGTTTTGATCAGGGTTTAATCACAACCTAATCTTAATCTTGATCAGTTTGCTAGAATCCAGAGGAATATTAAGATCAGCAATAAAACAAGTCTATTAAAGAAAATCTTCGCTAACACATTTCTAATTAAATTCCACAAATGTTTAACTAGCGATATATTTTGATAATCTATCTTCCATAAATCAACTGTTCGTTGTTGAACCTATGAAATCTTATTTAGCCGCCGCTATTCAATTGACCAGTGTGCCAGATTTACAGAAAAATTTGGCCCAGGCAGAAGAATTAATCGAGCTTGCCGTGCGTCAAGGTGCTGAATTGGTAGGTTTGCCAGAAAACTTTTCCTATATGGGAGAAGAAAAAGACAAACTCGCCCAAGGGGATGCGATCGCTCTTGAAAGTGAAAAATTTCTGAAAAAAATGGCTCAACGCTTTCAAATTACAATCTTGGGCGGCAGCTTTCCACTTCCTGTAGACAATACAGGCAAAGTTTATAACACCACTCTACTTATCGACCCGAACGGTCAAGAACTTGCCCGCTACTATAAAGTACATCTATTTGATGTTGATGTCCCTGACGGGAACACCTATCGTGAATCCAGCACTGTTGTGGCTGGCACGCAACTACCCCCCGTCTATTTCTCAGAAAAACTCGGTAATTTAGGACTTTCTATTTGTTATGATGTCCGCTTCCCTGAACTGTACCGTCATCTAGCAGATAAGGGAGCTGATGTTATCTTTATTCCCGCTGCCTTTACCGCCTTTACTGGCAAAGACCACTGGCAAGTACTACTACAAGCCAGAGCTATCGAAAATACCGCTTACGTCATTGCTCCTGCCCAAGCAGGCAATAACTACGCCCGCCGTCTAACCCACGGACACGCCGTCATTATCGACCCTTGGGGCGTAATTTTAGCCGATGCTGGGGAAAAGCCGGGAATTGCGATCGCACAAATCAAGCCCACTAGGCTCGAACAAGTCCGCCGTCAAATGCCCTCTTTACAACATCGAGTATTTTAGGTGCTAGAAGGCGGATGAGGAAGCATACTTCGACTTCCTTCCCTACGCGACGCTGCGCGAACGGCTCCTTTCGGCAACTCTTGGAGATGCTCTTGCTAGCAAGATCCCCATAGGGGTATGCTCAAGGCAATACTTCGGCTGCGCCCTTCTCTACGAGAGGCTGCGCCTTAAGCGAAGCTATGCCGCAGGCTTTACGACGCCGCTCAGGGCAAGCTCAGGACAGGTCGCTCAGTAACCAGGGGAGCAGGGGGGAAATAACCAATGCCCATTACCTGGGAATAAAACAAAAAACCGGGTAACCACCCGGTTTATGCCGATATTAAGAATCCTCAGTCTTTTAGGAGCATAGCAGCACTGTGCCCCTATTTATTCGTTGTCAAAATTAAACTTTAGCAGCTGACTTGGTAACAACGTTGAGTTCACCTTTAGCATACTTAGTAGCAAAATCTTCCAAAGAAATTTGCTTGATCTTGCTTGCGTTGCCAGCAGTACCAAATTGCTGATAGCGTTCAGTACAAACCTTCTGCATATATGTAATAGAAGGCTTGAGGAAGTGACGGGGGTCAAACTCCTCTGGTTTTTTAGCCAAAGCTTCCCGGACAGCAGCAGTAATAGCCAAACGGTTGTCGGTGTCGATGTTTACTTTACGTACACCACTCTTAATACCTTTTTGGATCTCTTCTACAGGTACACCGTAGGTTTCAGGAATTGCACCACCATACTGGTTAATCAGTGCAAGTAAATCTTCAGGTACAGAAGAAGAACCGTGCATTACCAAGTGGGTGTTAGGCAGACGGCGGTGAATTTCTTCAATGCGGCTGATTGCCAAAATTTCCCCAGTCGGCTTGCGGGTAAACTTGTAAGCACCGTGGCTAGTGCCAATGGCAACTGCCAAAGCATCTACTTGGGTTGCTTCTACGAAGTCAACAGCTTCATCGGGGTCAGTTAACAGTTGAGAGTGGTCAAGTGTACCTTCAAACCCGTGACCATCTTCAGCTTCACCAGCACCAGTTTCTAGAGAACCCAAACAACCGAGTTCACCTTCAACGCTGACACCCAAAGCATGAGCTACATTTACAACTTCGCGGGTAACATTGACGTTGTACTCGAAGCTAGCGGGGGTCTTCGCATCAGCTTCTAAAGAACCATCCATCATCACGCTGGTGAAGTTGTTCTTAATTGCTGAGTAGCAGGTAGCAGGCGCATTACCATGATCTTGGTGCATGACAATGGGAATCTGAGGATAGGTTTCTACGGCTGCCAAAATCAGGTGGCGGAGAAAGTTTTCTCCTGCATAATTACGAGCGCCGCGTGAAGCTTGCAAAATTACGGGGCTATCTGTCTCGACAGCAGCCTTCATGATCGCCTGAATCTGCTCCAAATTGTTAACGTTGAAAGCTGGGATGCCGTAACCGTTTTCAGCTGCGTGATCCAACAGCAGCCGCAGTGGTACAAGCGCCATAGATAGTCCTCCTAATGTGGTTGTCAGCTAGTCGGTGTGAAAGAAGCGTAATAATCACGCTAAATCTTAAGAGTTTTTTCAACTTATAGGAAATTATAACTAGTGTGGTGTGTCTATGTTGAAAAACTTTACGCCATAGTTACTATAAATACGCCCTATACTTGCTCTATACTACTGTACTATGCCCCATACTTGCTGTGTATTGCTGTACATTTAGCTACCCTGCAACTAGTAGTTTTGGTAGCCCGGTATCCAAAATGGTCATCTCAAAGCGATCGCTTCAACCTAAAGATACTAACTTTTGACAAATGCTGTAAGGGTGTTTTTCCCTAAATATTGCATTTGGGATTAGATTAAGCGTAGCCTACGGAATTAGCAAAATTTTATCATAAAGTGGCGATCGCACTGACTGCAATTAAAAGAGCGATCGCCCTACACGATCGCTCTTTTTACAATCAAAAATCAGTATAGTGTTGTTAACCGATCGCACTGGCAAAGGCAAAGATTAGCGATCGCTTTACATCTTCAAAGCTGTCTCAATTCAAATGCTTAACAAAGACGCGACGCCAAACAGCCCGCACTTCTCTACGAGACGCTGCGCGTAGCTTGCTTCCCCTACGGGGTACGACAAGCTCAGTGACCATCGTAGACATCGCACAGACACCTAAGAAGGTGCGTAAGCTTTCTTGCTAACGCCCCTTCCCAGATCAGGCGCTCATACTGTAATTAATCAGTCCTCTAGGAACGGCTAATACGATAGGTAAGTGTGTAGTCCCAGGTAGACCAGCCCGTACCGCTTTTTTTGGATATTACCCAGGCTCGCTCTTCATGCGAGGGTCCTGTGGAGGAAATTTCTAATTCGGTAGTACCGAGTAAATCATCTTTATCCAAAGAACCGATCCAGCTTGCCGCGGTTGTAGCTGCTGAAAGTATCGTTCCCGCAACAGCTCCTTGTGGACCTGTTGCTGCTATAGCACCTGAAATAGCACTACTAATCTTTTTAACTGTCTCACCGTACTTAGCCCAGTCTTTTGCAGCATCTTCGTCGTAAGCCTTTAGTCCGCCTTTGATGCTTTGCCCTTGTGGGATTTCGCCCTCAAATAAAACAGTTTGGTCTGGTTTGAAAGATTTCTTTTGCTTATCATTGATTTTAATCGGAGTTGTCAGAATTGCCTTGGTGGTTTGTCCTCCAACCAAACCACCGATGAGATAAAAATCGTCAGCACCGGTTACATCTTCGGTATCTCGGCAATAAACGTCAACTAATTCGACTTTTAGCTTTGTCATAAGTTTCTTGGCCTCTTGTGTTTGGTGTTGTGTTCAGAAGGGCACTCTGTTAATAAGCATCTGAATGCCTTTTTTTGTTCTTCACATCTATAAGACGTTTCCACTGGTCGATTTTGGAATTTTTCGAGTTAGAGGCGTTTTTTCTCTAAATAAATCCACCGGATAAAACCAGACTCAAGCATGAGAACCCTTCTGCACCATCGCTTGCAACCGGATCAAAGCTTCCTTAACTTCCCCACGAGCCGGATAAAACAACTGCAAATTCAAGGCACTTTGATAAGCCTTTATCGCCCCTAAAGTATCCCCCAACCCATCCAACGCTCTCCCTTTCCAGTAATCAGCTGTAGCCCAGTTAAACGACCTCAAATCCTGACTTCGCACACAAGCCTCTTCCCACCACCGCCGACTAACCCCATCATCTCCCAGCCCTCGGTAACTTTCTCCCAGCCACACCGCAGCAGGCGCAGATTGCAGATCATCTGCCGCTGCTAACAAAAACTGCCATCCTTTTTCCAAAGCCGCCACCGCTTCTTGATATTTAAGCGCTAAAGCCAACACCCGCCCATGACCAAACCAAGCATCAGCTAATTGGGGTTGAAGTTGCATTCCCTTGGCAGAGAAACTACATCCTCGTTCAATCTCTTGAAAGCTTTCCACCAGTACTCGCCCCACCGTCGCCCAAAGACTCCACCGTTCAGGAAAACGCTCAAGCATCTTTTCTAATAGAGGTTGTAATTCTTCTAGTCGCCCAGCAACAGGCAAAATCTCGCACAACGCCCGATAGATTTCACAATCATTGGGATACAAACCATAAGCTTTCAGCATCATCTCAGCCGCCGCCTGATATTCCCCCCTGTGGAACAAGCACTGTCCATAGTAATACCAACCACTTGGGTTATTCGGGTGTTGCTCGGCAAACTCTGCTAACACCCCTACCCCTTGCGCCCAATCTCCCCGATAAAGGTGATAATACGCCAGTGATTTGTAAGCTTCCGCTGCATGAGGAGCCTGTCGCAGCACAGAACCAATCAGCTTTTTAGTCTGCTTCCCTTGTTCACCGGATACCAATCTCATCCCGCAACGCTGATCTAACTGTCGTTGGAGTACCTGGAAATCATCGGGAGCTAAGGCGATAGCTCTACTCAACTTCTGCCTAGCTTCTTGAAAGTCCCCCATTATCATCAGTGCATCATAGCTGTGAATCAAAGCCACAATATCATCTGAGTTGAGTGACAAAACCCGTGAAAAGGCTCGTAAAGCCCCAATCGGATTTTCTCTCCCCTTCTGCACTTGTCCCAATGCCAACCAGTGAACTATTTTGTCAGGTTCTAGGTCAGCCGCAGAATCAAAAGCTCTGATTGCTTTTTGAGTGTCACCTTTACAGACAGCAATTAATCCGCCTATGTGGTGCTGAGTTGCTCTATTACTGGACAGTGGTAAGGCGCTCCCATATACCTCTATAGCCTCTGCCTCTCGTTTCATCATTTGTAAGATTTTCCCCAGTTGCAGCCGCACATTGAGCAATTGAGGCGATCGCTCAATCACTTGGCGATACTCTGCGATCGCCTGCTCCCAGCTTCCCATTGTGTACAGCAAATCAGCTAATTCTAATCGTTTTTTCCATCCTTGGGGATACTTCTGGATGTACTTACTTAATGTTTTTAACTTCTGATCTTGCCTAGTTGGCTTTTCGTCTAAAACCAGATGAACATTCATCTCCACCCCAGAAGGCTGGGGGAACTGTACCAAGTATGTTGCAAGGTTTCCAGACATGTAACGGTTACTTTGTAATTAATTTCTTCGATGCTTGTTGTTATCGGCACTTCCCAGTCAGATATCACCCTTTGATCAGGTTTAGGTTCCACCATCGGAACCACCCATTTGAATCGGGGTGGGAAGGAATCTAGGGAAGTGTCATCTTCCCCGGCCAGATATTTGCTTAACTGCTTTTGCAGAATAGTTCGCGCCTGTTGAACCCGTTTGTAAACGTTGTCTTCACAGAGGGCGAGTTGCTTGGCAATGTCTCTGTAAGACTTTTCTTGGCAGTAGCGAAGGATAAAAGGTTCGCGCAGTCTCGTGGGTAAGGACTCAATTCTATGGCAGAGGTATGCCCTCAGTTCATGACCAAACATTTCTGACTCAGGAGATTCAAGCCTGGAAGTAACTACTGCGTGATCTCTAAATTGAATGTCCTCAACATTTTTGATCCTTTGTGCCT
Organism: Nostoc sp.; assembly: GCF_036919675.1. GTDB lineage: Bacteria > Cyanobacteriota > Cyanobacteriia > Cyanobacteriales > Nostocaceae > Nostoc. Next base: position 17,935 of record NZ_JBALCP010000119.1, read on the forward strand.
CTCGTTTACGTTCTCGATGTAGATCCATGCAGAGGTTGTGGATGAGTTGGCTCAACCAAGCCCTGGGCTTGGTGATTTTATTGACATAGTTTGGCCATTGATTCCAGGCTTTGAGCATTGCCAGGCTGAACAAGTCTTCGGCATCATGACGATTACCTCCCATCCACTGTAAGCAGCGACTGTAAAGATAATCTTGATACTGCTCCCATAAGTGCCAAAAGTCGCGATCGCTCCCAGACAAACCCTGTAATCGTATTTGCTTTGCCGGTAAGTTCTTAGTTTCCAGACCTGCTAAGGAAATAAAAGCTTTTTGCTCAAAATTCACCTGCATCTGTTACTTCCAGTTGAAAAGCTCAAATTCAGTTATTCACCTTCAGCCCGCACTTAAATAACCGTAAAATCACTGAAATACACTGACAACTTAGTTAATTTCCCTTAATCGTAATCTTTCTTTTATCTTCAGCAAAAGGCGATCGCTCTTTCTCAGGTGTTTTATTCCCCAGTGCGATCGCATTCACAAAATTTCACTAACAATAAAACTCGCCTCTGCCTTCATCTCAAAAGCTTCAGCGAGTATTCCTTAAACTTTTATATGGGTCGCCCGGGATTCGAACCCGGAACTAATCGGTTAAAAGCCGAGTACTCTACCGTTGAGTTAGCGACCCGTTAATTTGCTTTTCGCAACTTTGCCATCATATCATATAAATTTATAGATTTGTAAAGGACTTTAGAAGGACTTTAGAAAAAATTCGCTGTTAACCGCACAGATGCCGTGTAGCTGCTTCCTGGTTCTAACACAGTCAGGTTTTCACCAGTGTTCAGGGAGTTACGGGGAGCGCTCCACGGTTCTAGACAGTAGAAATCTTTGCCTTTGAGCGTCCAAAACACTAAAATCGGATATTCATTGCTATAATCCAGAGTCAGTTTCAATTTGCGGCTGTTGTCTGTCACAGCGGCGGATTGACTGATTAGCTGCTTAAAGGCAACGTCAATTTCATAGCGGCTAAAGTCAAAATTACCATTGAAGGGGTGAATTTCTTTGGTTATCTGGTCTTGATAGTTTTGGGAAGGAATTTCAAACTCTAACCCAGTTTTATCAACCGTTAGAAAATAAGGATGGAAACCTGTAGAAAAGGGCAGTGATGTGGATGAGAGATTTTTATACTGCTGGCGAATTTCTAAAGTATTACCTTGAAGTTCGTAAGTAAACAGCACTTGAAAGTCAAAAGGATAAACTGCCCGTGTTTGCTCGTTGCTGTTGAGGACGAGGGTGAGGCTAACTTTATCTTGAGTAACTTGGTCAGCCACTTCCCACGGTAGCTCACGGGCAAAGCCATGTTGTTTTAGAGTATACTGCTGCCCATTGTGAGTATACGTATTATCCGGTATATTGCCGCAGATCGGAAACAAAATAGGATTTCCACCTCTGACACTCAACTCAGGATTAGCAAAGCGTTCCGTATCTAAATAGAAAATTTCTTGCCCCTGTATCCGCCAACGAGTGATGATCCCACCACGTTCTGGGACAACTTCCAGTTGAGAACCAGCGGTTTCATCTGAAAGGATGTAGGTTTTGTATTGTTGCTGTTGAACTGCAATGGTAAACACAAATTTAGTCCTGAGTTTAGGATAGTTAGGAGAGACGCGATTAATCGCGTCTGTATAGGAGTTAAGAATTGTTAACTCCTAACTCCTAACTTTTTATTCGTCTTCTGCAAACACGAAACGATATAATTCGCTGGGGTCTGGTTCGGGGCTGCTTTCGGCGAATTTAACCGCTTCGTCGATTACATCCTGAATTTTACGGTCAATAGCTTTGATTTCTTGCTCATCCGCCAGGTTTTGCTCCACCAAATAAGCTGCCAACTTCTTAATTGGATCACGGGCAAACCAAAATTCTTTCTCAGCTTTGCTTCGCATTTCATCAGGATCTGCTAAGGAGTGACCCCGGAAGCGGTAGGTAAGTGCCTCAATTAATGTTGGGCCTTCACCTGCACGGGCACGGGCTACAGCTTCTTGGGCTACGGCTCGGACTGCTAGTACATCCATGCCATCTACTTCCACGCCCACCATGTTAAATACACTGGCTTTTTTATAAATCTCTGGCTGGGAAGTGGCTCGCTCGTGAGACATCCCAATGGCCCACTTATTATTTTCGACTACAAACAGAATTGGCAGTTTCCATAGGGCTGCCATATTTAGCGTCTCGAAAAACTGACCGTTGTTAGCTGCACCGTCACCAAAAAAGCAAGCTGTCACTTGGTCAGCATTTTTATCTCCCAGTACTTCGCGGCGGTATTTGCTTTGAAAAGCCGCTCCAGCTGCCACAGGAATTCCCTCAGCCACAAAAGCATAGCCACCCAGCAAGCGATGTTCGGCAGAAAACATATGCATGGAACCACCGCGCCCTTTGCTGCAACCTGTGGCTTTACCAAATAATTCTGCCATTACCTCTTTTGCTGGTACTCCCGCACTCAGAGCATGAACGTGGTCGCGGTAGGTACTGCAAACGAAATCTTCACCCGGTCGCATTGACTGCACAACCCCACTGCAAACGGCTTCTTGACCGTTGTACAAATGGACAAAACCAAACATTTTGCCCCTATAGTACATTTCAGCGCACTTGTCTTCAAATAAGCGCCCTAACACCATGTCCTCATACAACCGTAACCCTTCTTCCTTAGTAATGTGCGTAGTAGCAGGATTAAATGTGGGTAAAGTACGCTCTTGAACCATTATTTTTGAGTATCCCTGTTGTACAACTTAAAGTTACAGTCTTAAAATAAGTTGGTCTGATAACACCTCAACTTTTAACAGGCTAGCGTTTCCAAGACTCAACAATCAAACTTTATTTATGCACCAAAAAAGGGTCTTAGGGAATAGCTGAATTTTTAATTTTTGATTTTTAAGTTTTCAGCCCATGCCCCGTGAGGATTTGACTCTAACGACAATATCTGTCGCTTTGGGTTTTCTCTCTCACGATTGCCCTTTATAGACTAGCAATCAAGATAGGCTGCTTTCTGCATATTCATTAACAATTTAAAAAAAAGGAAGTAAAAGTCTATATATCCAAATAGGTAATTGTAATTGAAGGTTAATTATGATATGATTTTTTTCTCCTGTTATCAGAGTCAAACTCCCAATATTGGTATTTTTGTTACCACCTACTGGGAAAGTCCCAAAAAAATCAATCATCAATAGATTCTTGCAACCACAACATTTTTGCCGTGATTAAAAGCGGTAGTTGTGGTTTGTGGTATCGAAGGCTGATAATAGTCGTGTTAAACAAAAATACTAAGAATTAAGACAAACAATTGAGGCTTTCTAGGCGAAAGCAAAAAATTAGTACTAGAATGTGACTCAAAATTTCGGGAAGGTACAAAACAAGTTGTTGCAATATACACTTGTAGAGTAAATTCTATACGGCATTTTTATGGCACAGTTTTACAGGCCTGGAAAGCTCTAGGTGAATTATGTTGATCACGGTGCAGGGGAAGTAGGCTGTGCGAATTCCGCTAGATTACTACCGAATTTTAGGACTACCGTTGGCGGCAAGTGATGAACAATTGCGGCAGGCATACAGCGATCGCATTGTACAATTGCCACGACGTGAGTATTCTCAGGCAGCAATTTCTTCTCGTAAACAACTCATAGAAGAAGCTTACGTGGTTTTATCAGATCCAAAAGAACGCAGTATCTACGATCAGCTTTATCTTGCCCACGCTTATGACCCTGATAACCTTGCTGCTGCCGCAGTAGCACTGGAAAATCGCACAGAGAGCCACAAAAGAGGTATTAACACCCAGAGTCTGGGCATCGAAATTCCCCAAGACGAATTAGTTGGCGCTTTATTAATTTTGCAAGAGTTGGGGGAATACGAACTTGTATTGAAACTAGGTCGTCCGTACCTGGTAAATAAAAATGGTGCTACAAGTGCAAGAAAAGGCAATAATTTAGCAGACGAAGAAATACACGAAAGTGCTGAACATCCAGATGTTGTTCTCACTGTTGCCCTTGCTTGTCTAGAATTAGGTCGTGAACAGTGGCAGCAAGGTCACTATGAAAATGCCGCCATATCCCTAGAAACTGGTCAAGAACTGCTAGCACGCGAAGGGTTGTTCTCTAGTGTACAGGCAGAAATTCAGGCAGATCTTTACAAATTGCGACCATATCGAATTTTGGAGTTGCTGGCACTACCTCAAGAGAAGACTGCCGAACGACGCCAAGGCTTGGAATTATTGCAAAATCTTTTAGAAGATCGTGGCGGCATTGATGGCACGAGCAATGATGAATCTGGTTTAAATATAGACGACTTTCTGCGATTTATCCAGCAGTTACGCAACCACTTAACAGTCGCAGAGCAGCACAAGTTATTTGAAGCCCAAAGCAAACGTCCTTCTGCTGTTGCCACTTACTTAGCTGTTTATGCCTTGATAGCACGGGGGTTTGCTCAACGGCAACCCGCTTTAATTCGTCAAGCAAGGCAAATGCTCATGCGCCTGGGCAAACGCCAAGATGTACATTTAGAGCAGTCGCTATGTGCATTACTCTTGGGACAAACTGAAGAAGCAACTCGTGTTTTAGAACTTAGTCAGGAGTACGAAGCTTTAGCTTTTATTCGGGAAAAATCTCAAGACTCTCCAGATTTGTTACCGGGGCTGTGTCTATATGCAGAACAGTGGTTGCAACACGAAGTATTTCCCCATTTTCGAGATTTAGTAAACCAGCAAGCTTTCCTAAAAGATTACTTTGCTAACCAACAGGTGCAAGCTTATTTAGAAGCACTGCCAACTGATGCAGAAACAACTAATGAATGGGCTGTAATTAACCCCCAGTATTTTCCCCAGTTCCAGACAAATAATCCCGATTTCCCCAACAATTCAACTAGGACTTCAGGGCAATTTAATCACAGCAGAACACCTGACCCAGATTTGCCAGAAACACCAACAAAACAAACACCCGAATATTCAAATTTATTACCACCCATGTGGAATTCATTTGGGAGTGTAAAATCAGATGTTCCTACTGCCGAACGGATGAGCAGAAATACTAATCAGCATTTGAATGGTTCAGCTAAGACTGCTGCACCTGGTCATAACCAAAAGCGTAGAAGGAGAAAACCGACTCCATCTGCTAGCCGAGAGCGTGTACCAGATAATCGTCCTCAGTCTCGTCGTCCTCGGCGGCGGAGAACTTTTGCTAACACCATAGAAGGGAAAACACGGTTGGTATGGAGAGTGTTTATTTCTTTGGTGAGTATATTAGTTTTCTGGGTGTTAGCCACAACAACTTTTGGATGGTTAAAAAATCTATTTTTTCCGACACCATCTGTGCGTGACTCACAGTTGTTTATACAAATAAATCAACCACCAATAGCCATTCCTGATCCAAATAGTAAACCACAAGCACTAGATGGTTCTATAACAGATGCAACGGCAGAGGAAGTTATTCGGACTTGGCTATCTACTAAAGCCGCAGCTTTAGGGCCCAATCATGAGATTAATAATTTAGAGCAGATTTTAACTGGTTCAGCTTTATCTCAATGGCGGCTGATTGCTCAACAGGATAGGTCAGACAACCGCTACCGCAAGTACGACCATAGTCTGAAGGTGGAATCTGTAGAGAAAATTGATTTATTTGCAGATCGTGCCGCAGTGGAAGCTACGGTTAAGGAAGCGACACAGCTATATGAAAATGGTCAGTTTCAAAACTCTTCTAATGATAAATTGCGAGTTCGGTATGATTTGATTCGAGAACGAGGTAAATGGCGTATCCAGAGTATATCTGTTGTCAATTAGATAAGTTGGAATTTTTAGGCGATGTCTACGATAAGCTCGCTTAGTACGAAGTGGGCGGTTCCAATCCTCCAGGAAGAGTGATTCTCATTCCTGAATTCTTCAATCGCTCTGACTCTGAAACTGATACCCACCCGAGAACCGCAATAAATTTCAACTCAAAATTTCCCAGAACTTTCTAACACCCCTAACAAACTTTTCAACATCAAATAAGTAGAAGTTCCTCCCGGATCTTGATGTCCAATACTCCTCTCGCCGAGATAACTAGCCCGTCCCTTTTTCGCCTGCATTGGTATAGTTTCCTGCAACCCCCTTTGGGCTGCTACTACAGCTTGTTGCATAGCTTCCACCGTCTGCTTACTTTCCCCTACAGCCTGCCCAAAAGCCGCCACAGCCGGAGATAGCACATCCACCATTGTTTTGTCTCCTAGTTGCGCTTTGCCACGTTGCAGCACGCCGTCTAAGCCTGCTTGGAGTAGCTCTAACACATCTTGTACTGTTAATTCTTGCTTATCTACTACTGCTGTACTGGCTCGTAAAAACCAAGTGCCATAAAGAGGGCCACTTGCACCGCCAATGGAAGAAATCAACGTCATACTCACAGCTTTGAAAATGTTGCTGATGTCCTTATCTGTAAGAGTTGGTAACTGAGCGATCGCCTTTTTGAAGCCACGATCCATATTGATCCCGTGGTCAGCATCTCCGATCGCAGCATCTAATTCTGTCAAATATGCTTTATTCTGCTCTATCTCGGTTGCAAACGCCTGCAACCATTCTAATATCTGCGCCTGACTCACCATATCAACCTAATTCATAAATCGTAATTAGTTAAATTCCCCAGCGCCAACTCGGCGTTTTTACTGGTGCATCCCATAGCCGGATCATCTCATCATCTAACTTCAGCAGGGTAATGGAGCAACCTTGCATTTCTAGAGATGTGATGTAAGGGCCTATCAAGTTTCGCACAATTTGCAATCCTTGCTGTTCGCAGATTTGGGCGAGTTTGCGGTAAACAATATACAGTTCAGAAATGGGAGTTCCACCCATACTATTGACGAAAGCTAACAGGCGATCGCCTTTTGCAAATGGGAGATTTATTAGTTCTATATCTACCCATTCTCCCTTGTTTTCATCCCACTCACGCAGTGTGCGGCTGTATGCTGTATCTTCAATCAGCGATCGCGTCAAAATTTCGGTGATTTCGTCTACTGATTTGATGGCTGTGCGTTCTATTCCTGGCTCTCCGTGGATACCGATACCTAATTCAATTTCGCGATCGCCCAATTCAAATGTCGGCGTTCCATTAGCGGGGACTGTACAAGATGTTAGAGCAATTCCCATACTCCGCCCATTCATATTTACTCGGCGACATAAATTTGCTATTTGTGGCAAATCATACCCAATCTCAGCCGCTGCGCCACAAATTTTTTCTGCCAGTATTGTTGTTCCCACACCCCGGCGTCCTTGGGTATAGAGGCTATCCTTCACTGCCACATCGTCATCAATCAAAATATTTAGCACTCGAATGCCCTCACCACGGGCTAACTCCGTTGCCATCTCAAAGTTCATCACATCGCCGCTGTAATTGTTGACGATATAAAGGATACCAGAGCCTGCATCTACCCGTTTGGCTGCTTCTAGCATTTGGTCAGGAGTAGGTGATGTAAAAACCTCTCCAGGACAAGCTGCATCAAGCATTCCTTTGCCCACGAAGCCAGCGTGCATTGGTTCATGTCCACTGCCGCCACCAGAAATAATTGCTACTTTACCCTGTATAGATGGGTCAGCTCGATAGACAAAAACGGGATCATAATTGAGTTTAATTAAATCGGAATGAGCCGCTGCCATACCTTCTAAACTTTCCCGCACAAAGTCTTCCGGCTTGTTAATCAGCTTTTTCATAATCCGTGTTTGGTTAAAAGGGTGCTAAAACCCAGGTTATAGCGCTTCTCGTTTGTATGCAATACAGTCTGACCTCACTTCTATTTCTCTCTCCTAAAAGGAGGAGCCACTGCGTTGGGCGGCTCTGCCGACTTGTTCGCGCAGCGTCTCCCGTTCTCCCAAAGGGAGAGGCTAGCGCCAAGGGAGAAGCATGTGGCGTCAGAGACTTTGAATTTTCCCCCTTCCCGAAACGGGAAGGGGGTTAGGGGGTTAGGTTTTTCGTGGGCTTTTTCAGATAACCAAATAATTATGAATTATTCGGTCAATTCAAAGATTCCATCAACTCAATACACTTGTGCATCTGCTGACGCATGGTTTCCCGATCAGCATGAAACCTTCGCCCATGACCTGGTAGCACCCACTCAAAAGAGTAATTAGCCAAGTTACGCATTGATTTAGTCTGTTCTGACCAAGAATACCAGCAGAAATCGCGGAATGCAGCCAGTTGGTGCAAGCTTTCTGACCAAGCGAGATGGTCGCCAGTGAACAGAAACTTATTTTTGTAGAGTAGAACAGTTTGTCCTTTGGTGTGACCGGGAACTGGGATAATTAATAAATCTGGAGTCAAAGTAAATGGTTCAAAACCAGTTAGCTGTATTTCCACACTGCGAGTACCCGCAGTAATATCATCAGTATGAAGGATGCGATCGCACTGAAAATGCTCGGCAAACTTTTGATGATCTGCCACATCATCCTTATGAGTTAGGTACATATAACGAATTCCCCCCATCTCTTCTAAACGCTTAACTAAAGGCGGTGTAAAGCGGGGAGAATCCACCAAAATGTTACCTTCTGGAAGTTGAATTAAATAGCTAGCAGCACCGTAAGATTTTTCAGAATGATAGCCGCAGTTGTAAACATTTTCCGCTACTAATATTGGAAACTGTTGTTGAGCAACTTTGATATCTTTTGGTTTTTCAACTGTGCCAATAGAACTAGTAGGACATGCCAAAAGTGCTTCAAGTGCTGCTAATCTTTCTGCATCATTCGTTGGTTGATGATAAACCGCCGACTGTTCATCAACACGAGAAAACACTTCAGGAGTCATCCAGCGACAGGTATCACAATCAATACAGGTAGTATCTACATAAAAATCGCCGTTGACATTTTGGGAGCGACGTTGATTTAAATGAGCCATATTAATCCTTTTGCTTCCAGCCGCTTACCGGGGAGCGATAAACTCTATATCACTACGCTAGCAAAAACGGACTGAGACTGTAGACTCCTGAAGGATAGATACAGGCTATCTAAAGCAAGACAGCCTATCTGGACTTACAGTTAAAGATTGATCACACCTTTAGTCAACGGCTGGGATACCATAGGCGCAATCACTTTATTTGAGGAAATACATGAACTTTGCCTAGATTACTGACAAAATTCAATTGGGCTTACCATAAAAGGAAGTTGTTTGGTATCATCCACAGCCATTTTCCTCACCCAATTCTTAAGTTCAGGAATCCATTTAAAACCTGCCTTTTTTGCAAGTTCCCTATTGTCATAGGTTACAAGAGCTTTAAACCAAGCTTTGGGTCTTAACGCCATTTGAAACATGGCGTTCAGGTTCTCCATCCGATCAAAAAGATATGCGATCAATTGACAGTCTGTTAATGCCCTATGATTCCCAAAAATACCAACATCATGCGCTGCTGCTAATTCAATAAGAGATTGACCAGATCGGATTTGACGAGGCCATTCAAATTCAGTACAGGTACAAACCCAATGAAGTGGTTCATTTTTAGAGTTCAACAAAACAGGTAGCAGACTCTTCCCACTATTTGAAGAACCAAACCACTTCTGATCAAACTCAGCATTGTGTGCCACAATAACTTGTGCCTTCTTTGCCATCTCAGTTATCATCCATACACTTTCAGCCGCTTGTTCTTCTGTTATTTCCATTAATGGTGCTGGCTTAATCCGGTTTATATGCTCTGCCGGATTATTCTGTGCTGGGAGAAGAGTTGAATATTGTTTGATGGTGGTTTGATGTTTCACCGAATACAGAATAGCTGCTATCTCTATAACCTGCCCTGTCTTAACGTCTAAGCCTGTGGTTTCTGTATCAAGGATTAGAACCTGATCGGGTGTAGGAAACTGAGCATTGGATGAAACGAAGGAATTTTGGGTCATAATAGGAAGTAGAAATAAATAATTGAAAACATGCCTACCAAGTTGAAAGCTTGGGGGCATTTTTTTTGGCTTTTTGCAGCCGAATATATACAGATTACTTTGCCGATGTTACTTTGTCAACACTAGCGTGACTACTCTATTGAAACTTACCTACTAGAAAGTGGCATTACTATCCACTAGCGTTATAATTTTCATAGACTTCTTGATTAAGTTTTAAGTAGTGAATAGAGTATTTGTATTTATGAGAAAAATAAAAATTTGCTGTAAGTTAAAAGATTTTATGGAAAAACGGCATTTATCCCAGTACCAACTAGCTAAAGAAACTAAAATTAGCGTTAATGCCATTGGCAGGCTTTACAAGGAGGAGTTTGACCGAATTGACTGTAACACGGCTGCGGCTTTGTGCGACTACTTCCACTGTGACTTAGGCGAATTGTTTTCACTTGTGGGTGGCTCCTCAGCACGAGTAAAAGAGGATGAAATTCTACAAAAATATCAGGCTGGAGAGAGAGATTTTTCTGGAGTAGACCTGACAGAGGCAAATCTCAGTAGTGTAAACTTAAGCGGCGTAAACCTAACTAGAGCTATTCTTACTAGAGCTGTCCTACAAAAGGCTGATTTGAGCAAGGCAAATTTGGATCAAGCAGACTTGGGACAAGCAGATATGGAAGGGGTAAACCTAAATTCTGCGAGCCTAAGAGCAGCAAACCTTAGTTCAGCTAAACTAGTTTCTGCAAACCTTATTTATGCCGAACTGACTGAGGCTGATCTCAGCGAGACTGACCTAGAGCAAGCAGATATAAGATGGGCAAACCTCAGTAGAGCAATCTTAAAAGGAGCAAAATTAAATCATACAAATATAGTCAGAGCTAATTTAAGACAAGCAGACTTGACGAATGCCAAACTCAGGAAGGCAAATCTGAGTTGGGTAGACTTACGTGAAGTCAAGCTTATCAATGCTGATCTTAGTGATGCAACGCTAGAAGGTGGCAGCCTAACTGATACTGATCTCAGTAGAATCAATCTTAATAGAGCCGATCTTAATCAGGCTGATCTTAGCAGAGCGAACCTCAACAATGCTGACCTTATTAATGCCAATCTAACTAGAGTAAATCTCAATGGAGCTAATCTTAGCCAAGCTAACCTAACTCAAGCCAATCTTAGTCAAGCCAAGTTCAAAGATACTGATGTAAGTAATATCATTTTGACTGGTGCTAATTTGAGCGACACAAACTTGAGCGGCTTTAACCTGAATAGCATTAATTTAAGTGGGGCTAATTTAAGAGGTACTAATCTCAGTAATGCTTCTCTAAAGGGTACGAACCTTAGTCACGTCAAATTCGATGATACAGATATGAAGTATGCTGACTTAACTGACGCTGACCTTACTGGGACTGAACTTTATGGTAATGACCAGCATGGTGTAATGCAGATGAAGGCGGACATAAGGGGAACAATATCACCTTCAGGAGATGTTTACAATGATGATATGAGTAATGGTATGGACTATGAGCGCAGTCCTGAAGACAAGTTATCTGAACATTTCTAGTTGTTAGGCTTCAATTGATTTTTGCTGAGAGAGTGATTGCAATAATTTTTGATCAAGTTTTGATAATTAGGTAACTTCGTCATCAAGTATCGGTAGAGTATGACCCAAACGCAATCCTAGTACAATCCATTCTTCAAGAGGATCTTGCAAATCCTCCCGGCAAGCTTCTAGTGTTGCAGCATTTGCCCACACTCCTTGACATTCTGGAATTTCGCCATAAAAAATCCCATCCTCAAGCAACTCGTAGGTTGCTTTGTGCATTGCTGTACGAATGTAATTTGTCAACATTTATATTTTTTACAACTTCATTCAGCTTTTTAATCAATTTGGTTATAATTGAAATTTTGCTTTTAATCGCAAATACGCCAAACTCTAATTATTATGTATATTTTTTAATTTCTTAAAATGCGATCGGTTGAAAAACGGGATCGGGTGGAATCGGTGTCAGAGTAGCAGCATATATAAGAGGTTTGGTGAAGTCGTAAAAATTCCAGCAAAAGCCTGTAAAGGCAATCATAGTCAGAAAAACAGCTGTAACAATTCCAGCTACTTTGTGAAGGTCAAAGTTGACACGTTTAATATGGGCATTCCACTTAATTTTAAAACCAGCCATCAGCCTATTCCAACCAGGCCAGAGAATAATTCCAGTAATACAAAGAATAAACAGCAACAAACCAACAATCCCGACGATGATTGTGCCGATATCACCTGCAAGTAGTTGGTAGTGAAGTTTAAATATCAACCCAAATAAAGTATTTTCCGACTGACGCGCACCCATAATCTTACCTGTGTAAGGATTGACAAAAACTTCGGTACGTTTGTCATCAGGAGATTGCAGAAAGACGCGATCAAGGGTGTGAGAGTCGGGCAGGGAATTAATACCCAACAGTTTCAGATCGGGTTGTGAAGTATAAGCTGTTTTGACAGTTTCCAGTACGGATTCTAAGGGAAGGCGCTGTTCTTGGGGAATCACCTGTCCAAACTGTTGACTGATCAGGAATTGGTTGATTTCCTTTTCAAATACCAGCATACTTCCAGTGAAGCCAATGATAATCAGCACCAGTCCAACGATTAAGCCGAGGTAGCGGTGTAAGTAAAATGTCAGATCGCGTATTTGTTTAGATTTCATGGCAAATACTCTTAAAATTACTCAAAATTAAAATTCAACATCACTACCAGTCCTACGACTAAGCTGAGGTAGCGATGTCGTTGGAATGCCAGATTGCGGAGTATTTTTGTATTCATGGAAGTCTGTAAAATAATCTCCACACCCTTAGGGGTGGAATTTGTCTTGACTCCCATTACTTGCACTACTTCAGGAGTTGGCAGTGTTTCTGCTGTTGGTGACTGCACTCTTGTTTGAGCGTTGGTGATCGTTGGTTCTACTTCCCCTAGTCGTGGAATCTCTCTAATCATCCTGGAATTGAGTAGTACTTTAGTGAACGCAGATTCATTTTGTATCTGTTGAGAGAATACTTTCTGAGCAGTTGCACTTCTGGCAACGCAAAACCAAATAGAGCTTGTGACCAAAAGAATCTTTAATATTTGCTTCAATACCATTTGCCACCCCTACACCTACTCTCTACTTGCTATTATTCTTAACAAAGCGGCAACTATTTACTGCTTTGTTAAGAATAATAATCAACTGCTTAAAAATAAACATTACAGGAGATGACTAAATAATTGCAAATAATTGTCATAATTTATTTACAAAAAGAGATGACATCCAGCAGGATTTTACTTTTACAGCTATAATTTTGGTTACCTTTTTGTTTAAGTTAATTGAAATCTATCTTAAAAGTTAGAACTTACGTACACTCTACGATTCTCGGCGTTCTTCTCTAATGAGACGTTCCGCGTTGGTGATTCTGATAAATTAAGCTTTTTGGCAATTTTTGCGTAAGTCCTATACTAATAAAAATTAGTAAGCCGACTGCGGGAAGCAATCGGCATAACAAATTCATGGTAATTTAGTTGCAATTTAGCCGTGAGTTGCACCTTGAGGGGGACGCGAGACAACCTTTTTGGCTAAACCCAAAGTCTGCAAAACTAGGATGCTCCACCAAGTAACATCAATTTCCCACCAAGACAACCCAGATTTTGCCATGTGGGGATAAGTATGATGGTTGTTGTGCCATCCTTCTCCATAGGTAACGATGGATACCCACCAAAGATTACGAGCGCCATCATTGGCATCAAAGGTGCGATAACCCCACAGGTGTGATGCTGAGTTCACAAACCAGGTTGAGTGCCAAAGCAAGACACACCTGACAAACACTCCGTAAATCACAAAAGACCATCCTCCTAAGGCATAGAGCAGCAGCCCGAAGGGTATTTGCAACAGCAAAAAGTAGCGATCCAGCCAGCAATAAAAGGGTTGTCTTGCTAGATCAGGGGCATATTTTTTATAGGTGTCATAGTCAAAAAATTCTGGACGTGGGTAGAAAATCCACAGGATATGGCTCCACCAAAATCCTCTTTGAGCAGAGTAGGGGTCTAAATTGATATCTTCGGTGTGGGCGTGATGCTGGCGGTGTCCACCCACCCAAAAAATTGGCCCGCCTTGCATAGCCAGCGCTCCAATCAGGGCGATCGCATACTCTAACCACTTAGGAACCTGGAAACTCCGATGGCTCAGTAGTCGGTGATATCCCAGGCAAATACCAATACTCCCGAATAACCAGTGCAGAAACACTAGCAAACCTAATGCTGGCCAGGAGAAAAACCAAGGAGCCAGAAGTGCTAAAGCATGAAATGCAGCAAAAAATACTACATTTGTCCAACTGAGTCGAGGTGAGTTGCCTCTCTCAGGGGCGATGGCCCCAAAATTTGCGGTCATAAAAATTCCTGTTGATGGATGATAAAGCGATTTGCTTGTCACCCGGAGGGGAGAGTAAAGCAAGTATCACTTACATTTGTTATGCTAGCAGAACTCTGATATCCGTGCAAGTGCCACTTGCATTTCTCTATGTCATCTCAACTCATTTCCACTCGTCAACGCCTGATTCAAGCTGCACTTGAGTTGTTTTCTGCTCAGGGAGTTAGCGCTACCACAACCCGCCAAATTGCTGAAAAAGCCGAAGTCAACGAAGTGACTCTATTTCGGAATTTTGGCAATAAGCATGGACTGCTTTTAGCTGTGCTGGAAGAGTCCGCAGCCTTCAAGGATTTAGGTGAGTCCCTAGTGCGGCGGGCAACGCCTCCCGGCAATGTCTACCAAGCTCTAAAAGATTATGCAAGTGATAGCTTACATGCATTAGAACGAGTGCCAGAGTTCGTGCGGTCTGTGGTCGGTGAAGCCGACCAATTCCCAGCAGAAAATCGCCGCGCACTAGGCAGGGGAGTAACAGAAGCAAACCGCTATGTAGCCCAGTATTTAGCTACTGTAATCCAGCAAGGACACCTAAATACCTATTTACCCGCAGAAAAATTAGCTAGTTTGCTAAATGGGATGATCTTGGGATATGCCGTAATTGAGTTTACCAGCGAATTTCACGAACTTTGGGAGGATCGGGATGATTTTCTGGAAAATTTGGTGGAGTTGTTTTTACATGGAGCCATGTCATCTTCAGCGGAATCAGCAACAAACTCCTTACAAGGAGGCTTCCCTACCACAGAAGTAGCTGATTTACCAGCTAGTTTAGTTCATGAAATTCTGCAACAAGCTAGAAAATGGGGAGTACGAGATTATGCCTTGGCTTATGTGTTATTTGGGGCTGGATTATCTGCCACAGAAATAATTAGCTTAGAGCGATCGCACCAAATCTATGATCCTCAAGGGCACTTCCTGCAAATCACAATCCCAGGACTTGTTCGTCAAGTACCTGTGAATCAGTGGATTCTGGGCAAACGCTATGGCTCTTTCACCAATAATCCCTTAATCAAATTGCTGAAAAGTCGTAAAGATGCTCAAACAGCCATGTTTTTGAATGAAATAGGCAAACCGCTCTCTGAATCAGAGCTTCAGACACGTTGGCAAGTATGGAGTGAGGGACTGTTAACTCCCCAAGCACAAAGGCCAGCTGTAGCTCAGGCACAACAAACCTGGCGCGTAGAAATGTTAATGCGGGGGATCACCTTAGAAAACCTGAGTATTTTAACAAGTTGCGATCGCGCCCAATTACAACCCTATGCCCGCCGAGCCAGAGAAAAAGCCGCCTTAGAGCAAGCAACTCGTTTGGATCATAAGCCAGGATAGGGAGTGGGGATGAGGGAGATGGGGAGATAAGGAGAATAACGGGAACTTAAACAAAACTGAAGAAGAAAAATAGGAAAGCGATCGCCCCATTTGTAACTAGATAAAGGAGCAATCATCAGCATGATGCAGTTAAACGATTAAGGTAATACAACAGGGGCTTCTCTACCATTGTTGTTTGCACTATTCAAGAGTGTAGCTGTACTATCGGATGGGGATTGGGTGTTGCTCAAACGGCGTGATAAATTTTTGCGTTGCTTGCCTCCCGCCTGGACATATTGCAAACTGTCTTTACCATAATGAGTAGCCACACTCATTAACATCTTTTCAGAATAGCCGCGCAATTCTTCTTCAGTGAGAGAAAGGCGACCTGTCATTTCATCCAAGGTAGATAGTAAAGTGTTGTAGGTTGATAGCTGAGTTTGCAAAGTTAGGATGCGGCTGTCGTAGTCTGTCAAACTCAATCCGTTGCCAAATTCTAGCGTAGAGCTAATTGATCGCATTCCTGCAATTCGACGGAGAGCTTTTTCGAGAGTAGGTGAACTGCGTTTTAGTCGTGCCATGAAATGCGCTCCTGAAGGAGGTTATAGGGTTACTGCATATACTTTAGCCAATGCAACCATAAACTTCTCTGAGAAATAATTCGGAAAAATTAAAGCAAATTGACATCGACTTAATTATTTTTAGTAAATTATACTGAAACTTTTATTTTATTTGTCAAAAAAGGTACTTAATTCAGTAATAAATACCTCTAAGTCGTGTTGAAGTACTTCAAAGTCATGTCGAGGTACTTGAAAGTCGTCTTGGAGTACTTCAAAGTCATGTCGAGGTACTTGAAAGTCGTCTTGGAGTACTTCAAAGTCATGTCGAGGTACTTGAAAGTCGTCTTGGAGTACTTGAAACTTGTGTCGAGGTACTTGAAAGTCGTCTTGGAGTACTTGAAATTTGTGTTGGAGGACTTCAAAGTCATGTTGAGGTACTTTGAAATCGTGTCGGAGTATTAGAGGATGGTTTTCTTGGGCTCAACCTCTTTTACACTTAGTCTTTGTTGGACAAATCATCAATATTCCCCTACGATTCTGATCAGGAACCGGTAAGTGATCGCCCATCGGCGGAAGAATCATTTCATTGTGCCAGTTGTTTAACTGACATTTCTTTAATCGCAATGCAAGAGAGATTGGCCGTTCTAGATCAAATGCTGGAGGAATGTTGAAAGCGCCGTAAAAGGTTGGTGACGGGAGACTGCCTTTAATCTTAGGATTCGCCCTCCACATTCCTGTTCCCAGCGCTGTTACTTCTTTTGCTTCTTCTTCAACTTTCCAACCAACTACCTCAGCAAACCGTAGATAATCTTTAAAAAACCGCTGACTATCTTTACCTTCGTTAGGTTCTATGTATTGCTTACTTCCGATGGTGTTCATCCATATTTCTTCTTGCACACTAAAGCCATAAAAGTTATTTGAATTTTGGAGCCACAAGTTGTTTATTTGTCGTAGGTCAGGGCAAGAAAAACTATTAACAGTTTTGCTATCTAAATAGTCTCCTCTTTGAGAATCTTTAGCAATATTACTCATGAGTTTAAATGTTTGTTCATTAGCTAATGACCACTGTTTTACTTTTAATAAACTTTCAACTTGATCGTAAAGATGTTTAGTTATAAATTTCTCAACCTCTTTTCTTTTTTCTAAGTAAGTCCTATCGTTATAGTATAGATAAATTAATTCTCGATAAACAGATTCAACATTTTCATTAGTGAGCAACTGATTATACATAGGAAAACCAGTTTCTTGTCGATGATGTCTCAAAATATCAAAAGCTATAGAATAAGATTCTATAGCTTTTTTATAAGTTTCTTTTTTTTGAGATAATAATTTTCCTTGAAAACTATGAATTAACACCTGAGCTTGTAAACCATAAGGAGAATTTAAAGCTTTTTTATCTACTTTTAATAAAAGTTTTTGAGCTTCATTAATTTTTTGATATGCTTTTGCTTTTGGTAATCCTAGCTGTTGTTCTACTTGTGAATGCGTAGCAAATATTAATGCTTTTTGAAGCTCGTGATCATTAATATTAAATGATAAAGCAGAACGCCTTATATCTTCATTATAATTAATGAAATTTTCTCTATTTGAGTTAGCGTTTTTTTGTAAATTTGCAGCTTGATGATTTAGTTCTTGAACAGCATCAATATCTTCTTTAAGCTTTTCGTTTTCAGTATTTAAATTTATAGATTTAAGGCATACAGTTACTGCTCCTAGTACTGTTATAAATAAAATAATGAACCCAAAAGTAATTTTTTGTTGAGCTTTCTTATTAGCCTTACTTAATGCCTGATTTCTTTGCTCTGCTGCTTCTCTATCTTTTCTCTCTCTTTCTAAAGCAGCTTCTTGTTCTTTCGCAATAATTGCCTCTTGAATTTCTTTCTCTTTACTAGCAGCTAAATATTGTTTATCTTGATAACTTAAGTTTTTATCAATCGCCCATTCAAAAGCTTCTTGTAAAGCCAAACCCCGTAACAATCGTGAGTCATCAGTTTCTCCCGAAGTCACCCAAAACTTAAAACTTTCAGAGTAAGGTCGTAGATTCTTTAATTGATTTTCAATCCAAGAGAAATCAAAGACTTCTTGATAAATGGGATTGTAAACTCTTAGCTTGTTGTGCTGCTTAACAACTAATCCTGAAAGCTGTAACTCGCTTTGTTCTAAAGTATTATCTGCTATTATCTCAGACTGTTCTTCAGTCTGTCGAATTTTCTGATATAGTTCTAGTAAGTACGCAGCCCGTTTTTCATCCCGTAAAATTCTAGCTCGAATAGTTCGTAAATGTTCTGGTTCATCTTGAGATTCCCAATTTTCAATGAAGTGGGATTTCACTACCTGTTCAACAGAACGATAATTATCTTGAAAAGACTCTTCCACCATAAACTGACACAGCTTTTGCGTTAGAAACGGTTGTCCTCCTGTCCAATACAATATTTCTTTCATCACCCCATGAGCGTCAGAATATCTTTGGTATAACCCCTTTTCTAACGGCTCAACTTCATGTAATTGAAACCCGGTCAGAGAGATAGCTTTCCCAATATTAAATGGAGTCCGTTGTTTATCTTCTATTAAATTACTGGGTGATGCAACCCCCAATAAACAAAAGGTGAGGCGATTGTATTCAGGATTATCAGGACGTTGATTGTAACAAGAACGAATAAATGCGAAGAAATCATCAGTAGGAAAATTGAGATTAAGAACACTATCAATTTCATCAATAAAAATAACAATATTTTTTTGAACTTGTGCAAGTAGTTTATTTTCTATAAAATTACCAAATTTTAACAAAGATGAGTTAAACTGGTTGTTCGACCACCACTCCTTAAAATTGATATCTAAGTCAAAGTTGTCAATAAGCTTAACAATCAAATCTGCGTACCATTTTTCTTGTGTAGCACTTTGGATATCGATGGAAGATAAATCAATACATGTACACTCTACGCCATCTGATAAAAGTCGGTTCATTGTTCTAACTCGCAAGCTGGATTTCCCAGTTTGTCTAGAATTCAGTACATAACAAAACGTTCCTTTTTGAAGTGCGTCTAATAATTCGTTATCAGCTAACCGGATCACATATGTGCTGGCGTTTCCAGGCAAGGTACCGGAAAAGATATATTCGTTAGCATGTTTATCAATCATATATTACCCCAAATACGTTAAGAAATACTGACGATATAAATCACAACTGGGAACGCATTCATTGCGAATAATTTTAACTAACCCCAGACTATGCAGTTTGAACATAATTTCGGGCTGAAGTTGAATGGGTTCAAGAATTCTTACTACTTCTTTATATGCCGACTTTAACTGATAATCATCTTGCAGACACTTCAGTTGTTGTCGTAAATGGTGATTAAAAATTCCCTCTTCTGTCGGTGCAAGTGCCAATAGTTTCTCTAATGACATTTCCTGACTATTAAGATTGGTAAGTGCCTCTTGCACTAGATAGGGATGTCCACCTAATAATCTCATCAATTTAATTATGCCTTGTTCGCCCAACTTGATATCTAATTTATACATCTGAGCCATTTTTTCTATTTGAGAAGTGTTAAACTCAGGTAACTCAATTGGTAATCCAACATTAAATGGTGAGCGATTAGTGTCTAAGGTTGGATAAACTTCTGTAGAATTAACTACTACTAACCTGAGTTTCTTCCAAATTTTCCCCGTCCTATCATTCTGTCTAGCAGTTTCATACCAACTACGGAGAAGTAAACATAATTCAGAAAAAATATTTTTATATTTAAACAGCAGCTCAAAATTATCTATAGCAAAAACCAGAGATGTATCAACATTTGGTAATAAATACTTTTGAAAATAGCGAGTACAACTAGTATTTATTCCCGTCTCATCTTGCCAGTAGTCATCCAATTTAGACTCTAATTCTAAAATCTCAGAAATATTATTACATAACCATTGTAAAAAAGTTTTTAAGTTAGTAAGGACAGAACTATCAGCTAGCTTCAAATCTAATTTTGCTGTTTTGTAACCCTGCTGTCTAGCATAGTCAAGCAATTTCTCACTCAGAAGTGTTTTACCCATCCTCTGTGGAGCTTTAATCCGAATCATTGCTCCTGGTTGTACAATTGCCTTGTAACATTTATCCTCGGTGGGGGGTCGTTCAATATATATACTTCTATCTGGTGTTATGGGGCAATTTTCAACCCACAAAAGTTTTTTTTTCAATATTGGTATCTCTCCTTGTGAAAAGTCTTCCATTTGAATAGCAACTATACCCTCATTAAAAGCTCTTTGAATAATATCTTGACTATCTAAATTTTCATACCCTAGCCCATCGTAAAACCCACTAGCAAATACAATAGCCACTTGATCATTAATCGACTGATTCATACCAATAGTGTAATCAATATATTGGCTAATAGCTAAAGCCGATTTTTCGGAATAACATGCATTTATTAATATACATTTAACATACTCAGTATGTAGCTGGAATAATGACGCTAATGCTGTTGGTAATATATATTTAGAATTTCCAGCATCGTCCTCTAACACCAAGCTGCCATCTTCCATACCATGTGCACAAAAATGGACAATTTGAGGAAGTTCTTCTGCAATAGCCCTACGAATATCTTGAGGACGTACAGCAGTAATAATTTTAACTTCAAATGAATCCCGTTTTGTTGCTCGCTTAATAGCTTCTTCTATTTCCCGAATTTCTTTATCTAAACGTAATCCATGAGGAATCGCTGCCAAAATTAATACTTTCTTTTTGGACATTACATAAGTTCCCTTATTATTTGGCTTATCTTCAACCTACATCACAGGTTACGTCAACCCTTTTTTTTTCGTGTTGTCTGTGATCCTAATCTACACAACTAATATAAATAATATAGGAAGTTGGTAGGCGGAAAAATTTATAAGCATGTTACGAAACGTTGACTATCTGAATTAGAGTTAAATTTAACACCTTGCATACTGTAATTTACTTTTTCTGTCCTAGTTTCAACACCATTAATTACGGCATAAGCAAGGTCTAATTCATCATCAAATGTTTGCCCTGAGAGTTCATCTTTTTTGAGATGTTGCCACTCTAATTCAACGGAGTCAAAAATACTCTTAGACGAGCGCCCATACTTTAAGTTACCTCGGTAGATACATTCTCCGTATTGACTTATCTTTACATAGATTAGTTTTTTTATGCCTACCTAAACGCTACCCCTTGTTCCGTCAAGTTTCGTCATTTGTCTGCCCTGGATATCTTAGCCGATCCCCAATCACCGAAAGTTGGTAAAAATTTTGGAGCAATGTATGTATCCTCAGCACAACAAACTTGTAACAACACTCTACGATTCTTGGCGTTCTTGGCGTCTTGGCAGTTAGATAAATTAAGCGAAGTTGGCGATTTTTGCGTAAGTCCTAAGATAATTTGTCACTGTATATTTATACAAGTCTTTGCTAACTGTGCGATCGCTCCTTTGATGAAACCGCGATTGCCTCTTCCACATTAGAAAAGCAATATAGGAGTCCTATTTGATTGCGTGAAAAAAACTCATTAGACCTTTTTTAGTACATAATTACTAATTAATCCAGTCATAACTCAAATACCAACTTATGACCCATTGTTGGGAAAACGGAAAAAAGTGAACCTGCTGTTTCCAGGCGCAAGTCTCCTCTTCAACGTAGGTATGGGGATGCACGATGGCACGGAGTGCCCACCAAGGGCTATCGCCTGACTATTCATTCACTACTCATTCATGAAAAGCTGTAATCTCAATCTGGCAAGGATTTCCGCTTTTATTCGTGCCATTCAGCGTTGATAGCCTACTATGACGAACTTGATATAAATCTTTCTGAAGAGGGACGGACTTACTTAAACCTCACGAGAAGATGGAAAAAGTGAGTTTGCTTGTGATAACCGATAAAACCTGTAGTCTGGAGTTAATAATAATGACCGATGTGACAAATATAGCGACTAAGCTTGCTGATCTAAAGCTTTTTCAGAATGTTCTGTTGGAAACTGAGCAAAAGTTAATCGCACAGACGGAGGACAATACGATTTGCGAGCGGCTCGAAGGAATGATTAAGAGTGATCGCGAAAATCTCGGCATCATCGAAGCAGTTATTTCTAGATACGGCAACGCAGCAGAACCTCGCGACATTACTCAACAACATGCCCAGAAGGTAAGCCAAATGATGAGCGGCTCCGAGCTAACTCTGTATGACAAGTACTTACAGCTTGAGTTGCTAAAGCATCAACAGACAATGACCGGGCTGGTTCTACACAAGGTTGCCCAGTCCTTGAATGATGACCTTCAAGATATGATGGAACCGCTCAACCGAGTTAATTTTGAAAATCGCGCTCACCAAGAGATTCTTAAAGGCGTTCTTTACTTCGTCGGAACGCGAGAAATAGCCGGTAAGGAACCTGACATGGGTCTATGGGCTAGCATTGAACAGGGGATTGCAGCCCTTAAGGGTGTTGTAAGCAGCGCGGTAAGCTAGCAATGAGTGGCAGAGGGCGCGTCATTTATGGGAGCGTAATAGATTCAGATGATTTATGCTACATTGAAGCATACTTTTCAAGAGTGAATCATCTCTAACTCAAAACAATTATCCCAATTAAGGGGATCTCAAATTTACCGACTGAAACCTTTATAATTACGTTTCATAATGAGCATCATTGTAACAGTAGTTACAGTGATGCTTACTGATAAAGATAGAACTTAAATCCCAACAAATAACCGAATGTTGGTAAAACGAGAAAAATCTGGCAGCCCTGGCGGTAACGCTACCCCTTGTTCCGTCGAGTTTCGTCATTTGTCTGCCCTGGATATCTTAGCCGATCCCCAATCACCGAAAGTTGGTAAAACGGAAAAAACTGAGCCTGCTGTATCCAGACGCAAGTCGCCAAATCAGTGCAGATATAAGGGTGTGCGATCGCTCCTTTGATGAAACCGCGATTGCCTCCTCCACATTAGAAAAGCGATCGCTCTCTCAAGTGGATCAATATTCATTTTGAGGTGCTTTTCTCGCTAATTGCATATCTTTGCCCCATACCCACTTGCCCTGAGCGTTCGCGTAGCGTCTCGTAGAGAAGCCGAAGGGATGCACAATTCCCTATTCAATTCAACGGTTCCATAATGGCCCTTAAACCTTTGCTAGAGAGTGTTTTGAGCATTTCTTTAGCGTTATATTCACTACTAAATACTCCTGCTTGCATAACTCTTTGACCTTGCCAGACTGTGGGAAACGCATCTGGAGCAAGGAATCGTACTAAATCTTTATCCTTATCAGTTGCTAGTGGCACTACTACGCGATAGCGTACACCAAATTGTGTCGCAGAGTTCCCGCCATCGGGCATACTTGTAGGTACTGGTGCTTTTCGTATATTGCGAGTAGAGATATTGCGATCAGGAACTGGTAAAAGGGCTTCAGCATTTGGGGTAGCAGCTTCTGGTATTGGTAATGGCTGCTGTGTTTGATCCCTCATACTTGGAACTGGTGGCTGTGCTACTGAATTGGATGGGTACTGAGGAGCAGTAAACTCAATCGTATTAGGATCAATCCGCACATAATTCAACTGTGGTGTACTAGGAGGCTGTGCTGAACTGGAAGTTGCAACTCTTGAAGTGTCAGTTGGTATTTGTCTACCTGACAAGCTGCTAGGAGTAGGAAAACCGGCAACTTTAGAGGTTGCTTGCTGTTGATTGGATATAGGCACGGAAAGTGGTATATTGGCTGGCAGCAATGGCAGCAATTGACTGTTTAATTGTCCAGGAACAGGATTATTTGGTGAAATGCTGTTGCTGGTTTGCCCATTAGTAGTTTCAGAAACTCCAGCAGCCGAGAAGGTGATTTCACTATTTGCTGGTATTTCTCCTAACACATTATTGGGAACAGGGGCGGGTTGAGAATTTTGGGTTGCTAGTGCTGTTGTACCGTTAATATCTACCTTGCCAGTGATGCGACTACTCACAAGATTATTACCAGCAGCAGAAATCACCTGTTTAGCAGCGCTGGCGTTAATATCGTAGCGAGCATTATTTTGAAATGCATTACCCCCAGGTTCGGATGCATTACCCAAATCTGGCATTGCTTGAGCGATCGCTACTAAACCATCTTCTTTATTATCTTGAATAGAATTATTCCGCAAAATTGGACGGGCATTTGCTTGCACGACAATTCCCGATCTATTGTGCTGAATTTGATTGCCTATGACTATAGGAGCAGCATTTTGGGCAATATTGATCCCATAACCCGTTTGGTGAAAGACATTTTCCTTCACTTGGGGACTGGAGTTACCGGCAATTGTGATCCCATTTGCTCCATTGTGATCAAAGTAATTCTTGCTAATGGTGGGTGCAGCATTACCACTGACAGAAATCCCATCCTGGGTACTACCAATAAATGTATTTTCCGCGATTACCGGATTGCTAGATTCAATCCATAAACCGTAACCACGGTGATTGGAGTTCGTCACCGTCACCCCAGTCAGGAAGGCTTGGTTTGCTCCGACAATTGCGACATTTTGACCGGCAAAGCTCCGGCTCAGGTAATCACCACCTCCCTGAATGATAATATCCTTACCTTGATTGCTAGGATTGCCTTGAATTGAAACACCCGGTTTCAGTATTAAGGGGAAAATCTCTCCTGTCTCGGCGCTATAAGTGCCCGTGGAGAGCATAATTACAGTATTGGTATTAGCTAATCGCAACGCTTGGGTAATTGTTTTCACCGGAGCGGATTCGCTGCCATTACCTGTGCTGTCATTTCCGCCACTTGGGTTGACAAACAGCACGTTAACCTGAGAATTTGTTTTTTCACCCAGAGGTGCTGAATCTGGTGTCAATGGAATCTGAGCGATCGCACTACCCAGGCTTGTACCCAAGAACGCTATACCTACCGCTACCATGCCTACGGTAAAAGATAATACATAAAAACTAAAAAATAAAAGTCTTGCTGATTTCAGAAACTTCAGCTTTGCAAGCATAACATCTACTCTCAGGTACTCAGTAAACACACTAGGGGGAATCATCTTTAACACAACTCCTTATAATTAACAATAAATTCTTATACTCTATAAAAAGTATTATGTCGATAATATTACCCATATATTGTGCAATTGGCGATTTTTAATACATAGTAATAATTGATATTGAGTTATTCTTTATAGCACTATCATCCCAGATGGTAGTATTCGGGGTGGCAGCTAGTACCGCAAGGCGGAAGTCAAAAGTCAACGGTTCGACTTCTCGTAGAGAAGTCGTTGGCGCAGCCTCTCTAAGAGTTGGGTAAAAAGTCACTTGTACTGAGTTTAGCCTGAGTTTAGCCTGAGCGTAGCCGAAGGGCGGCGTCGTTGGCGCAGCCTCTCTAAGAGTTGGGCGTAGCGGAAGTAAAAGTCAAAAGTATTATGGAATAAGCTCTTTAGGAATTTTAAATGGTTGCTCTATTTACGCCGTGACGTACTAGTGAATTTACATCAAAAATTTGCTTTCGGCTATCAGGTTGGCGTTTAAAACAGGAAACGCATTTAGAGGGTCGTTTCCTTCCCAGATAAAACGTTGATTTTTGATAATATTTTGAATCTCTTGGGAAACGTTTAATAAGAAGTTGTAACGAATTCGTCGCGATTGATTTACAGTATTTGAATTAAGAACATTCTCAAGTTCTCTAACGGAAACTATTTGCATTCCACCTTGATACCAACATTGATATTTAAATTATCCTCAAAGACTAATGCTCTCTAAATAGTATCCATGCAGTCTCAAGTTTAATTTGCCCATTGGGGATTTTCTGGTGTATCTGCTCTTACCAGTCCTTTGTAAGCTTGTCGTTTACCGTAAAATACTTGACTAACCTTAGTGCAAAACTGTAGCCTCAAACTACCCTTATCACTGCCTATAGGAACATGGGATAATTTACCGTAACCCTCACTGCTACGTTGTTTTGCGTAAAATACGCAATATTTGAGTAAAAAAAAGCAAATTAATTAATTATGGTTACTAGGATATATGATAATTCACACTTCGATGAAAGCACTAACGGGGTTGTTGTAATGGTCGAGCCATACAGCCAAAAAGAGCAAATACAGCAGGTTGTCTACCGCATTTTAGATGCCAATTTAGACCGCGCTCGTGAAGGCTTGCGAATTATTGAGGAATGGTGTCGCTTTGGATTGAATAATGCCCAGTTGGCTCTTGAATGCAAGCGCTTGCGCCAAGAGGTAGCCAAGTTGCATACCCCGGAATTGCGGGCGGCGCGAGATACACCAGGCGATCCTGGAACTGAGTTAACCCATCCTCAGGAAGAACAACGAGCTAGTATAAAATCAGTATTGCAAGCTAACTTTTGCCGCATAGAAGAAGCATTGCGGGTACTGGAAGAATATGGCAAGCTTTACCACCCAACTATGGCTAAAGCTTGTAAGCAGATGCGCTATCAGGTTTATACCCTAGAAAGTAGTTTAATGGGTCATCAGCGCCATCAATTGTTGTGGCGATCGCGTTTGTATCTTGTTACTTCCCCTAGGGAAAATTTATTGAACAACGTCGAAGCTGCACTTAAAGGTGGATTAACGCTTTTACAATACCGCGACAAAACCGCCGATGATTCTTTGCGTTTGGAACAAGCTAGAAAACTCCGGCAGTTATGCCATATCTACGGTGCTTTGTTCATTGTTAACGATCGCGTGGATCTGGCTTTGGCAGTCGATGCAGATGGGGTGCATCTGGGACAACAAGATATGCCCATTGCTGTTGCTCGGCAATTACTCGGTTCGCAACGTCTGATAGGTCTTTCTACCACAAATAAAGAAGAAATGCAAGGAGCAATTGCTGAAGGTGTAGATTACATTGGGGTAGGGCCAGTTTATGAAACTCCCACGAAAGTAGGTAAGGCAGCAACAAGTTTAGAATATGTCAGCTATGCTGCCAAAAATTGCTCAATTCCCTGGTTTGCTATTGGGGGAATAGATGCCAATAACATCAATGATGTGATCGATGCCGGAGCCGAACGTGTAGCAGTGGTGCGATCGCTCATGCAAGCCGAACAGCCTACCCTAGTAACACAATATTTCCTCTCCCAACTCAATCGCATTAAACCAGAACCTTTATAAATTCTAAATTCAAAATGGTTTTCTGCAACTTAGCACAAACGATGAAAAACTAGGCTCCAATGCCCAATGCCCAATTTCTAACATGACTTATGTCCAATGAAATTACGGTTCAGGTAAATGGGGAAACCCATAGCTGCTCGTTTCAAACTTCTTTACCCGATTTGATCCAACAGTTGGGTTTTAACCCCCGCTTGGTGGCTGTAGAATATAACGGCGAAATTTTACACCGCCAGTTTTGGCCGCAAACAAAAGTGCAACCAGGCGATCGCTTAGAAGTGGTAACTATTGTCGGTGGTGGTTAGTTAATTTGAGCCAGCAAGCCCAAATCCTTGAGGCTGCGTCGTGTAATCTCGATGCGGGCGGGTGCATCCTCTGGTTTATACATCTCAAGAGTTGTAGCGCTTAAATTTATTATCACTACATCTTTACCACTGCCCTTGATGAAAGCGCCATGCGACGCAGATAGCGTACCCCTGCGGGGGTACGCTTAGAGCGAGTATTCGTTCGCGCAGCGTCTGGTAAGAGAGCGTCATAGCCAGCACTTCTCTACGAGACGCTCTTGCTAGCTTGCTTCCCCGTAGAGATATGGCAAAGCTACTTCGACTGCGCCCAACTCTACCAGAGGCTGCGCCAACGACTACGTTCAGGACTTTGAAGTTAGGCAGACACTTTTTTCACACTCTCAAGCTGATTGACCTCATCCCACCAACTCCGCAGTTTCGGAGTTTGAACAGTAATTGCCTCAAACTCCAAAGTCTGTGATAGGTAGATGAAGATGGGAATCAGGTAGAAATCGGCAATGCTTACTTCGCTGCCAAGTAGATACGGGCTAGCAACAGCTAGCGATTCAATTGCCTCTACAGCCCTTTGTGCAGGCGTGAGTGCCTTTTTCACTAAGTCAGAATCTGTCTTGCCGCCCTGACTTGGTACAATCAAGCGCTCAATCACAATTGTTCTAATAGCAGGAGCATAAAGATAGCTATCAATAATCGCTATTATCTGACGCATCCGCGCCTGGAGCATCGGTTCAGATGGGCTGAACTTGTGAGCAGCAAACACTATATTGAGGTATTCGGTAATTGCTGCTGTTTCGTAAAGCAGTTCTCCATCCACTTCCAGAGTCGGTATTTTACCAAAAGGATTTTTGGACAAATACTCTGCTGACTGGTTTTCTCCATTGAAGATATCAATTTTTTTAAGGGTATAATCTACACCTGCTGACTCTAGCAGCAACCGGACAGTGCGAACATAAGTACTGACTGGAGTTCCGTAAAGTATGAGTTTGACCATTATTTTCAAATTCTCAATTAAAATTTCCACAGTAGAATTGGTAAGACTTAATCTTAAACAAACTTCATCGCCACCCCATTCATACAGTAACGTTTGCCAGTAGGCGCAGGTCCATCATCGAAGACATGACCCAAATGCCCACCACAACGATGGCAATGTACTTCAGTTCGGGTCGTCAAAAAGGAGTTATCTACTGATGTACTAACTGCCCCATCAATAGGTGCATAAAAACTAGGCCAGCCTGTGCCGCTGTTGAATTTAGTTTCAGATGTAAACAATGGTAAGTCGCAGGCACCACACTCATAAGTCCCTTTTGCATATTGTTTATCAAGTGGGCTGGTGTTAGCTAGTTCAGTATCATGTTTCCGCAGCACATCGAACTGTTGGGGCGTTAAAATCCGATGCCACTCTTCCTCAGTTTTAGTGATTTCAAACTCCTCTTTTGTAATTGCCATAACTTGTGACCTCCCAGTTAAATACCGTGATAACCATCCTGTACCAACAAGTGCTGCGCCAGCTTGTAAAAAATATCGTTTTTTCATAATTCAGTGGCTGATTTAATTACTTGAATCACTAACATAAGCGAAGAGAATTTTTCAAGTCAAGGTGAGCGGTATTGAACAGTAGCAAAAGTATCTTTGCCAGAAAGCGACACCTACTTATACAGATTGGGGAACTGTGATTTTAATTGAGCTAACTTCGGCAAATCATTTACCACCACGTAGGGATAATTCGGATTGCGATCAATAAAGTGCTGATGGTACTCCTGGGCTTTATAAAAACCGTTCAAAGGGAGTAGTTGAGTAACTATCTGCTGATGAAAAATATGTGCTTTGTTGAGTTGATTAATATAATTAAGCGCAACCTGATTTTGCTCATCGTTGGCAAAAAATATGACTGAACGATATTGCTTCCCTGAATCAGGGCCTTGTCTATTCAACTGTGTTGGGTCATGTGCCACAGAAAAGTAAATTTTCAGCAGTTGGCCATATGATATTTGTGATGGGTCATAGGTGATTTTTACTGACTCAGCATGACCTGTCAACCCAGAACTGACAAGTTCGTAGTCTGCTGTTGCTGCACTCCCACCAGAAAAACCAGAGACAACATCAGAAACACCTTTGAGATGCTCAAAAACTGCTGACATTCCCCAAAAGCATCCTCCTGCGAAAACTGCCGTCTGTTTTCCCTTCGCTGTAGAATTTGAGATATCGGTGGCGGGATTAGGAAGGACTGCTTCCGACGCACCACGCACGAGTACAACCGATATCAGTAAAATAATGGACAAACTAACTAGTAAGTATCCCTTGAGGGTAAAACTACGAGTTGACATAAAATAGCTGATTCTTTCTTAGTGTAGTCATCACCATAAGATTAATTTCTGAAAGCAACATTAGAGAAACATTAGAAGTTGCCGAGATAATCCTAGATGTCGATGGTGGGCACTATCTATTAAAAATATTTTGGCTGAAATCCAATCGGATCGGCAATCCATTTTAGAAGTTGCTACCATGAAGGACTAGTAATACAATTCGGTAATTCACTAAGGGACTTCCAGTTAAAAAACATCCCATCGTAGGGGCGTAAGGACTTACTCCCCTACAAATGTCTTCAATGTGTATTCATCTTACAAAATCGCGTTTCTCCCCTCTGATTTGTAAAGCGATCGATGAAGGATTCTCCGCTTGGCTAATTCTTTACCTTTGCGACCGAGTTGCTCACGTAGTTGCTGGTCTTTGCACAACCGATTGAAAGCTTGAAAAACTTCATAACCAGAATTGGGATTAACCAGTATCCCATTTTCTTCATGCTGAACTGTGTCTAAAACACCGCCTAAGCGAGGGGCAATTACAGGTTTACCGAAGTAACTTGCTTCTAAATAAACCATACCAAAACCCTCCATACTATTAGCTTTAGTATCCGATAAAGTCAGCATCGCAAATATGTCGCAAGCTGCATAATAACCTGCTAATTCTCGCTCTGGCACATATCCGGCAAAGTGGACTCGCTTATCTACCCGCAACCGATGCGCCAGAGATTTCAGTTCCGATTCACTTGGCCCTTGACCGCAGAGTATATAGTGGACATCGACCCCAAAAGTTAGCAATAGTGGGATGTTATCAATTACTCGGTCGAAACCTTTATGTTTTACTAACCTTCCGATGGAAAGAATAACTATTGCTGTTTCGGGAATGTTGTAAGTCTGACGCACGCGAACACGTAAATCATCAAGGCTACTGGGACTCGCTACATTATTACCAAATTTTTCTGGTCTGATTATTGGGTTAATCACGTGGGTAGGAGTATCTAATCGGAAAGCAGTTCTGAGGTAGTCTCTTGTATAAGAACTGTTACAAACAATGCCTTCGGCTCGTTTGAGTGTTAATTTAAAGAGCGATCGCAGCACGGGATTGTGTAATACATAAAGAAGATCATTACCGTGCAGATAGATAAAAAAGCGAATAGGTAGCAAATAGCTCAATAGCAACAGTGAAGGAAAGTCATAGCCGTGACCCCACTCTATATAACGGTAGTGATAGCGAAAATAAAGTTTGATTGCTAGTACAAATGAGCAGAGGATATTGACCAAAGGCTTCAGGATACTCCCCACAAAGCCACTACGCCAGTATCTAGGGTAAAACCAGCGATACACGGGAAACTGTTGACTTTGATCAAATACTTGATCTCCTGAGCAACTAGCCGCCAGCACAATAACTCGTTCTGGATCTTGGAGACAGCGATTGTAGATATATTCCCCAATTACAGCTTCTTTCGGTAGGAAGATCCTGGATATGACTAGGATATCTGGGTATGCAGCTTTGTCTCTGATTTCGGCTGTAAGTTGAGAAATATGTTCCATAACAAAGTTGATGACTATATTTCAAATAATTTTTAATTTATTTACAATTAGGATTATTTTCAAAGCCCTAATTACTATTTTATTTCTTTTAAAACGAATGTGGTAGACAAATTTAAAGCCGATTTTACAAGATTAGCCAGGAAGATTATTTTTTTATTGTGTTTATTTTATTTTTGCTGCAAATTTCTCAATCCTTGAGAATTTCTGTGCATAATGAACAATAAATAGAAACTAGCACTTATAGCCAAATTGCTCAGTAAACAACTGTTGCGAAAATTACGAAATTTAGCTCCGTTCAATAGAATATCCTGAATCCTCTGGACTGTTGTGCCAAAATGCCAAAAAATTGGATAAGTATTTGATAGCTATTTAGGAGCTGGCTGCGCTTACTGATGGGCATCATGGACACTTGCTAGCCTACTGCGTATACGTAAATTAAAAGCCGCCAGATGTTAGTAAATGCTTTTGATAATTTAAAAATATCCTCCCGGCTTGTAATAAAATAAGCAGCGTAAAGTATTAAAAAGAACAGTCAAAATTATCAGTATAATCCAAGACTGTAGTCTGAAAGTGCTAGTCCAAGACGTAGCAAGAATTGGCCGTAGGCGTAGCCCGTCGTAGACATCGCAAATTTATGTGATGATGAAGAAGTCTTAAGGTACGGTTCCCCAGTCGAGAAATCCCCCCTGCGATCGCTGCCTACCCAAAATAAGACGCGGTAAATTGAATATGTAGCCTCTAAAAGTGAATGCTACAAAGCTTACTTGTTACGGGCTGGCGTAAGCGACATACCGCAACACTCCTAAGAGCATGGGGATAAATCATTAAAAATTCCGTTTTCCAAGCGATTGTATTATGCGTAAAAAACTACAACAAACCATCAAACCGCTGTTAAAAACCTTCTTAGCCCTAGTCCTGGTGTTAGCTTTGGCTCTTAGTCACGCCGATGGCGCATTAGCGGCCCGTAGTGGAGGTCGGATCGGTGGCGGCTCCTTTAGAGCGCCTTCCAGCCGCACATATACACCGCGCACCTATGCACCTCCTGGCGGGGGCGGATACTATCCTGGTGGTGGTTTTGGTGGTGGTTTTGGCTTTCCCTTCCTACTTCCCTTCTGGGGTATTGGGGGAGGATTTGGTGGTCTATTTGGCGTCTTAATTTTCTTTGCGCTCGCTAATTTCTTATTGCAAACTTTCCGCCGTGTCTCTGGCGGTGAAACTGGAGAAGCAGATTACAGCAGTAACTCTCCTGTTTCTGTAACTCGTTTGCAAGTAGGTTTGTTAGCTCAAGCCCGTGAATTGCAAAATGAACTCAACCACATTGCTGAAACTGCTGATACTAACACCCCAGAGGGGAGAGCAGAAGTTCTGCAAGAAGCCAGCCTAGCTTTACTCCGTCATCCCGAATACTTTGTATATGCAGGTGGAGGCACTCAACAAGCCAGTTTAAATTCAGCTGAAGGTCAGTTTAATCGGCTGTCACTGGCAGAACGCAGCAAGTTTAGCGAAGAAACTCTTTCTAATGTCAACAACCAGCTAAAAGCAGCCTTAGCTAAAGATGCTTTACCCCCGGCTGGTGAACTCGACAACCCGACCCGTCTATTTACCGAAGGCGCTGGAGAATACATTATCGTCACCTTGCTGGCGGCGACATTAGGCAAGTTTGAAATTCCAACAGCGATTAACAGTGCTGATGATTTGCGTCAAGCTTTGCGCCAAATTGGTAGTATCCCTAGCGAAAAACTTCTGGCAATTGAAGTTCTTTGGACTCCGCAAGCTGAAAATGATACGCTGACATCTGATGATGTGTTGGCAAGTTATCCTGATTTGAGACTTGTTTAATCTCTAAAAAGTTTCGTGCTTTAATGCTAAGAAAAAACTTTGCATCTTGGTGCAACAAATAAGTTTCCCCTTGAGGGCAATAACTAGAAAACCGCTTGTCAATAACAAGCGGTTTTTTGTAGAGATTAGATATACTTAACTATATTTTAGAAAAATTATTCCTAGTCAAAACTCTGGTAGTGTAGTATTATCAAAAATGCATCATCCGCAAAGCCTTGTCTTATGCCTAGTGTTGAACCCGACATAAACCGAGAGCATCGTATTCAAACAGAGATAATTGTAGATGCTGAAGACAAAGAAGACCGGGCCATGGGTTGGTACTACTACCTGGAAGAGGCTCTGAATTTTCCCTTTCTGGCTAAATGGACTAAGAAGGGACGTAAATCAGCTGCTAGCGAGGAAAAACAAGTCGAAGTGCTGGGAATGGCCCCAGATGATGAGTGCTTAAAAGATATGTTTGTAGAAGTTGCTTACATTAATGGTAAGGATGAAGATGTATATTCTGCAAAATTATCTGAAATAGCAGCCATTGATGCTGACAGCGAGACTCAAGAAGCGATCGCAGACTGGCTCTATTGGATTGCCAGAGGTTATAAGTTTTAAATTCTAGGATAAATACCGAATGACGCGGCAAGGATTGCCAGCAGCTACAACATTCTCAGGTATATCTTTGACAACTACACTGCCAGCACCAATGGTTGTGTGATCACCAATAGTTACACCCGGACAAATAATTGCGCTGCCACCAATCCAGACATTGTTACCAATCTTAATTGGGGCAGCTAATTCTCTACCAGAAAGCCGAATTTCCGGCTCTATAGGGTGATAAGCAGTATAAATTTGTACATAAGGAGCGCATAAGACATTTTCACCAATATTAACTGTATTACAGTCTAAAATTACACAGCCATAGTTCATATAAAATCTGTCGCCAGCGAAAATATTACTACCATAGTCACAGTGAAAGGGTGGCACAATTGATGCTTTATCACCGATCTTTCCAAATAATTCTTGCAAAATTTGCTGTCGTTGCTCTTGCTGTTCTTCTGTTGTGGAATTATACCTTCGCAACAGACGATTAGTTCGCTTATTTTCGGCAGCCAATTCTGGATCTTCCGCCAAATATAATTCGCCTGCGAGCATTTTCTGTTTTTCGGTTTTTTCCATGAATAAAAATTCTAGATATAGAAATCTTAAATCAGTTACGAACAAAAAGATCCCCGATTTCTTGAAGAAGTGGGGGATCTGAGTTTCTCGGTGAAGAGCAAATCAAATAGGATTACTATAGTTGTTAACCAAAAAGTTTTTCCCAAAGAGCAATACCTGCGGCGGCCACTGACTTGTACTAAGCTTGTCCTGAGTTTAGCCTGAGCGTAGCCGAAGGGCGTAGTCGTTGGCGCAGCCTCTGGTGAGTTGGGCGCAGTCGAAGTAGCTTTGCCGAAGTGTGGTCACTGAGCAGCTGGTGAGCGCACTTGTACTGAGCGCAGTGTCTCGTAGAGAAGTGCTGCACCTACTTATTTTAAAATAAGTTACCTTTTTTATAATTAATGCTTATACGCGCTTAATGCCTAATTTACGCGAACCACTCTTTTTGTTAACGCCGCTTAGGCGTATTTATATGAATTGGTAATTTGAGATAGTAAGTATTCATAAGTAAGCTCTCAATCTGTATGTAGCATTACATATGTCTGTTTGAGATCAAGTCTTACCCCAAGTTTAAGATGTATAAGATAAGTGGATAAAGTTTGAGTTTGTTATAAATATTTACAATTTTTAGATTATACTGCTGGATTTTGTATAAGTTTAAGCGGGCAGAATCGTAGCATCTCGAAATAAATATTTCTCTTGCTCATAAATAAATTTAGAGGCTTGAGACGCTTTTGGCAGGGTAATTCTAGAATCTTTCTCTCCTTGCGCTCTGCTCCCCTTGTTACTGAGCGGACCTGTAGCCGAAGTATTGCCTTGAGCGTACCCCTACGGGGAAGCAAGCTACGCATAGCGTCTCCAAGAGTTGCCGAAAGGAGCCGTTCGCGCAGCGTCCCGTAGGGAAGGAAGTCGAAGTATGCTCCCCTGCCTCTTCGGTCAGAGAATTAGACGACAACGTATCTTTGCAACTGGCATTTATATAAAATTTACTTCTCGTTGTAAAGAAAATTGTAGTAATTTGATTTAAGTGGTGGCAGAAAGGACTAATTAACTAAATATGGCATAAGTAGCTTTTCCCTGCCGTTTAGCTTGGTACATAGCAATATCAGCATCCCGTAACATATTTGCAGGCTCCTCATAATTACTAAAATTCCAAGCAATACCAATGCTAGCTGTAGTAGATAATTGATATCCATTCAGGTTAAGTGGCAATTGTAAAGAGTCTTGAATACGTTTGGCAGCATTGGTGGCGTCGGTAATGTCTTTAATATCTTCTAAAAGAACAGTAAACTCGTCACCACCAAATCGTGCTACAGTATCGCCACCGCGTAAACACGACTCTAAGCGTCGAGCGATCGCTACTAAAAAATCATCCCCTATTCCATGCCCAAAGCGATCGTTAATCTCCTTGAAGGCATCTAAATCCAAAAATAAAACTGCAAAATAATAATCGCTTCTACGTTTGCTACGTTCAATTGCTTGTCTGAGCCTATCTATGAATAAAACACGATTCGGTAATGCTGTCAGCCCATCATAAAACGCATTGCGGATCAGTTGCGCCTCTGTCTGCTTGCGTTTGGTGATGTCTTGAAAAACTAAAACCGCGCCAGTAATATTCCCATTCTGATCACGGATGAGTGAAACATTATCTCCAATCGCTATTTCTTTGCCATCTTTGGTAATCAGTGTACAGTTTTCTGGGAGATTCAAAACTTCACCTGCTTCGATTACATATCTGGCTAAATTTTTAATTGTTTCTCCTACATCTTTGTCAACTAAATTAACGACTTCTACTAAATCTTTACCTAAGGCTTCACTTTGCTTCCAGCCAGTGATTAGTTCTGCTATGGGATTCATCATTTGAATACAACCATTTGCATATGTGACAATCACTGCACAGCCCATACTGTTAATAATTGCCGCCAGCCTCTGTTTTTCTTCGTATAATATGTTTTTATTCTGATGTTTATACAGAGCCATTTCAATCGCAAAATGTAAATCACTTTCAAGAAATGGTTTGACTATGTAGCTAAAAGGCTCACTTAGCTGATTTTTATGTAATGTTTTATATTCTGAACCCTCTGTTAGATACACTACAGGCACATGGAAGTGATTCTCGATAATATCCGCTACCTGCACACCGTCAACTTCTCCAGCTAGGCAGATATCAATTAATACTAAATGGGGATGAGTTTCTGCTACCTTTTTTATTGCATCTTCACCAGACTTATTTATTTCTGAAACAGAATAACCTAGTTTTTGTAAACTTTTTCTAATATTTGAGGCAAAAAATTCTTCATCCTCAACAACTAGGATTTTACGGGCGAACATGTTACAATAACCTGTTTGCTAAGGTTCAGATTTGTGTGGTCAGTGTCAACTCGCTCTAAAAGTTACTATCTTATCATAAACAATCTGTAACTACCTGTCTTCATGTAAATACTGACTAATAAGCAAATAACGTGTTATTAACCTACTAGAATTTTTGTGCTTGTCAAACCTAATTATGATTAGTTTATACAGTTAATATCATGTCATCAAGATCACGTATAAATTAGTGTATAATTATCAGTAATTATAAAGTGATTTTCAAAAATATGTAATAGCTTTTCTTTAGAGAAGTATAAATATTATACTTAGAATTGATGTAAAAATTAATCAATAAGAAAAGTTCATAAAATTACAGTATATGATTTTTATGTAAGTTAAGAAAAATCATATACTGTATTTTATATATAATAATATTCATTCCCTAAATTACTACTAAAAATTAATCCTTATTTGCACTTAAAGAGTTTAATACTGCTTTGTCTACAAATAGTTTTTGTCTCAGCCTGGGTCTAAATTACAGTCTGAAACTATCTTAAATTTTGAATAGTGAGTGAAATGGTGTTACTTAGAACTACTCATCGCTTCTGGTTAATACTTAATCACAAATCCTGTGATCTGAAAATATACAAGTTAAATGCTCATCAGCAGATCACGGGATTTTTTAATTTTTTGGTAATGAGCGGGTGCTGGGGGTAATCGGAGGAAAGATTCTCTTGATATACTTCCACGATCTACGTAAGTAAGTTGGCGTTAAAAAATCAAGCAATGTGAGTAAATATAAAATCAGCGAATAGCTAAAAAATTGATCATTCCACAGTTTTTACAAAACTAAATATACATGGTTTTTATCGTGCCGACTTACTTAAACCCCCTTTCTTTGCTGGCTTATAGATATTTAAAAAAACACATTTTGTGCTTTAGAGATTGGACTTACTTTTAGTTAGTTCAATGCTAATTTTGCCACTAAAGTCTGGAATAGGTGCAGCAGGTTTACTTAGAGTGACTTGGACTTGGGTTACACGATCGCATTCTTGGAGAATAGAATCTGTGATCGTTGTTACCAATTTCTCTATCAAAGCAAATTTAGACGTTTTGACCAGATGTTGTATCAAGCTAATGACACTGCGATAATCTAAAGTGTCTTTGATCGCGTCAGTCTTGGCTGCTGTGGAGATATCCAACCATAACCTTACATCCACCTCAAACCATTGTCCTAGCACCTTTTCTTCTGGCAGATACCCAGTGTAACCATAGCAGCGAATTCCCGTTAAATGAATGCAGTCCATAAAAGTTTGAGAGCAAATTGTGCATTTTGTAGAAAGTGGAGCAAGTTTGCTTGGAGATTTTCTTTCTCACAAACTCGCGTAGCAGTGTTGGAAAACCTCATTTCCATTCCTCTCCCCTTTTAAGGGAGAGGCTTTGAATTCTCTCCCAACTCTACAAGGGTTGGGGGCTGGGGAGTTAGGTTTCACGTTGGCTTTTCCAGATAACCTGAATTGTCAGGCTTGTAATCCACCTTGAGGTCAAGCTGCTTTGGAAGTTCCGAGGTTCGGCTTCCCTCCTTCGGTCTTCTGTTTGCTCAACTTTCCCAAATGGATTTTAAATTGAATTTCCTTAGAAAAAATCTAAAATTTAAGATTGTTTTATAGCTATGTTTGATTTAATACCGATCGCTTATAGGAATGTTAATCAACTTTGGGCTTATATCTTAACAGAGACGCTAAAGCGGTTGGGATTGAGTTGTGCGATCATTTGTCCTGGCTCACGCTCTACACCCTTAGCAGTCGCCTTTGCTCAACAAGTACCTGAGATTGAAGCGATTTCCATTCTCGATGAACGTTCCGCCGCCTTTTTTGCTTTGGGACAAGCTCAAGCAACCGGACGCCCTGTGGTACTAGTTTGCACCTCTGGTACAGCAGGAGCAAATTTTTATTCAGCAGTCATTGAAGCCTCATATAGTCGCGTACCACTGTTGGTGTTAACTACCGATAGACCGCCAGAATTGCGAGATTGTCACTCTGGGCAAACTATAGATCAATTGAGATTATATGGAAACTACCCAAATTGGCAAACAGAGTTAGCCTTACCCTCCGCTGATCTGGGAATGCTAGCTTACCTGCGACAAATGGTAATTCATAGCTGGGAAAGGGCGCAAACTCCTACGAAGGGGCCAGTACATTTGAATATTCCCTTTCGCGATCCCTTAGCGCCTGTTCCTGATGGAACTGACTTGAGTTATTTGCAATCACAGTTTCAACCAGAAGACTTCTTCGCAGGAATAGTAAACACCACCCCATTTGCAATTCCGCATTCTCGATTCTCTATTCCCAAAGAATGGAAGGAATGCGATCGCGGCATTATTATCGCAGGTGTTGCCCAACCACAGCAACCACAGGAATATTGTGGAGCGATCGCGCAACTTTCCCAAACTCTCAAATGGCCCGTGCTAGCTGAGGGACTCTCCCCAGTGAGAAATTATGCCGAACTCAACCCTTATTTGATTTCCACTTATGACCTGATTTTGCGAAATCAGCAACTAGCAAAGCAGTTAGCGCCCGAAATGGTGATTCAGGTGGGAGAAATGCCTACGAGTAAAGAACTGCGTACTTGGATAGATGCAACCCAACCCCGACGCTGGATAATTGACAAGAGCGACCAAAACCTAGACCCTTTGCACGGGAGGACAACGTATTTACGGATATCTGTAGAAGATATAAAGGCAGAGGAGAGAAATTTATCTTTCTCCTCAGACTATGGAAAGAAATGGTGTGATGCGGAAGCTAAAGTCAGGTTAGTTGTTGACCAGACGATGGGGAAAATAGATGAAATAATTGAGAGTAAAGCGGCTTGGTTAATTTCTCAGATTTTACCGCCAGGAACGCCTCTATTTATTGCCAATAGTATGCCTGTGCGGGATGTGGAATATTTCTGGAAACCGAATAATTTAGGAGTGCGATCGCACTTTAACCGGGGTGCAAATGGTATTGATGGCACATTATCCACAGCTTTAGGAATTGCCCATCGTCAGCAAAGTAGTGTGATCTTAACGGGAGATTTAGCACTGTTGCATGACACCAATGGTTTTTTAATCCGCAATAAGTTTGTTGGGCATCTGACGATTGTGTTAATCAACAACAATGGCGGTGGGATTTTTGAAATGTTACCCATTGCCAAGTTTGATCCAGCATTTGAAGAGTTTTTCGGCACTCCCCAGGATATTGATTTTGCTCAGTTGTGCGCTACTTATAATGTCGAGCATGAATTAATTATTTCTTGGGAGCAGTTACAGCAAAAATTAAACCTGCTCCCAATTACGGGAATAAGGGTTTTAGAATTGCGGACAAATCGCAAAGCAGATGCAAAGTGGCGACAAGAGAATTTAGGGAAGTTTAGCGCCCAGTTTTGTCTATAGTTTAGAACGACGAGCAAAGATAACTTCTGGGTTGCGTTTTCTCTTGCGACTTGAACTTTCTGCCTCTTCTGCTTCTTGAGCGTTGAGAATTCTTTGCCATTCCATATCAAGCTGCAAAGCCCGATTTGGCTCTACTGAATACATGAAAGCTATCAATCCATCAATTGTGTTTATATCGTAACGCATATTTTTATGGTTAAAATCATGAACTCTGTCTAGATGATTCTCTAATCCGTATTTAGAAGCGTAGTATAAAATTTGCCGCAAGATTCTTTTTAGGGACTTTGATATACGAGGCATTGTAGTATCGAAAACAGTTAGCCCAGTTACATATTGTGATCGACCTCGCGATTGAGACTTCCACTTATTTGAGTTCAACTCAAACCCATAATTTTTTAAGCATCTTTTTATTTCTTTTTTTCCAGGCGTTTTCTCCCCTGAAAAAGTAATATCATCAGCATATCTAGAGTAGGAGCAATTATATTGTTTTGCTAAATCTACAAAAGCTTCATCTAACTGTTGACATACTAAATTTGCTAATACAGGACTGGTACTAGAACCTTGAACTAAATGTTGGTTAAAAGTACATAACTGAGCAAATACATCTGCTATTTTGTCTACACACCTCAGGTTATTAAAAACTTCGCAAACTTGTTGCTGGTGAATAGTGTCGAAAAAATCTTTAATGTCAATATTTAAAACATATTTTTTACTAAGATGCAAAGATGCATTTGTTGCAATTGAACGCTTACTAACAAATCCTTGAACATATTCAGGAAATGAAACTTTTGAATTAATAACTGTAGCTATATTCTTCTGGAGTAGATTAAGTTCATCCTCTACTTTGTAAACAATTCGGTATTTTCCCTTTTGACCCCGTCCTTTTTTAGGAATTTGCAGTTGATCATAAAATAAAGAAGGTTTATCAAGTACCGTTTGAATAAAGCCTATTGAACAACCAAATGCTATTTCAATTTGACTAATTTCTTCTATAGTTGTGAAATCTATATTAATCATTGTAAATAGTTCTAGAGGAGTAAGGGAATAGTTACACTGTGAGGTGTTTTAAAACGGGTACGACTCGCACCCACAAAAATTTTACGCCTCTAGAACCATGATAAGCATAGCACAGAGTACTCATAAAACAGTTGATTTTTAATTTTCTAGGGGAATGGGTGCTTGCTTGTAAAAAATTCATCTGTTCTATACTGATGAATCAATCTGATTTTCGGTCGAATTTTGTCAAAATTTCGAGCTTGCCAACTAGCGGGTTGACCTATCCCAAATGCCACGTGCTCTCTAAAAATTGCAGCAACATAATCTGCTATGGCTAAACGGACTTCATTCTTGCTACCGCTAATAATTTTAGGACTAACTGGAAACTCAACTTCATCAACTAACTGAATTTCTTCAACCAATCGGTTAATGATGCCTTGTATTTCTTTCAAACGATTCCCAACTTGGCTACCCTGCTGTTCAAAGCATATTCGGATATTTGCATCATGGTTAGCGCGAAGTCGCTCAAACATAAGACGACCGAACATACTATCATACCAGTCATATCCTATACTAGGATCAAAATCA
The DNA here is from genome assembly GCF_036919675.1 of Nostoc sp. GTDB lineage: Bacteria > Cyanobacteriota > Cyanobacteriia > Cyanobacteriales > Nostocaceae > Nostoc. The sequence goes on from NZ_JBALCP010000119.1 coordinate 59,620, forward strand.
TTTTCTTTATTTTGATAACAAATATATCCCTTAAAAGGTAATTGTTGAATAAGCTCAAGAAATTTTATTCTAACCTCATTGTGGTCTTCACAATAATGGAAACCCTTTTTCAAAAAAGAAGTTTGAATACTTGGTACTGCTTGTAAGTAAGGATCGCCTAAAATATTTTTTTTTAATATATCTATTTGTTTTTTTAAATAATCAGGATGAGTTGTTGTAATACAGGCAACCGCTAGAATATTTGATTGTTTATCGTCATTACCAGTTTCATCTACAAACATAAAAATATCTTTACAGACCATAGCTAGAGCTAGCCTCACAAATTTGACAACTCGATGTTTTATTTTATCTTGCGTTAACAAAGGGTACTACTAATTTGTTTAACATGAATGTCATAAATCTCTAAAACTAGCTCGCAGTCAGTAGCTTCTGTTGTGACTATAGCCCTTTTCCCGGAGTGCGATCGCCTTCTCCTCTACGTGAAACTTACCCGCTTACTTCACCTTGTAACCACCTTTCCAAATCAGCAAGAGTAGAGAAATCCAACAAAGCATCACCTAAAGCTTCCAACTGTTCCACCGATAACCCTTGAATCTGGGACAGAAGCGCATCAGGAATATTACCCACGCGCCGATTTAATTGTCGTAAAAGGATCGTTCTTTCTCCTTCGACCTTTCCTTCTACTTTTCCTTCGACCTTTCCTTCCTCTCGTCCTTCTTCCTTCGCTTCCAGAATAGCCCGTGGTTCTTCCAGATTTAGTCCCAACATTGCTGCAATCTCCTCTCGACTTAGGGTAGAAAACTTGTAGACGATAATCGTCGTCACTAAATCAATTATCGCTTGTTCCGACTGTTGCCGTGCTTGCTCCAGCAAAAACCGCGCCCCTTCAACTGCTTCAGTTTCAGAGGTAATATTTGTCAGCAACATCAAACCCAATCCTAAAGGTTGTTGTCGCAAATCCCCCAACTCATTCAGATAAACCCGCCTGACTTGACCACTTTCTAACAAAGCACGGTGAATCGAAGAGGAAGAAGGTTCAAGACTGCGAGAACCAAAGATTAACACCCCAAACCAGTCATCGTAACGGATAGAGTGGCGGTAGAGAAACAAAAACAATTCGCTAAAAAAGCGGTGATATAGATCTTGGTCTTTCTGAAACTGCACTTCTGCAAAAAAGACGGTTTTGGAAACTGCATTAGCCGGAGGTAAAAATACTCCATCAATCCGAAACGCCGTTTCTTTCACCTCAACTGATTCAAACTGGTAGTTTTCCGCTTCTGGGGGTGGTTCATCTACTAATTCAAACAGCAAACCGGGAAATTGCTTAAATAATTTGTAGAAGATGGTGTCACGTCGCATTTTTATTCCTCAACACCCAGACAATTACCAGATTGTAAAGGACTGAGACACCAATTTTAGCGTAGGCGTAGCCCACACTTCGGCATGGTTCGACTGCGCTCACCAGCCGCTCAGTGACCGCCGCAGGTATCGCTTCTCCCTAAGACCGCGATAAAATTCTCAAGCACAACAGCGCACTCCATACCAATGCAAATTAACTGGGAAACTGCCAAAACCTACGAAGATATTCTGTATCAAAAAAACGATGGCATCGCTAAAATCACCATCAACCGCCCCCACAAACGCAATGCCTTCCGTCCCAAAACTGTCTTTGAACTGTACGACGCTTTCTCTGATGCTCGTGAAGATACTACTATAGGTGTTGTCCTATTTACTGGATATGGCCCACACACTGATGGCAAATATGCCTTCTGTTCTGGTGGCGATCAAAGTGTGCGGGGACATGCGGGTTATGTGGACGAAACTGGCATCCCCCGGTTGAATGTGCTGGACTTACAACGCCTGATTCGTTCCATGCCGAAAGTGGTAATTGCTTTAGTAGCTGGATATGCGATCGGTGGTGGACATGTCCTACACTTGATTTGCGACCTTACCATCGCCGCCGATAACGCCATTTTTGGACAGACAGGCCCCAAAGTCGGCAGTTTCGACGGTGGTTTTGGAGCCAGCTATCTCGCCCGCATTGTCGGACAAAAAAAAGCTAGAGAAATTTGGTTTCTCTGCCGCCAATATGATGCCCAACAAGCTCTAGAAATGGGCTTAATTAATTGCGTTGTCCCAGTGGAACAACTAGAAGCGGAAGGTATTCAATGGGCGCAAGAGATTTTAGAAAAAAGTCCGATCGCAATTCGGTGTCTCAAAGCCGCTTTCAATGCTGATTGTGACGGACAAGCTGGTTTACAAGAACTTGCTGGCAATGCCACCCTACTCTATTACATGACAGAAGAGGGGTCTGAGGGCAAACAAGCCTTTCTTGAAAAGCGTCCGCCAGATTTCCGCTCTTTTCCTTGGTTACCTTAAAATTGCAAAAATCGCACCCTTTAGTGAGGTGCGATTTTTGTAGATGTCAACTTTTACAGCACTAAAAATCTTAAAAACAAATCTTATAGAAAACTACAAACTCAATTCAGTAATAATGAATGACTAAATAACCACTGCTTTAGTCTTTACCTGTTCAGATATAGAGGCAGCTGTTTCCTCTACAGGGGCAAGAGCAGCATTGTCTAAATCTGAGGCTAGGGATTGAGAAGATGTTAAAACTGGGGCTGCATCTGGCAAACCCCAAGCATCTTCCAAGGTTTCCCAAGAAGGTGCAAAAGGTGCGAGCGCCAAAGGACAAGCCTTCCAACTAGCTTGAACTGGTGCTCCCAACTGCTGGCAGGTTCCGCCACGACGACCTTCTGGCTGGTAATGACGGCAATATTTACAGGCAGATGCTAAAAATTTAATGGGTTTCATTTGGATTGATCTTTAGTGCCGTTTCTGGCTGAATTTCATTCTTCCATTTTGCTTCTATATATAAATACGGATAAAAGCCAAAAAACCCTTATTTTATCTAGGTTTCAGCGATCCCAAGGAATAAATAAACTTCATTATGTTTTTATATTCTTGTTATATATTTAAATAATTCCGAGAGTGGTTAGCTATGGATTTTGGCGAAAAATTATTAGGGATCAAGACTAAAACCAAAACTTTTGATTTATCCAGCCTTTTAACTTCCTCCTTAAGAATGGCTTCACGGATAGAATTTCAGATAAATAGTCCGCTTTTCATACCACATTCGGCATACTTTAGCAGTTAAATATATTTTTTATCAATAATCAGAACTTTTCCATGTGGCAGCAGCAAATTACTTCAGAATAAATTCTGCTTAACGAATAATCGCTAAACTATTTTGCTTTTAATTTAGGTCAGGATTGACTCCCTTCAAAACTGTTTAGCAGCACAGACAGAACAGACTGCCCAGCGCTGGAGTTCACCGGGTGGGGTGGGAGATTCACACTGGGGACAAAGGGGTAAGCCATGCGATCGCGATCGCATGATCTTACCCCAATGCCCAAAAGCAGCATTTACATCCTTGGTGGGTGTAACATCAGGGCGGCTAATCTCATCACCAAGGTAACTGGGATGCTCATCGGGCGAAACCGTTTGTTGCTGTTTTCTCTCCACAGATGGATTCTGCCAGCCAGCAGTAGAGAAGCGAATATCAACTAAAGGCGTTGGCAGCTTTTTATTCAACTTTAAAAGCAGAGACGTGCGACCAAAAGTCAAGTTTTGCGCCCAAGCAGCACTAGAAGTTGCTACCCACAAAACATCGCGCTGAATCGACAATGGTCGAGTATGTGCGGCAACCACTGGCCCAACAACTTCTGCCCAACACTTGAGCAGGCGTTGAAATGGTTGCTCCTGCCATTTAGCCTGCTTTTCCAGAACGCCTAAAATATCATTAATTGATTTCAACGACATCATTAAAAGTGCTGTTAGTGGATAGCTATGGTTTAGCCCGTGAGGAGTGAGCAGTGAGGAGTTCTCCCACTACTCCCCTCACTGCCCCATACCCTATTTCCAAGATAGACTCCCATGAACTATCGTTCACAACAAAGCCTGAAAATCTCTCTTTTCTAATCTCCAATGCCCAATACAACTCTTGGAGAGGCTACGCCAACGGCTTCTCTACGAGATGCTCTTGCGTTCGCTCAGTACAAGTGCCCAATCCTCAGTCTATCTATTTAGATAATTTTCGCTACTATTGTCACAAATATATCTCAAATTAATTTCAGCAATCTCCGTTTGAGGCACAGAGGCAATGACTCAAAACCCCCTAAACGATTCCACTACTCAATCGTCTAAAAAACCTGGGTTGAAACCAGCACTTGCAGCAGCACTAGCGAGTTTAGAGGTGCCGCTAGATCAAGAGTTAGCTCGATATCGACGCACACGAACTGGTTTGGTGTCATCAAACCAGCCCCATGTTGTAAGTTATATGAGCAGCCAACCCCAACCGTTGACTGCCATTCCGACAACATCGGGCACAACTTACTCATCAGCAACGCAAATTAAAACCAACGTGCCGCCTGCATCTGTACCCGTGAATCCAACCTCAACGCCAGCTACGGCAAAAATTGACGAACCACCCACATCTTCTCTAGCTGTGAATCCTCAAAAGAACCCAGTGCCAGCTACGGCAAAGACTGAGGAACTAAATAATCTTAATGTGTCCTCCACCTCCGATTCTCCTAAAACACAAACTCAACTTCCACCACCGCCGCCCAACTTTAGTAGCAGCATCGTGCCAGCAGTCGTTAAAGATACCAAGAGCAAAAATCTTTTGCAGCCAGATGACACCCCTAAGCACCCAGATGACTATTTGGAATCTAGTGAAGCACTGCTGCGAAGTCTCACAGAAGAACAACCAGAAACCAAGAAACCAAGCAATTATAGCGACAGTCTGCTATCACCTTTGGGTATCGGCTCGATGTTGCTGCTATTGATAGCGAGTCTTACCTTGGGTTATGTATTATTCAATCCCAAAAGTTTGTCACAGTGGAATTTAGGCAAGTTGTTTAACGGCAACTCGTCTCCCACACCAGAAAATACTGAAGAAGTTGAGAGTAATGTCCAATCTCAGATCCAGCCACCAAGCACATCTATACCCAAGTATCCCAATCTAGCTGCCCAAGAATTTCCTGAGGTGAAAGACCCCAATGATGTAGTTGGCTTAAAACCCAAAGTCCAACCAACCCTCGCAGTAGTGCCTAATCCAGTCGTTCCCCAAAACCCCGCAAATCCTCAAGCGGCATTGCCTAACCCCAACACAGCCCTAAAACCGACAAATCCAATCGCCTTAGCACCAGTACCGACGCTACAGCCCTTGCCCCTCCGGAATTTACCTCCCACTTCACCGACAAAAACCTCGCCCAAGCCAATCGCAACCTCACCAAAGCCGAATGCAGAAATCAAACCAGGAACAGATGGGTTCTATCATGTAGTCATAGATAATAAAGGAGAGGCTTTTGCCTCAGCCCGGCAAGTAGTTGGTGATGCTTATTTATCATCCAACAAACAATTGATTTATCTCGGTGCTTTTAAGACTAAAGAGCAAGTAAAACAACAGATGCAATTGTTACAGGTAAAGGGAATTAAGGCACGGGTTCAGCAGCCATAAGTTGCAAAAATCTACGATACCATGAGATAACAGTCCTGAGTCATAATTGCTGAGTCTTGTGTAAACAGGATACGGGGACACGAGGACATTTTAATTATCCGCGTTGCCGTATCTACCACTTTTGGCATCCTCTTGGTTAAGTCAGGAGTCTTAATACTCAGCACAAAGTTAGTTGGGATGTGGCATCCACATAATATGCGGTGATGAGTAATTATCAAAACTCATTACTCAGCACTGAATTTCGTGAATGGAGAGCCGACATGGAATTAATCAAGCGTATCCTGCGGGTGATTCGCGCTAATCTCAATAGTTTAATCGGCAGTGCAGAAGATCCAGAAAAAATTCTGGAGCAAACTGTCCTAGAGATGCAGGAAAATCTGGTGCGGTTGCGGCAGGGTGTAGCACAAGCGATCGCTACCCAGAAACGCACCGAACGACAGGCAGCCGCTGCCAACTCTCAAACAGAAGAATGGTATCGCCGCGCCCAATTGGCTCTGCAACAAGGCAACGAACCTCTAGCACGCGAAGCTTTGACTAAGCGCCAAGCTTATAAAGAAACCACTACAGCCATCTTTTCCCAGATAGAGCAGCAAAACGATATAGTAGCTAGGCTAAAAAAGGATATGCGATCGCTAGAGTTAAAAATTGCCGAGGCGAAAACTAAAAAAGATATGTATATTGCTCGCGCCCGTTCTGCTGAAGCGTCTTATCGCCTCCAGGAAATGCTTGGCACAGTTTCTGCCACCAGCAGTCTGAATGCCTTTGAGCGCATGGAAGAAAAAGTTTTGCAGATAGAAGCTAAATCAGAAGCAATAGCTCAACTCGGTAGCGACGACTTGGAAACACAATTTACTTCCTTGGAATCTACTAATAATGTGGATGCCGAATTGGCAGCGATGAAGGTACAGGTTTTAAACCAGGCAGAAAACACACAGCACAACAGTCTCCTCACCCATGAGAACCAGAAGATAGGGCAGCCTCCCCAACAGGAGTTACCCAAAACTCAGGACTCTTGAAGTTTGGGTAGTTGCCGCAGGAAATATCTTAACTTCTATCTTGCGCCTGCCCCATATCCCGCCAGAGAATAAATAATCTCTAGCTAATAGTGCAAGTCCACGCTTGCTGGACTACAACCCTCACTCAGTCTTCTTTAGAAGAGTTTAGCTATAAGCCTTAGAATTCATTCCAAAGCTGTTATGGGGACTGGTGCAAGTTCTGAGTTAACAATTAAGAGTTGTTGGGAGGTACCGATCCAAACCGGAAAGATTACATTGAAATAGGTGGCTATTAAAAAGTAAAAAAGCTAACTGTCCAACTAAAAGCGTAAACCACACAAGGAAAAACAAAGTTATGGGATTATTCGATCGGATTAAGCGAGTAGTTAGTTCTAACCTCAACGACCTGGTTAACAAAGCCGAAGACCCTGAAAAAATGCTAGAACAAGCCATCCTGGAAATGCAGGAAGACTTGGTTCAGCTGCGTCAGGGAGTAGCCCAGACGATCGCCGCCCAAAAACGCAGCGAGAAACAGTACAATGATGCCCAAAATGAAATCAATAAGTGGCAACGCAATGCCCAACTGGCGGTGCAAAAAGGTGATGAAAATTTAGCCCGACAAGCTCTAGAGCGCAAGAAGACTTATACTGACACCAGCGCCGCCCTCAAAGCTAGTTTGGATACCCAAAGCACTCAAGTTGAAACCCTCAAGCGCAATTTAATCCAGCTGGAAAGCAAGATTTCTGAGGCTAAGACCAAGAAAGAAATGCTCAGAGCTAGAATCACTACTGCCAAAGCCCAAGAGCAACTCCAAGGCATGGTGCGTGGGATGAATACCAGCAGTGCAATGTCTGCCTTCGAGCGGATGGAAGAAAAAGTCTTAATGCAAGAAGCCCGGGCGCAGGCACAAGGAGAGTTAGCAGGTGCAGATTTAGAAACCCAATTTGCCCAGTTGGAAGGTGGTAGCGATGTTGATGATGAGTTGGCAGCTTTGAAAGCGCAAATGTTACCACCCGCTACTCCAGTAAGTCAACCCCAACTGCCACCGCAACAACAAACCACTGCTGCTAAGTCTAATGAGGTAGTTGATGCCGAGTTGGATTCCCTACGCAAGCAATTGGATCAGCTGTAATAATTGCCAGAAAACAAATTTTGAGCCAGTCCCACGCCTGTTGGCTGTGGGATTTTACGTCATTAGTCAACCAATTTTGGATTTTGGACTTCGGTTTACCTCGACTTACCTCGGTACAAGTCCCTCAGTCGAACGATTTCGGACTTCGGCAACTCTTAGAGACGCTCTTGCGAACGCTCAGTCGAACGATTTTGGATTTGTTTCGCCCATGAAAGCTTTGTGGGACGTTCGCGTTAGCGTCTCCAAGAGTTGTTTGGGACAGGGTATGAACCAAAAAATCTAAAATATAAAATTCGTAGTCAATAGTTAACAGTCCTAATAACTATTGACTACTTTGGGATAAAGTATTGTGTGTGCCAACTTTGATCGCCACCTGATGGAGACTGCAATGAGTAAGGCTGTAATCACCACCATAACTGATGCTGAGTTTGAAACAGAAGTGTTAAAAGCTGAACAGCCTGTATTAGTTTACTTTTGGGCTTCCTGGTGTGGGCCTTGTCAATTGATGCCGCCCGTAATTAACTCAGCTGCTACCAAATATAGCGATCGCCTCAAAATCGTTAAAATGGAAATTGACCCCAACCCACTCACTGTTAAGCAGTACCAAGTGGAAGGCGTGCCAGCCCTGAGACTATTTCAAGGAGACAAACTATTAGAATCTACTGAGGGAGTCATCAGCAAAGAAAAATTACTTAGCATCCTAGATACGCACTTAAATAGTAATTAGTCATTAGTGAATATTAAAGTCCATAGTCAAAATACCAAGAGTTTTTCACCCTTGACCAAAAGAGGCAAGGGTGAAAAAGGATTTTTGGTACGAGCCGCCTACAAGGGGGCGGAATCTTCTGATATTTGACGAGGTTACTCAGCATTGCCGAAGTGAGGTTCATGCCCTGCCCCCTTGTAGGGCGGTCTTGTTTCCCCCCTGCCCCCTGCCTCTAATTGACTCTTGACTCTTGACTAATATGCAATTTGCAAAGCGTTTACAACCCCTGCAATCTAATGTATTTGCTGATATGGACAGAGCCAAGGCAGTCGCTTTGGTAGCTGGACAACAAGTAATTGATTTGTCGTTAGGGTCTTCTGATTTACCAGCCGAGGCACACGTCATCGAGGCAATCGCCCAATCTCTCCACGATCGCAGTACCCACGGCTATCTGCTGTTTAACGGTACTTTTGGGTTTCGCCAAGCCGCAGCCAACTGGTACGAACAGAAATTTGGCGTCAAAGTCGATCCCCAAACTGAGGTACTACCTCTGATTGGTTCTCAAGAAGGCACAGCCCATTTACCCCTAGCTTTACTCAATCCAGGAGATTTTGCCCTGTTACTCGATCCAGGTTACCCCTCTCATGCCGGGGGAGTCTACCTAGCCAGTGGTCAAATCTACCCAATGCCACTACGGGAAGAAAACGCTTTTTTACCAGTGTTTGCTGATATTCCTGCCCCAGTCTTGGCTCAGTCGCGGATGATGGTATTAAGTTATCCTCACAATCCCACGGCTGCGATCGCTCCAATATCATTCTTCCAAGAAGCTGTCGCCTTTTGTCAACAACACAATCTTGCCTTGGTTCACGATTTCCCCTACGTAGATTTGGTATTTCAGGGGACTGGGGACTGGGAGAAGAATCTTCCCAATCCAAAATCCCTCGTTCCCTCGATTCTGCAAGCTGATCCAGACAAAAGCGTCTCGATTGAATTTTTCACCCTTTCCAAGTCCTACAATATGGGCGGCTTCCGCATTGGCTACGCCATCGGTAATGCCCAGTTAATTAACGCCTTACGCCAAGTAAAAGCCGCTGTTGATTTTAATCAGTATCGGGGGATTTTGAATGGTGCGATCGCTGCCCTAACTGGCCCTCAAGTTGGGGTAAAATCTGCTATTGCTACTTTCCAGCAGCGCCGTGATGCTTTCATCACTGCTTTACACCGGATTGGCTGGAATGTTCCTACTCCCAAAGCCACAATGTATATCTGGGCAAAATTGCCCTCACCTTGGAGTCAAAACTCTATAGAATTTTGTACCCAGCTAGTCAAACAAACTGGTGTAGCCGCTTCCCCAGGTGCTGGTTTTGGCAAATCTGGGGAAGGGTATGTCCGCTTTGCTTTGGTGCATGAGCCAGCTTTGTTAGAAACTGCTGTGGAAAGAATGGCTGAGTTTCTTCATTAAATTTCTTTTCAAGCTGAACGCCAAGGATTTTTGGCGGCAAAGTCTACGAATGGAACATGTAGTAGGGGCGCACAGCTGTGCATTGGTGTCAACTTAACGCTAAAAGGGTGGTTAGAAACCGCACGCCAGTTGCTTCTCACATTGGGAGACGCATTTGCTAGCAAGATCCCCGTAGGGGTACAAGTCGGGCATTGCCCGCCCAACGCACTGGCTCGTCTACACGAGGCTTTACCCCAATACAGTTCAGTTAGCGCCAAAAACCTTTAAGGACTTACGCCAAAACTCTCTGAAACTCTTATTTCTTCGTGTCCTACTCTGCGGTCAGCCACTTCTCAACTCTTGGAGAGACTGCGCCCTAAGCGTTCGCATAGCGTCTCGTAGAGAAGCTATGCCGCAGGCTTTACGAGACGCTCCGCGTAGCTTGCTTCTCCGTAGGAGTACGTGTCTATACGCCCTTTGTGGTTCGTTCTTTCTTAATTTTGGGTAAGTCCTGTCCTTAACCCAAGCATATTGGGCTTTACCCGCCTACGCTGGTTAAAAAACTTTACGAGAGGCTGCGCCAACGAGTCTGCGTTTGCCTCTGGTCTCAATACGGTTCAGTTAAGGGTCAAAGTGGTGTAAATTAAGCATTGTTCCCAAGAAAGGAAATTAAGTATCGTGCATCTGAGGGATTTCTCGTTGA
>NZ_JBALCP010000120.1:0-69637 GCF_036919675.1 Nostoc sp.
CAACCACCTCTCACCCCTTCATAATGATTATCATTATTTTTTAAATGTCAGCTTATAATTTTTTTTGAGTAATTTATTCCTTGGAAGTCCCTTATGTAAATTCCAGGCTACACACTTAATCAAAGGTCGCATTGATTAGTTTGGCAATATTTGGCATTATTTATAAATTCTGGCAAATTTCTCAAGGGAATTATCTGAAATGATGACCCACCCTGCACCTGAGCAGTAATGTAAGCAAACTTTTGCCCGCGATAAAACTGGTCACGACCAACTTTGGTGACATACCCAGACTTCTGGAAGTCATTGGCAATATTGGAATTATAAATATTTTGTAACAGTTTCACCGCTTTGGCGTTTTTTGTGGTGAATTTGAGGCGATCGTCACCACTAACGGTTATTCCTTCTTTGGTCACTGTCCCATTTTGTTCTGTGACATCAGCATAAAAGTATAATTTTCCCTTTGTACCCTCGTAGCCGTGGGCTTCGCTGTTGTATCTCAGAGTTGGTAGTTGTGATCGAGTTTTTGCCCACTTAACAACGGTGCTGATATTTTGTTCTGGAAGCGCATTTGCAGGAGTAACAGCTGAAATAACTGCGATCGCACACAGAGTAGCATTGAATAAATAGTTAAATTTAAAACTTTTGTGCATAGTATTTTCCGGTTAAAGAATGCTGATAGCTAATGCTTAAACCACGACTATTTGAGAATTATTTCCAGGGTGGCATTATTTCTTAATATTAAGTCATCAGTAGCAAAAATAACTTAACATCGACTAATGACTACTGTCCACTGACGTTGCTGAAGGGAATTTGGTTTCAACTGAGATTTTGCCCAAATTGCAATAATTGTCGGGTGGACACTGCCATAAACTTCAAAATCGAGGTTTTCGGCACCGGTAGACCGTGCCTACCCTAGTACTTGAGTTACAAAAGTTAGGTTTTATCTCAGGCAAACAAGAGTTTCCATTGTTGAGACTGGATACATTCAAGATAGAGGTTCTACACACTTCTTAATAAACCAGCCTTGAGAACGCAAAACGTTCTAATCTAAAAGCTAACTGGGTTAATTTACTGGCAGTTTTGCAGGCAGTACTCTCAAGCTCATAAAGCACAGACACAGCGATGTGTCAAGCCTCAAAGCGACCCAGACTTAACACATAAACGATTATGATGGGAGTTTTACAAATCCGATGAGTGTTAAGGCGAGTGGTGGAAGCTCAGTTGCGCGTCCGCAACTATATCAAACCCTAGCTGTAGCGACAATTACCCAAGCCGAGCAGCAAGACCGCTTTTTGGGAAGTGGTGAACTAAATGAACTGGCAAACTATTTTGCATCTGGTGCAAAGCGTCTAGAAATTTCCCAGACGCTTACGGATAATGCCGAGATTATCGTATCTCGCGCTGCCAACCGGATTTTTGTCGGTGGTTCGCCAATGGCTTTTTTAGAAAAGCCTAGAGCAGTAGAAATAGTACCTGTTAGTGCTGGTGCTAATGTTCAACAAGGGATGCAACTGGGAACTGTAACCTACGTTGAAAGTCGTGGTGGGTTCCTAGAAAATTTACGCTCAATCTTTAACTCATCCCCCAGTGGGCCGACACCTCCAGGTTTCAGACCAATTAACATTGCCCGTTATGGTCCGAGCAACATGGCCAAGAGCTTGCGGGATTTATCCTGGTTCTTGCGTTACGCTACTTATGCGATCGTTGCTGGAGACCCCAACATCATAGCGGTGAACACACGAGGTTTGCGGGAAATAATTGAAAATGCCTGCTCTGGTGAAGCAACGCTAGTAGCTTTGCAGGAAATCAAAGCCGGGTCACTTTCCTTTTTCCGCAATGATGCTGAGGCTACAGAGATTGTGTCTCAGTACATGGATGTTTTGCTAACAGAATTCAAAGCAGCCACACCTTCAAATAAACTGCGTCAACGCCCCTCTAGCGACCAGCAAGGGTTGGAACTACCGCAAATTTACTTTAATGCGGCAGAACGGCGTCCCAAGTTTGTGATGAAGACTGGGTTATCAAGTAGCGAAAAAAATGAGGTAATCAAGGCCGCATATCGGCAAATCTTTGAGCGCGACATTACCCGTGCTTATAGCTTGTCCATATCTGACCTAGAATCCAAGGTAAAAAATGGCGACATCTCCATGAAGGGGTTTGTCCGTCGTCTAGCTAAATCTCCCCTTTACCAAAAACAGTTTTACCAGCCTTTTATTAACAGCCGAGTCATCGAACTAGCTTTCCGTCACATTCTGGGACGGGGGCCAAGTAGCCGGGAAGAAGTACAAAAATACTTCTCGATTATTTCTAATGGTGGTCTGCCAGCCTTAGTAGATGCCTTAGTAGATTCTGCTGAATACAGCGACTATTTTGGCGAAGAAACAGTACCCTACCTCCGGGGTCTGGGTCAAGAAGCACAAGAATGTCGCAACTGGGGCCTGCAGCAAGACCTGTTTAACTACAGTGCGCCTTTCCGCAAAATACCTCAGTTCATAACCACATTTGCTGCTTACGAACAACCGCTACCAGATCAGCATCCTTACGGTTCTGGGAATGACCCCTTGGAAATTCAGTTTGGGGCGATTTTCCCGAAAGAAACTCGCAACCCCAGCACCAGTCCGGCTCCTTTTGGTAAGGATACCAAGCGCATCCTAATTCACCAAGGAGCAGGGATTAATAACCAAAATAGTAATCCAAGGGCGCGGGGTGAAGCTCCTGGGACCCTTGGGCCTAAGGTGTTCAAGTTAGATCAACTGCCTGGTACTATTGGTAGAAAGGCTGCCAAAGGTTCTAGCGTCAGATTCTCCGAAAGCTCAACGCAAGCAGTGATTAGAGCTGCTTACCTGCAAGTTTTCGGTCGCGATGTCTACGAAGGTCAGCGACCAAAGGTATTGGAAATCAAGCTGGAAAACGGCGACATATCCGTGCGGGAGTTTATCCGTGCTCTGGCTAAGTCGGATGTATTCCGTAATCTTTACTGGTCATCGCTATATGTTTGTAAAGCGATCGAGTATATTCACCGCCGCTTGTTGGGTCGTCCGACTTATGGTCGTCAAGAAATCAACAAGTACTTTGACATAGCTGCCAAACAAGGCTTTTACGCGGTGGTTGATGCCATTATTAACAGCGTAGAATACAGTGAAGCATTTGGTGAAGATACAATTCCTTACGAACGGTATCTGACTCCTGGTGGTGTAGCAGGGCGACAATTGCGCGTTGGTAGCATTCGTGATGATGTTGCCGCGAAAGTCCAGAAGGAAGTAACGCCGAGCTTTGTGACACTGGGTACAGTCACAGAAAAGCGGTCAGAACCAGATATTCAGTTCCGCATTAACCAAGGTGTTAGCAAGCAACGAGAACAAACCAAAATCTTTAAGCTGGTGGCCAATACCAGTGATAAAGTTGCAGTAAAAACCTTGATCAGCGCTGCGTATCGTCAGATATTTGAGCGGGATATTGCACCCTACATTGCCAAAAACGAATTTACAAAATGGGAAAGCAAGCTGGGGAACGGCGAAATCAGCGTGAAGGAATTTATTGAAGGTTTGGGTTACTCTAACCTCTACCTGAAAGAGTTCTACACACCCTACCCCAACACCAAAGTGATTGAGTTGGGAACCAAACACTTCCTGGGACGTGCCCCACTAGACCAAGCAGAAATCCGCAAGTATAACCAGATTTTGGCTACTCAAGGTATTCGTGCTTTTATCGGTGCCCTGGTAGATAGTGTGGAATATAACCAGGTATTTGGCGAAGATACGGTGCCTTACCGTCGCTTCCCGACCCTACCTGCAGCAAACTTCCCAAATACGGAGAAGTTGTACAACCAGCTTACCAAGCAAAACGATGACGTGGTTGTACCGAGCTTTAAGCCAGTGCAAACCCGCGTCGGAGTGAGTAATGATACAGCGCTTTCGATACAGGCGATCGCAGATATATCAAGGCAAACAAATGGTATAAACCAGAGTCAGCCCTCATTTGCTGAACTAGGTCGTTCCTACAACGATGGTAGCGGACAATCTGTGGAGCTAGGTGGGCGTAAACATGCACGCATTTACCGTCTGGCGGAGAGCACCAACCAAACCGAAAGACAACAGGCAATCAACGCCATTTACTGTCAAGTGTTGGATGTTAGCGGTGAAGTGCCTGATAATTTCCGCCGTACTGACCTAGACAGCAAACTCCAAAATGGTGAAATTTCCGTCCGGGAGTTTGTGCGTGAACTAGCCAGTTCCCAAATTTATCGCCAGCGCTTCCACATCCCTTATCCTCATGCCAAGGTAATTGAGTTCCTCTTCCGTCACCTGTTGGGGCGTACACCCACAACTCAGGAAGAAATTCGCCAGTATAACAAGCTGCTAGCTGATAGTGGTTTGTCGGCTGCTGTAGAAGCAATAGTCGGAAGCCCAGAATATAGCCGCTACTTCGGTGAAGATGTTGTGCCTTACAACCGCTTCCCATCTCTGCCAGCAGGTAACTACCTCGGCAGTATACAGGCGGCTGAATAGGGAATAGGAATTGGGGATTGGTGACTGAGGAGTTAATTTTCTTCTCAATGCCCAATACCCAATACCCAATATCCCTTCGTAACCTTTCGTAATATTGCTCTCAGATTACAGCTAAAACAGGAAATTCTGAAAAGCAATATTACAAAGTGTTAAGAGCAGTCATAAATGCTCAACAGAATGCCGGAAAATGTTTTGCGGAAGGTAACTGAGTTTAAAAGCTTGTGTACTTGTGTTGACTCAAGAAAACTCCTAATTCATTAGCTATAGCAGTTATTAAACTGTTGTATCTAAAAGAACTAGAGAATAAACTCAGTGAACCAAATTAAAGTCGTACCAGTTTAATCAAATCCTGGTTTCATTCGTATTGGAGGAATCCATTAATGAGTATCGTCACGAAAGCTATCGTGAATGCTGACGCAGAAGCTCGCTATCTCAGCCCTGGCGAATTGGATCGGATCAAATCCTTTGTTGCCAGTGGTGAACGCCGTGTGCGGATTGCTCAAGTTTTGTCAGAAAATCGCGAACGGCTTGTTAAGCAAGCTGGCGATCAACTGTTCCAAAAGCGTCCCGATGTTGTATCTCCTGGTGGGAACGCTTACGGTCAAGAATTAACTGCTACTTGTCTGCGTGACCTAGATTACTACCTCCGCCTCGTTACCTACGGTATCGTTGCTGGTGATGTTACCCCCATCGAAGAAATTGGTGTTATCGGTGCCCGTGAACTGTACAAGTCCTTGGGAACTCCTATCGATGGTGTTGCTGAAGGTATCCGTGGGCTGAAGAATGTAGCTGGTACATTGCTGTCTGGTGATGATGCTAGTGAAGCTGGTAGCTACTTCGACTACCTAGTTGGCGCTCTTCTAGGATAGGGTAAAGCTGTTTACCTACTAAAACAGAAGTATTGCAATACGGTTGGAAATAAGGAATTAACAACATGGCTCAAGACGCAATTACCGCTGTCATTAACTCCGCAGACGTTCAAGGTAAATACCTCGACTCTTCTGCTTTAGAGAAGCTTAAAGGCTACTTTGCTACTGGCGAACTGCGGGTACGTGCTGCTAGCACCATCAGCGCCAACGCTGCTGCGATCGTCAAAGAAGCTGTAGCAAAATCTTTGCTATACTCTGACATCACTCGTCCCGGCGGCAACATGTACACCACCCGCCGCTATGCTGCTTGCATCCGTGATTTGGATTACTACCTCCGCTATGCCACTTACGCTATGTTAGCTGGCGATCCTTCCATTTTGGATGAGCGTGTATTAAATGGCTTGAAGGAAACCTACAACTCTTTAGGAGTTCCCGTTGGTGCTACCGTGCAAGCTATCCAAGCAATCAAGGAAGTAACCGCTAGCTTGGTTGGTTCTGATGCTGGTAAGGAAATGGGTGTTTACTTAGACTATATCTCTTCTGGCTTAAGCTAAGAACTAGTTTGCGCTTAAGAATTTAGGTGCGGCTTTATTAAGGTCTGGAAATCAACTGTGAGTGCTAGAACGTTATATTGCTTATCTTGGTAAATTATCAGTGATGAGTGTTGGTGGTCTAGTATTGATGTTTGATTTCCAGCCTTTGAATATTAAAAGATTTGCACTCAAGATTTTGAGATAAAAAAAGTTTTCACAAAGTATACAGGAGATTTTCAAAACATGTCCCGTTTGTTTAAAATTACTGCTCTAGTTCCCAGCCAAACCCGAATTCGTACCCAACGCGAACTGCAAAATACTTACTTTACTAAGCTAGTTCCTTATGAGAACTGGTTCCGCGAACAGCAACGCATTCAAAAAGCAGGCGGCAAAATCATCAAGGTGCAACTGGTAACTGGTAAGCAAGGTGCTAATACTGGCTTGTCGTAATTCTGTAAATAGAAGGTTATTTTAGGGAATTGGTAAGAGGTCAGCAAAGACCTCTTTTTTGTTGAGAATGTGTATAATTAGCTTTTATAATATATATATCTTCTGTCCACTTCCGTATGTGTACCCTGTTTGAAGTAAATATCTAGAATTTCTCAAGATGTTATTTCATTTCGGACAATAGATGGAAAACTTCTATTTTGGAAAATTAGACTATAGCGGTTCTCAATTGCATGGAATACAGACCTAACAAGAACAGCCCCAACCCTTGTAGCGTTGGGGAGTAAGATTCAAAGCCTCTGACGCCACGTGCAACAAGAGTGGCTCGCCGCCCAACGCAGTGGCTCCTTCTTTTAGAATAGAGGTTTGGAGAGGTTAGAGTGTATTGCATCCAAACGAGAAGCGCTATACCGCAAAGTTTATGAATCTAGCTCTATGGGTAATAAAGATTGATAAAGAGGTCTGGTATTAGACCTCTTTCTTTTTGTTGCTTGCATTTATGAAAGTTAAAAGTTGAACATTTCTATAAGGCGATACCCGCGAGTATATAGCGGAACCGGAGCGCCAGAATTCTGTTTTTTCCTTGCTTGTTCAGAACTTTCATCAAACACAATTAGTGTTTCCTTACCAACTTTTAGCCAGTCTTCATAGGGCACACTCATATCTTCTTCAATACCACCAATATTAGGTGCTACCATTGCCCGGTAAGCTTCATTGAATTTCCTGCGAAACCGAAAATCTACTGAAATTCTCAAACCTTCAGTTTTCCTTCTTACTGTTTGATGCAATCCGCGGGCATCATTAAAGTACATTGTACCGTGTTGCAGTTGTGCTTCCGTGTAGGAGACAACCATTGGAATATTACGACCTTCATCGAAGTCTGACATCACATGCATAGCCTGTAGTTCCATCTCACGTGGCATTTCACCCGCTTCGATGGTTATATTATCGATGTCGCCAAATAGTGGCAGAACCACTACAGTCGCATCAGCGGCAACACCTGCCCAGACATCGCTATGGCACTTTGAGCTAGCGAAGGGTAAACGCAACTTTGTCGAGTCAGTCTTACCGTAGACCATACGGAGATTGACTGGTAAATCCACGGCATCAATCAGGTCATTTGCTCCTAGTTGGTAGAAAGCTTCAGCTACACTCTTTTGAAAGAGGTTAAATGCTAGAGTATGTTCTCGCTTGGGCATCAAAAGACCAGTGCCTGTGTAGTTCGGCAAAGTATTTCTTGCTTCCAGTAGTTGTTCAAGCATTTCAGCTTCCGAAAGAATGATCGGACTATTCAGACATACTGAAATATAACCCGCAGCAGCAATGCGGATCTGCTGGAATAACTCAGGCTTTAATATGTGTTCAAACAGCAGTCGGTACTGTCGCCTTGTCGCAACCCGATCAGCAAGCTCATCAAAGAGGCGATCGCCAAGCTGAGAAAATGCGATCGCACGCTCATATTGTAAGCGATCGCACACCAATGATTCTGCTAACAGTTCTTTTAACATCATTTTTTCCAACGTTATTCTAAATTATCTAAATAACTCATGCATCCAAAGCCATTTCGTTTTTAAAACAAATCTGACTATTACAAATTAACAAGATTATTATTTTTAAACTTCGTCGAATATACTGTTTTATTTGTCCTATTTATCTTGATTAAAAGAGCGAATTTTAACCATATTAGTAAAGCATAGATAAAGTTAAAGTTTCAACCTCAAACTAGCTATGCATGAAGTAGCTCTTAACTAAGTATTTCTAACAATTTATGAAGCTCAATTATATTTAGTTGTTTATATTTTAAGAAATTAACAAGTTAAATATTTTTAACTTGGACATTACCTTAAAGGCTATCCTTCTTAAACACCAAATCAACAAGTAGATAAAAATAGGTAAAATCAACATTAGCAATAAATTATGCAAATGCTAAAACATATATATTCATGATTTGACTCTTATAAAACGAGATTGATGAAGGCAAACATAATTCAAATTAAATAGTTAAAAATGTCAAAATTGAATCACACAAACTTAACTAAAAACTTATATAATCGCACAGCATCAGAGTGGATTAGAGGAGAACCTATTTCCCTATCAGACTTTACAGCACGCCCTTTTTTACTAGAGCTTTGTGAGCCGATTGCTGGATTGCGACTACTCGATATAGGTTGTGGTGAAGGTTATTGCAGTCGAGAATTACGCCGACGTGGTGCTGCACAAGTACATGGAATAGACCTTTCTCAAGCCATGATTGCAGCAGCAAACTTGCAAGAATTAGAAGATCCTCTAGGTATTAGCTATGAAGTAGGATGTGCCACCAATCTCAAGCAGTTTAATGATGGCGAAATTGACTTAGTTGTTGCAGTATTTCTATTTAACTATTTGACAATTTCTCAGACCCAAGAATGCATGGCAGAAGTTGCACGCATTCTTCGTCCAGGCGGTCGATTTGTATTCAGCGTTCCCCATCCATCTTTTCCATATATGCGGGAGGCAGCATATCCGTTTTATTTTCAAGTCGAGGGTACAGGTTACTTCAGCAAGCGAGATCAGCAGTTTCCTGGTCGGATTTGGAAACGAGACGGCTCCTGGCTAAATGTCCAATTGATTCACAAAACTCTTGAGGATTACTTTAATGCCCTGAAAATTGCTGGCTTCAATACGATGCCAATCCTACAGGAATTGCGTGTGACTCCAGAACATATCGCATTAGACGAATCATTTTTTAGCCCATTACTTGACCAACCACTCCATCTAGCCATAGAAGTATCATGATCACACAGACATCTTCTTTAGTGAGAAATTCCTTCCATGAAATAACGGATAATCATCCTCTATGGAGCCATGAATTCCTAATCCGCTGTCGGACTGGAAATTTATTTTTACCAGACGTACAGGTACTAGCTGTTCAGATGTACAAATTCTCCAAAGAATTTAATCGGATCTTAGCTAGCATCTTGTCTTGCTGCCAAGATGAAAGTAGTCAGTTAGTCATCTTGGAAAACCTCTTTGACGAAATGGGACAGGGAGATATAACTCAGTCCCACCCAGAATTATTTCGTCAATTTACCCGCGCACTTGGTATCGACGACGAAACTCTGACAGCATTACCCACTGCACCTGAGACTCGCGCCCTGATTGAAACCTACTTGCGGATGCCACATAAGTACGGCTATTTAGCTGCACTGGGTGCCGTCTGTTATGCTTCCGAAGGGATTGTCAGCTCACTGTACACGCAACTATACAAAGGAATTGTCGGTGCTGCTCCCTTACCCAAAGAATCCCTGATCTTTTTTGAAGTCCATATTGATGTGGATGATAGTCATGCAGCGAAGCTAGCAGCAGTGATTGAACCTCGGATAACCATGAATGAGGAGGATATCAAGGTAAAGCTGGCTATTGTAGAAGCTATGGATGCCCGTGTCCAATTTTTTAACGGAATTCAGCGTCAAATCTCTAAATCTAGCTTGTATCCTAATTCATTGCTACTTCTTAATGCATAGCCGTGGGTAAAACTAATAAGTGAAAATACGGTTGTAAGAATGAGTATTTGTAGCATTAAAATGCGAACAGTTTTCCCTATTTTTTCGGTTTTTAAAGCTGTAATAAAACATTTTAAGGTTTGATTACAGAAAATTTTGTCATTTAAATAAGCCTTTTAAAGAACTAGTTGTCGAGTCTTGGCATAATTCACAAAGCAAAATTAAGTGCAGCAAGAGGAGGCTTCCATGTACGGATTAGTGAACAAGGCGATTCAAGACATGGTATGCAGTCGCTTTGGTGAAGATATTTGGAAAGAAATTAAGCACAAAGCAGAGGTGGATATAGATATTTTCCTCAGTATGGAAGGCTATCCCGATGACATGACCCACAAGCTGGTAAAAGCTGCTAGTCTCGTTCTGAGTTTATCTCCCAAACAGATTATGCAAGCTTTTGGAGAATTCTGGGTTCAGTACACAGCCCAGGAAGGCTATGGCGAAATGATGGATATGAGTGGAGATACACTACCTGAGTTTTTAGAAAACCTCGACAATCTTCATGCTCGTGTGGGAGTTAGTTTTCCCAAACTCCAACCCCCATCATTTGAGTGTACTGATATGGAAGAAAATTCTCTAACCTTACATTATCGCTCTGATAGAGAAGGGTTAACGCCAATGATTCTTGGACTAGTTAAGGGATTGGGAACCAGGTTTGATACAGAAGTTCATATTACCCAAACCCAAAGTCGAGATGACGGTGCTGAACATGATGAATTTTTAGTGATTTATAAACCAAATTGAGTGCAGTAGCATGGCTCCTCCTCACCTTACGCTTTCGCCAGAGTTGTTGGCGAAAGCTTTTCCCTTCCACTTTGCCTTTAGCCGTAATCGGGAAATTGTACAAGCTGGTGATGTCTTAGGGCGCATTAGTTCTGAATCACTAGTTGGTAAATTGATTGACCAGCATTTCCAGATAAACCGGCCAAAAATTTTGCTCGATTTTGATGCTATTAGTAAACAGTCTCGTGCCCTGTTCATATTAGAGTTTCTCCACAATGGAATGCAGCTCAAGGGTCAGATGATGTATCAACCAGAGCAGGAGGTGATATTTTTTTTAGGTTCTCCCTGGATTACAGATACAACTAGTCTGGCTCCTCTAGGTATCAAACTCAAAGACTTTGCGATTCACGACCCAATTGTTGATTTCCTGTTTCTACTGCAAGCTCAGAATACTGCTTTGGCTGATGCTAAAAAGTTAACAGGTGAACTCAAACAGCAAAGGGCACAACTACGGAGTGCGCTGCAAATCAAGGAGAATCTAGCGGAAATTGCTGAGGCTCAGGCTAAAAAATTGGCAAAATCCCTCCGGGAGCTACAGCAAACTCAAGCCCAATTAGTCCAGGCTGAGAAAATGTCCAGTCTGGGACAGTTAGTTGCGGGAGTTGCTCATGAAATTAACAACCCTGTTAACTTTATTTACGGAAATTTGAGATATGCAAAAGAATATACACATTCTTTGTTAAAGCTTGTGCATCTTTACCAGCAATTTTATGGCAATCCTGTATTAGAAATTCAAGAATACATTGAGGAAATTGATTTAGATTTTTTACTAAATGATTTTCCCAACATTGTAAATTCGATGCAAGTAGGAGCCGAACGGATCTCTGAAATTGTCTTATCCCTCCGGAACTTCTCTCGTCTTGATGAAGCGGGGAAGAAAAGTGTTGATATTCACCAGGGACTGGATAGTACTTTGCTGATTTTACAGAATCGCTTCAAGAATAACATTGATCATCCTGGGATCAAAGTAGTGAAAAATTATGGAAATTTACCTTTAGTAGATTGCTACGCTGGCCAACTCAATCAAGTATTCATGAATATTATCAGTAATGCAATCGATGCGCTCGATGACTATAATAGTGAACGCGCGATCGCAGAAATTCACGCTAATCCTAATACAATTACAATTACTACAGAAGTTATAGGAATAAACTGTGTTATCCGAATTACTGATAATGGTTCCGGAATAACAGAAGCAGTTAAGGAACGACTGTTTGATCCATTTTTCACAACTAAGCCTGTAGGTAAGGGTACAGGATTAGGTTTATCAATTAGCTATCAGATTGTAGTTGAAAAACACAGGGGAACACTGACATGTTTATCAGAACCTGGACAAGGAACTGAGTTCTGGGTTGAAATTCCCCTATCTATGGACAAACAACCAGTTAATTGCGTTAAATCATTGAGTTTGATTAAATAAATAGGTATTTGTCCCCACCAAATTGTTCGCGTAGCGATCGCCACAACAATCCTATTGATAAATTCCCAATACTTAATTTAATTGGGTCTTCAGCACCTGTTATGCCAAATTATTAGTTAAACATCAAAATTTGACTTTAAAATCAAGCTTATAACGCTTAAATCTCTAGAAAAGCCTAAACTATTAAAAAATAATGCCTGTTTTTGTTGTAAAGCAATATTTTCAGCTTTTTAGCGGATTGATTTAGCATACCAAGTACTGAAGAGCCATTTAATTTAGTAGGACTTACGCAAGAACTCTCTGAAACTTTATAGTAGTCAAATTATTGTATAATTTATTACTTTTGTTCCTAGCGATACCTTCTCTACGAGACGTTACGCGAACAGGAGGCATAGCGATCGCAATTTGTCAAAAATACTGATCTAGCAGTTTATTAAAGTTGACAATTTTAAGATTTATGGTTGTAAAGCTTACTTATGAGTTATAAGTTATGATTTATGAGTTTTATTGCTAACTTCTAATTCCTAACTTTTTACCCGTACTGATCGTGAATCTACGCCGCCTGATTCCAATTTTTGATAGTTCAGTCTCCAACTGGGCATTAGAAGCGCGGTTGTTGCGCTGGTTAACGTTGATTTGGCTGTTCGTCGGCTTGATCATGCTATTTTCAGCATCCTATCCTGTGGCTGACGCCCGTCATCATGACGGGCTGTACTACTTTAAGCGTCAACTGCTTTGGGTATTAGTTTCTTTAATCGGATTCAATATTATTGTTAATTTCCCATTGCAGAAAATTTTGGGACTATCCCATTGGTTTTTGTTGCTATTTTTGGCGTTAATTTTCGTCACACTGATCCCAGGATTGGGAAAGAAGGCTTTTGACGCAGCGCGTTGGATTGCGATTGGGCCAATTCCGATTCAACCCTCAGAATTAATTAAACCCTTTTTGGTGCTGCAAAGTGCGCGGCTTTTTGGTCAGTGGGAACGAATCAGTTGGCGGGTTCGCTTGGCTTGGTTGGGTGTTTTCGGTCTGGTACTTTTAGGAATTCTTGCCCAGCCTAACTTAAGTACAACAGCACTTTGCGGCATGACTATTTGGCTAATTGCTCTAGCTGCTGGGTTACCTTACAAGTACCTGGGAGGAACAGCAATTGGTGGAGTGATGTTGGCAATCCTCAGTATTAGTATTAAAGAGTATCAGCGTAAGCGGGTGATGTCATTCCTGAATCCGTGGGCGGATGCTACAGGAGATGGCTACCAGTTGGTGCAAAGTCTACTAGCCGTAGGTTCTGGTAGAACTTGGGGAGCCGGATTTGGGCTTTCCCAACAAAAGCTGTTTTATTTACCAATTCAGGATACCGATTTTATTTTTGCGGTGTTTGCCGAAGAGTTTGGCTTTGTTGGCAGTATGGTGTTGTTGGCACTTTTAGCTACATTTGCGACTCTCGGATTAATTGTGGCGCTGAAGGCTAAAAATATAGTGCATCGATTGGTAGCGATCGGTGTGACGATTTTGATGGTAGGACAGTCATTGCTTCACATCGGTGTTGCTACAGGTTCTTTACCAACTACTGGCTTACCTTTGCCCATGTTTAGTTATGGTGGTAATTCCATGATTGCCAGCTTAATAGCTGCTGGGTTGCTGATTCGGGTAGCACGCGAAAGTAGTGAAGCTGAGGTAGTACCGTTGCGGAAACCCCTGTTGGAAAATGGGCGCAGACGCCGAGCTTTTCAGAAAAATAAGAATTGAGCTACTACGCTCTTTGCACGATCAAAATTAAATAGATTATGAAAGACCTAAAAAAAACAATAATCAGCTACTCCAGCACAGACCTAGAACAGCGCAAAAACTGGTATTCTCCAGCAGCAAAAGCTTACAACAAGGCAAGACCCCGCTATCCTCAGGATTTGATTCAGCAAGTTGTGGAAGTTGCTCAACTCTCGACAGACTCAAAAATTCTGGAAGTGGGATGTGGCCCTGGAACTGCAACAGTAGCAATCGCTCAATTGGGTTGCTCAATGATTTGCTTAGAACCAAACCCAGATTTTTTCCAGTTAGCTCAACACAATTGTCAACCGGATTCCAATGTAGAGATTCAAAACACATCCTTTGAAGAGTGGAAACTCAAGCCATTTGAATTTGATGCCGTCTTAGCAGCAACTTCTTTTCATTGGATATCACCAGAAGTTGGATATCCAAAAGCTGCAAATGCCCTACAAGAAAATGGCTACCTGATTTTATTGTGGAACAAGGAACTTCAACCCAACTACGAAGTGTATCAAAGTTTATCACAAGTCTATCAACTACATACTCCATCTCTTGACCGATATGAAGACCAAGAAACACAAGATTATATCTTGAGACAATTAGGAAATATGAGCATTGATTCGGGGCAATTCAAAGACTTGATATCCGGACAAGTTATATCAGAAGTAACCTACACTGTTGATGAATATTTAACACTTTTGAATACTTACTCGCCATACATAAAATTAGATCCACACAATAAAGAGTCTTTATTTTCAAGATTGAGGCATCGCATAGAAGATGATTTTGGAGGCAGTCTTCAACTTTCATATATCTCTGCTTTTCACATCGCCCAAAAAGTTACCTCTGAGGGAAGGGAGTCTTAAATGGGCTATTGTTGCGTGGCAGAGTAGATGGAATTGGGTTAATGCTAGGAATAGGAGTAGGAGTAGGTACTACTTTTTTGATGACTGTAATTGCAAATCCTCTTTGCTGGGGTTGTTGCTTGCCAGATATGTCATTAACTTGCAGTGCGATTTGAGGCGGGAAGGCTTGATTGACTGGAAGTTTTATTGAGTCAACTGGTTTAACGTCATTGCCGTATGGCAGAAGTTTAACCTGAATATTTTCTCCCTCTACTTTCCAACTTAGAGTAGTAGATTCCCCTTCCTTGAGAACTAGATTTGGTTGCTCACTACCGTTGATTCTAAAAGAGACAATCTTAAATGGTTTTGGTAATATTTCAATTTTTGAATCAGTCTTTTTTAAACTATTTTTTTGACTTCCATTGTTAGAAAAAGCTTTGATTTGAAACGCAAAGTTTCCAGCTTTATTTGCTGGTATAGGAATATTTGTACATCGTAGTTGTTGATTTTGTTGTGTACATAGTTTTTGAACTTTAGGGTCGGCAATCTTACCTTGAATAAATTTATAAGCAATTTGTTGACCATAGGATGTACCATCATCTGCACTGCCAGCAATTTGAATTTGTGCCAACAATAATGGACGGGCAATTGTCCAACTTAAAAGAATATTTTGACCTTTTGTATATAGTGGTTTATCTGCTTGAAAACCAAGTACTTCAGCAATTTGTTTTTCAGCTATTTCTACTTGTGTTGTTTGGTTGACTACTTGATTATTTGGAGAAAATAATTGTATACCATTACGATAAAAGGCTTGTAAATCAAAAGTGTAATTACCTTTTGTTTTCACTCCAGTTTTAACGTTGCTACAAATTAGCTCATGTTTTTCTTGCACCTGACAAGGAGGTATTTCATTAGCACTTCCTTTACCTAGTGTTTCAGGAATGCCATTGCTAAAGTCATAGGTAATAGGCTGAATAGGTTGCGAACCTTTGGTCGTCAGAACCAACTTTTGCAACTGTTGATAATTGTGAATGTCCCACTTTAAAGCTACCTCATCCTCCTCTTCAGTAATTCGAGGGTTATTGGCACTAAAATTTTCTAATCTCAAAGGATCAGGATTTAAAATTCGCCAAATGATAAATCCTATCCCTCCGAGTAAGCCCAAAATTGCCAAAAGTAACAGAATAAATTGCCACAAAGGACGAGGTTTCCATACCAAACTTCCCTGAGGCAATGTGTTAGGTAAGGGTAGATTTTGTTCGTCTTTGATATCGAGTTGAAAGTTGACCACTAGTCCTGTACCAAACCACGGTCTTCGCCACCAAGGTCTGGGTTTGACCGTCAAATTGGCGGCCGCACTTCTATTGGGTAATAATCTTACTTCAGTCGGATCAAATTTGTAAGTATATAGTTCTTCTTCGTCTCGACTTTTTAAACTTAATATTAGTTCGCGAACAATATTGCCCTGGTTCGCTAGTGATAATTCGTACTTGCCAAGACTACGGCTAACTTGTCCCAAGATGGTATTAAGTTCTATATTTAGACGATAATTTGTCGGAATTTGGATGTACACCAAATCCAGCAGTACTAAGTCTGGAGAGCTTTCTGAATACAAGCGGATTGTCGGAGAATAGCTTCCCGCAAGGGTATCCCCAGGTGGATAAAATTTCAACAATATTTGACCTTGAGTACCAGGGTTAAGTTCTAGTGCACTCACATCAGACACCAACCCTGGCCCCTCAAGTCCAGTTGTGGGGTAATTGATTGTAAACCAGTCATCATCTAAATCTGGGCAACTCAAGCGGAACCTGTCTACGAGATAAGAGCGATTGTCAACTATCACCTCTACTTGCAGAGGCTGACTAGGATTGAAAATTAGTGGCTTGTTGGGGTTGGTGTTAGGGCTAATGGAAAATGTCGGGTCATTCACCCGAATTGCGGTCTGTTCTTTTAGTAAAACCTTAATTTGGTTTGGGAAGGTTATGGGAGTATCTTGTGGATAATGTAGAGGAGAATCTACGACTAGTGTATAGTCATAGGTTCCTGGGAGAGCATTTGCGGCGATTTGAAATTCAAATGTTACTTCGTCACTATTCTGTTGGGGAGCTAATGCTAAACTTTCTCTAGGAGAACTAGACCAACC
Organism: Nostoc sp.; assembly: GCF_036919675.1. Classification (GTDB taxonomy): domain Bacteria; phylum Cyanobacteriota; class Cyanobacteriia; order Cyanobacteriales; family Nostocaceae; genus Nostoc. Next base: position 16,853 of record NZ_JBALCP010000120.1, read on the forward strand.
GGTTAAATTTTGAAATACTTCGTCAAAAACAAAATATAAGTCAATAACCGCACTCTGGTCTCCCTGATTGATTACAACAACATACAGTTGAATGGTATCTCCTGGCATCCCAAATTGAATTCCAGGTGGGTTGATAATAACTTCCAGTGGATTAAATTTAGCTTGCATGTCATCGACTCCCTTATTTGATGCGGTGTAGTTTGACCTGAAAATCTTCACTACCACTCACAATCATGGTTCCTTGATTAGTTTTCAAGTCGATACTATTGATTTTTTTAGAGCTTTGGTAAATGGTTTTACCTTCTGCTGCCTTTGTTTTGTCGAGCTTATGTTCGGGGGTTAAGTACCAAACCACTACTCGTCCATCATCGCCACCACTTACTAACAGACTACCATCATCACTAAATGCCAGACTACGCACAGATGTTTTTGATGCTGACCATCGGTCTAGTGGCGAACAATTGAGTTCATTAACTTTTTCCTGTGGATTCTGATTTTTGAGAGTTTGGCACTGATTTAAATTCCAAATCGTAATGAATCCCGCAGAATCGGAGGTTGCTAAGATTTTTTCTGCTGAGTTAGGAACAAAAGCCAATCCCCAAATATAGTCTTCACGCCCAACTAATGGATCTAGTTTTTCTAGATTTTGGACTGATAAACCTGGGAATTGTTTATCAGATTGAGTTCGATTCCACTCCCACAAGATGAAACGCTTAAAGTTTCCGGCAATTACTAGAGTTTTTGCATCTGGGCTGAGATTTAATGCCCGGACTTGGAAACCTGATAGTTTCAATGTACTTTGTACGTCGATAACTTCTCGCGGTTCTGGCAGAAAATCGCTGTTAGGCGCTGGTCTTGACCATAATCTAACTTTACCACTGCCATAACCACTGAATAAGTTAAGTGAGTTTGAGGTGAAAGCTATGTCAAAGACGCGATCGCCTTTTGCCTTTGGATCTTTAAGGTCTTGAAGCTCACTGATCTTTGCACCTGAGGGGACATCTCTTAGTTCAATTACACCATTATCTAAACCAACAGCAACACGATTATTTTGTAACGGCATGAAGCGTAAGACTTCTACGGCGTCGTCAGTAATCGCCATCAAACCTTTGGGCTGTTGCGCTTTATCACAAGCAACAGGCCGCCCAGCATATGTTACTCTATCGTCGGGGTCTAACCTATCAGCACCAATGCTCCAAAGTCTTAAGGTGCAATCATCTGAGCCACTGACCACAGATAAACCAATGCCACTAAAACGCACTGAATTCACAGAACGTGTATGCATTACATCTCTTGGTTGCAGTATCCATGCTAGGAGTGCAGCTAATAATGCGATCGCAGCCAGCTGTAGCCATAGAGGTATAATTGACAGAGTCTCCACTTCCAATGTCTGCGTGGCGGGGTCTGTACTCCCTAAACGTTGGTCGGATAATTCAGATTTGGCCTCCAGCAACAAAGTTTTGCCGATTCCTACCCAAGGGCGTTTTGTTTTAACATCGAGGATGACTTTACTTGTCTCTCCTAGATGGAGATTGGCAATTTCGGGAAGCTTTTTGAAACTACATTTTCGCCAGTCTCTACCCTGCACTTGTAGATTAATTTCCTGGTTGAGGTTGCTAGCGTTTTTAAATAGTAATTCAAAGGAAGCTGTATCCGACTTCCAGTCAGGCAACCATGCCGATTTACTAGGAATTTTCAGGTGTTTTTGTGTAATACCAAAGTCTACAAAACCCACAGGCAAGACTTCAACATTACCTTCAGCACTAGTTGGATAACCATTATTGCTAACAGCTTCAATAGTAAAAGGGTAATTTTGACTGGGCGCTTGCATTACAGAAGGAGGTTGGCATTGGAATGTCGCTTCTGCTAAACCACCTGCTTCTAAGAATAATCGGCGTTCTGCACTACCTGTTAGCCAAGAAGGATCAACGCCTGTAAAACGTAGTACCACATCGGTAGGTTGTTGCCCCAAATTCCGCACCCGTACTGGTATATCTACAGAATTTCGGGGATAAACTTGGAACTCCCGCACAGGCAATTCTACACTTAAATGTGTTGGTCTGTTGTCTCGCTCGATTTTCAGCCTCAGCACAAGTCTGGACTGCTGTGCTAATTGCGGTGAAAAAATCTTCACCATCAGGTTGACAGTACCGACAAATCCCGGAATGGGTGTATTGAATATGAAGACTTGGAATATTGTACTACTGCCTGGTGGCTTCGCTGCTGCCACCTCTGGTTCGAGTCGATACCAGAGATATCCTGTGTTCCGGGTTTCTCCTGCTGCGGTAATTTCTATCTGAAAATTGACAAAGCGATCGCTGTCATTATTGACCGTTACCTCAAATGAGACAGGAGTATCACCTGGACGAAAGGTTAGGTTCTGAGTAGAAAGACTGGCATTAATAACACTTTTTTCCATGCTATTATTTATACTTGTTTAGTATTTTGCATGACTAAGACTCTTAAAAAATTAATATCTGCGAAAATGTCACAATAGTTCTTTTGGTTTGATTATTCAAATGTATATATTCAATATTGTGTAATAAATTTGTCAATTTATAAAATTCATTTTCAGAAAAGCTATATATTCAAATCGAAATTCATCAATTGAATATCTGGTACAATTCCCAACAAAACTTGATAAACCGGGTTTATGGTCGGAAAATTCAGGTTTTCAGGTTGAACCAGTATAAATGGGACCTGATTTTTGATGCCCATGCTAAATATAAGTTTGGCAACTTAGTAAAATTATATACTTATCTAGCTTTACAAAAGCGGCAACTTGCTAGATAATGGCAACGAAAGGGAAAATAATTAGTAAATATATAGTTTTTTTAGTTCTCGGTAGTTGTGTGAAAACCCTGTAATTACAAGGCTGAAGTCGGTTTGAGTTTCCCTCATCACCTTAGCTCAAAGTAACAAAATGGCTACGCTACATACCTCACACTTCCAAGTAAATCACGCAACTTCCACCTCCAATACCCATAGTCTAGTCTTGATCGACATGGCCGTTGAAGACTATAGCGATTTAGTCAATGGCGTGCTTGATAATACCCAAGTGTTCCTACTTGACTCGACACAGAACGGTGTTGAACAAATTACGGAAATTCTGAGGAGTTGCGCTGGCTCGAATTTGACTAATATTCATCTTGTCTGTCACGGTGCGCCAGGTTACTTACAATTGGGTAACACCCATTTAGGACTTGATACCCTCGAGGAATATAGCCAGCAACTGCAACAATGGCAGAAAATATTTTTAGCCTCTACCAAAAGCGATAACCCCTGGAACTTACTCATCTATGGTTGCAAAGTGGCTTTTGGTGATGCGGGGGCAGAATTTGTTGAAAAACTGCACCAACTCACAGGAGCGAATATTGCCGCTTCCCGTCAGCGGATTGGCAATGCAGCATTGGGTGGTAACTGGGAGTTAGAAGTTCGCACTGCTGATATGGAAGTAAATCTTGCGTTTGCAGAAACAACGCGAGAAGCTTACCCAGGAGTACTGGCAACGTTCACAGTGAATAATACCGGAGACACGGATGATGGGAATGCGAACAACGGCATCACCACACTCCGGGAGGCAATTAACTTAGCCAATGCCACTCCTGGGGATGATACCATAACCTTTGGGGGTGTATTCACTGATACTACCCCAGATGTGATCACCCTCACCTCTGGACAACTGACCATTACCAATGATATTACCATCTTGGGGACTGGGGCATCTAAGCTGACTGTAAGTCGCAAGAATGCCTCTACAATATTCGAGATATCGGGATTAGCGACAGGTGTCACTATTGATGGCTTGGCGATCGCTAAGGGCAGTATTAAGGTTAATAGAAATTCCATCCTCAGCGTAGCTAACACCAGTGTGTCTGGTAATATAGCAGAAAGTGGTATCTCTAACAGTGGTATCCTCGGTCTTACTAACACCAGCGTCTTTGGCAATACACAGGGCGGTATCTATAATGGTGGTACTCTCAGCCTAACTAACAGCAGTGTTTATGGCAATACCGGGGAAAGCGGCATTTTTAATGACCGTTCTATGGGTAAAACTGGTACTCTCAGCCTAACCAATAGCAGTGTCTCTGGCAATACGGCAAACTTCGGCGGTGGCATCTATAATCAAGGCGGTACTCTCAGGCTGACCAACAGTACTGTCTCTGGCAATAGGGCAAACTCCGGCGGTGGAATTTTTAACGGAAATGATAATGGTTATTCTTCGGGTTCAGCTACTCTAACTAATAGCACCATCTCTGGCAATATAGCGTTAGAGGATGGCGGTGGCATATACAATGGCTATTCCTACGTGGCTGACAACAGGCTCACCCTAATCAGCACCACAATTAATAACAACACAGCTGACTCAGATCGTAATGGTACTGGCAATGGTGGCGGTGTTTTTAGTTACCTTGATTCTTCTATTAACGTCAATGTTAGTAACACCATTATTGCAGGCAATTTTGACAACTCCACCTCCGGTGATATAAACCCCGACGTGCGTGGTGGACTGATTGACTCCGGCAATAACCTGATTGGCAATAAGACTGGTAGCACTGCCTTTACCACCAGCACCCTCATCGGCACAAGTGCTAACCCCATTAACCCCAAACTCGGCCTGCTGCAAAATAACAGTGGTGCAACCTTAACTCATGCCTTACTTGCGGGTAGTCCCGCTATTAACGCTGGCAAGAATTCCTTAGTTCCGGCTGGGATCACTACTGACCAACGCGGTGCTGGATTTAACCGAATATTCAACGGTGTTATTGATATTGGTGCTTATGAAGTCCAGCCCCCCACAACTAAGCCACCTGTTAATACTGCCACAGTGGTGACTAATGCCAACGATTCTGGGGCAGGGTCATTGCGGCAGGCTATCCTCAATGCCAATGCTACTCTTGGGGCAGATACGATTACCTTTGCGGGTGTGTTCACCGATGCCACCCCGGATATCATCACCCTCACCTCTGGGAAATTGACGATTACCAATAATATTACAATTTTGGGGACTGGGGCATCTAACCTCACCATTAGCGGAAATGATGTCTCAGGCGTGTTCGAGATATCGGGCACAGGCACAGATGCAAGCATTGATGGCTTGAAGATTGCTAATGCTAATGACCCCTTGGGCAGTATTTTGGTCAATAGTAATGCCAGCCTTAGCCTGACAAGAAGCACTGTCTCAGACAATAAGGGGGTGGTAGGCGGTATATTTAACAGAGGCACTCTCAGCCTGACGGGAAGCACTGTCTCTGGCAATAGCGGGTCGTCGTTAGGTGGAGGCATCTTTAACAAAGGCAACCTCAGCCTGACAAAAAGCACTGTCTCTAATAATAATGCATACGTCGGTTTCTACCCTGCCTATGGCGGCGGTATATTCAACATAGGCAAGCTCAGTATAACAGGAAGCACTGTCTCCAATAATAGTGCGTTCGCTAGTGGTCTTAATCGGGGAGGCCCTGACCCTTATCCATCCTCTGGTGGTGGCATTTATAACTTAGGCAACGTCGATATTACTCGCAGCACTGTCTCTAATAATAGTGCCGCAGACGGGGGTGGCATCTCTAACTCAGGTACTTTTAGCCTGACGGGAAGCACTGTCTCTGCCAATAGTGCATACTACAACGGCGGTGGCATTTATAACAGCGGCACTCTCAGCCTTGCCAACGACACCATTACAAATAACACATCAGAAGGCTTTTTGGGGGATATAGGCGACGGTGGGGGCGTTTTCAATAAATCTGATGGGACTGTTATTGTTGGGAACACCGTCATTGCAGCCAATTTTGATATGATACCCAACGGGTATTCTGAACCCTTTATCTTCAACCCTGACGTTTCCGGCAACTTTACCGATGCGGGTAATAACCTGATTGGCGATCGCACTGGTAGCACAGGCTTTACCACCAGTACCCTCGTCGGCACCAGCGCCAACCCCATTAACCCCAAACTCACCCCCCTGCAAAATAACGGTGGTGGAACCTTTACTAATGCCTTACTTGCGGATAGTCCCGCCATTAACGCAGGCAAGAATGCTCTGATTCCAGCAGGGATCACCACTGACCAACGTGGCGCTGGATTTAACAGAATATCTAAGGGTACAGTTGATATTGGTGCATTAGAGTTTAACGGGCTGAATGGAACCAATGGCGCTGATCATCTCGTGGGCAAGAACTATAGTGACATCATTAACGGTCAAGGCGGGAATGATACGATCACAGGGAATCAAGGCAACGACATCCTAACTGGTGGCGGCGGCAAGGATAAATTTGTTTACAACTTAGGTGACGGTGTTGATACAATCACCGATTTTGGTGGATTAGGTAAAAGCTCAAATCCCTCGGCAGCAATCATTGGCGAATTGGATACCCTGAAATTCCAAGGGACTGGATTGACAGCCAGAAATCTGCTACTTACCCAGAATGGTAACAATCTGGAAGTCACCTTTGAAGGGGTGGCTGATGACAAAGTTATCCTGCAAAACTTTCCCCTGGAAAACCTAGACAACCTATCGGCACTGGGCAATATCCTGTTTAATGGGCAAAGTAGCATTCTTGAAAGCTTTGATGTCTTCGATGCCAACTCTACCCAAAGCACCATCTCCAACAAGAACACAGTCACGTTTCTCAATGACCTGAACAACAATATCAATGGTTTTGACAACTCAGCTGATGTGATTAATGGTCAGGAGGGTGATGACTACATCAATGGCTTGAGTGGCAACGACTTGCTACGCGGTGGTACGGGTAACGATACCTTGGTTGGTAGTGCTGGTGATGACATCCTAATTGGCGGTAAAGGTAGCAATAACCTCAGTGGTGGTGCTGGTAATGACATCCTCCTTGTTGGTAATGATGATGCTGGGGATTATTCTGATGCTGGTGAGCATAATGATATCCTTTACGGCGGTAGTGGTAATGACCAGTTTATCTTTCAAACCGATAGCACTAATAATATAATTATTGACTTTAATCAGAGTGAGGATAAGTTAGTTCTTACTAACGTGTTTAAGAGTCGGGGCTACACTGGCAGCAATCCCATAGCTGATGGCTATCTACAGTTTGTGCAATCGGGTACTGCTACAAAAGTTAATTACTCTTCCTTTAGTAATGGTGGTGATTTCAATGAGACCTTGGCGACTCTGAATAATTTCACGGCTACAAATCTGGTAGTTGGTACTAACGTCATCGTCTAGCACTCAGTTATAGCCTGGAGTGAAAAACAGCCGTAGCAGTGCTACGTCTCTATTAGGGTTTTGGATAACGCATAATTAATTTCTGGAGATATCTATTGCTTAATTTTAGATTTTAGATGTTTCTAAAATCCAAAATCTAAAATCTAAAATCCAAAATCTAGAACTCTTACAGTTGCCGCACTAATGGCTGACCATCTTTGACTTCACCAATCAAAACTAAATCGACACAGTTAACGAAGATACCATTTTCCAAAACGCCAGGAATGTTATTCAATGTCTTTTCTAGGCTGACTGGATCTTCAATAGAGTCAAATTTGACATCTAAGACAAAGTTCCCTTGATCAGTGATCACTGGGCCAGCTTTTTTTACACCCATGCGGAGTTCTGGTTTACCACCGAGTTTTTTAATGGCATTGGTAACAGGAGTAATTGCCATTGGAATCACTTCCACAGGCACAGCGAAACTAGAACCCAAGCGGTCTACTAACTTACCACTATCTACCACGACGATGAACTGTTCTGCCAGGTAGTCTACGACTTTTTCGCGGGTATGTGCTGCACCACCGCCTTTAATCAAATTCTTCTGCGGATCAACTTCATCTGCACCATCAATGGCAATATCGATGTGGTCGATAGCATCCAAGGTGGCGAGAGGGACACCGTACTGCTTCGCCAGGACTTCTGACTGAAACGAGGTAGGTATACCAATGATATCTTTGAGTTCACCAGACTTGAGGCGATCGCCCAAAAACTGAATCGTATATGCTGTAGTTGACCCCGTACCCAACCCCACGATGGAACCAGATTTTACCAGGGCGGCGGCGGCTTTGCCAACTTCTTGCTTCATCAACTTTACGGGATCTGTTGCTGTCATTCCCAAAACTCCTGAAAAACTGACTATAGTCCATAGTAGTGGGCAGATAACGTCAAAAGATGAAAGGTAAAAAACAAGTTTTTGCTAATTTCTACTTCCTTAATTAGGGACTTCCAAAAAATAAAACATCATAGTGTCCGGGACAAAGGAAATGAATAATGTAATATAATGTATATTAATATACGAAAATTATGAATAAGCCACAGTACACTGCTTCTACTTTTGAGCAACTTTTCGCTGAGATTGCCCCGGAAGTAGCAAATACCTTCACGGTGGAGCAATTAGAAGCCATAAAAAGGGGTTTTGTCTCTCGTGGTAGGATCCGTCATCCTTTAGACATAAGAGTTTCAGTGCCAATTCCCGGATTAAGGTTTTATCTGGTGTTATTAGCAGGTTCAGAACGTCGCTCTAAATTGCGTTTACGCTCTGAAAAAGGTTTATATCCTTTTTGGACTCCAGCCAATATCTTGTTCCTCATCGGATTTCTAATCATTCTATCGGCTTGTGGCTACACTATATTTTCTTTTGCATTGTCTTCACTTACTCCCATATCTGCCTCGTATTACCCTGCTTCAATTCCTTGGATTGACGATAAATCAGAATGTGAATATACCAGTAGAGTCTGGCATGATGGGAAGTGCTGGGATTCTGAACACAGTCCTAATTTTTAAAATTTCTAGGTACACCCTACCTAGTGGGAGCAACATTGCCGAGTCTAAATTCGTCACTAGTTGAGTTACAGGTTATTAGGAATACTAAACTTCGCCTTAACCTCAATAACGTAGTTTTTTAAATTCATTTAGCAGCTAAAAGTGGTTATTATAATGCGTCAGCTTTCAATTACTCTATCTTTAGTGGCCCTACTACAAAACTTACCAGCAATTGCTCAAGCTCAAGTGCCAGAAACTACTTCTGGAATCCCATCTGATTCCATTCAACAGGTAACTACTGTCAAATGGATGACAAACTTTTCCGATGGCAAGTTTTATCCAGAAAGGTTAGTGAGTAGGGCCGAATTAGCATCAATTATGGTAAAAGCATTTGAGCTAAATAAAAGACAAGCTGTTAGCAAAGAAAATTTAGCTATTCCAGATGTTCCTGCTTCTCATTGGGCATTTAATGATATACAGACAGTCTTAAAAACTGACATTATGAAAGGCTATCGGGGCAATGAATTTTTCCCTAATCAAAAGGTGACAAGGGCAGAAGCTCTTGCTATTTTCGCCCAGGCTTATGGCGTATTTCAGTTTCCTGATGACGCTGTTAATGAGATTCTGGCTTCACATCCAGATGAAAAGTCTATCCCAGCTTGGGCTAGAAAAGCGATCGCTACAGTGGCTAGTGAGGGATTTCTTAATACAGATGCTCAAGGAAATATTTCCCCATTAAAACCTGTTACCCGTGGGGATATGGCTTATGTATTGAGTAAATATTTGCAACGACAACAGCGACAACCCGAAACACCAGAAATTCCGGTTATTCCAGATAGCCCACAATCTCCTTAACTGAATAAAATTCAGTTAAGCGACGTGTTTAAAATCAGTTTTGACCCGGACTTCTATACTTGTCTCGAATCTGGCGAAGATATAAGGAATTAGACTGTGTTGGTTGCTGCAACACATAATTCCCATAATTAGACTGTGGTAGTTGCGTCGGTTGCTGCAAGCCATAACTCCCATAATTAGACTGTGGTAGTTGCGTTGGCTGCTGCAAGCCATAATTCCCATATCCCACAGGGTTTATTGGGGTGACAACGCCTTGACCCGGAATCTGCCTAGAGTAAGGTGAAATATTACTTGGTGCGGCAGAGCTGACTGGGGGCGTCACTGGTGCTACATTAGGCACTACCTGACCACTATTTAAATTATTATAGGGATTTTGCGGTAAGTTGGTACCCGTTGACGGATAACCTGTACCAGTATTTAACCCATTACTAGGCAATACCTGACCGTTATTTAAATTATTATAGGGATTTTGTGGTAAGTTCGTACCCGTTGACGTGTAGCTGTTCCCAGCAGTTAACCCACTACTTGGTAGAGAATTCTGACTGGGTAAGCTGTTGATCGGTGGCATTAACGTTGTTCCTGAGTCAGAGACTCGACCCAAGGGATTTGTCTGAGTTGCAGTGATCCCATTGAAGCTAGACGATTTCTGGTTTTTTGATTGGTTGAGTGCTGCTTGCAGAGGGCTGAGGGAGACAGAATTTTGATTTTTTTTGGTTTGATTAGTGAATCCAATATCCAGGCTAGAGGATGTTTGTTCCCCCTCTGTTGGTTCAGACCCTGTATTTAAGGTCTTCAGACCTAGAAACTGGTTATTACTATCAACCGTCCCAGTCCGTAATAAATTTTCTGTTTGGACAACAAAGGGATTTTTCACGGCTGGGGAGGTGTCGCCATTAACGCCTAAACCAGGATTTAATTTGGTATCACTACCAGACTTTTGTTTGTTAATTACATCCTCTAATAAGCTTTTGCTCTTTTTTTCCTCAGTGTTTTCATTAGGGGTATTTGGCGTTAATGAGACAGTTGCTTGGTCAAAATCATTAAACAAAACTGGCAGGTTATCAATATCTGCGGCAATAGCTCTGTCTTCTGCTGACAGTGAGGAATCAGCAGGCTGTTGTGAAGCGACTTGGTTTTTTTGCTTATAAACGAAAAAATCTGGGTTTGACCAGTATTCCCAGGTTACTAGCCCTACTATAGATAAAAAAATTGCAGTTCCCCAAAAACCAGGTCGCCCTAGATTCCATAACCTGGCTTTGAGATAGCGTAAGTAGGCGGGAGGATAATGACGATTTGGCATGGGATTGGTAATTGAAATTTACTTGAAATCGGAAAAACTTGACGAAAGTTGAAAGCGTTGCTGTTTAATGCTTTTGCTTTCCTCAACAGAAAATATCTCAACTTAAGTTTGAATGGTGATTTCATCCTAACTTCTCCATCAGTTATTAGTCATTACCAATAGACATGTAGTAGTCAAAAATTTACTTTTTAGCGGCTGGAGTCCTTTGGCAAGATTTTCTAGAAAGTTATGGTAATTCATGCTCAGTTTTTGGCTATCGGTCACATTGGATAACATCAGGAGTTGACAACTGGTCTAATTTATTGTTGTGGCGGGACAAAAGTTCAACTTTTTTACTTTCTAGTTAGCAAACTGTGCGCTGCAATGCTTCGATACGCCTCTGAGGGCACTGTGCTGCACCGTACTATTAACCAGGAGACTACAGCAATGATGAAAGCTGAAGATATCATGACCAAAGATGTAGTTACCATTCGCGGTTCGGCGACTGTTGCTGAAGCGGTAGGGGTAATGAAGGAAAAAGGATTGCGGGCGCTGGTTGTGGATCGTCGCTATGACAATGATGCTTATGGCATTGTCACAGAAACGGATATTGTCTATAAGGTAACAGCCTACGGTAAAGACCCAAAGCAAGTGCGGGTTTACGAAATTATGAGCAAGCCCTGCATTGTGGTCAATCCTGATTTGGGTGTGGAATATGTAGCCCGGTTATTTGCTAACACTGGTATTCATCGAGCACCTGTGATTCAAAGCAAGCTGTTGGGCATCATCTCGATTACCGACATTTTGACCAAAAGCGACTTTGTGGAAGCTCCAAAAGCCCTACTGCTGGAGGAGAGAATCCAAAAAGCCATTGAGCAGGCTCGGTCTATTTGCACCGGACAAGGTGCTTATTCTAAAGCCTGTGCAGCTGCCTGGGATGAGGTAGAAGAACTTCAAGCAGAAGCAGCTCATCAGAAATCTGAGGGTATGGTATCAGCCAAAGTTTCTTTTGAAGAATACTGCAAGGAAAACCCAGATGCACCTGAGTGTCGAAGTTATCATCCGTAATTGAGGTGTGGGGATGAAGAGGAAGGGGGCAAAAGGGCAGAGAGACGCTCCCCTGTTCCCCGCTTCCTCTACCGTTTGGCAACTCGCATCAATAAAAATAAACCTATTCCTAAAAAAAGAAAGTTCGGCAACCAAGCCCCCATAAAGGGAGAGAGGACACCTGCTTGCGCGATCGCACCACCAATAAAGAAAATTAAGTAGTACGAAAATATAACTACAACGCTAATCCCAAAGCTGGTACCTCTTCCAGTTCGCTGGGGTATGCTTCCCATCGCTGCACCTACCAAGCCAAAAACTACACATACAAAGGGCAAAGAGATTTTTTGTTGAATCCGCACTTCGAGTTTACGAATTTTTTGGCGATCGCCACCGAGAAGTTCCACTTGTAGTTGATCTAGGGCTTCAGAAATATTCATCTCACCATAATCGCGGCTTTTTTCTGCCAGACTTAATGGTGTGCGCGGTAGTTGCAGTTGTTGGTGTTCAAATCTAACAATGTTGCGATAGGAGCGATCGGCAGCAACAAAATAGATCGTGCCGTTGTAAAAATCCCAGACATTTTGAGAAGCATTCCACTGGGCAGATTCTGATACCACAATTTGATTCAGACCTTTTGTTGAGCGGTCTATAATCGTCAAACCTTTCATCCGCTTCCCATCAAACTGGTCTGCGTAAAACAACCGTGTCAATATCCTATTCTTAGAGCCATCTGGCTGGAGAGCATCCTGATATTCAGGATAGAAAATATTTTGCTGTTTAAAAGTTGGCTTATCTGATTTCAGGGCTTTATCCAGAGTCATTGCCGCTTGGTAATTTGCTGCTGGTGCAATTTGTTCGTTAAACATAAATGTCATTCCTGTAACCACAAGACTCAACATCACAGCAGTTAGCACCATGCGATAGACGCTGACCCCACAACCACGCAGGGCAATTAGTTCGCTCTCGCTAGAAAGACGACTGTAGGTCATCAAAGTAGCCAGCAACGTAGACATGGGGAAGGCTAAAACGATAAAGTTGGGAAATTTTAACAAAAAAACTTGAATCGCAATGTCTATAGGTAGCCCAGATTCTACGATTTTTCTGATGAGATCAAATACAGCATCAATAGTGACACCAAGTGATGAAAAAGCTCCGACACCAAAGAAAAACGGCGCTAACAATTCGCTGGCAAGATAGCGATCCATGATCGTAAAAGGCAGCAGCGAATGGAGGTTGTAGAAAGACGTGAACTTCTTTGATATCATAAGCAAAATTCAATAGTTAAATATTGGCAGCTCTAGTGAAGTAAAGTATATCTACTGTATTTAGGATCAAAATTTCATTTTAAATAGCTAAAGTTAACTAATAAATTCATGCTTATACAAATTCTTTAGAAAACTGCACAAAATTAAGCTTGGTCAGACTTGGGGCAAAATTCCCTTGTTCTAGAGCAACCTCAGAATAAAAAATCAAAATAGCCTTTGAAATTATTAACTAAATAATTGTTAATTTAGACTTGAAAATTATCCCCTAAATAATATTGCCGCACAAGGGAATTGCCGTAGAGTTCGTCAGTAGCGCCAAAAGCGAGAATTTGTCCCTCGCGCATGATGTAGGCGCGATCGGTGATCGCCAGGGTTTCGCGGACATTATGATCTGTAATTAAGATTCCCATGCCGCGATCGCGCAGTCGGGCGACGATTTGCTGAATTTCTGAGACTGCTATAGGATCAACTCCAGCAAATGGTTCATCCAAAAGTAAAAATTTTGGACCTTCTTGTCCAGCAGCTAAAGACCTTGCTAATTCTGTCCGCCGTCGCTCACCACCAGAAAGTTGAATTCCTTTGCTATTGGCTAATTTTTCCAACCGAAACTCCCGCAGTAAAGTTGTGAGTCGTCTTGTCCACTCCCATCGTGGCACATTAGTTTGCTCTAGCACTAACAGAATATTATCCTGTACCGAAAGTTGGCGGAAAACACTTGGTTCTTGTGCTAGATAGCCAATACCCAGTCGCGCCCTTTTGTGCATTGGCATTCCCGTAACGTCCAGATTACCTAGCCAGACTTTTCCCTGATTGGGTTTTTCTAAACCTGTGGCAATGTAAAAGGTCGTCGTTTTACCAGCCCCATTGGGGCCTAGTAAACCAACGATTTCGCCCTGAGCAACAGAAAGATTGACACGATTGACAATTACTCGCCTGCCGTAAGATTTATGAATATTCTCTAAAACAATTTTCATTGTTCGCGCCCTTTCTTGATAGTAGATGCTAATTAGAACGCTTAAATGCTGGTGTCTGTGGAGCAGGTTTTGCAGTTTGTCCATCATTATCTGATTCCTCGATCATGTAGATGGACTCTACCTGACGATTGGATTGGGGTAAGGCAACAAATCGCCCTTGATCAATTAAATAGGTTACTTTCTCCGCCCGGATACTGTTACCGCCCTGTTGCAAAATATAGACATTGCCACTGAAATCAATTCGGCGTTCCTTACTAAAGTACTGTGCTTGGGCAGATGTTGCTTGAATTTGGCGAGCCGGATACGACATTTGCACGTTACCACGAGCAGTGATTACTTGATTTTTGGCGTCATATTCTTGGATATCAGCACGGATAGTGAGGGGGCGATTTTCTCTAGGTGTTTGTGCAGTAGCAGTTTGCAATTGGTTAGGGAAGGCGACGCCCAAGAGTGCAACTGGCAGCATTAAAGCTAATCCAAAGCGACGCATCTGGGATATGGGCAATTGATAGCAGGGCATCATAGCAATTGGGGATTCAGGATTTCAGCTTGCATTCTAATTATCTCAAGTACTTTATCCAGAGATGAAATATCCAATCTGGAGTGATTTACGATAACTACTGGCTGAAATAGTGACGCTACGCCCAACCTCAAGGTTTCAGGTAATTGGCATTTAAGTGAAAATGACGTAGGCACAATTCATGAATTGTGCCTACCAAGGATTTCGGGCAACGCATAATTAATTTCAGCAGATGTCTAATCAGTAGTTAGCAGAATTATAGGCAATGATAAGACTTGATTTTCACCCAGATCACCAGCCATAATCAAGTCTGGCCCTATTTGTTGTAATGTCGTCAACAACACTGCGCTCTGACTCAATAGCTCATCGACATCAACACCGCTGTAACTAGATGGGTAACGGCGTAGGCGATTGCTGCCTTCTCCGAGTAGAATTACTGCACCTCG
This sequence comes from Nostoc sp., assembly GCF_036919675.1. Lineage (GTDB taxonomy): Bacteria > Cyanobacteriota > Cyanobacteriia > Cyanobacteriales > Nostocaceae > Nostoc. The sequence goes on from NZ_JBALCP010000120.1 coordinate 31,958, forward strand.
CCAGTTCCGATTCTCCAAATGATACAGCGCTACAGCAATTTGGAGAATGCCTTGATAAAAGGTTTTTTCCGGTTCGCCAGCTTCAATCCACAAAGCTTCTAAAGTGTCATGACAGGCGTAGAACTCACCAGAATTGAACTGTTCTACGCCTTGCCAAAACTCTTGGGGGATGGTTTGGCTCATCCCATGCTGTCTCGGACTTCTTTAATTGTTTCGAGAGAGATTTCTTGTTTTTCTCCAGCAAACTCGTTCTCAGGGGTAAGGAACAACATGCAGTGACACTCTTTGCGTTCTCTCATTGGTACACAGGGACAGTTCCAATATGTGCCGTGAACCTCAGCCTCTTTATCTTCGTAGTGGCGACAGGGACATAAAGGCGCACCCAGTTCATCTTTATGTTTGGCTAGTCCCTCGATCACAACTGCGGTAACAGAAGGTTCAGAACAAAAGTATGTTCCAGTCCGCTTGGCGTATTGTTCGGAAAAATGCCGCATTGCCTCTAGGCTTTTATCGCTGGATTTTGTGTTAGCTTCTGATGAGATCATGTGGATCGGCGACTCATAATTTAAATATTTCTTTGCATTGTACCTCAGCCTCATGTAGGGATTACTGGGTGTTTTTCCCCAACCTTACCTGCTCAAATTGTTTTACCTTTGCTCAAAGGCTGATATGTCCGGTGGGCTGGGATCAGACAAAATCTAGGAAATCGCAGAAGCTTAACTTCTCAGCAGTCTTTTGGAATTATAAAATTTGAATTGATTTATGAATGTAATGTTTTTTGTAGTTGGAGTTGCAGAGCGTAATCGCTTTGCAAAATTATACCAGGATGTTCCCAATTGATTACCTCTTGTGCTGGTGGTGAGGAAATATTTGGCCACAAAACCCAGCGACTGCCTTGAGGAAGAGTAGAAAGGCTCAGGGAGTTTTGAGTCAGCCAAATCAAGGGATAGCTTTTAGGAACTACTGAACTGGCATCTTCTAGGGCTGTGGTTGCTGCTAAGGTTTCTAAAACAAAACGCTCACCTTTGATTAAACTTGTTGATGCTGTCCAGAGTTGCACCTGTAATTGCTGTTGCTGTGCATAAAAATACAGTGATGCTGCGGCAATTACTGCTTGTTCAAAGTTTTCTTCTTCCCAATTGCTAGTACTATCAAGGGCAATAACTATCTCTTGTCCACCTGTGACCATTTCTAACTCCCGCACCCTTAATTCGCCATAGCGGGCGCTAGTCCGCCAGTGAATTAGACGAGTAGGATCTCCGAGGCGATAAGGACGGAGCGATCGTACCAGCCCTGTTGTCGCTGTCTGCAAGGGTCTACCACGAGGATCGCCCCTTTTGCTCTCTTCTTGTCCCATTTCGTCTACTAGGGGGCAGGTAGCCAAGGGTAATACTGTGGGATAGACGATCGCTGTGGCAGCACACTCACGTTGACGGCGACACCAAAACAATCCCAAAGGCGCACCAGAACCTAGTTCGACTGTGTGCCAACGATAGACACCCCGGCGCTGGGTAGGGTGGTAATATACCCAACGGTAACTACTTTGACTAGGAATTGTTTCTATTGCCTTTTGTACTGGTTTCCCTAAGACGAAGGGCAACATATCCTCAATTTGCAACAAGCTTACAGGCTGCTGTGTCTGATTGCGGATTTCTAATTCTACCGTCAGATCATCGCCGGCTGAAACAGGTTGGATAGGACGGCGGGAGATGGCTAGACCTGTGAGCGATCGCGGCGGTAAGATGGCTGCTACACCCAAAAGGGCAAAACTGATGCCACTAATGGCGTATAGCCAACCAGCCATCGTATTGATACCTGCGCCAAAAAAACAAATAGCCGTTGCTGCTAGCACCCAACCACCGTATGCAGGGGTACAAGCGCGAGTTTCTAACCAATTGGTGATGGGTTTGATGATTTTCATGTTTCTTTTTTAACTCAACACCACCCGAAATTCACAGTGGATCAGGGGTTCGCTAAAAAAGCCATACATAACCAGGTTGTGACTAGAGGTTTTGTCAAACCCATAACCGCAGTTCGATAAGCCCTGTGCTGGGGTTGGGTGCGATCTACCAAACAAAGTAATACCCCAGCATCGCACAAAATCACAGGTTGAGTCCTTGTTGCCGATATTTAGTGAGCAGGCGTTGCTGATATTCACTGATTGGCTCAGTTGGAGAGACTTCTAAACCATCAACTACTTCAAACCACTCTGCCCATTCTCCAGAGAGATTGGTTTCAGGTTGAGGATTAACTGTACTAGTACCGCAAGGCGGAAGTCAAAAGTCAAAAGTCAAAAGTATTATGGAATGGGCTTTTTAGGGATTTTAAATGGTTGCTCTATTTACGCCGTGGCGTACTAGGTTGATGTTTATGGAGGATGAAGTCGATAAAGTCATTAATCTCTTGTAGAAGCGGTTCTGGAAGTTGCTGCAACTTTGCGATCGCGGTTTCTAGAATCGTCATCAGAATCACCTCTGCCAAAATTCCTGATTTTGCATCGACATAAAATTTTTTATTCTTCTACTCTACCAGATGAATATTTTCTATGGATTACTTGCTCTCAGGGCGATGTCTACGACGGGCTATTTGGCGTTGCACTTGGCTTGTGCAGTGATGAAATTAATGGGCGATGTCTACGACGGGCTATTCGGCGTCACACTGTAAATCTATGCTGCTAATTAGCGAAAGGGTTACGGGGCGGAACGCACGTCGCTATGTCACGAATAGTTCTCAGAATTGCATCTTGTAATCCTCTTTATTTTTAACACAATGCTGACAACATTGCGGTTGGCTAACCGGAAAAAGTGTTTGGCGCGTTGGTAAACTTTGTCTAATAGGTAATCGTGATTTAATTATTCATGACTCTTGTTAATACTCTTTTCGCACTCATATATCAGAAAAGACCTAAGAACTTTTTTTTCTGTCCTTGAGCCTTCAAAGCAGTCTCCAAATTGTTATGAGCATTTACATAGTTAGGGTCAATTTGAATGGCTTTCCGGTAGGCTGTGATCGCCTCATCCAACTTTCCTTGAGCCTGTAGAGTAAACCCCAAGTTGACGTGAGCATTTACATAGTTAGGGTCAATTTGAATAGCTTTACGGTAAGCTGTGATCGCCCATAAATCCCATCAACTTTTGAGCATTGGCTACATTCACCTCAGCCATTAATAGACCCACCAGAAACCCGCCTAATGCTTTGTTACCCTCTGGTGGACTGGGATCAAGAACACGACCAACTGCATCTACCTCGTCAATTTGCTTGAGTTCAGTAATTAGCCGTTGAACCTGCTCGTCTTTTTCTTCCGCATCCAAGTCAGGGTCATTGAAGGCGATCGTAAACTTAATACTATTTGCGGTCATACTGCACTAATTAGGGTTTAGTCAGTTTTATTATCTACTGACAATTATCACAGTTATACCAGTAAAAACCTCATGCCTTAATTAACAGAACAAACAGTTGTACAAATCTTCACAGAAGACATACTTATCTTTTCGGTTACAACTCCGACAAACAAGACTAGAAAGTTTCAAGGACGTGAGAAACCCGGAAAAGCTATGCACAGAGGAAGGCGTATAAATAATTGAATTATATTTATCTTTTTAAGTTTTTCTTCACTAATGTCAATTTTTCTGTTGTAACCAAGCAAAAATTTCATCAACAGAGAGTGTTAAATTCATATCTTCTAACACTGATAATATATCTTGTCCTACTAACAAATCTGGTAAAGAATTAGGCTGATAAACTAAAATACAGCGTTCACTTGGATCAATCAACCATCCTAGCTGACTGCCATTTCTCAAATAGTGTAAAATATTGCCAGTTACTTTCGTTTGACTTTGAGCAGGGGAAAGAATTTCGATAACCCAAGCGGGTGCAAAATCAATACCACTGCTAATAATCTCACCGCTTTCATCCAGTGGTAGTTGATTGGTAGAAATAACAACCACATCAGGGACTACTGAACTATTACCGCAGGTACAGCGTAATTCAGGAAAAGCTTCGTAGTTACTGCCCAACGCATCAATCACTGCAACTAAGTAGGTGGGCGTTAAAAAATACAACTAAATTAAGAAATATAAATTAATTAAAAGCTTATATTGAAAGCCTTTCTGGTGCTTTACATAAGTTTAAGTAGTTGGGTTTAATTGCGCCCACCTACTTAAACGTTTTTGCAATAAACTGTGTTTAGCCCCTCCCATTGGTTTCTGAATTGCCTCTTTGTTAATATATTCCCAAGCTGGTGACTCCTCAATGTATGGAAGTTTTAAGAACTCCTCTAGAGTCGTGCTTTCTGTAACTGGAATTTTTCCTTGCGTCAACCCAATATTTTTCATAATGTGGAGTTACTTAGGAATTGTATGCACAACTTAACAAGTTATCTGGATTTGGGTGGTTTGCATCTATAAATTTATAATTGTATATGATTAAATTATGGAATGTAGGTAGAAGGTAAAAATATGACAATTACTACCAAATTAAAACAACTCTATGAAACTGATGAGAATTTATGGTTAGAAAAAACTATTGAATTATTAAAACAAAAACAGTTTAACCAACTTGATTTAGAAAACTTAATTGAGGAATTAATCAGTTTGGGGAAAAGAGATTTAGCTAAAGCCAAAAGTCTTTTAAGGCAAATTATTATTCATATATTATTACTCCAATATTGGCAGATAGAATATGAAAGAAACTATCGTCATTGGATTGGAGAAATTAAAACTTTTAGATATGATTTAAATAATCATTTAACGACGAATTTAATAAACAAGTTACAGGATGATTTAGAGAATATTTATCAAAGTGCGGTTGATTTTGTGAAAATTAAAACCGATTTAACTATTTTTCTAGAAAAGTGTCCTTACACTCTTGTACAATTATTAGATGAAAATTATTTACCTTAAATATATCAGTCTTATGTGATTTTTGTAAAATGAAAGCAGCACCGAGAGGCGATCGCACTGTAAATCTATGCTGCTAATTGGCGATTTTGAGGATAACGAATCCATCTCTATGTTTAAATGCCTGGCGCTTAGACAGTTCGGGGTTGAACAGTTCCTTCGCAATACTTACATTTATATCCATATATACAGCTAGCCCTCAAGCTTAGTGACTTCATAACAGTAATAATTAGATTCTCTGAAATTAACTTGGCACTATGCAATCGCAGAATATTACTAGCGGGGGTTGGACTTCCTTCTTTTGTTGGAAGTTGCAGGATTACCAGAAACTTCAGCAGTTTTTAGCTCGGAGACGGTAGGTTCTTGCTCATTAACCAGCTGTGCTTGCCCATCCACAACGAGTTTATCTATCTGCACCTCTTCAAGAACTTCTTCAGAAATAACTGACTTCTCTGCTTGAACCTCATCGAGAGTTTTTTCTTGACTAGCTAAAAGCCCTGCATACTTAATTCTTTCTAAGCCCACCTGAAATCCAGTATAGTCGTCAATCAATTTATTCATATCAATATCAAGCTTGTAATCACGACGCAAATTTTGAATTTCGCTCTTAGTTGCTTCAATTTCCTTAATTGATTCATTCTGTATATTGCTCTCTAAAATTCCCTCAATCTCATCAAACAAAATAACGCCATCCTCACGTTTTCCAGAAATAGGATGGCGTGCAATAAAGTCCTTCTTTAGACGCTCTATTTTTTGAGACAATCTTTCTCTAGTCAATTTCTGCTGGGCACTGCGCTGCATGACGTTCAACTTTTTAAACAAAATTTTGAAGTTCTGCTCAAAAACTCCTAGTGCATCGATTTCACGTTTATTCAGTGAATTTCGTTCTCGTGACCACTCATTCACTACTCGAATAACATTCCGAGCAAAGCCAGCCTTACTAATTTTTAACTTTTTATCAAGAAAGTTTTTTAGAGTTTGTTCTATAACATCAAAAATAGTTTGACCAGCAATATTGCTTGATATTAAATCTTCAGTCAAGAATAAAAGCTCTGTTTCTTCAATTAGAAGAAACTCTTGCAAATAAAGTTTTGTTGCTTGGATGCAAATTTGTAAGGGAATAATATCTTCTATTTCAATTTGTGTTGTTACATTGTCAGTTAAAAAGCAGAATTCTTCTTTTATATCAGCAAGTTGAAGAATAAACTTCTCTTTAAGTAAAGGTCTTTTATGTTGACCTCCTTTACCTAATAAATCCTTCTTAGCCTCATTGCCACTCTGATCACTATCCAATAAAACGATGGCTGCAATTTCATCAGCGTGCCTTCCACAAGCTAGATAGACCATGTAGGGAATTTGTGTGGCTCCTCCCGAATCAACAATCGTGATTTGGTTTAAATCTAAAGTTTCTAAATTAGATACACCATTGGCTCGAAGATATATTGCGGCTCCTGCAATGAGGATTTGATCACCAATACCTTCGACCATTAAATTACAATTACCAATAAAAACTGTTTCGCCTATATGAGGTCCAATCGAAGACCTTAGAGGTTCATAACGGTTTATGGCAAAATCTTTGACTACACGTGTTCCTTCATCCTCATTTCCCTTCTGCAAGACCCGAATACGGTCAGAATGGTTCTTATCAATTAAAAAAGGAGAGTGAGTTACGTAGACTACCTGAATTGGATTAGTTAAATGTGAACCTGTTTGGGGACTTGCGAACAAGTCAAATATTCTGAGTAAGTCTTGTTGGGCTTGACTAGACAGGTAAGCATCTGGTTCGTCCATCAACAGGATCTCAGTTTTATTTGGATGTGGTTCATGAGATCGGTACTCAATGTAGTAGCTGAGAAAGTATTGTAATCCTTGGCTTCTCTCATCAAATGAATATTCCGTTCCTGTCCTATCTGTTATGGTAAAAACTAAGTCATAGTCTCTTGCCATAACTTTTAGACCGAATTTCCGATCTTGAACCCAATAGTTGGGAAAGTTTAAATTAATGGCTAATTGGCGATTAATCTTTTCAATAATTCCATTTGCATAACCTTGCATTCCATCTTTAATTGCCTTAGCTAAATCAAGTAAGGCAATAGCATCAACCTGGGCAATATTGCAAATTAATTTATAAGCTAAATTGAATTCTTTTTCTCTTCTTTCCTTCTCTGGGTCACTAAAACCGACTTCATCAAGTGCTGACATAATTGACTTGATTGCCATAACTGCTTCAGAGTCAATTTCTTCCTTATTTTCACCCCAAAGACCGCGAACTTTAGTAATCAATTCTTGATTATCACTAAAAACATCAAGTGCATCTATTATTTTGTTTCTTTGTTCTCGATCCAGAAGTTCAAATTTTTTACCACCTAAATAATTTTCTTGACCCAACTGAACTAATTTTTTAATGGGAACACTTGAAGGAAGTGCAATACTAGACTCAATTCTAAACGTTCTAGGAAGTAATTTGTCTAACTCAATAACCTGTTTTTCATTAATTGGGTATGGTGTATACTCTCCTTTTTCAGGTAAATAGATCGTTAAACTATCAACATTATTGCAAAATATGAAAAAATTCTTAATAATCGCATTCCGATGAATTTCTGGAATAATTTTTCTTAAGCTGTCCTGTTCAGGCTTAGAGAGTTCAGCCCATTCAGAACCAAAATCAGGATATTTTAATTCATTCTGTTTAACTGTAAAAAAAGGAGAATAGCGGCAGAAATCACTGCGCTCAATATCTTTGCCGGATATAGCCTTTTCAATAGCACTTAACAAGTGAGACTTTCCAGATTCATTTGCACCAACAATTGTCGTAATTTTGGGTTCAATGGAAACTTTAATATATGGGTAATAAGTATCATTTATAAGTTCCCAAGGCTTAGGCTTTCTATTCTCCTGTTTTCTGAGGAAGTCGTCATTGAAGGATTTATAGAAGCGAATGAAGACTGCGTTGAGATGCATAGAGTAATATTTGATAGTATTTTTGTGCTATTTACGTAGCTTTCTCAGTTATAACAGTATTTTGTGAGACATGCTATTACGCAGCCAAAAACAATTCAATATATCAGTCTGCTGGATCACGCATCTGATCCAATCTAAATAACAAAATAAAAAGCCCGCATCAGCGAGCTTTCTAAATTAATTAAGTTATTGCTTGACTTAACGTTTCGCCAACTTCTTTGACATCTTCCGCAGACGAATTGATTGGGGCGTAACTTCCACCAATTCATCGGAGCCAATGTATTCCAAAGCACGCTCTAGGCTCATGTCTATCGGTGCTTGCAGTTGCACCAGTTCATCGCTACCAGCGGCGCGGTGATTGGTTAACTGCTTGGTCTTACAGATATTCAGTTCCAAATCTTGGGGACGATTGTGTTCTCCCACAATCATGCCTCTGTAAACCCTTGTGCCAGGAGTAATAAAGAATGCTCCTCTATCTTCGGCGTTTCTCATGGCGTAGAAGGTAGAAACACCCTCTTCAAATGAGATTAAAACGCCTTTGTTACGAGCTTCAATGTCGCCACTGAGTTGACGGTAGTCTAAGAAACTGTGGTTCATGATGCCTTCACCACGAGTCATCCGCATGAATTCACCCCGGAAACCAATCAATCCACGGGCGGGAATGACAAACTCTATTTGGGTGCGATCGCCACTACCTGGTTGCATATCTTGCATTTCGCCTTTGCGTTGTCCCAGGCGTTCAATACAGCTACCCACACCATCAACAGGAATGTCTAACACCAAGAGTTCATAAGGTTCGCAAGGTTGTCCGTTGACTTCGCGGTAAATTACCTGTGGCTGAGATACCTGAAACTCGAACCCTTCCCGGCGCATGGTTTCAATTAAGATACCCAGGTGGAGTTCTCCACGACCGGAAACGAGGAATTTATCGGGAGAATCAGTTTCTTCAACACGCAAAGCAACGTTGGTTTCAAGTTCGCGGAATAGGCGATCGCGCACTTGTCGTGATGTCACCAACTTACCTTCTTGACCAGCAAAGGGCGAATCATTCACACAGAAGGTCATTTGCAAGGTTGGTTCATCCACTTTAATTAGTGGTAAAGCTTGCGGTTCATTGGGGTCAGTAATCGTTTCCCCAATATAAGCATCAGCGAAACCAGCCACCGCGACAATATAACCTGCGGTTGCTTCTTCCAGGTCTACGCGCTTCAGCCCTTCAAAGCCCATCAACTTGCTAATTTTACCCTTGACAATAGTGCCATCTTCTGTAACTAAAGCCGCTTGTTGTCCTGAGCGGATAGTACCGTTGTGAATTCTGCCAATGACAATCCGTCCCAGATATTCAGAATAATCTAAGGTTGTGACTTGCAATTGTAGAGGCTTATTGCTGTCGCCCACTGGTGATGGAACGTGTTGCAGAATCGCGTTAAACAGGGGTTGCATATCTACCGATTCTGCTTCCAAGCTTTCTTTGGCAAAACCTGCCATACCAGAGGCAAAAAGATAGGTAAAATCACACTGGTCTTCATCTGCCCCTAATTCCAAGAACAGATCTAATACTTTATCGACAGCAACGTGAGGGTCAGCTTGACCACGGTCGATTTTGTTGATCACAACGATGGGGCGCAGACCCTTTTCCAAAGCTTTTTTAAGTACAAAGCGTGTTTGGGGCATGGGGCCTTCGTTGGCATCGACAATCAGAAGACATCCGTCAACCATGCCGAGTACTCGCTCGACTTCGCCACCAAAGTCAGCGTGTCCAGGAGTATCAACAATATTAATTAGTGTTTCTTTGTAGCGAACCGCCGTATTTTTGGACAGGATAGTAATACCCCGTTCCCGTTCTAGGGCGTTGGAGTCCATAACGCAATCCGGAACGTCTTCGCCTTCGCGGAAAATGCCGGATTGTTTGAGGAGTGCATCAACCAGGGTGGTTTTACCGTGGTCAACGTGGGCGATAATGGCGACGTTGCGAATTGGGAGCGTCATAGAAACTTTTGGTGAACTCTAGAGGGGGTTTTGAGATTTACATTTGAATGCTAGGCTTTTGTAACAGAATTAGGTATCATTAGCAAAACTCTGTAAAGAACCTTTAACAATTCTAGCGTAATCGTCACAATTGCGGTGAGGTTTGTCAAGGCTGCATTGCGATCGCCTGAGTACACGTCACTGTAAAAGCGGTTCGGAAATATTGAAACTTGATGTTAGGTTTCACTACCCTACGGGAAGCTACCCTTTGGCTGTCTACGTTCTACCCAACCTGCGAATGATTAAATTTCATCCCCTTTTTGTGCTGTCTCGACCAAACTAGAAATAAAGGTTGAAGACAAGTAGGGGAAACAGCGGGAGAATTAACCATAAAGGTTTATGTAGTGGACTAGCAGATTGATTCTTAATAGTACTAATGTACTATTTTAATAGATTTAAACTAAAATATAGGAATCATATTTGATTTATAAAAAAGGCTACGAGATAATACGGGGGGATATATCTGTTTAACAGCAAACAATGAGAAACGAGTATCTACAAGCTCTGATCGCTCCCTTTCAGGGGCTACTTATACTAAGCGGTTTTGCCTACATATTGCTATAACTATATAACCTCAGCAGAAATTTTGTGAAATGTTTGTAATTTAGGTTAAGTTATGCGCTTATCTAGCACAGACATCAGAAGATTTTTAGAAGAAGGAAGCCTTAAAATAGTTGGTAGAAGTGAACTTGGGTTCAATGTTAATGAACAAATCAGACCTTCTTCTGTCGATATTCGTATTTCCGATGATTTTTGGAAATTTAAAAATTATGAAACACTTGAGTATTTAGATATATTAGATATAGAAAAAGCTAGATACTTTAAAGATAATCCTAAATTAATTTATGAACAAATACATTTATTAAATGGAGAATATTTAGAAATAAAACCCGGCGAACTAATTATAACTGAAACTTTTGAGTGGATAGAGTTACCAAATTTTCTTTCTGCAAATTTGAAAGGAAGAAGTAGTTTTGCCAGACTAGTACCGCAAGGCGGAAGTCAAAAGTCAAAAGTCAAAAGTCAAAAGTATTATGGAATGGGCTTTTTAGGGATTTTAAATGGTTGCTCTATTTACGCCGTGGCGTACTAGGTATTTCAATACATTGCACTGGTGATTTTATAAATCCTGGATATAAAGGTCACATGCCGATGCAGTTAGTTAATCATAGTTCTATACCAATCAGAATATATGCATATCTAAGTATGGCACAACTAGTTTTTGAAACAGTATCTTCAGAACCAGATGTTGATTACCAGAAGCTCTCAAGCAGTATATACAAATCTGACAGTGGAAACGTCGGTGGCTTATCTTTATGGTTTCGTGATAGAGAAATAGAAAAAGTAGCACTTCGTATTAGTGGTGAAAAATTTGAATAAAAAACTCAAATGATAATTGAAGACGCACTAATTAGAAGTGAAAAACGAACATTAAAACAAATAGAAAGTTATCTTAAACGAGCTAAAGTATCAGAACCAAAGCAAATTGAAAAACGGTTGCAGAATTTTGAATCTAAAGACATCAAGCGTGACAAGAAAATGCGGATATTTTTCTGGATTTTTACATTGCTTTTTGGAGCAGATTTAAGTGTATTTATCCCTGAACTTATTAAATTTATTATTACTGGAAATATTCATGAGCCAATGTTTTGGATTAGTTTCATAATAGGATTATTTTCATTAATTATTCTATGGATTACATTTGATATCAAATTTATTGGGTTTTAGTAAAAGTTTTGGAAGGTTTAATTAAGGATCAATATCCCATAAATTCTCGTAACGAACCTTGATCTAGAAAGATTGAATTAGCTTAAGGATGGTTATTTTATAAGTTAGAGTTTAAGGTATCCAAAGGCGCTTCGGGACAAATTAGATTAATGTATTTAGTCAATACAACTGATTGTGTAATCATAAAGCTTGTGTGGATTTATAGCCACGAGCAATTTGAATAACGCCCTACTGAGGTGGATTTAAAGAACGTTATTAAGAAAATCTTAAATTGTTAATATTTTAGTTTTTAGATTATTTTAGTAGCTAGGTGTAAATAAATTAAAGTTTGTAGTAAGGACTTTAGTCCTGATAATTGTTGTTTTGAGCGATGAATCACTCAGTACGAACTATGATTTTATTTTATGCTTAATTATACCTACCTACTTAAGATGTATGGTTGTAGAAAATTAGCATTAAAATGTTATCCGCCTGAGGATAGAATACAGATTTAAATATTATCTATCTAAAAGTATAATCACATAATTTGTAACTAAAAGTATTGTTTTTCTACCCATAGTTATGAGAGCGATCGCTCAAAAGAAAGATGGAATATCCCTAACCTCTATGTCAAAGTTATATCAGTTAAGAATTATGAACACTGCCGAGGAGAACACGGATGGTAGCTACATTAGATGATACTAAACGCAATGCTATTGCTCTGAAATTGGCAGACCTGAAAGCACTCCAACAGTTAGTTATTGAAAAAGAACAACTGTTTTTGAAAGAAGGACTCGATGCCGAAATTGCTGATCGCATCCGAAATTTTATCAATGATGATGAAAAAAATCTTGGCGTTCTGGAAACCATAATTGGTCAGTATGGCATTCAGGCTGAACCAAGAAATATTGTGAGAGAATTCATTGAAAAATCGAGAGAATTGTTCAAAAGTTCTGAGTTAAGCTTGTATGACAAAGTATCTCAGCATGAATTGCTGAAACATCAACTAGTAACCACTGGCTTGATAATTCACAAGGCTGCTCAAAAAGTTGGTGCTGACGTTTTGCTAGCGATCGCACCTTTGAATACCGTTAATTTTGAGAACCGCGCTCACCAAGAACAACTCAAAGGTATTTTAGAAATTCTCGGTGTCCGCGAACTCACTGGACAAGATGCAGATCAAGGAATTTGGGCCCGTGTTCAAGACGCTTTGGCCGCAGTCAGTGGTGTGGTAGGTAGTGCTGTTACCCAAAGCAGCGACAAAAAGGATATAAATATCCAAGATGTTATCCGCCTCGATCATGGCAAGGTAAATACCCTATTTACCGAACTCCTGCAAAGCGACAATCCACAGAAGATCCAAGAATACTTTGGTCAAATTTACAAGGATTTAACTGCCCACGCCGAAGCTGAAGAGGAAGTAGTATATCCAAAAGTACGTCCTTTCTACGGCCAAGATAACACCCAAGAATTGTATGACGAACAAGCTCAGATGAAGCGGGTGTTAGATCAAATTAAGGCTATCAGCCCTTCTTCATCTGAATTCAAAGATCAAGTTGGACAGCTTATGGAAGCTGTTGGCGATCATATTCGTCAAGAAGAAAGCACAATGTTTGCTGCCATCCGCAACAACTTGAGCACTGAGCAAAGCGAGCAACTGGCTACTGAATTCAAAGCTGCTAAGACCCGAATTCAACAAAAGCTAGGTGTTGTAAATGAAGCGAATGTGTAGGATGCTTTCGAGCTTTCTATATCCGCTAAAAAAGGTTAGTTAAACAAAAACTCCCAGCGCTGATCTGCTGGGAGTTTTTGTTTAAAAACTTTGCTGACAGTATTTATAAGCCGCATAGGCCATAGTCACAACCCCGGTAACAATGGCAGATTCATCAACTTCAAATTGGGGATGGTGTAATGGGTGGTTAATGATTCTTTCTTTGTAGCCTACACCCAAGCGAAACATCGAACCGGGGGCGTGTTCCAAATACATAGAAAAATCTTCAGATCCAAGGGAGGGTTCGAGTAAAACTTGGACGCGATCGCTACTCCAAGCTTCTTCTGCGGCTGATTGCAACAATTGCGTCAGCGTGTAATCATTTTGGACGCTGGGTACGCCCTGGCAATAATTGACTTCATATTTTGCCCCGTAAGTATGGCAGATATTAGATACAATATTTTCAATCCAGTTCGGGAGATCGGCACGGGTTTCGGGATGGAGCGATCGCACGGTTCCTAATAACTGCACTTTATCCGCAATTATATTCGGCGCTTTGCCACCATTAATCTTCCCTATGCTCAATACTACAGGACGCAAGGCATTTTGTGTCCGGCTGATAGCTTGTTGCAGTGCAGTAATCACTTGGCAAGCAATCCAAATTGCATCAATCGCCTCATGGGGACGCGCCCCGTGCCCAGATTCTCCCATAATCAGAATCTCTAAATTATCAGAGGCGGCTGTTAATGCTCCGTAACGCACGCCAATAGATCCTGCGGGTATAGAAGGGAAAACATGAACCCCTAATACAGCCGAGACGTTTTCCATCGCCCCATCTTTCATCATCCAGTTTGCCCCTTGAGCAATTTCCTCGGCTGGCTGAAATAAAAACCGCACTTTACCACCCAACTCCTTTGCCACTTGAGACAGCACCATCGCTGTTCCTAATCCCACTGTGGTGTGGACATCGTGACCACAAGCGTGCATAATACCCTCTGCGCCAGAGGCGTATTCCAAATTGGTGCCCTCTTGAATTGGCAAGGCATCCATATCGGTACGAATTGCCAGTAAACGGTCATTTTGGCTAGTGCCTTGCAGTTCTCCAATGACGCCCGTTTTGCCAACTCCCTCTTGTACATGCAGACCACTGGAAGACAAAACACCAGCTACATAGGCTGCTGTTTGGTACTCCTGACCGCTGAGTTCTGGGTGAGAGTGGATGTGGCGGCGAATTTCAATTAAGCGAGGCGCTAGTTCTGCTGCTAAGTCTTTAATACGGGTAAGCATCGATTTAATTAATCTATAGGCTTTTTTCCCATGATAAAGAAATGTTAACAAACAAAATGCTTTTTGCCATACAACCATAAGTGAAGGATGAAGCAAAAGGGCAGGGGGGAGAAATAATTCCTCATGACTTAGGCAGTGAAAACCTGAAACCTTGATCCCTGCTTAAAAAGACTACGTGTACACACAAGTCTCTCTCAATGTAATTTATGGTTTATCGAATAGCCCAATCAAACCTCACCCTGCTTTTGCTACGCAAAACATGCCCCTCTCCTTGGTAACGAGAGGGATTAAAGTCAGGACAGGGTAAAGTTTTAAAGGACTTTTAGGTAATCAGATAACTTGTGTGTACACGGTAGCTTAAAAAGCAGGGAACCAAAGAGCCAACTTTTTAACGGGGTTGGCGGATCTATTGTGCATAAGTCCTATTCCTAACTCCTAACTATCCAATGACGCCACTTGCTTCTCCTAAGGGAGACGCTTTTGCTAGCTTGCTTCCGCGTAGGGGTACAAGCCGGGGAACCCGTTCAACGCAGTGGCTCCCCAATCCCCTATTGCCAGTTATTTTGAATAGCAGGTTGTGCCTCGAGTATTTTCGGGTTGGAACTCGTTACATTCTCTGGGATTTTGACGCTCTAACGACCAGCCATAGGGCTTGTCGGAGGTGACAACACCATTAGCTAGAGTTGTTAGTCGGAAGTTAGCCCCCCGAAAATTAGTAAACTGCAATTTGGTATCTTTTAAGTTTGCTGCTTCCAAATTGGCGCTGATCAAACCGGCATAAGACAGATCGGCGTTTTCCAGGGATGCTGATTTCAAATTTGCTCCTGTTAAGGAAGCACCACTGAGATTCGCCGAATTCAGAATCGCACCTTCTAAATTTGCACCGGTGAGATCGGCATTCGTGAGATTAACTTGAGATAATGTAGCGCTGCTCAAGTCAGCCCCTCGCAAATTTGCTCCAGTTAGATTCAGTCGAGTTAGGTCAGCACCACTCAAATTACACCGGGGACAGGCACTTGTTGCCTTTAACTGATCCAAGTCTAGCTGATTTAAGGCAAGGGCCTGCTCTGCAAACCCAAAACAAGCTAACAGGACGACGGTAGCAACAATTTTAAGTTTCATATTTTACAGATATTTACAAAAATGACAATTTACGCACATTGCATACTGTCATACTTAATAATATGCTTCCCAAAAGAACAACAGGGATGAAGCATTGATTAAGAAGCTGTGAAAATAGTATAAATTCTAATGGTAAGACTACTCAAACTGAAATATAGATTATAGAATCGAATCGTAAGCAAGTATACCGAACCTTTTATAGACTACCACTTATGTGATCCCCCTAGCTCGATGAAAAACGCGACTAGGGGGATCTTGTTTTTAGGTATTGGGCACTGGGCATTGGGCATTGATTATTTCTCCCTCATTTCCCTGATCCTCCCCTGCCCTCAATACAGTTTAGTTAAGGATTTCTTCCTTCTCTTCCTTCTCTTCCTTCTCTACGAGACGCTACGCGAATGCGTTCTTCTCTACGAGACGCTGCGCGATGGCGGTACCTTGCGGGAAGCCGCTTTGCGTCTACATTAAAAAAATTGACTTTGATAAAGAGTTAAGCCTTAACTGAAGTGTATTGCCCCTGCCCCTCTGCCCCCTGCTCTTTGCTCCCTGCCTTCTTCACCGCCACCCAAAAAAGCGCAATCCAGGCACAATTAGGTAGTAACTCACTCCTAACCAGAAGCTGATCAAGAAGCCCACAGAACCAAAAAAAGTCAGAGGCAAGTATAACTCTGACCAGGCAGGTTGACTAGAAAATTGGAAGATCGGAGGTGCTAACCTCAAAAGAATCAAAACTGCATAGGCGATCGCACTGCCGAAGGCAGCGAACACAGCGTATACTATGTGATGGCTGCGAAGACCTAAACTCAAGGTGAGTAGGCAAACTGCCACTAAAATCACTGCCACTAAGCCCTCGCCGCTGTCTTTTGGTGTGATTAATTGCAAAATCAACCAGCCGAAGCCATAGCTAATCATGCCCATCAGCGATGCCACTAAAAAGCGCCGCCGTTGAGCAAAACACCCAGATACTGTTAGTCCCCATGCGGTTCCCCAGCCTGCGGCGACGAACACCAAAATATCTGCCCCGAAGACGGGTTGAGTATTTGGTACTAATTGGTTTAGCTGACTCAAAATCAATTCCACAACCTGACGACCCAAGCTTGTGTGATATGCCAAAATAAAACCAGCGATCGCACCAAAACAAGCGCCGATACTAGTCAGGATCATCGCCCAAATCGTCGCTAAACAAGCTTGGAAAGTTTTGATGATTGCCTGAGCAATAAAAATAACGGTTTTAGTTACAGCTTGGCTAAAGTTAGCTAAAGCTTGTTTAATAGCTTGTGTTAGTAATCTAAATCTCTGGGAAGCTTGCGTTGAGGCTTGCTTAACGTTGTTCCGTAGTTGGGAAAATAACCCTGGCGGCGATAATGGTCGAGAAATCTTCGCCAACCGTTTTTGAATCATAGCTGCATTTGCTGGACGCGATCGCACATCCTCCTGCACCATCTCGTCAAGCAAAGAAGCTAGTTGCGGGTTGACATTTACCGCAGTTCGCCAGCGTAATTTCCCTGTTTGCTGATCTTCCAACTCTAACGGGTATTTGCCTGTTAGTAGTTCAATCACCGTTCGACCGAGGGCATAAAAATCGGCATTTGGCCCGACAATACCTCCAGTTACTTGTTCTGGTGGACTGTAGCCAGAAGAAAATAATCGGGTGGAACTAGACTGAGAACGCAGCTTAGAGCTGCTAAACTGTTTTGCCCCTCCAAAATCAATTAGTACCACGCGATCGCCCTCTGTTTGCCCTTGAAGCGGGGTTACAGATGGCGAAGAGGTTCCCAACATTAAATTAGAAGGTTTGATATCGCGGTGAATAATTTGACGTTTATGTAATTCCTGTAAAATCTGTACAGCTTGGGCGAACCAGTTTAAAACCAAATCCTCTGGACACCCTTGGGGAAACTTTTTTAATATCTCCTCTAAAGTCCGCCCATTGATTTTTTCCATTACCAGACAAGGCAGTTGGCGTGGTTTGGGATTAAACAATTTTACGTGAAAATACCCATCGGCATCAACTCTGGGGACGCCTGGATGCTGCAAGCTAGATAAAACTGCCGCCTCTTGGGTAAATAATTCCAGTGCCTTTGGTGAATCTTCTACCAACACTTTCAGAACTTTTTCGGTTTGAGTTTTTTCATCCCAAACCGTGTAAATTTGAGCAAATCCTCCCGACCCCAAGGGCTGAAGTGGAACATAGCGGTCTAACAACTCTAGCGGTGCGCCACAGCTGTTGCAAAATTTGTTTCCCCAAGGCTGAGGATAAGGACGTTGACAATCAGGATTTATGCAGTGAACCGCACTCTGAGTGATGTGGGACACAACCGCTACAATACAAAGGCTGACTTGATTTTAGCGTTTCTTTAGGTTTCCTGATTTTAAAATAGACAAAAGGAAAACCCTCATAAAATCTATGAGGGCATTCGTTTATATGTATTTCAGTCCTTAATTACGAAAACTTCTCTTACTCTGTCTGTGCTTGGCAACTTCTTTGCGCTTGCGTTTTTCTAGGGGCGTTTCAAAATGACGATGCTTTCTCATGTCTGGAAAAATTCCAGCCTTGGAAACTTCTCGCTTAAATCGTCGTAAGGCTGACTCAATGTGTTCATTGTCACCTACAATTACTTGGGTCATTATTTCTCCTACTAAGTTGACTTTATCAATAGCTATGCAGGCAGTAACAGTGCAAAAAAAAGACAGACTCTTTGTCTGACCTTAAGACTCTTGGTAAATTTTTTTGTTTCCAAGGTTAGTAGCGGGAGCGTCCGCCACCGCCACCGCCGTATCCTCCTCGGTTACCACCAAACGAACCTCTATCACCTCTGTCTTCTTTAGGTTTAGCCTTATTCACTTTCAGGTCACGACCCATCCACTCAGCACCGTCTAGAGCTTCAATGGCAGCTGTTTCTTCGGCTTCAGTTCCCATTTCCACAAAAGCAAAGCCTCGTGGACGACCAGTTTCACGGTCAGTAGGTACTTGAACCCGCTTTACAGTACCATATTCTGCAAAAATACCACTTAAATCCTCTTGTGTAACGTCATAAGAGAGGTTACCTACATAAATTGACATCGATTCTCTCCAAAATCATCACTGTGTAGAGATTTTAATTTCTCTGAGAAGTCTGTAAATACTAAAAGGAAAAAGCCCTTCAATACTAAAACCAAAGACATCACCGAATTAACTCTCCTAAATCTAGGATGACATAGGAGCCAGCTCTCTGCATCCAGTAGATAGTTAACCAGTGATGCGATCGCGTAGGTGCGATCGCCTCCCCCCACCTACCCTAAGTACAGCCCATTGCAAAAAAGGTTTGGAAATGCAAGAAGATAAATTCTGTAGGGTGATAAAGGAAATCAGACATGGAGGGGCGCATCTTTAATATCCGAATTGAACGTTTGACTGCATTAACCATGAAGCATTACTCCCAAATTTTAATATGAAAGGCAAAGTCAGGCAACAAATAAAGGCTATGTCGGCTTGTACTTTTTTGGATAACCCGCTATGAAAGCAACTGCGGTCTTCTCCCAGCTTGAAGGAGGATCGTCCAAAAGTTGGGGAGCAAGTGGCGTAAGAGGCTAAGGGTTGAACTTCTTTTATGGCCGCGGTTACGCAAACGATGATTTTGAATTTTTTTATGACATTTTGGTTATGTCTCCTTATCATCACCTTTCCAAGCCGTTTCCAATTCGGCTTTGACAACTTGAGCGGCCTCATGTTTGCTTAGTGCCTGCAAGCCAAATAGAGAACGCCCATAATGGGGATACTTTTTTAAACTCTCTATAATCACCCTTAGCCAAAAGCACACTGCCCAGAGATTCCCGCGTGGGAAAGTAGAAGTCTGGTGATTCTAGGTAATCAAGTCCGGTATGATTTGGGTTACGTTTGAGAACAGATTCCAAAACAGAATTAAAACTTGTCTTAAAGTAATCTATAAACATTGCAACGCTTTCTTAGCAAGCAATAACTAATCAACTGCAATGATTACCATTATAACATAAACGTTTTTTGCATTTACTTCTCTTGCTACTTCCTTTTATAGCCATCAACTTGTGCAAATTTTGATAACGTTTATGGGACAGCATTTCTATAAGCAATCCACAAATTTAATCATTTCATACAACGAATGATGAGTGTATACACTCTGGCTATTTGTTATTCTCCACAAAACTTGTTTAGATTTTGTTATCACTTCTACTGAGATTCGTAAGCCATTTTTATTTTGATTAACTTGGAAGCCTGCACGTTTTAAAGCACGAATAGTCCACACAGAGGCAATCCCCTCGCCTATCACATTAATTTCTCCTTTGTGGTATGTATGGAGATGAAATTCACCAGAAGCAATATCAAACTCTACACCTTCACTACGGAAAGTATCAGCAAATGCACCACTCAATACCAAATCTTCCGGTGCGCCAACGTGTAAAATGCCATTAGTTGATAATAGCCAAACTTTATCTGCAATCCGCAAAGCTAAATCTAAATCATGGGTAGAAAGGAGAATTGCTTGATTAGTTTCCCGTACTAACTGGCGCAATAATTGCATAATTTCTACCCGTCGTGGTAAATCGAGAAATGCTGTTGGCTCATCAAGTAACATAACAATAGCTGATTGAGCCAAAGCACGCGCAATCATGATTTTTTGACGTTCACCATCACTTAATTCGCTAACTTGGCGTTCTGCTAAGTGTACTGCTCCTACAGATTTAATTGCCCAAAGTACTATAGCTTCATCTTGGGGTGTCAAATTTCCCCACCAGTCAGTGTAAGGATATCGCCCCAAACTCACCAAGGTGTAGGCTGATAGCATTCCCACATCAACTTTCTCGGTGAGTACTAAACTTAGACGTTTTGCTAATTCTTGTGGTTTTAAATGATATATGTTTTCTCCCAAGAGTCGCACTTGGCCTACTATGGGTGGTTGCATTCCGGCGAGCGATCGCAGTAATGTAGATTTACCTGCACCATTGGGGCCAAGTAAACACACAAGTTCCCCAGCTTCCAAAGATACAGAAATATCAGACGCAACACACCGAACAGTTTTTCGGGATGTCTTGTAACCAATAGTCAGGTTGTGAGTTGTTAAAATCGCATCATTCATGAGGGAAAAGATTTTTGGGAATTACGCCGCAGAATTACCCAAGTGACAACAGGAGTTCCAATTAAAGCGGTGACAGCATTTAAAGGTAAAACCATCTGACTTACCCAAAGTTGGGAAAATAAATCTGCAATTAGCGCTAATATTGCACCCATGATTATTACACTAGGGATTAATATTCGATGGTCGGAAGTATTGAACAGACTACGACACAGATGGGGAATTGCCACACCTAAAAATGCTATAGGGCCACAAAAAGCAGTAATTCCACCTGCTAATTATAGATGCACTAGTAATAATAGAAAATCTGGTTTTTTGCACCGTTAAACCTAGACTACGTGCATAAGATTCGCCAAGTAAAAGTGCATTCAAAGATTTTGATTGCAGCACTGCTAAGAATAAACTCAAAAGTATAACTGGAGTTAAAACAACTAACTGTCTCCAAGTCACTCCAGCAAAACTACCAAAAGTCCACATGATATAACTTTGAATACGTTCTTTTGAACTAAATTGCAGCAGTATACTGACAATTGCACTCGTAGCATAGCCAAACAATAAACCTAAAATCAGTAGTGTCATTGTGTCTTGCACTCGGCGAGAAACAACTAACATCATTCCTAAAACTGATGCTGCGCCGAGACTTGCAGCTATAACTAAACCAAAATCGCCTAAATACCCCAAATTTGCTAATAATGTTGGTGTACCCGTAGCACTTGCTGTCAGCACAACTAACGCTACACCTAAACTTGCACCAGAACTAATTCCTAATATAAAAGGTCCTGCTAAGGGATTTTTAAATAAAGTTTGCATTTGCAAGCCACTTACACCTAAAGCTGCACCCGCTAAAGTTGCAGTTAAAGCTTTAGGTAAACGAAATTTGAGAATAATATTACCCCATGTCGCTTTTTCTGGTTCTTGTCCTAGCAAAATTTTGACTACTTCATTAATAGGAACATCAACTGAACCTAAAGCTAAGTCCAATAAAAAGGCAAATATTAAACCTATCAGCAAACTTGAAAAAATAATAATTTTTAGAGCCAGAGGTTTTTGGTTTAGTAGGGGGATTTTCAATTTAGATTTTTCACTTAACATTATTAAATAAGTTTGCGGTAATAAAATAGTTGATGATTAGGTAATATATCTGGATGCAGTATCTTAATCAAGTCAGATAAAACGACATCTGGGTTACTAATACCATCTTCCCAGTAATCATTACCTCCACTTTCATTGACACGGGCATTATTATTATAAAGATTTCCCTGTTTCGCAGCCTTAAAATCAGCATAACGATTATCTTCAGCAACTAAATCTTTTAAAGTATTCCAAGATTGACGAAAGTTTAACCAGTAATCAGCATTAGCCGCACGTTCTAAAACAACTTCAAAAGATAGAGGTAGACTACCAGATGATTTATCATCACTCCAGAGGTAGTTTGCTCCTGCATCAGCCAGATATTTAGCTACGTAACTTTTACCCCCAGGTGTATACCAAGTTCCTTTAAAGTTAAATCCAACAAATACAGTCGGACGATTTTTTACAGATTTGGCTTTTTGAGCTATTTGTTCATATTTATTGGCAATTTCATTAAAGATTTTTTCTGCTTTTTCTTCTTTATTAAAAAACAAAGCCGTAAATTTCAGCCATTCACTTCTTCCCAATGGTGTGTCTTCCATATATTCCGCATTTATCCCCACTTTCAAACCCGCCTCTGTGAGTTTGGCATAGCTATCGGTTTGGGAATTTCCACTACCATAAGTTGTTACCAAGTCAGGATTTAATTCTAATAATTTCTCTATATCCACATTGTCATTATTACCTATTTGTGATACTTTCCCAGCTTTGATTCTTTCTACCACATCAGGAGTATTTATTTGCTTACTATTACTAACACCAATCAATTTATCAACTACTCCTAACTTTGCTAAGTGCGGTAAATGAGTAGTAAAAAGAGAGACTATAGAATTTACTGGTACTGTAATTACCTGTGTTTGATTAAATCCTTGTGGCGTAGGAGTTCCACATTGAACTAGAACATATTGAAAACCTGTCTTAGCATTCTGCCAAGGGTTTTTGATTGTGACGACTTTATAGTGTTTATGATACTCTACTGCCAAGCCTGTTGCATGGGTAATCTTGATTTTATTAGGGAAATAATCAGTTTTGAGGTCATATTTTTGAATACAGGCGTTATTGTTGGTCTTAGTAGATATGTTAATCGCTGTACTATTGCAGGCAATTATTAAAGTTGCTATTAAAAGTAATTGGCATAAAAAAATTATGGGTTTTGGATGATAAGTTTTTACCAATTTCATGGGTTTCATAAAAATATTTTTTTCATGCAAAGAGTTAGAGTAAAAGAGGATGAGATAAATAAAAAGTGCTTTATATCTTTGTATGAGATAAAAAAAGGATAAACTACACGGAATCTGGTGAATAGCAATATTCAGTAACTTTGTTACCTTTTACTAAATGTTCATTAACAATAATTTCAGCAACATTCTGGTTAACACGACTGTACCAAGTTCTATCATTTGAATAAAATACAACTGATCCTAGTTGGCAAACTTCCAAACAGCCAGATGTTCTCACTTCCACTTCCACACCTGCTTTTTCCACTGCTGATTTTAAAGCATCAAATGTAGGTTGCCATTTCCGTGAAGGAAGACAGCGAGTTGAAGTGCAAACTGAGATATAAGAATGTTTTAGGGGATTTTTGGTAAACGGTATAGGTTTGTTTCCCAATACATGGATATCTCGTAGTTCCTGATAAAGAGCTAATTTTGATAAGTTAGGCTTGGCTTCTGGTAATAAATTTTCACCTTCTACATATGGATTTGGCAAGAAAATAGTCATAAGGTTTTCATCTGCACCATTCCAAAAATCGATTCCCTAACTTCTAGGGACACCTTCTGCATTAAACCGTCGATAAAATGCAGCACGATTTACTTGACCTTGTTGCCTTAATTCCAAAGGAGTCTTACAATGAGGGCCACCTAAATTAGCCTCTATACATAGGTGCAAATGCCAGCCTTCTGTGACTACTGTGAGATATCCATCATAGAGGATACAAATTTTGGGTGGAGCATTAAATTCTAATTCTAATACACCTCCTTGAACAATATGCCCTACCCCAACCTGCGGCCAATTTTGCTCAAATAAAGTGTAAAGTAGCAATGACAAAATATCACTCCCACAATCCAAATATTCATATTCAATAGACCCTTCCGTAGATAAAGCCTCAGTGACAACTTGATTTAATGGTGTTACCCAAGAATTGAATTCAGACATGAGATATTCTCCTTATATTAGTCACCTTATTCCATCAAAATGTTGAACTTAAACCAACTTGAAAAACTCTCCCCCCATCAGGAAAACCAGGGAATAATTGGTATCTTTGGTTAAAGATATTATCTCCACTGCCTGTTAACACTAATGTATCACTGATACTAACCCGCATTTTCCAATCAAAAGTAGTGTACCCAGATAAAGATTCTGTATTGGTATTGTTTATTGGATATGCACCTAAAGAATGCATCAGTATTCCAGCATATAAACCTTCACGAGTTTCATAAGAAAGTCCTGCATTTAAACTATCTGCGCCGGCAAACCGTAATTCTTTATCAACTTCGGCAGAGTTTGTACTTTTTAAAATCCGCGGATCATTTGCTGTATAACTAACAAAAGCATAGATATTCTTTGCTAGCTGCAAATTTAAAACTGCTTCGATTCCCGTAGTACGAACCTTACCAATATTTTCGTAAGTAGCTACAGGAACAGCAAAGTTATAAGCGATTAAATCTGATATTGTGTTGTTGAAATAGGTCAAGCGCAATAAACCAAAATTACCTAACTTCTGGTCTATTCCAATATCATAACTATCGCCTTTTTCTGGACGAAGATTAGGATTTCCAACGTAAGTACTACCATTGGCATATAAGCTAAAAAGATTCGGTGCGCGGAAATTCTTGATATAATTAGCTCTCAGGCTGGTAGAGTCGGTAACTGCAAATTTTGTCCCGACACTCGGTGATGTAAATGAACCATTTGTCAAGCTGCTAAAATCTTGGCGTAAACCTAAGTTGGCAATGAAGCTAGGGGTAAAGTTAATTTCATATCTAGCAAATAGCGCCCCTTGACTAATACTATCGTCGTAAGTGACTGTTTTTGTATTAGCAGAAAAGTCGAATGTACTGTTAGTAGCTGCCACATTGCGGTAATCAAAGCCATAAACTAGGGTTTGATTATTAGCAAATTTCCAACTATGTTGTGTTTGCAATCCATAAGAAGTTTGCCCGTTATCATATCGTGCTTGGGATGAATTGCGACTATCATAGCGAGTGTTAAGGAAATCTGCGTAAACTTTTGCTGTTAGCAGTGAATCATCCCCACTTCCTAGTTTTGAGTTCCAGGTTAAATCGGTGAGAACTTGGTCTGTGTATTTGCGATCGCTATCCGTCAACGAGTTAAAATAACCTTGACCATATAATGGTTCAGGAATGGGGACTCCTCCTGGTACTCCTTGGTCTTTACCTAAATATAGGGTTGAGAGGGTTATGGTATTGCGAGAACCTAAATTCGGCTCTAACTTGACATTAAAGTTATTGTAGAGAGTGTCATTATTTTTCCTGGTTCCCTCAAAGTTGGCTTTTGGGATGGAAAAAGGATAATTATTTTCGGCTTCGGTACGGTTGTAACCTACAACCCAAGAAATATTCCCTACTCTGCCGCTATTGTTGATAGTCTGCTGATTTAGCCCATAAGCGCCAAGGGTGACTCCCGCTTGTGTTGTCACTTTTTCTGTGGGACGCCGAGTGATAATGTTAATCACTCCCCCAATCGCATCAGAACCATAAAGGGTAGAACCACCACCCGGTAATACTTCCATTCTTTCAACAATATTGGTAGTAAATTCTGAAAGGTCAAAACCACCGGAACCTAAATCGTTAATCGGTCTACCATCAAGCAAAATTAAGACTTGTGCAGAGTTAGAACCTCGGATAAATTGACCGCTTAAGGCGTTTACTTCTGTGCCAACTGTACCATCAGGCAAAATACCAGGAAGAAATTTTAGCGCTTCTCTGACAGTTCTAGCACCTTGCGCTTCCATTTCTTCACCGGTAATGACGTAAACCGGACGGGTGGAATCTTTCACTGTCCCCTCTCGGCGAAAGGGTGAGTAAACGGGTTCATTCAATAGCTTGTCGATGACTGTTAATTCAATATCTGGTTCTTCTGTGGATGCTGGAGTCTTCTCAGGTGTTATTTGTGCAACTGGTTGTAAGTCTCTTGCAGTACCTTCGTGCTTGGAAAACTCAGATATTTGTGGAACTTGATTAGCGTAGGCGTAGCCCGCCGCAGGCATCGCTACATTTCCTCCACATACCATCCCATAGGTTGCGGTAAAAACGAAGATTTTTGAGAAAAATTCACAATAAATAACTATACGGGAAGTGGACATCAAACTCCTCGTTTTCAGTAAATTCAGGTATTTATTTGTGCTATGAGTTTTTGGGATTTAGGCTTGAACTAGCTTGCTGAAATCCTGCCATACCTAGATCATGGTGGATACTATTTGGATAGCAAAAAAGACATTGTGGTATTCTTTATGGATACCCAAATTTTTACATAACTATCTAAAATTGAGTATTGTTACTAACAGCGAAGCGAAGTAGTAAAACTTGCAGAGGGTACTGTCTTAAAACGATATTTGTACCCATGAAATTTCTTAATCATATATATCATCTGTACCTCGCAGATAAATGTTTTGTGTCTAGAGTGAGTCGGCGGGTATTCTGACTTTGAGACACCTTACATTTGTCTCATTACAGCTGCGGGACAGCGCCGGATTTACACCAAACTTTCCCCTTTGCACCTGATGGCTGCTCCCCATCAGAACCGACAGTTATGTGTCAGATTACCACAGTTACTGTCTGCATGTAAATTTAGTTGATAACAATTTTGATTCTCCATATCACTTCCTGGATATGGAATTATACTTATGCTCCCGTTAACACGCATAAAGGAAATCCCCTAACTGTCAGTACAGGGGACTTTGCGGACATTGTAGATTTAATTTCGTCAGGTGTCTTACGTTCCTAACGCACCTTTGTGGAGGCTACAAAACAGAAGTTTGGATTTTGTTTAATCCACATTCCTTAAGGTAACTGAGTTAATTTTGGTTGGTATAAGTATGTATATACCAGATGAGAAACTTGACGAACAAAATCCCTACCTCTGGTGTCATTGTAAGGTCTTCTCACAAAAATCCCTGCTAAGTAACGCTTGCCATTGGACATCTCTATAATACCTGCATCCCCAATGACAAACCCAATATCCCCTGTTTTATGAGCAATTATCGCTCCCGAACCCAAACCAGCTGCCAGCAACTTTCTGTTATGACAATGATTTAAAATGTCTAAAGCCTGGGAGCGACTCGCATCTGAAATTAACTTGTGATATTGAATCAATGCTGACAATTTTACTAAGTCGGCAGGACTAGTCGTATTAGTTCCCTTGAAATCTCCCAGTAAATTACGAATTACAGTATTTTTCAATCCCCAACTGTGAAACCGCTGATTCAATATTGCCTTACCACCCAAACGGTCAATAATCATGTTTGTGGCGGTATTGTCGCTGATACTAATCATTTTGTTTATGGTTTGCAGCACAGTCAACTTGGTTCCCACAGGTGTATACTGCAAATCTCCAGAGCCACTTGCAACCAAGTCTCGCCGCATTACCAGGGTATCATTTAGCTTAACTTTGCCAGCGTCTATTTTCTCAAATAAAGCAATCAGAATTGGGAACTTAATCGTACTCGCAGCTGGAAATACTTTGTTGCCACTAATATCCAAATAGTTACCCGTCTCTAAATCCACAAAAAACATCCCCGGCTTGAGGAAACTGTAGCGAGCCATCAATGCATTAATTTGAGATTTTAGTTGTGGTAGTTCCTGACCTAAAGAAACTACCCCGGCAAACATAGAAGCATTGACTGGTTTAGTGAGTATATCTGGTAGACTAGGCTGATTAATACCTAGAATATTTTGTAAAGGCCCTTGGCGTTGAAATAAGAGAAGTTTGGATTTTTTCTGGAGATTAGGGGTAATCGAGATTGGTGTTTGGGAGGATTGTTCCCCAGTTTGTATTCCCCATTCTATAATTCCCGTCGCAGGCATTTTGTCTTTTTCAATTGATGATAATTTGATGACCCAATGAGAGGGAGAATCTCCCTTAACTATTACACTTTGGGGAGAGACAGTATAACCGGATGCTAATTCAATTACGAGTCTGGTAGTTTGGGAGTCAAGCTGTGCTACCCGAATTTCTCGAATTGCTGAACCAAAGTTTTGTTTGGTTGTAGGATAGCCCAAAATAGTTCCCGATAAATCAATGACAAGCCTTTTAGGGTTATCAATTAAAAAAATTCTAGGTTGAATACCTGAGTCAGTGGTTAGGTCAAGCTGATTTTGAGTGGGGTCAAAGTGCCAGGATTCTAATCGAGTTGCTTTTGCAGGAGAGGATAGCAGCAAAACACTAATTAAGCTCAACAATAACCAGCGTAATTTCATACAGTATAGTGAGGAGAATATTGAATTTCTTTAAAGAATGTTTGAAAAGGGTCTTTTGCTTTCATACTTAGCACAGTGAAGCATCTCAGTAAATGCCTAAAACCTCAATCAATTTTTCGCCCCAATCAACCAAAGTATTAACAGCAAAACTATACCTTATGGCAATTTAAAACGTCCTCTGACAGAGATTTGTTGGGAAGTGAATGAAACCAGAACTGATCGAAAATCATAAGCAAGAAAATATCTAATGTCAAGAATTTTGGATAGTAAATATAGATTCGGTTTTATGAAAGTCAGTATAATTTAATTCACACCCCTTAAAAAACGGGTGGACAAAGTTTTCACAAATTACTATAAAAGCACCCACTAACTTGGTATTTTTCTATTGAAAAGTAGTTGATTGAGAATCGCTCTGTGTGTTTTTATCTGTACAGGGTGTGATTTTCTCTGTTGGTGGAAGATACTCACCTTCTACTCCGATAGTGATTCCCCTTGTCTGACGCAGCGCATTTATCGCTTTAGGACAGTCACAACCAAATTTAGCGATCGCAGCGTCACTTTCCTCATCTGTCATATTTAGTTCTATCACCTTTTGATTATCAGCTTGAGAATTGTCGGCTTTTGCGAGAAATAGGCGATTAAAAGTTGCTAAATGTGCATTTACACTACAGTTTTGACGTTCACAATTTAAAGTAGCTGTATGAGCATTATTTGTAGAAGCATTCTCCGGTAATTTCTCCTGGTTGGGATTATCTGCTTTCGCGGATTTTTCTAAGAATAAATTTAGGAGTAACGAACTAACAAATGTTGAGCTTGCAAATAAAATCAGGGGTAGTTTTTTCACTACTTTATCCCAACTATGCGATTGGACTGCACAACCATAACACCCTTCATTTTCAATGTCAGTTTATTTTTAGCATCCAAATTAAATTTTAATTTTTTTCTAAATAAATATCAATATATTTACCATCAATCATGAGAAAATTTTAATCACTTTTTATAGTAGATTAAAAATATTCATTAATCAAAAATACTACAAGATATGGTGGATAAATATAATTTAATTACCCACTCTTTGAATAAATAGTTTTGAATTTTTTAAGACTATGGTCTTGGAGTTTTTAACTTTGCTATTAAAGCTTTATACATCGCAATTGGGACAAAGCGATAAAACCAGAAAGCTGATTTTTTATTTTCGATGAGTCTCATTGTGTTTTTGTTCCTATTGAGAGGGTATGCTGAGGTTGAAATTCTGCCCATTCTTTGCACACAGTTTGATAACATTGCGGTGGTGTAATTGGTAGATTAGTTAAATAGAAAAACTCAGCTTGATGACCATACTCTAACAAGAACACAACATCAGTCTGCGGATTATACTTATCTACAGCTTCGAGAATATGAGCATTCATGAAGTGTCTTTGCAACAGTACGGTATCGGGTGCTGCTAACCAAGCATTTAAGAAAGCTGCGAGATTTTTACGCGGAATAAAATGCGCTTTAAATATTTCGCCAGCCATACCTAAATGCGGAGAGTTAGTACTACAAATTATGACACCACGTTCTCCTCCTAAATAACCGATCCCAGCGTTATAACCAATTGCTAATATATTGGTGGCGATAAAAGCTTGTTGCCAATCTTTGGTGTTTATTTCTGGGGTCATATTGATTAAACTCCTTTTGATAACTGCCAGAGTTGGATGGAATAACATAAATAGCTTTCAAAAATAGCGCGTGCTGCTAATTCCTCAATAATCGGTTTTTCCAACCAACGCTTAAACGCTAAACGAGCGATCGTGTATAATGGTGGAAGTGCGTTCGGCGCTTCTGTGCGAGACGCTTTGCGAACGCCGTAGCGCTTCGCTATCGCCACAACATTCGCAATATATTTGACCGTTGTCAGCCCAAAAGTACGGAAGTTATCAACACACAAGTCAATGGTTGGTGCAACTTGGCTGGAGATGTCCTCAGTCTTGGTTAAATTGAATCTAGCCTGCACTAAAGTCGCCTGGAGTTCACTGGTGACATGACAGTTAGAAAAAATACCTTCTTTGTATTCGCCGTCAGAACGCATCATATCTGCAAGCAGCAGGTAGCCACCACTACTTAGTAAACGAGCCGCACCCTGAGCCAAATCGTCAACAGCAATATACTGGCTACTTTCGCTAAACAGAACTAGGTCGTAGGAGCGTGAAGTGGGAAAATCTTCAAATCTTGTTAAGTAGAAAGGGACTTGAGAATTGGTATTCTTGATAAACCTTTCTTGTTGGAGTGCGTCGGGTGCTAATCCTTCAACACCCAAACCGCGAACGCACAAATATACTGCGTTACCACCAATACCACAGCCCACGTCAAGCACAGTTTTTGTACCTTCTGGGATAAAACTCAAAAGCTTTGCTGCATATAGCTGACTGAGCCACACGCAGGCGAGTTAGAGTTAATTCTTCACCATGAGTAGATAGTGGTTCCCAATACCCGTAATGGAGATAGGAGGAATTTGTGAGTCCCATGTAATAATCTATCGCCGCATTTTGGTAGCGAGTAGGTTTCGGAATATTGCTTGATTTTGGCTTGAGCATTGAGGAATAAACTAAGTTTTACGGCATTAGACTTGGATTAAACTCTGACCAACGCTTGCAAACTTGTTCGTAGCAATCCGGTGGAGTAATTTTTAGTTGGTGTAAGAAATTGACCTCAATCTGAGGTTCAGCTTTTAGTACCAGAAGAATATCTTGATGGGGATTGTATGTTGCGACTGCGGGGAAAATTGATGAAATCATGGATGAGCAGATTGATTGCGATATAGCTCCGGAATCCTGAAACGATCGCAAGTAAAACCTAATCAGATCGGAGGGGAGAAATTGGAGGGTGAAGGGAACTGTATCAAGACTTGTAATTGTCGGGTGAGTAACTTGAGTATCCACATCACAAATAACAACTCCCCGCCCAAATGACTGAAATCCCTTCCATCCTGTGTAACCGATTACCAGCAGATTGTTATAAATAAAGCTGTTTTGCCAGTAGCCAAAATTTCCTTGCCAGACACTATTAGAAGGTCGCATTCACTTCCTCCCCCAACACCAATGACTCAATGCGAACCTGCTCAAGCTCCCGTCCAATCAACACTAATCGTGTTTGACGGGGTTCATGGGGTTGCCAAGTCCGGTCATAAAAGTAGTCAAATCGATTACCAACACCCTGTAATACCATACGCATGGCTTTATTCGGAACTGCTACAAATCCCTTAATTCGGTAAATTTCTTGCTGTTGTACCAATGTTTGCAAACGTTTAACCAAGACAGCCGGCTCAAATGCTCGGTCTAGCACTAGTTGCACTGCATTAATCCCTTCATCATGTTCGTGTTCGGCTTCGTTGTCGTGGTGACTGGGACGACTATCTAAGTTATCTTCTACCGCAGCGTTGAAACCGAGTAACAAATTGCTACTGATTTTACCGTCCTGGCAAGGAATGACTTTTACACCAGGAGATAAGTTCTGCTTTAGCCAATCCTGTACTCTAACTTGCGTTTGGGAATCAACGCGATCGCTCTTAGTCAGCAACACTAAATCAGCACAAGCCAGCTGATCTTCAAATAGTTCCTCAATCGGTGTTTCGTGTTCTATGCTAGAGTCGGCTTGTCGCTGTGCTAAAAGAGCTGCTAAATCGCCTACATATTGATTAGTTGCTAACGCTTCACAGTCCACCACAGTGATTACGCCGTCCACTGTAGCCCCTGTGCGAATTTCCGGCCAGCGAAATGCTTGCACCAATGGTTTTGGTAGCGCTAGTCCAGAGGTTTCAATCAACATACAGTCAAGGCGATCGCGTCGCTTCAGTAATTCTTGCATTGCTGGTAAGAATTCCTCTTGCACCGTGCAGCACAGACAACCATTGGTGAGTTCAACAATATTACTGTTGGGGTCTTCTTGATCGTCACAAACTTGGCAATCACGCAATAGTTCGCCATCAATTCCGATTTCTCCAAATTCATTCACCAAAACAGCAATGCGTCGCCCTTCATTGTTTTGGAGTAAATGGCGAATTAATGTCGTTTTGCCTGCGCCTAGAAATCCTGTAATGACTGTGACGGGAATTTTATGCATATAAAGTGTGTTGTTTGTTGATTAATTTTGCGATCGCAAGAAAGAAGTTTTAACCGCAGATATCACGAAGTAGAGATGTGTGACGAAGTTCAATTTCGCCTCTCTACTAATTTGCAGGTGATGTGGAAGGGCGTTTAATTTATTGGGCACGAACATTAGCCAAATAAATAAGCGTTAAACTAAGCGATTCCCTCACGAAAACCGCTCGTCTTCAAAACCGTGCGTGAGACTTTCACCTCACACGGCTCCTCAGTAATAAGGCTTTTGTCAACAACCGTCCGGTAATAGTTCGCCCACCCTCTAATAATTGGGTTTAAATGGACTATTAGCGCAGATTGTGAGGCTGCTTTATGCTGGTCTATTACTTTTGCAATCCGATTGTAGTGTACCTTTAATTTTTCCTTGCTGGGTTTGATGAGTGTCTTGAATCCAAGTGGTTTCCCTTGAGAATTACAACCTGTGTTATATTTTCCTACTGGGTACTGCCTGACGTGAAAACCCAGGAAGTTAAACCCCACGTCTTGCCCATTGTGTTCAGATAACGTATGGGTAAGGCGTGTTTTACTTGGTTTCAATTCCAAACCCATGCCATTTAACCAATCAGAGATTATCTCTTTACATCTTTGGACAACAGTTAAATCTTTGTGTATTATCACAAAGTCGTCGGCGTACCGGATTAGGCTTAGGGAATTGCGGTTATTCTGTTTATCCCCTGGTAGTTTTTCTGCTACCTGCTTCATCCGTTCTTCCATCCCGTGGAGGGCGATATTTGCCAATAACGGAGAAATGACTCCCCCTTGTGGCGTACCCTCAGATGTGGGGAACAGTTGTTTTCCATCCATCACCCCCGACTTGAGCCAAGAGTTTATTTGGCGTCTGAGAGTCGGAAATGTATTTAATTTTCTGAGAAGTTCCCCTTGGTTTATTCTATCGAAGCATTTGGCAATGTCTGCGTCCAGCACATATTTAGCTTTATGCCTAATTGCATTGAAAATGGCATCGATAGCATCATGGCATGAGCGTCCTGGTCGAAACCCATAAGAGTTGGGTTCAAATCTTGCTTCCCACTCGGCTTCAAGCGCTAGCTTAACCAATGCCTGAAGCGTTCTGTCGTACATCGTGGGAATACCGAGAGGACGTTTTTCGTCTGTACCCGGTTTGTCAATCCATACCCGACGGGTGGGCTTGGATTTCCCCTTTAACTCAAGATTTTTCACCATTGCCAACCTTTGGACGGGCGAGAGTAATTTTACTCCGTCTACTCCGGCTGTCTTTTTGCCCTGGTTATCCTGTGTAACGCGACGTACCGCCAGCATTCTTGCCGACCAAGACCTCATCAAAGTCTTTTGGAGTCTGCGGACTGCTTTTAAATCACCACGACTAGAGGCTTTGAATATTCTCTTTTGCAGCTTATAAACCCTACGTTCCAGCAAACGCCAGTTTGTTTGGTTCCATTCCACCGTCTGATTGTTCAGCGTTTTAGACATTTATACTGCTACTCAAAACTATTCATTCCTTATTACCGTAAGTCTGTCAGCATATCCCTGCCATTACAGCAAGGCGTTTGGCTTTTGACTCAATCCTTCCCATCCGTGGCATCTGGTTAGCACCTACTCAGAGTATTCGACCTCTCTGAGAGCTTACGGAGGGTTACATCGTTCCGAATGACCATACTATGAGTCTTTAGAGTTCCACTTTCCACTGGGTTTATTTGGAGATGCTGTTAGTCGGGGATACATCCGCTAACCTCTTATCCTTTGCCTTTTGGCTTCCAGCTAATCAGTCCGTTTTGCTGGTTAAAGATAACGATGGTTCAGACGTGAATTCAAGCCTAAGCTTTACTCATGGACTCTTTTGCTTGCCCCGCACTAGCTTGGACTAGGAGTGTGGAAGGGCTTTTATTCCCGCTTTACGGATTGATGGCTAGTCGCTACCGTAGGGAAAATGCTTTCAGCTGGCATCTACAGGGGAGGGGTTCACACCCTCATGGTCACTCAGTTATCAAGTTTGATTCAGGATTGCTCCTTATTTCTCCTTGTGGCTAATCCCCCCAACCCTTTGTGGGCTTGGTTTCTAGCCAACGAGTCGCACATATCTGTTCTTTTTTGTGAATAGTTACGCCAGAGATAATTAGTACGAGCGATGTCTACGATGGTCACTGAGCTTGTCGTTCGCGCAGCGTCTCGTAGAGAAGTGCGGGCTACGCCTACGCAATTTATACCCGGAATTAACTACCTACCATCTCACAGAAAGCTGTAACCTGTAGCGTCTTAATATGTGTGGCTATGAGAATGTAAAGTCTAGTAATTGTAGAAGTCTTCATAAAAATACTTATCTGTGCCTCGCAGATGTACAAAATTTACAAGTCAACTTCGGCGGGCATTCTGACTCACAAGGCAGTCCTTGATTACAGCTGCGGGACAGCGCCGGATTTACACCGGACTTTCCCCGTTTCCTCTAATGGCTGTTCCCCACTAGAACCGAGATTCTTTCGCATATTAACACAAAAGTGCGCTCGTGTTGAGTCATAAATGAATAAAAAGTGCTGAGTTAAAAAATCGGGTCAATTACTCAAGACTGTGGATTCTTCACTGCAATAAGTAGTGAGTACTTTCTACTTCACTCAGCATTACTGAAAAAATAGCGATCGCGGTAGGCTAAATTGTATCTGGGTCGATATTTAACTCTCGCAATTTTGCTGCCAAACGTTGTGCTTTTTCAGCTTGCTGTTGTGCAGGCGATCGCATACGCAGCGTTACCATCCGTTGGGATACTGAATTTTTACGAACATTTGTAGGGAGTGGTCATAGCTTACTACAACGGTTACATCCCATTTTGGAGAGCGATCGCGCTCCCCAGTTTCACTGTACCGTCGGTTCAATTACGCCGAACCGTATTGCATCAGATTTGCAACACATCATATCAAGAAATTGCCCAGCGGTTACGCCATCGCACTTTCTTTGGTGTCTGTCTCTTCAGCGCTTGCTAAATTCGTGAATGCTGTACGCTGCAAACCCAAGACATCCAGGGATAAACCCTAAGTTCTCTAAAATAGAAGTAGTTGTGTTTTGAGGATTTAATGAAACCAGATTTTGACACTTGACACTGCTAGGCACAATTTTTGTGAGTTTTTGACCTAGCGATCGCTCTGTTGCTTGCTGCTCCTGTTGTGCTTCTACTAAAATTTGCAGACCTGATGATTGCAATCCACAGGCTAGCGTCAAACCCGAAATGCCGCCGCCGACAATAATTACATCGCAGTTCACCAAAGATGGATTTGGCGATGGAGTCATGGCTGGAAACTCAAAATTGGTCATCATGCGTAGGCGCAGCCCGCCGCAGGCATCGCTACTTAACCAAGCCTGAGGGAGTTTGGTTGGCAAAATTTCTGTCCATCAATTCTGTACTCCCGTTCGCCCGCACAGCGCGGAACATTCCAAATCGACACAGCCCTGCACCAAACGCCAAACGCATCAGCAAAAACGTCGGCACCTCGCGCACAGACTTGATGAAACCAGACAGTCCAAAACGCAGAAATCCGCTCGGTCGAACCACCCCTTGCCAGAGCGAATCTAACCAAGAAGGAAGCGTTTCTTGCGTCCAGTCTGCCGTAATTACTTCGCCCTCGACTAAGGAAGTCTCTGCTAAAAGTTCGGAGAATCCCTCAATGCTAGAAAAAGCTGGATGAGACCACTGATCTAGGAGTTGTCGCATCACTGGTTTCTCCCAGAAATTTAGCGGCTTTTGGCGGTCATCCCTCTGATTCCAGTCAGCTACAACCAACACTCCACCAGGCTTTAGCACCCGGATTAATTCTCTAGCAAAAACAGCTTTATCTGGCATGTGAGGGCCTGCCTCGATTGACCAGACCACATCAAAACTGGCATCTGGAAACGATAATGCCATCGCATCATCGACTGCAAACTGGGCACTTAGCTCTTGGGGCGTTAACTCCTGGGCGCGTTTCACCTGCTGTGGGCTGATCGTAATCCCTGTTACGGCAAACCCATAATCTCGCGCTAAAATCCGGCTGCTGCCGCCAATACCACAGCCAACATCTAAAACGGTAGTACCAGGAGGTAATTTTTCTATTCCACCCCATTTAACCATTTCATGTACAAAGTCAGATTTAGCAGCCAAAAAATCCTTCTGTCGTGGCGGCGAACCGTAATGACCGAGGTGAATGTGTTCCCCCCAATAAAACTCTAGGATGCCGTCAAGAGTCCATTGATCATAGGAATTGGCGACTGTAGCTGAGGATTGATACTTACGGGCAGTCAGGAAATAAGTCGCAATTCCTACCACCAAAAGCAGAAGAAAACCAATTACAAAAATTGACATTGTTTTGAACGCTCCTGTACGCCTACCGTAGATAGATTTTTTGCCCGAATCTCGTAGCCATGAATTTTGTAGCAGGAACCCTTGACAATAAAGCAGAGGGGCAAAGTCGAAAGAGGATTTGCAGTTTAACTCATTATTTGAGTCGAGCTAACGGTTTGCTCGTTGCTCGTCCCGAATCAGATGAGCGATGGCATAACCGCCCACAGTCGGCGATGCCTACGGCGAGCAAAGCTAACGCTGTATAAATCCTCCCATACATCGACATTGCAATATTTTGCATACCTTGAATAATTTTCCCTGGAAGTAGACGGGGCTTGTGTTTGTCTTGGGGAATCGTCTGTTTGACAAAGGGATGAACAGCAGTGGGTATCTTCCCAGCTCGGTGAAGATAGAATTTCGGCATGATAATTAACCAAAGTATTAATGTAGTAAATTAGCAATTTCTATGCGTAAGTGAGAAAGCATTTGTTCGGTATGCAACAGGACTGTGTAAGTCATTCACGCCATTTGCTACCTGTTTGCAACAACTTCCATCTGTTAATTAATCCAGCGTTTCGTTGTTGCTGCGACTATTTTCAAGCGATATTCCCACAGCAAATAGCTGTTACCATCGCTGCATCGCTCATACGCAATTTCTATTGTGAATTAATCGCCTACCGTCTCATAGAAAGCCGTAACCTGTAGCGTCCTGATATGTGGGGCTATGAGAATGTATTGCCTAGTAGTTGTAGAAATATTCATAAAAATACTTAATCTGTGCCTCGCAGATGTATAGAACCCATTTGGGATCTGGTGTACCGGGAGATTAAAAGTATTTTTTATTACTTATGTACTCAAGCAGTTTAACAGATGAAGAGTGGTCA
>NZ_JBALCP010000121.1:0-10197 GCF_036919675.1 Nostoc sp.
AAGAAATTGATAAATTCTGACTATTTTAATTGCCAAGAACTGAAATTGAAATAACCTTTAATCATACCACAAAATATTTATGCAAGAGTTCTATTTTAGAGGGAGAAGTGGCGCACAAAGATAGCTTGGGGACTGGCTCTGTGATTCGTCTGGGCGATGTCCAAATCATGAGTGCAGGTACTGGCATTCAACACAGCGAATTTAATAATTCCGATACTGAACCAGTACACTTATTGCAAATTTGGATGCTGCCTGATCGACAAAACATCACCCCTCGCTACGACCAGCGCAATTTCCCTCTAGCAGATAAAGCAAGGCAAACTGCGCCTAGTGGCTTCAAAAGACGGGCGAGAGGGTTCTCTGATGATTCATCAAGACATTGACCTTTATGCTTCAGTTCTGTCATCGGGCGATCGCATTATATTTGAAATGGGGAGCGATCGCTTTGCCTGGATTCAAGTTGCACGCGGTATCGTGACGCTCAATGGTGAATCACTGCGAGAGGGCGATGGTGTCCAAATTAACAGTCCAGAACTGTTAGAACTAACGACCGATGCCAGCGCTGAAATCTTATTATTTGACCTCGCCTAAAATTCACTTTTATATGATTTCTAATCTATCCTCAACAATCTTACTGCCCAGTTTGCCCCTGGCAGAATGGCAAGAGACTTACGCCACCTTGCACTTGTGGACTCAGATCGTTGGCAAAATTCGGCTGACACTCATGCCCAAAATCAATCACTGGTGGCAATCAACTCTCTATGTAACCCCGCGTGGGCTAACCACTGGTACCATTCCCTACAAAACTCGCACCTTTGAAATGCGGTTTGATTTTTTCGCTCACCAGTTGCACATTGAAACAAGTGACCGGGCAGCTCAGAGCATTGAACTGGTGCCGCGATCGGTAGCAGATTTTTATCAGGCGGTGATGGCAGCATTGGCTGCGATCAACATTGAAGTTTCGATTTGGACTATGCCTCAGGAGATTGCCAATCCCATCCGCTTCAACCAAGACGATCAACATACTACCTACGATTCAGCATACGTCCAGCGCTTTTGGCAGATTCTTGTGCAGGTTGATCGAATCCTGACAATCTTTCGATCGAGGTTCATCGGTAAATCCAGTCCAGTACATTTTTTCTGGGGCGGTTTTGATCTGGCAGTCACCCGTTTCTGCGGGCGCTCTGCACCTCTACATCCTGGTGGAGTCCCCGGAATGGCGGATTGGGTGACGGTGGAGGCTTACTCGCATGAAGTCAGTAGCTGTGGTTTCTGGCCGGGAGGCGGCTCAGTGACAGAGCCTGTTTTTTATGCTTATGCTTACCCTGAACCAGAAGCCTTTCAAACCTACCCGATTCAGCCTAGAGAAGCTTTTTATCACTCTCGCATTTGAGAGTTTATCTTGCCTTACGAAGCGGTGCGACAAGCAGCCGATCCAGAAGCAATGTTGCTGACCTTTCTGCAAAGTAGCTACGAGGCAACGGCAAGTTTGAGCAACTGGGATCGCGCTACGCTGGAACGCGCTTGAATCCAAAAAAAGTGTAAGCACAACTCGACTGGGGTTACTACTCAGTATTTGTAGTGCGATCAACGGGTAATTGAT
This sequence comes from Nostoc sp., assembly GCF_036919675.1. GTDB lineage: Bacteria > Cyanobacteriota > Cyanobacteriia > Cyanobacteriales > Nostocaceae > Nostoc. Next base: position 1,604 of record NZ_JBALCP010000121.1, read on the forward strand.
TGATTGATGAGACGAACACTGATTCTATTCATAGGAGTACATCACAATGGAAATGATGAAAGCAATCCGAATTCATGCTTATGGAGGATCTGAAAACCTCAAGTTCGACGAAGTACCTCGCCCTGAACCTAAATCGGGGGAAGTACTCATTCAAGTTTATGCAGCAGGCGTGAACCCGATCGATTGGAAGATTCGTAAAGGGTTTCTTAAACAAGTATATGATTATGTGCTGCCCGTGATTGCTGGTGCGGATGTTGCTGGCGTTGTCGCAAGTGTCGGCGATGGTGTTACCACACTCCAACCTGGACAAGCCGTTTATGGAACAGCAGACATGATGCTTTCGGGAGCGTATGCCGAATATGCGCTGGGCTATGCAGATGCGATCGCACCGATGCCGAAAACTCTCGACTACATTCACGCAGCGTCTGTTCCAATTGTGGCAATAACCGCATGGCAGTCGCTGTTTGATGGAGCAAATCTCCAGCCAGGGCAGAGTGTGCTGATTCATGGTGGCGCGGGCGGAGTGGTCGCTATGCGATTCAGCTTGCCAAGTGGAAGGGCGCACGAGTAATTGCAACGGCATCGGCGGCAAACCTTAACGATCTGAAAAATCTAGGTGCCGATCAAGCGATTGACTATGCTGCCCAACCATTTGAGGAACAGGTGAAAGATATAGATGTGGTGCTTGATTTGGTCGGTGGAGAAACGCAGGCGCGATCGTGGCAGATCGTCCGTCCCGGTGGAGTTTTGGTTTCGACACTTGGTGTGCCTCAATCGGGGATTCCGCAGGGCATTCAAGCGCTTCCTGTTTTCGCCAATCTCAGAGCGAATTCGCAGCTACAGCAGATTGCTCAATTAATTGATGACGGACGGATCAAAGTATCTGTTGAGCAGATTTTTGAACTGGCAGAAGCCGCCAAAGCACAGGAGGTTAGCCAACACGGTCATCCTCGCGGTAAGCTAGTTTTGCAAGTCGTTCATTCATCTTAATCCAAGCTTTCAGAAAACTTTTGAACAATTCGGTTGAAGAAGAATTCAGATGTAAGAATTCAGAAGCGGAGCCGGAGACTCCGAAAGCTCCGGTCAGAATCAAGACGTTCGTTCCGACGCTCGTTCTTCGCTAACGCTGCGCTATCAGTGGGGGATTCAGACCCGCGACTTTCTTGTTGACCACCAAATCTACGATTTGGTGGGGGTGCAAAAACGCCGATTATTCAGACGCGACGCTCGTTCCAACGCTCGTTCCTCGCTAACCCTACGTTATCCGCTTTTTCGGTCAAAATACCCAACTGAATTCTGACTCCTGAATTCTGTTCGATAACCGCTATGGTTCAAGTTTTAGCTCATTAATTCGATGGATTGTAGCCATTACGCTTGTGGTAGCTATGTTGTTCTGGATGCCAGCCGCGATCGCTATCCGTCAGAGTTTTGCCAACGGTGGCGATCGCGTTTTGGAACTTGTAGCCAAGAGCAGATAAGTGTTAATTAAAGATAACCAGAAGTGACTATGAGCATTGACAATAGCTACGATCTAATTATCATTGGGACAGGGGCAGGTGGAGGCACATTAGCCTACAAATTGGCTGCCACTGGCAAGAAAATTTTGATTCTGGAGCGAGGCACTTACCTACCCAAAGAGAAGGCGAACTGGTCTACGGCTGAGGTTTATGGGAAAGAACGCTATCACACTCAAGAGCAGTGGTATGACAGTGCTGGCAGACCCTTTCGACCCCAAATGAGCTATTGGGTAGGCGGTAACACAAAAGTTTATGGTGCAGCTTTGCTCCGTTTGCGGGAGCGAGATTTTGAAGCGGTAGAACACAAAAATGGTATTTCTCCAGCATGGGTATTAAAGTACCATGACTTTGAACCTTATTATACCCAAGCGGAAAAGCTCTATGAAGTGCATGGTCAGCAGGGGGAAGATCCGACCGAGCCACCTCGCAGTGGTAAGTACGCCTATCCTCCCGTTAGTCATGAGCCACGGATGCAACAGCTTTCTGATGCGATCGCCAAACAAGGATTGCATCCTTTCCATCTGCCGCTCGGACTGAAACTGAATGAGGTCGATCGCACTCTCAGTACTTGTATTCGCTGTGATACCTGTGATGGTTTTCCTTGCCTGGTTCATGCGAAGGCAGATGCGGAAGTCGAAGGCATTACTCCGGCACTGAAATTTCCGAACGTGACGCTGAAAACGGCAGCCAAAGTGATGCGGCTACTCACCAGCGAGTCTGGCAGAGAAATTACATCGGTGGAAGCTGAGATTGACGGACAGATGCACCAGTTTCAGGGCGATGTTGTAGTCGTTGCTTGTGGTGCAACTAATTCAGCAGCACTGTTGCTGCGATCAGCAAACGATCGCCATCCCAATGGACTTGCTAACCATTCCGATCAAGTCGGGCGCAATTATATGAAGCACCTGACTACTGCAATGGTGCAGCTCAGTATCACACCAAATCCTGATGTATATCAAAAAACAATTTGTATCAACGATTTTTATTGGGGAGAACCGGACTTTCCCTATCCAATGGGTGAAGTGCAAAATACGGGAAATGTTCTCGCAGATATGATCCCAGCAGAAGCACCAAAGTTATTAGCTCCTTTGGCGAAGCTATTACCGGGATTTGGGTTGCAGCAAATTGCTAGCCACACTACAGGCTGGTGGTTGCAAACAGAAGACTTACCCAATCCCAAGAATCGGGTGCGGATGGTGGGAGATAAGCTGCACTTGGATTACACACCGAACAACACGCAATCTCACGATCGCTTGATTCATCGTTGGAGTGAAATACTAAATGCGATCGACAAAGCCGCCGAACATACTGTTGTGCATCATGGCATTTACCCACGTAACAGCACAGGGATTCAAGTCGTGGGACATCAGTGTGGGACTTGTCGTTTTGGCGAAGATCCTGACACATCCGTGCTCGATTTCAACTGCCGCACTCATGACATCGACAACCTTTATGTTGTGGACGGTAGTTTTTTTCCATCAAACTCTGGTGTCAATCCAACGCTCACAATTATTGCGAATGCATTACGGGTGGGCGAACATCTTACTGAACGCTTGAAGTAATTTGGTCGCTTGTCATGTGTTATTTGCAATTAGGGACTACCAAAAAAATTAATGGGGAAAACAATGAAACTTGACGGTAAAATCGCATTAGTAACAGGTAGCAGCCAGGGAATTGGACAAGCCATTGCAGAGCGTCTGGCTCAAGATGGTGCTGATATCATTATTGATTATCGATCTCATCCTGATGGAGCCGAAAAAACGCTTGCAGCCGTGGAAGCGACGGGTCGCAAAGGACATATCGTTCAAGCGGATCTCAGCAGCATTGCCGATATCCGCATGCTGATTAATGAATCTATTCAACACTTTGGTAAACTTGATATTTTAGTCAATAACGCGGGTATTGATGGTAAAAATGCAGACTTCTGGGACGTGACGGAAGCAGATTTCGATGCGGTGATGAATCTCAACTTGAAAGGAACATTCTTTGCCACTCAAGCTTTTGTGCAACATCTCATGGAAACCAAATCCACTGGCAAAATTATCAATCTCAGTTCGGTGCATGAAGAATTACCCTTTCCGCACTTTGCGCCCTACTGTGCCAGCAAAGGCGGTGTAAAAATGTTGACACGTAATTTGGCGATCGAACTTGCTCCTCTGGGCATCACAATTAATAATGTAGCTCCAGGTGCAATCGAAACCCCGATTAACAAAGCACTGCTTAACGATCCAGTAAAGTTAAGTGGGCTGTTACAGAATATTCCGTTAGGACGGTTAGGCAAACCAGGCGACATTGCATCAGTCGTTTCGTTTCTGGCATCCTCGGATGCTGACTATATGACGGGTACAACCCTCTTTGCCGACGGTGGCTTGCTGTGGAATTATCACGAACAGTAGTCAATACTCAACGTAACATTCTCAGTACTCAATGCTACTCTTACTTTTTTAGGTTTGAGCGCAGTTGAATTTTGTCGGTGGGTTGTTAGATTAGCCGTATTTGAGAAAACGTATGATACCAGAAAAACTTCGATTGCAACAGGATCGGCATCGTACTGCTTATTGGAAACGCTGGGGCCATACCTGAGTGAGCGGCAGTGGGGTACAGTGCGAGAGGATTACAGCCAAGACGGTTCTGCTTGGGATTACTTTCCCCATGACCAAGCGCGATCGCGGGTTTACCGTTGGGGCGAAGATGGGATTGCCGGAATTTCCGATACGCGGCAGCGATTGTGTTTTGCGATCGCCCTTTGGAATGGACACGATCCAATTTTGAAAGAACGGATCTTTGGTTTAACAGGGAATGAAGGCAATCACGGCGAGGATGTCAAAGAATACTATTTTTACCTGGACAACACTCCGACTCATTCCTACATGAAGTGTCTGTACAAGTATCCGCAGCAGGCATTTCCCTACACCGAACTGATCGAAGCAAACCAGCGCCGCAGCAAATTTGAACCGGAGTTTGAATTACTAGATACAGGAATTTTCAACGACAATCGTTATTTTGATGTCTTCGTGGAATACGCTAAAGCATCGCCTGAAGATATTTTAATTCAAATTACGATCGCCAACCGTAGCTCCGAAGCCAGCACTTTACATCTACTACCAACCCTTTGGTTTCGGAACATCTGGGATTGGAACTCTGAAATTGAACAACCCTTTATCAAAGTGGTGCATTCAGATCCCACCCTCAGCCAGATGGAAGCGAATCATCCCACACTGAACACTCACTGGCTGTATTGTAAAGGTGAAGCAGAATTATTGTTCACCAATAATGAAACCAATTATCAGCAGTTGTTTGGGACGACAAACAGTTCTGCCTATGTTAAAGATGGCATTAACAACTATGTCGTCAATGGGCAGAAGAATGCAGTCAATCCTGATCGCATCGGCACAAAATTTGCGGCGCATTACTCCCTCTCGTTTGCGCCTGGAGAAACCAAAACCCTGCAACTGCGATTGAGCGATCAGCCAGAGATATCGGAACCCTTCAGCCCTGAATTCGATCGAGTTTTCCAGATCCGCAAGCAAGAAGTAGACGAGTTCTATCAAGAAGTTTCTCCCTTTCCCTTGTCGGCAGACGAGCGCAATATTCAACGACAAGCCTTTGCGGGATTACTTTGGAGCAAGCAGTTCTATCAATACAGCGTAGACAATTGGCTGAAGGGGGATCGGGGACAACCCTCACCACCTGCCGAACGCCAAGTCGGGCGGAATCACGAGTGGGTTAATCTCTACAGTAAAGATATTCTCTCCATGCCCTACAAGTGGGAGTATCCCTGGTTTGCAGCTTGGGATCTGGGGTTTCATTTGATTCCTTTAGCCACGATCGATCCTGATTTTGCCAAGTTGCAACTCGATCGCCTGACTCGCGAATGGTATATGCACCCCAACGGTCAACTGCCAGCCTAGGAGTGGAAATTTAGCGATGTCAATTCTCCCGTACAAGCGTGGGCGGCGTTGCAAGTCTATGATACCGAGAAGAAGTCTTGTGGAAAAGGCGATCGCTCTTTTCTCCAACGGGTTTTTCACAAACTCCTGCTCAACTTTACCTGGTGGGTGAATCGCAAAGACATAGCAGGTAAGAATGTCTTTCAGGGCGGTTTTTTGGGATTGGATAATATTGGTATCTTCGATCGCAGTGCCGAATTGCCTACGGGCGGCTACCTCAATCAGGCTGATGGCACCAGTTGGATGGGGATGTATTGCCTAAATATGTTAAAGATTGCCCTAGAGTTGGCGAAAGAAGATGATGCCTACGAAGACATTGCCAGTAAATTCTTCGAGCATTTCCTCTACATTGCTGATGCAATTGACGGCATTGGCGAAGCCGAGATTTCTCTCTGGGATGAAGAAGATGGCTTCTATTACGATGCGCTACACCTTCCTTCCTGATGGGCGACAGCTGCCGCTAAAAGTGCGATCAATGGTAGGATTGATTCCCCTTTATGCCGTCGCTGTATTGGAACTAGAAATACTAGAAAAGTTTCCCGGTTTCAAGCGTCGGATGGAATGGTTCATTCGCAATCGCCATGATTTGAAAGCAAATGTGGCTTGTATGGAAACGCCAGGGATTGAGGCACAAAGATTATTGGCGATCGCCGATCGCCGTAAACTTCAGCGTATTCTGCAACGCCTGCTGGATGAACAGGAGTTTTTTAGCCCCTTCGGAATCCGAGCAGTCTCCAAGTATCACCAAGACCATCCCTATTGCCTCAAATTAAATGGACAAGATTATTTCGTGCGTTATGAGCCTGCCGAATCCACGACTGGTTTATTTGGGGGGAACTTGAACTGGCGCGACCCCGTTTGGTTTCCGGTCAATTACCTGATTATTGAATCTCTTTGGCAATTTTACTCCTACTTCGGGGACGGTTTCAAAGTCGAATGTCTGACTGGATCGGGAAATGAAATGACTCTACGAGAAGTGGCGATCGCCCTTTCCCAACACTTAGTCGCATTGTTCCAACGTAACGAATCCGGTCGCCGTCCCATCTATGGCGGCACTGAGACTTTTCAAACCGATCCCCACTGGCGCGACTACATTTTGTTCCACGAATATTTTCATGGCAACAATGGTGCTGGAATTGGAGCCAGTCACCAAACTGGCTGGACAGGCTTGGCTGCTACCATGATTCTGCACAATGCCGAACATCGTGCCAAGGAGTGACAGTATGGAAAACTTTAGAAAACACCTGCCGGAATACCTGATGGAAGCGGCACTGCTGGGAATATTTTTGATTGTGGCAGGTGTGTTTACCATCATGTTTGAGTATCCTTTGCGTTACAACGCTCTTGTTGAAAACGTGGAACGGAAGTTTTAATTGGTCTACCCCGATTTTTCTTGCTCTTCCAAACCCGTTTGGGCTATTGAGGTCTGATACCACGTTTACGTAAAACAGCACGTTTATCCTTGGAATCGTAACCTTTGTCAGCAGCAAGTACTTTAACTCGTTTACGCTAGCGAAGCGGGACGTAGTCCGGTCTACCAGGTCTATTAGTTTTGACTTTGACACTATCTAGAAGCGGTATAACCTGGTCTCTTTCGCTACCGTTAGCTGGGGTTGTACGATTGGCCAAGGGCATACCATTGCCATCAGTCAAGGTATGTATAAAAACTCCTTTACCTTTATGACCATACTTAACACCCTCACTGCCACCTTTTCCAGGGGGAAAAGGAATATATCTTCAAACAACCTCCATTCTAAGTCGCTTAATCCTTCAAATCGCCCAGCCATACTGTGCTACACCCTTGTGTTAACAACAGCAGATTATCATATTGCTGGTATTAGTGGGATAGGTTCCTTGGTGAATTGTACGGCAGGGCAGTTGAAACCCGTATGGCTTTGGATATTTAGGAACTTGCAGATTGGATTGAGAGCAGTAAGTAAGAACCTTCAAGTGTTCGAGATGCTAACTTCCAATCTGCGCGTTTAGAGACTTTGCGTTCTCGAAATAGTGCTGCATATGCAGATGCCCTGGCTGACAACGCGCTATGCCATTTGATATGGCTCCTAGTGATGGTGTGTTGAGAAAGAAAATCTGGGGATCAATCAGGCGTATATGCGATGGGCTTACGCCCCGCCAAGAGTGCGATTGCAGAGATTATCGAAGCACCCAAGATTATCACTAGTCCCCTGACATTGGCTATTGGATTGATACCAGTTATATTGAAACTAAATCTTGTGCCAAGATTCCATTTACTAGCAAGCTGTTAGAAAAGCCTCTGCTGAGGGAAAACTTAAAACAAGACTCTGTGTTGAAAAATTTGATAGTGATTCGTCAACCTAATGCTACCAATTACAAGATTACTCAGTAGTAATGCCAGGGCGTCCATGAGTTGAACTTATAACGCTTCTATAGTACCTTTGTTAATAACTTTATTAGTAAGATTTCTATAAACTGTAAATGACCTTTTTGACACTGGTGTTTTGGTTTTTGATTATGAGTACTGCCATTTTTGACAGTGTGTTGAGAACCGCAATTAGGGCAAGTAGGTCGTGGTGCTAACATCAGTTTGAAGACAGTCAAATTTTCAAAAACTAAAACTTGATTACGCTCGAAAGATTATAGCTGAAACATTTATTTAAGGTCTTCAGAAGTTGGATAATTTTTTCTTATATCATATAACCCACTTCTCAAGCTAAATAGCTAAAAAAAATAATTTAACTTACCCCTCTTCTGTCACTTTCCGGGAGGGCGATCGCTAGAAGCCTCATGAGGCAATCAATACAAGCTATACTATTAGAAAAAAATGGGTCTTGTATTTGTAGGAAAAAATCTGGCGATGCTTGCGGCGGGCTACGCCTACGCTTCCTGTATAAAAGCTCTGGAATTCAGAAATGACAAATGTTTTCGGAGAGTGACAGAAGAGGGGTAGGTAATTTTGGTATTCACTACATATTTACCACTACCCTTAAATTAAAATTAGTCTATTAAGGCTTGTACTTCCATACACTATAGTTTTATAAGTAAAGTGACATTACTATAGAACCCATTTGGGATCTGGTGTACCGGGAGATTAAAAGTATTTTTTATTACTTATGTACTCAAGCAGTTTAACAGATGAAGAGTGGTC
>NZ_JBALCP010000122.1:0-8647 GCF_036919675.1 Nostoc sp.
TCTTAGGCGCGCTCCCATATTTTATACCTAATTCAATATTTTCTCCGTATTTACATATTGTTACACATTTTGGTTTTCCCCCGCCCACCTACTTAGTAGCTTTGAAAATGTACCTCACCGGGTCGGGAACCGCTATATCCTCCGTCCATCCAAATGATTGGACTTTGGACAAATAAGTTTTTGCTATCTTATAAAAAATTTGGTAAGTGTTCTCTGCCTTGTAACGCCCTTTCGCCGAATAATTATCTACATAACTAATTCCACTAGTACAGCTTGGCGGAAGTAAGCAGACCATTAAAAGCTACGAAAATTTAGCTGACTGCAAGGCTTAAAAATCGTATGTGTATCTACGCCGCATGGTACTAATTAATTTTTTAATACCTTTGCGAATAGTTTTTCTATCCCATTCTAATTGTTTTGAGCTAGCAGTTGTCCTCCGTGACCTAAAGACATCACAATGTGCGCTTGTCAACGCTATCTTGCTGAACCTTTCAATTGAGTTGCTGTTTCTTTAAGTGATCAACTTACCAATTTCATTTAATTTCTGTGACAATATTCCTTGTAAAGATTGAAGTTCTTCAAGACTAGCATTAGCTAAAGTCGTCTCAGATAATCCACTACTAATTTTTTGAATAATTACTTTTATTTCTTTCGATTCTGATTGTTCTGATGTTAAATACTTAGCTTTAATGCTTTTAATTAAATCGCGTGTCTCAGGTACAGTTAAACTTTCTTTTAATACCTTTTCTGTTGCCTTTATTCGTTCTAGAGCTGCTTCTTGTTCGGAAATTTTCAATATTTTTGATGATAATGTTGTTAATGCCAATGCGTGAGCGCCTTTAAGTTCTTGATGACGAATTGCTTTTTTCAAATCTTCTGGCAAAGATAACATTGGTAAAAGATTGGACTTAACAGAAGCAGGATTCAACCCAAATTCTAAGAACACTAAAAATAAAGCTTGCTCCTGGTTAATAATACCCAGTACTTCTAAACCTTGTTGTTGCTCCTCACTAGTAGCAATTAATAATTTTGTTAACTCCTTGACTTGATTATGACGTTCAAGTCGCTTAAGTACAGCAGCAAGACTTGTAGTAATCTCATCAAATTCTAAAGCAGTTGATTTGGTGATCTCTTTAAATATTGCTTCTGCCTTATCTAGTGGATTTAAATCTTCAAAACCTAAAAAAGTCAATAATGATGATTGGTCTAAATCCTGCGGCTGAGGTACGATTAATGCCCGAATAGTCTCCCATTCTAATAGCTTTGCTGCTGACCAACGTAACTGCCCGTCTAAGAGCATATAACGACCGTTATCTTGAGCCACTAAAATTACTGGTGTAATCTGTCCATGTTTTTTAAGTAATCTCGCTTTTGCTTGAATAGACTCTTGTGTAATTGTTTGTCTTGGCTGGTTAGGGTTAGGGTCAATTAGACCTGTATCAATGCCAATCTCACCTATTTGCGTTTGCAATTGTTCGCGCAGTTTGGTGATTTCTGTCTCTAATTCTGGTGATTGCGATGCACGCAACCTTTCTACTTCAGCTTGTAAATCTGTAATCTTTTGTTCTTGATCAGTTTTTTGTACTGCCACTTTAAATTTATCGCCGATTTGCGGTAATAATTTTGCCATTATTTTTCCTTAATTAATGCAATTAGATAATCAACAATTAATTTGAAATCTTTGGAAGCACGATGCTTGGGACGATACTTATGCAATGGTAATCCATAGGCACTAGCATTTTTAAACTCGTTAGAACTCCAAATTTTGGGATATAACTTTATACTTAATCTCTCAGCAATTGTAAGTAACTGTGCCAGGTATGAACTATTTGTTTCATAATAAATTATTTAGCTTCGTTTCACTATATCAATTTTTGTCGGATTTTAAAATCCGACAAAAATTAGTTTAAGAATTTTATTAAATGTCGTATTTTAAAATTCGACACTAAGGCGTATTAGCAATTACAACCAGATAAGAGAAGTTTCTATACCAAGTTCGTTGACCAAGTCAGCCTTGTTATTGCTTCTCTGCAAGACTACGATCATCGAGTTCTTCTAAAGCTAGGGCAAGTCTTTCAGTGATGTGTATCATAGTTAAAGTGCTGGCTTATGTAAATTTTATTATGGTATCTGGAATTCAATCTGGCATTGAGCCGAGATAAAAACCAAAACGGAAACAGCATCTGAAAAGGCTTGATTTTTCGTTGCGTATAACGGTGTTAAGTACAAAAAAGTAGCAAGTTACCAAACATAAGTCGGATAATCGTTTTCAACTATGTTGGCACAAAGTTAGTGAAAATAGTTATATTCGTGACATGATCAAGGCCTTTAAACGAGGCATGGCAAACCGCAGTATAGGAAGCTGGTGAGAAAGTGCCTAGTGGTAGAATCGTCGAAGATGTGGTGCATCTAAAAGATTTCTCATTCGTGTCTCCAGATATACAAAGTAGTGACGTACTGAAAGCAATCGAGACAGCGATTCCACCTTTTGCCATCGAACAGGCGATAAGCCTGCGGCATGGCTTCGCTTACCGTTACCAGCACAATTAGTGGTTAGGGAGTTGCAAGAAAATAAGATACCAATCAAGCTGGAACAATAGTAATATCCCATTTGGGTAATGTTTCAGAACGCTGCCAGTAGTTTTGGTAGAGTTCTAACTCTTGAGAGAGAACCTTGATTCCTTTTTCATAGGTTGCTTTAACCTGATGTACAATGGGTGAAATTCCCTTCCAGGTCATATTGGCAGCCCACTGTACAGCAGTTTCAACAGAATCTAAAATCGCCCCATTCGAATAGTTCTCGAGGGTTGCCCAACAACGCTCTATGGGATTGTACTTGCTATGGTACGGAGGATAGTAAATCAGTCGGATTCTTAAATTAATCGCTTGAGACAATTCAACCATGCGTTTGATAAATTGTGTGCGGTTAGGGACTTGCAAGAAAATAAAATACCAGTTATACAGGGACAATAGTAATATCCCATTTGGGTAATGTTTCACAACGTTGCCATTGGGATTAGTATTGTTCTAAATCTTGTGACAGAACCTTGATTCCTTTTTCATAGGTGGTTTCAACCAGATGAACAATGGGTGCAATGGCTTTCCAAGTCATATTAGAAGCCCAATGTGCTACGGTTTCAACAGAATCTAAAATCGCGCCATTCCAATAGTTCTCCAGGGCAGCCCAACACCGCTCTATCAGATTGTACTTGCTATGGTAGGGGGGATAATAAATCAGTCGGATTTTTAAATTAATCGCTTGAGACAACTCAACCATGCGTTTGATAAATTGTGTGCGGTCACTGCGAGTGGCAGCACCGCCATCAAGATCAATCACCCATTCATCGAGTTCAAGGTACTCGTGTTGATTCTCATGCCACCAAGCGGTTAAACAATCGACAATAAAATCACTAGTTTCAGCCGACTGTCCCAAGTAAATCGATAGCTTTGAACTATGAGTATTGAGAATGCCAAAGGGAACTAAAACTGCGTCCCAATGTGTATCGTGGTCATCCGCCGCTTTTGCCTTCAATGTTCGGGCTTTACCGCCTCTGGAAAGGTTGCCAATCTTGACCTTAGCTTTTGTATCTATAGACACTCGCAACGATTTGGGATTCTCATCTGATGCCTAAAACACGGTGCGAGAAACATCTGAAGATTTGCGAGCGCTAATTTCTTTAATGGGTGGAGAAGAGCCAAATCCATTACCAGGATATTGACTCAGAATTGTCGATGGTACATGCTTGTCAGTGGCAACCATTCAAGACATTTTCTCTAGACCAAATGGTGCTGATTCTGCTTTCTCTTGCGGCTCAAGTCGAACTTAAAGGTTTCCTGAAGGCAACAACAAGGGTAAAGAAAAAGCGAAAACCTTTAATCGTTGACAGTAAACATCGACACGTTTCCACTGCGCGGCTTTTAAAAACCCACCAGAACGCTAAAAACAAAAAGTAATATTTTTACTTTTGACTTTAATCTCAAGCAGGATTCTTTTTTGTATTTCAATGTCTGCTTCAAGCTGATTTATGTCTTAGAATCTACTCATAGAAGCACTTTTAGCGATTTACCCTTAATAGTACAACTCTTCCCATTGAAAAGGCTGGGCAAAGCCACCCCAGATTGGTTTTTTACCACGGAGGTCTGGAACCTGACTTTTCACGGGATGTGGAAAGGGGAGGCTGGTTCGCGAACCAGCCTCCCATAAAAAAGTCACCTCAGAATACTTTACGTTCTTCTAGATGAGCAAGAATATCTAAGCGATCGCGCCACACAGGACGCAACTTTTTATTGGCGAACATCTGTAATTGGTCGCTAATGTGGGGTGATCCAGCTTGAGTTGCATTGCCGTAGCTAGTTATTGCCATTGCCCGTACTGGGTTAGAAAATTCAATTGCAGCAACATAGGAATCACCTGCAACGGCTTTGAACTGATCCTTTTCTGCAGGCGCAAAATAGAGTACACGAAAAATTCCCAGATCACCATCCGCACCATTACCAGGCAAATCCACATCACCCAATTGTAGCCGAAAAACCTTGCCCCAGGGTACATTAATCGCCCCATACGTCTTTTCTATCTGTGCTGCGACTGCTTGCAGAGTTGCAACTGCACTTTCAGGATTAGCTAAACCATCAGGTGTGGTGCGTGGAGAATTTTCATTCCAGGGTTTACTAAAGGCCTTATCTAAGTTCATTTGTTGTATCCAAAAGGCAAATAATACCGCCCCGCGACTATCTGCATTGGCTTGACGATCCCAGGCTTCTAAGACATTAGCTGCTTTTTGCCCTAAGTCCTCACCGTACTTGCGTGCAGCCGGAATTAAATCATCCAAAATTCGATCAGCCAGTTCCATGCGGGTAGAGTACTTGTCTGCAACCATTTTATCGAAAGAGATTTTTTTATCTTCAGTTAACATCCTTACAGAACGTTGTGATCGGAAATCCATGAAACGAGGAGCCATGTAAGGCGGGTAATTATCTGCTTTAATGGCGGCTGGAAATGTAGTTGTCCAAGGTGGGTCATTTGTATTTTGCAACCAGCCACTCTTAGGGTCAACTATACGTGGTAAATCTTGGTAAGGATGAATTTTTGTCCACAAGGTTTTAGATGTATTTCCTGGGATTATGCCTTGCCAATATTTAAAATCACCCCTAGAGCGCACTGGAACTTGACCGTTGAATAGGTGCATGATATGCCCTTCTCTATCTGCATACATCACCGTAAACATCGGTAGTTGCAAGCGCTTGAGTACTGTTTGAAACTGGGTAAAGTTTTTTGCTCGTGCCATATCCCACCACTGCTGAAGTACACCCGGTCGGTCAAGACCTGCAACTCTCAGCGCCACAACTTTACCATTTTTCTCGACGATCACAGGCCCGTGGACAGAACTTTTCACTACTAATGGTTGTTCTTGCAAGGAGCCATCTTTCTGTTTCACCTTTAAGGAAAGAGTTTTTGTCTCGAAGGTATGAACCTTGTCATCAAAGCGGTACCCATTACCTGCCAGTGTGAGTTCATAAACATCCCAACCATCATAGGTGTTAACGGTGTGAGTCCAACCTAAGTTGTTGTTAAATGCGATCGCTAATACGGGAATACCAACAAGTGTTGCCCCATAAGCATCAATTCCTGGTGCAGTGATTTGGGCTTCATACCACAAAAATAAATCTGACCAAGGTAGGTGTGGGTTTGCTAGCAACATCGCCTTCCCATTGGCAGAATGAGTTGGTGCGATCGCCCAACCATTAGATCCTGTTTGCAATTTTTGTTTGCTCAGGTCTAATACTTCCTCCGGATTGACCACAAAGGTGAAATTGAGTACCCGATGTAAGTGAGCCATAACATCTTCTGCCTTGACTGGTAGCACCACCTCAACTTGATCATTAATTAAGTTAAAATTTTGGGAAGCATAAGCATTGATCCCAGTAGCAAAAGCATCAAGATAAGTGCGAAAAGTTGAACTCTGTGCTTTGTACCAAGAACGAGCGCGTTCTGGTACTCCCATAGTCTGTACCCAACGATCTGAATCTAGGTATTTATCTCCCCAATATTCGGCTGCGCGTCCCCGTGCTTGACCATAGAGACGCAAAAGCAAATCTCCATGACTTTGCATTTGTGCCCAACCAAAGGCATAAAATGCACTTTGGTCATCTTTTCCGTAGATGTGCGGCACACCATAGGTATCCCATAATATCTCTGTGGATTTTGTTGGTACAGCTATAGTGCGGTTTCCTACAAACAAAACCAGTATTAAACTGAGTATAAAGGGTAAAACGCGTTTTGATTTTCTTTTGTAAACCCTGAGTAAACTATCAATCCTCATTAACACCACCATTGATTACCTATTACAGGTTTTGAAAAACTTGAAAAATCTGTTCGCCTTACGGGGTTCGCCGATAATCTTTGGCGTTGAGTTCGGCTTTTAGTGATTCATAAGTGTGCATAGATGTAAGCTCTTATAGTGGTGTTTTTCAGCAGTGTGAAAACCTCATATGTAATACTATATTCTACGTAAAATACCGTATTTTACGATGCTTTTAGCAACCTCTCCAGTGGACGCAATCTCAGTAATCGGTTAATTACGGCGTGACTGTGACATTTCTATTGGGCGTTCCTGCTTTTCCTGTCGGAGACGCTACGCGAACGGGTTGTCGTAGGCATCGCTATTGGTAGTTTTTGCCTAATAACGATATGCCACATCAAAAACCCAGTAACAAACAAAATTAACGGTGCAAGTCCGACAAAGACGTAGAAAATTCACGATGGAAGTCTCTAAAAAGTACCCTAGTGCAGAGGGACAAAAGAGTTCAGAATGCGATCGCCTAATGATAACTTCAAAGAACTATCCACTCGTAAAACATTACCATTGTATTGGTCAAAATGATAGAATTTATCAATAAATCATAATGTAAGTAAATCCTGACTTTTCACGGTAAGTCCTCAAGCTCCGAAAAATCGTGGCTTTTCCCACGGTCTAATTCTCAATAGCTCTGAATTAATGAGAATAGCTAACGCAAAAATCAAGGCTTGGGAAACCCTCAAAATGATCTTTTCCACATCCCGTGAAAAGTCAGAAGTAAATCAGCGTTAAAAAATTAACTTGTGTGACGAAATGTAAAATCAGCAGACAGCTTTTGAAGAAGAATGCATAATTCAGAATTCAGAATCAATAGCGTGGGTAATTCAGAGCAGCCACTCTCTTGTTGACCACCAAATCTACGATTTGGTGGAGGTCTTAAACCCGGTTATTCATCAGCGATCGCGAACGTTAGATAAACGGTTAGGGCGGCCGCATCATGCTCAATAACTAAAGTATATTCTCAATAGACTTAAGAATAATGTCATTATATCTTGCTTATTGCGAAAGTTTTAGGCGTTGGCGTAGCCCGCCGCAGGCATCGCTTTGGGGCTTAAAAATAATCAAACGCGAAATCCTGATTTTTTCAGTAAATCGCAAAGTTTTCCCAAGGAGCGATCGCTAACTTTTACCTGTGTACAATTAAGTAACAAAAGCTACTATTTATATAATTAAAATTTATCTGAAACAGAAGGCGGTAAAAAAATGAAATTATAAATGATTTAGGATACCGCCTCAAAGGGGTTGCCAAAATTCAACCTCAAAAAAGATTCCTGAAACTGATGCAATCTTTGAGAAATTAGCTATAGTTCATCAAGAGGCAATAGAATACTCAAGCGTTTTGCGTTTAAGTCTGGATGCGAAAGCTCGTGTAAATATCGGCTCATTTGACGGTGGTGGTAGAAATCGAGCGCCGACAAAAACTGATGACCATGACTTCCACCCTAAAACAAGGATGACTCCTTACGGCATATTTATTCCAGGAATTGACAAATTATTTTTATATTTTACAGAATCAAAAGTAACGAGTTATTTTATCGTTGGTATTCTAGCAGATTTTTGGGAATCAGAAAGTTGGCGATTTTTAGAAATAAAAACTCTGCTTATTAATCAAGATAATGGAGGAGAGAATAATTCTCGGCGTACACAATTCATAAAACGCATAGTTGAATTTTCTCCAAAATATCAACTGAATGTACGTATCAAGCCAGGAAAGGATTAAGTCACCATAAGTACTAATGGGAAGGGAATTTCACCCTCAAGGTTATTCAGTTGTCAATGAGTAGATAGTGTTTAAAGCGTGCGCCACAACCCTTATTTGGGTTACTATCTACCACATTGCCCCGTATCCCCCGATTTCACGGTTTCACGGGAACGAATCGCACGCAGATTTTCCATGTGTATTTGGGGAGTCTTGGGTTGCCGTTGGCAACCCAAGACTACCCCGTTATAATGATTATCATTTTTATAAGCTGTATATTTTATTTCTTGAAAATCCCTAATCACGCTCAAGAAGAAGAAGAATGAGGGAAGATCTGAAGTAAGTAGCTTGATTTTTTCTAAACTTAATGATAATCTTTATGATTAAGTAAACTTAGAAGATCAGAAAGTTTTCCAAAGGTCTTACCAGCCTTTTATTTGGGATGGAGAATACAATCCTCTAAAATCATTTTAGAATCTACCTGTTGGCTAACTTTGTTATAGAACCCATTTGGGATCTATAAAGTAGCTAATCTTCGGAGCATAAGTCTGACAAAACAGAGATGAATTTTAGTGGTCGCATTTTCTAAAGT
>NZ_JBALCP010000123.1:0-56099 GCF_036919675.1 Nostoc sp.
AGGTGAGGAATGATCTTAATCCGAGTCCGAGGCATCACTGTACACCAATTTTACTTCCATTAAATAATACTATCTATTGCAACTTGGTATTAGAGATACTGGGAATGCTCTAAATGATGAATTAAACATCGCACAAAATCCGTACAAAAAATAATAGAGTACAAACCGTGAAAGGTTCATACTCCATTGCAGAGGAGAGAGCAGGACATAAGCCGGGTTCTGTTCTCTTGCGAGGGCAGTTATCTATCTGGGACGCTTGTTACCAAACGCCTCTAGCGGCTCTCATTGAGCGGAACTGGTAAAAGACCAACCGTAGTTCCTATCGCCTTGCTCCCAACCGGGGTTTACCGAGCCAGCACCTCTCGATACTGCTGGTGCGCTCTTACCGCACCTTTGCACCCTTACCAGATCAATTAAAAATGTAAAATTAAAAATTAAAAATTACTCATTTTACATTTTTAATTTTTAATTTTTAATTGTCCTGGCGGTATCTTTCTGTGGCACTATCCTCACGATCGCTCGCACTGGACGTTATCCAGCAAGTTTGGTCTTTCGGGAGTCCGGACTTTCCTCAAACCAGTGACTATGACTGATCTGCAACCGCCTGCGCCTACTCTCTCCCTAGATCCAGTGTAATCTTGGATGGCATAGTGTGTCTGGTTAGTATTACTTCTTTTTATTCCAAGGTAGAGCGTAAGTCCAAGGTAGTTTTCTGACTGTGAAAGGACAATTGATAATACTAATGGCAGGAAAATCACGACCTGGGGCTAGACCTAAACGCACCTCAGATATCCGTAGCACCAGTTGTAGGGAAAAATCCAACTCTTTTCTTCCGTTAATAAAGTCGTTGTACAATTTTTTTTGCCCTTTTTGCAGCCCGTTAATATCAATTAGTGGTTTTTTTGCTGAATAAGTTCCAGCTACTTGGTCGCGCTCAAAAACATCTTCTGCTGTCACCGTTTCAGAAAGTGTTTTTTTGGGGGCAATCAGGCTAGGACTTTGAGGCACAGCTAAGTCACGGGTTAAGTCTGGTGATTTCCGAATCACACGGCGCGATTGCTTACTATGTTCAACTACCAAAGAACTATTGTCCCAGTCAACGTATACGGCAACATTATCAGATTTATTTTCAATGCTAATTCCTAAATCTTTTAGTTCATCAATTGGGTATGAGGATTTGAGTTTAAAGGAAATCCCAATTTTATCGTCGAGATTGTGTTCTTTGAGTTGCTCCTCAACGGTTCCTTTCTTAAACTCAAATTTAACTTGGTCGTCGATGGATTCAACCATGCGGTTAAAAACATAGGAAACACCGATAATATAAATCGTCAAAACTACTAAATTTTGGTCGTTACTCCTCATAACTCAAAAATCTCAACTCTCGGTGCTAATAAATGTATATTTGACTCATCGTCCATCTGCAATTATTAATTACGCTTCATTGTTACAGAATTTTGCAGCCAACCCCGTTGCCAAAAAAAGAATAGCAAACCTAGTGCGATCGCAGCCATTACTCCCAAGCAAAGTGGATAGCCCCAATACCAATTCAATTCAGGCATATTATATGGCGATTTTTCAGTACTGAAATTCATCCCATATACTCCGGCAATAAAAGTCAGTGGAATAAAAATTGTTGAAACTATCGTTAGTACCTTCATGATTTCATTCATTTTATTACTCACTGCCGAAAGGTACACATCCATTAATCCAGATGCTAGTTCTCGGTAAGTTTCCACCATGTCCATCACTTGCACTGTATGGTCATAACAGTCTCGCAAGTAGATTCGCACTTCCTCACCAATCAAATCACTGCCATCTCGAATCAAAGAATTAATTGCATCTCGCTGGGGCCAGATAGCACGACGCAGTTGCAATAATTCTCGCCTAATTTGATAAATATGTTGTAGTGTTTGTGGGGTAGGTCTGACTATCACCTCCTCTTCTAACTCTTCGATTCGCTCACCATAAAGCTCTAGCACTGGGAAAAAACCATCAATAATCGCATCTAACACGGCGTAAGTTAAATAATCGGCTCCCTGTTTGCGGATGGTACCTTTGTTTTTTTCAATTCGCGATCGCACTCCTTCAAAACAATCATGTTCTGGTTCTTCTTGTACTGTCAGCAAATAATTTTTCCCTAATATCAAACTCACTTGCTCGCTGTAAAAACCACATGTTTTTTCCTTTGCTACTACCATGCGGGAAATAAATAGTAATTGGTCTTCATAATCCTCTGTTTTCGGACGCTCCGGTACATTAACTATATCTTCTAAAACTAGAGGAGGTAACTCAAAAACCTTACCCAATCGTTGTAATATATCTTGACTGCCTAAACCTTGTACGTCTACCCAAGAAATAGATTCCATCTCTAAATATGGCACACACTCCTCTGGGGTTGCTATTTGCTCACGGATGAAATTGGTTTGGTTATAGTCAATCAAGAAAATTATTGGTGGCGGAGCATCCGCATCAATAAAAATAGTTCCAGGTAGAGTCCCTGGTTCATGATAGAACTCATCTTCATATCGTCTATTTACTATTTTGGGAGGGCGGCGCAGTTTTCGTGCCATTAGATATTACCTAATAGTTATTAGTCATTTGTCAGTCGTAAAAACAACGTTTATTTACGTTCAGCGACTTCCCAGCAATACAGATAACATATCGCCTCTAAATCAGCAATGCTATAAAAAACAGTTTGCCTTAATAAGACAAACTGCTTAAAAAATATTTATCTGAGTGAGCAGAAGTTAGAACATGCCGCCCATGCCGCCCATGCCACCCATGCCGCCCATGCCGCCCATGCCACCCATGCCGCCCATGCCGCCCATATCAGGGGCAGGACCAGCGGATTTCTTCTCCGGCTTTTCAACAACGATCGCTTCGGTAGTTAAGACCAAACCAGCAATGGAACCAGCGTTTTGCAAAGCTGAACGCACGACTTTGGCAGGGTCGATAATACCAGCAGCAATCAAGTCTTCAAATTCGCCGGTAGCAGCGTTGTAGCCAATGTTGAAGTCGCTATCTCGGACTTTAGAGACGATCACAGAACCTTCAGCACCAGCGTTCTCTGCTATTTGGCGCAAAGGAGCTTCTAGCGCTCGACCAACTATATCAGCCCCAATCTTTTCTTCTTCATCTTGCAGGCTGTTTTTAATCGCTTCTACCGTCTTAGCTAAGTGAATTAGGGTCGTTCCACCACCAGGAACAATACCTTCTTCCACGGCGGCTTTAGTAGCGTTCAGCGCGTCTTCAATCCGCAGTTTACGGTCTTTGAGTTCGGTTTCGGTTGCCGCACCCACTTTAATCACTGCCACACCGCCAGCGAGTTTGGCGATCCGTTCTTGCAGTTTTTCTTGATCGTAGTCAGAATCGGTTTCTTCCAACTGCCTGCGAATTTGACCAATCCGCTTTTGCACCTCTGGCTTGGTGACACTGCCAGCTACAATCGTGGTGCTTTCTTTGTCAATGGTGATTTTGCGAGCAGTTCCCAGCGCTTCTAAAGAAGCGGTATCCAAACTTAAGCCGATTTCTTCAGAAATCAACTGTCCATCGGTGAGAATAGCAATATCTTCTAACAAAGCTTTGCGGCGATCGCCAAACCCAGGTGCTTTGATCGCAGCTACGGCAAGTACACCCCGCGCTTTGTTCACCACCAAAGTTGCCAAAGCGTCCCCTTCCACATCTTCAGCGATGATCAGCAAGGGCTGACCAGAACGGGCGACTTTTTCCAACACCGGCACTAAATCCTGGATGCTGCTGATTTTTTTGTCAGTAACCAAGATTCGGGCGTTTTCAAATTCCACGATTTGCCGCTCGTTGTTGGTGACGAAGTAGGGAGAAATATAGCCTCTGTCAATCTGCATCCCCTCAACTACTTCTAGTTCAGTTGTGAGGGATTTAGATTCTTCAACGGTAATTACACCATCTTTGGTGACTTTTTCCATTGCTTGGGCTAGCATTTGGCCAACTTCTTCATCATTACCAGCAGAGACAGTGGCAACTTGAGCGATCGCACTTCCTTCTACTGGCTTGGCTATCTTGGCAATTTCTTTTACCAGTGCTTCAATAGTTTTGTCAATCCCGCGCTTCAAGCTAACTGGGTTACTACCCGCCGCGACGTTCTTCAAACCTTCCCGAATCAAGGCTTGGGCCAAAACTGTGGCAGTGGTGGTGCCATCCCCAGCGACATCTTTAGTTTTTGAGGCTACTTCCTGGATGAGTCTTGCACCAGTATTTTCCAAAGGATCTTCTAATTCAATTTCCTTCGCAACAGTGATACCATCATTGACAATTTGGGGTGCGCCAAATTTTTTCTCTAAAAGGACATTGCGACCTTTGGGCCCCAAGGTGATTTTTACGGCATCCGCAAGGGCGTTAACACCCCTTTCTAGAGCTCGCCGAGATTCCTCGTCAAATGCAATAATTTTCGCCATGTTTTATTTTTTTAGCGCTTCCATTAGACAATTTAGCACTCACAGCGCAAGAGTGCTAATCTCTCAACTGGCTCAAGTTACAAATGGAAATAAAAAAAATTGATTAATATACAGGTGATGCTCATATTAGATACTGGCACTAATGCTTGAATTGGGAGATGAATCTAGACAACTCCCTTAAGTCCCTTGGTATTGCCGACCCTAGCGGCACCGGCTGGTTGGCGGTAGTATTTACGTTCCTCTTGGCTTGTCTTGTAACTTGGCGTTTAATTCCGACAATCCGCAAATTCGCCTTGCGCGTAGGTTGGGCTGACCAACCCAACGCCCGGCGACTCAACCGAGAACCTTTACCCAATGCAGGGGGGCTGGCTATCTACGCGGGTGTGATTGCCGCGCTGGTATTAGCTAGCCTTTTACGACCTATCGAACTCCAAAACGTATTGGCTCAGGTGCTGACTATTCTGCTGGGGGGTTCGATATTAGTCCTTGTGGGCTTTATCGATGATCAGTTCGGCTTACCGCCCTCTGTTCGATTGTGGGCGCAAATTGTCACGGCCCTGTTGCTAGTCGCTAATGGGATCAGTGTCAAAGTTCTCTTTGGCACACCCATCGACTCGCTCCTGTCCATGTCGCTAACAGTACTATGGGTAGTAGGAATTACTAACGCCATCAACTTGATGGATGGTATGGATGGCTTGGCAGGAGGAATCAGCTTTATTACCGCCATGAGTTTGTTGGGGGTTGCAGCCCAATTTAATAATCGGGCGGCGGCAATCTTGGTACTCGCAGCCTTGGGGGGTGCAGCACTAGGCTTTTTACGCCATAACTTCTATCCATCACGAATTATTATGGGTGATGCCGGAGCATACTTTTTCGGCTATGTGCTGGCAGCAACTAGTATTTTGGGCAAACTGCAACAAAACACAGTTTATGCGCTGATTCCTACAGTTTTATTTCTGTTATTACCAGTGCTAGACACCACTCAAGTATTTGTGCGGCGGCTACTAGCAGGAAATAACCCTCTAAGTACTCCTGGCAAAGACCACCTGCACCACAGCTTACTTGCTTGGGGACTTTCCCAGCGTCATGCTGCGTTCACGCTTTGGTCAATTACCTTAGTTTTCAACTTGCTGGCGATGAGAATACAAGGTATGAGTTTGGCTGTGATCCTGACTACCGCCAGTAGTATTATCATTCTTTTAGGCTTTACTGTCTGGCAAAGGATACGTCAACAGCCCTAGTTGCTTGTAGGGTGGGCATTGCAGTGCTAGCCCTACTCTGGTTTCTTCTGTGCTTGGTCAAGATATTTTACCAATGGAAAGCTCTCCGTATTCGGTCAGGATGATAGTAAAACTGAAGGTTGGCTCGAATCATTGATCGCGATTAAATCAGTCTAAATCAGCGATCGCCATCTAAAATTGATACCTTATACCATTTTGGATTGGGAATCGTCCTCTGTAACCAGGTTTTCAGAATCTATCTGTCACATTCTTTTTTAAAATTGGTATTAGTCTTCGGCGTCAGACATCCTACGAAAATTACTTCGTTGCTATCCCACTTCTAGATAATCAGCAGATGCATGAGTTAGACGAAAGCTACACAAGCTTTAAAGTATTAGGATTAGCCTAGAGGATAAATACGGGTATATTTGCTAAAATTCTTTGAGAATAACAGCTTTATTAGCTGTGAAGTTAATTTAGAACTTCAAAACTTGATTTAGAACTTCAAAACTTGATTTAGAAGTTCAAAACTCGATTTAGAAGTTCAAAACTCGATTTAGAAGTTCAAAACTCGATTTAGAAGTTCAAAACTTAATTTAGAAGTTCAAAACTTAATTTAGAAGTTCAAAACTCGATTTACGAGACTGAACTACCTAAAATCAAATCGGTGCGTTACCCGAAAGCGTAACACACCCTACGAAAATTGCTGTAGACGCGATGAATCGCGTCTCTACTTAGGCCATGACCATGCCGCCATCGACGTTAAAGACTTGTCCAGTGATGTAGGCGGCTGCGGGATCGGCAGCGAGGAAGCGCACCATCCCAGCAACTTCTTCGGGCTGACCGAAGCGACCGAGTGGAATGTATTTCAGAATATCTTCGGAGTTATTGAGATTACTGGTCATGTCGGTGGTGATGAATCCAGGAGCGACGGCGTTAACGGTAATGCCGCGAGTAGCGAGTTCTTTGGCAACGCTTTTGGTAAAACCGATTACACCTGCTTTGGCGGCACTATAGTTTGACTGACCTGGGTTGCCAATTTGCCCAGCAACGGAGGTAATATTAATAATCCGCCCCGATCGCTGCTTAAGCATGATTTTACTGACGGTGCGTGTACATAAGAAAACACCAGTTAGGTTAAGGTCTATCACAGCTTGCCAATCTTCTGGCTTCAAACGCAACAGCAGGGTGTCGCGCGTAATACCTGCGTTGTTGACTAAGATATCCACGCGCCTGAACTTTTCGATAACGGCGTTAACTAGTGCGTCTACTTGCTCGATTTTAGAAACGTCAGCTTGGATAGCGATCGCCTGACCTCCCGCATCTGTAATTTCTGTAACAACTGCGTCGGCGGCGGCACTCGAACTGGCATAATTGACAACTGCGATCGCTCCCTGTCTGGCTAATTCAATTGCGATCGCTCGGCCAATTCCTCGTGAAGCACCTGTGACAATTGCGACTTTATCTTGTAATAGTGTCATTTAATGTTCCTCAATCTTAGAAATACCGCGCTAATTATCTTATGGTGATTTGGGGAACATCAAAATATTGTCTAGATAAAATCTAACTCTTGCGGGGTGACAATCTTGCTGGCATGACGCAATTGAGATAGTTAATAGATAATAAATAGATAAAGTTGTATGTCGTTTTTAGCTAAACCGCGTCCATCTTGAAAACTGTTGTTCTTTCCGTATGAAAAGAAAAAAACCCTCATCCCCCAGCCGCTTCTCCCAATATTGCCAGAAGGGGAGCCAAAAAGAAGTCCCTCTCCCAAGTAGGGAGAGGGATTTAGGGTGAGGGCAAAAACTACGGTTCTCAAGATAGATGAGGTTTAGATATAACTTGATTAACACGAATTAACGTTTTACTATCATTAAATATCTATAGTTATTTCTCTGTTAATGGATGAATAACTTAAAGCCATATATTGTTGATTTAATTATAGCTGCGACGCCGAATAGCCCGCACTTCTCTACCAGACGCTCTTGCTAGCTTGCTTCCCCGTAGGGGTACGACAAAGCTCAGTGACCATCGTAGACATCGCCTGATCGGATAAACTAGGAAGTGTTGCAGCTACACCCGTCGTAAACATCACTCTGGTGAACGTCTGTATAATTATTTGGTTGGTCAGGATAAATTTAAATATATATCTAATGCATATTCACAAACGCATACAATATGTGAATTTTATTATAATTATTTAAGATTTTTAGCTGGCAAATCAGTCTATATTGATTAATCTAATCCTTTCCCAACAAAAACCCATGAATCTATACCGATTTTATTTTCTAAGAATTACCATTGAAACAAACAATTGAAAATCGGTGTGTGTCATATGGCAACTAAAAAGCAATTTAACAGTTTTGAAGAGATGCTGTCTGCTTCTGATGTACCTGTATTAGTAGATTTTTACGCTGACTGGTGTGGTCCATGTCAAATGATGGTGCCAATTTTAGAGCAAGTCAATGCCCAACTCAAGGATCGCTTGCAGATTGTCAAAATAGATACAGAAAAATACACAGATTTGGCCAGTAAGTATGAAATTGCCGCTCTACCAACTCTAGTACTATTTAAGCAGGGTCAGCCTGTAGAGCGGATAGAAGGAGTGATGCAAGCACCACAGTTGGTGCAATATCTACAAACAAAGATTTAAGCTAAGACTTAGAATTGGGATTTTGGTTCTTAGAGGCGCAAAATGTTGCGTCTGTTTCAGTAGATATTAATCCGGTGTAGGGGCGTACAGCTAGCTGTGCGCCCCTACACTGTTTGATTGAACTGCTAGCAGATAAAACCTTAAGGAAATATTAAGCATATTTACTTATCCCTCTAGAGAAAGTAGTTTAGAAATTAATATGGCTATATTGTATGGATATAAAAAAATATCTTGACAAGAAAAGCAATTCATGAATGATAAGCAAGAAAGACTTGACAAAGCCTATATCTGGGCGAATATTGATTTTGATAAAGTTAAACATAGAATAAATGCGGTGACTAGCCAGGTTGAGCGGGTTATACAAAAGTACCAACTTTCAAATCCAACTGGTAACTCAGGCAACAAAAACAATTAGGTTATCTGTAGGGCGATGTTTACGATGGGCTATTTGGTGTCGCACTTTCTGAATCGCACCAGTTTTGCATAGCACATTTTAGCAAAATCAACAATATCTTACAGTAAGTAGTATTTTTAACAAAACATTTGTAACTACCCTTGCAGTTTATTTACCCACGGCCTGTTATTCTTATAGTTACTTCGGTCTGTCATAGCAGATAGATTATCCTCAATAATGTTTTAATTTATTAGCGCTCATATACCATCCTGGTAATGTGGGTGCTTTTACTTTATCCCTCATGGCAAAAATCCAGTTTAATTTTGAGGGGATGTTTGGTGTTTGGTACACTAAGCTGACAGTGAAGCTTTAACTTGACCAAAACGGCGATCGCATCCTTGGTAGCTCAACAAAGCCTGATAAAATGCTTCTCTATTAAAATCTGGCCAAAAAATATCGGTGAAATACATCTGTGTATACACTATTTGCCACAATATAAAATTACTCAACTGGATCTCACCCCTGGTACGAATCAGCAAATCTGGTTCTGGAGTATCTGCTGTGTAGAGGTGTTGTTCTACAAAACTTTCATTAACGTGAGTTCATTTAAGGAATAAGTAAAATGAGTCAATTAAATGCTGTTGTTCATTCAGTTACTGACAATAATTTCATTATTCGTCAAATGACAATAGACGATTTAAAAATCGCCTTAAGTTGGGCGGAAGCCGAAGGGTGGAATCCAGGAGTTGATGATGCCAATAACTTTTATGTTGCGGATGCAGGTAGTTTTTTGATAGGAGAATTAAATGGGAATCCTATTAGTTCTATATTGGTGGCTAGATATAGTGAAAGGTTTAATTTTATCGGGCTTTATATTGTTAAGCCAGAATATCGTAAACAAGGATATGGCTTAAAAACTTGGCATGAAGCTTTGAAGTTAATTTCTCATCAATCTGCGGCTTTAGATACAGTTTTAGAACAACTTAATAATTACGAAAAATTTGGATTTAAATCTGCTCATTCTCATCTTCGTTATCAAGGTATAATTAACGGAAAAATAGCTGAAGATGTGATTGATTTAAAAACAGTTAATTTTGACCAACTTTGTCGTTATGATAGTCAATATTTTCCGAGTTTTCGTCCTCTATTTCTTAAAACATGGATTAATCAACCAAGTGGTCAAGGCTATGCTGTAGTTAATAATGGGGAATTATTGGGTTATGGAGTCATTAGAAAAGCTAGTGAGGGATTTAAAATAGGTCCTTTATTTGCAGAAAATAAAGAAATAGCAGAAAAGTTATTTGTTGCTTTGTCAACTTATGCTAATGGAAGTCAGATTTATCTAGATGTTCCTGATATTAATCACCAGGCAATTTCTTTAGTTGAAAGTTATAAAATGCAATTGGTGTTTGAATGTGTGCGAATGTACACTGCCAATGAACCTAGTCTTGATTGGACACATATTTTTGGTGTTACTACTCTTGAAATAGGCTAATTTGGGGTACAGAGCAAGCTTATAGGCAGCTTATTTGCCGATAATTTGATTGCGATTAATTGTTTGCCAGTCGATGGGTTTCCAGGGACGCGGTTGGGGATTAGCAAACTGTATCAGTAAATCTTGCAGACGAGTATGTAGTTTTTCAACTGTAATATATTTGTCTATGAGGATACGAATGCGATGTTGTGTTTGAAGGTAGTTAAAAATGGTATAGCTTTTACCTGCTAAGTCTTCTGCAACTGGGCTGAGAATATTAAGCATGTTTTTATACTTTAATTTTTATCTTTATGCCCAATAGCCTAAGCGATCGCACTTTGTTTTGTCAGTCGGCTAAAGTCGGCAGTTTTGGATAATAGAGTTGGAAGAGTCTGAGAAAATGTTTGAAAACTATGCTTTTAAGGCTGACAAAGCATAGCTTTAGCAGGGTGGGGTTCTTGGCTGTGGTTAGTATAACTAATTATGCTAACCTGACACTATTTAATAAGTGATTCTGATACTTTCAGTACTTTTTTTAGTGATTCTTGTTTCACTTCCTTAAGTAATTGAATTACATGATGCTCAAATCTTCTATTTCGCTCCTGCAGTGATTCAATCAAAGGTTTATCAAATAAATTAACAACATACTTGCCTAGTTGAATACCTAAAGGTTTTAAGTGTCCACCCTCTAAAGTTTTCAAGAACTTTTTTGGTGGTTTTCCAAGAGTCTTAGTAAACCATTGACAGGTTGATTTAGCAATATTGTCAGACTGAAAACAGACTAAACCCATGATATTAAATAGCTCACTATCCTTGATTAAGTTATGGGTTTCTTCAGGGGTTGGTTTTACACCCCAGCCAAGTTTGTCGATGATATCCGCTAAAAATTGAGGACGAATGGCGCTGGCTGTATCACTAATATCAGGTGCTAAGAGGATAGAAACTTGCCCCTTAATAAAGACACTGTGAATTGTAATTTTTCGACCTACATAAGTGCAAATTAGGTTCTGAACTTCTACGATTTTTTGTTTAAGCTGCTCAAAGAG
Organism: Nostoc sp.; assembly: GCF_036919675.1. GTDB lineage: Bacteria > Cyanobacteriota > Cyanobacteriia > Cyanobacteriales > Nostocaceae > Nostoc. The sequence goes on from NZ_JBALCP010000123.1 coordinate 11,221, forward strand.
AATGTCAATGTCTGCAATGACACTTTCTATCTGTGACTCATCCGAAGTATGAGATAGCAGATTCCGAATAAACTTTTGCCTATCTTGAGGATCATCTGGCAAAGCAGTAAATCCTTCTAACAGGGAAATATATTTACAGCCAAGGCTATGTCCAATCCAAGAAAAGTTTTTATCATCTAGATAGGCTTCATAATCATATCCCTCGACACTTGCCATCCTCACAAGCTCTGGCAGAATTTCATACTGCTCTCTCATCAGAAAACCAGCTTCTAGATAATGGTTAAAACTAAAATTAAACGGCAGAAGAATAATTGTATATCCCTGCTCGAATAGAGATTGAAGGAGATAGCGATAGAAAAGCATGGGGCCAAATGTACCAAAAAAAGCCCCTGCAATAAATTGAATTACCCCTTTAGGCTGTGGATGGAGAGCAACCCAACTGTGAGAAACGGGTTTAAATCTCAATTTTAAATTTGTATTTACCATGACTTAGCAATGAGTGCATCTCATTTTGGTATGTGTATACTTAATCTCCAAACTGAAGTTGCTGCTTTTCGGATTTTTTAAAAGAGATTTTTACAAAACTGAGATGCTTGCCTTAGTAAGATAGTAAAGATATAGCAGTCCTAAATCATTTGTAAAAATAAATTAACCGCAGAGGCAATAGAGTTGCCAGTGCGTTGGGCGGGTTCCCCGACTTGAAGCAACTGGCGCAACGCAGAGAGAGGAATCGGAGATTTTCAGGACTAATTTAGGATTGCTATAGGTGGTTCTCAAAGTATTTATGAAAGGGGGTGGGGAGTAGGGAATAGTGTAGTTCGATAGTGAGATTGAATTGGCACTAAACTTCTAATAGACTCTTTAACAAGCTGCGAGCGCTCGTCAAATTGTGGTAGAAAAATATGGTGAAGCCGCAGTTAACTCAACCTCATCTCAAGAGACTGAGTTTGTGATTACCCTGCCAGTCAATGAATAGCCTGTTATTTCCTTGTTTCCAGCTAAGGGACTGACAAAAAATAAATTATCCAAAATTATTTGTACATTTGTAGGGGATCTTGGCCTTGCGCCCCTACGATGGGATGTTTTTTTAACTGGAAGTCCCTAAATCATTTCTTGCCTACCTTGTCAATGTGTAAATCTTAGTGCTGTCACTTTAATTAGCTGCGGTTTTGGCAGCATTTTGAAGATACTGGCACAAGTCCAGTGAACTTTTCCCGCTTCAGTTTAGCTAAAGACTTTTTTTGTCACATCAACTTTATCAGTAAATCAAGACCAGTATTGCTCGATTTTGGCATTGCAGGCAGCAATTTGTGCGTAATAAAGCTTGTACAATTGTCAAGGCGGTTTCCACTGCCAGAATACTTCTCAGGTGTAAAATTTATCGACAGCAAAATTTTTCTACTTTGTATTTTTCCATGCTTCACTTGTGGCTAAAATGACCCAAGCTAGGCGTTTCTATCTTGCAATAGATAACTTTTACCCTTATGACTGGAGAGCAAAATCTTGGGAATAGAACTACGCAGTTTCGTATTTCTCGACAGCCTGCAACCTCAACATGCAGCATATATGGGAACAGTAGCCCAAGGCTTCTTACCATTACCAGGGGATACATCACTGTGGATTGAAATCTCTCCTGGTATCGAAATTAATAAGATTACGGATATAGCCCTGAAATCTGCCTCTGTCCGTCCGGGACTACAGATAGTTGAACGACTATACGGACTATTGGAAGTTCATTCTGGTTCCCAAGGCGAAACGCGAGCTGCCGGTCAAGCCATTTTGGCGGCATTGGGAGTCCGAAGAGAGGAATGTCTCAAACCGCGGGTTATTTCTAGCCAGATTATCCGCAACATCGATGCTTACCAAACACAACTGATTAATCGCACGCGACGCGGACAGCTACTACTAGCAGGGCAAACGCTGTATGTATTAGAAGTTGAGCCTGCTGCTTACGCCGCACTGGCTGCGAATGAAGCTGAGAAAGCAGCGTCGATTAACATTCTTGAGGTTCTAGCTGTAGGTAGTTTTGGACGGCTTTACTTAGGTGGACAAGAACAAGATATTTTAGCAGGTGCGGCGGGAGCGTTAGCGGCGATTGAAGGTGTAGCTGGTCGGGCAAATCCTCTGGGTGGGCGTCAGGAGTAAAAAAGAGAAAATGGCAAATCGAGAGCATCTAGCTTTACTGAAAGCAGGTGCAGTTACATGGATTGAGTGGAGAAAGAAAAATCCTCAAATTGAACCAGACCTGAGCGCCGCAAACCTGCAAGGGGATAACCTCAGAGGCGCAAACCTCCAAGGGGTAAACTTGAGAAAAGCGGATTTGGGTAATGCTTTACTCGTGCGAGCAAACCTCAGTGGTGCTGACCTCAGTAGTGCCAACCTCTACAAAGCCTTCCTCGTTGAAGCTAACCTGAGTGATGCTAATTTCAGTGTTGCTAACTTGAGTGGTGCTATACTTACGCAGGCAAATTTGAGTCATGCTAATTTGATTGGAGCTGACTTGAGTGAGGCGAATCTTGGAGGCGCTGCGATCGCTGATGCTAATCTAATTGGAACTGACTTAAGAGGCGCTAACTTGAGAGATGCCGATTTAGGTGCAGCGAAGTTAATCCGAACTAATCTCTCTTTTGCCAACCTGATTGAAGCTAACTTGATTGCGGCTGACCTCAGCGAGGCAAGTTTGTACGACGCGGAAATGTTGGGGACTTATCTTTATAAAACTAACTTATACAAAGCTAATCTGACTAAGGCTCACCTCAGTGGTGCTTATTTGTTGCGGGCTAATTTAAGTGAAGCTGATTTGAGTGAAGCTGATTTGAGTTGGACTAACCTTAGAGGTGCGAATTTGACAGGGGCAAATCTCAGGGGAACTAATCTCAGAGGATCTGACCTTAGGGGAGCTAACCTCAGCGGCGTAAATCTTCAGGAGGCAATTATGCCTAACTCTTCAAGGGACAATTACTTTAGAAGAGAATAATTGATATTTCGCTGAAGCCCGTTGTTGAGAATCAGTCCATCTACCAGTCCTTCCCGGTTGAGCAACCGCTGGTGTGGGAACAGATTGAGCGATCCTAATACCAATTCTGTATGAACATGCACCAAACTATAGCGGTTCTTGTTTACGTAAGCTACACCCGTAGGGGCACGGCATTGCCCATTGGTGTCAACTATACAGCTATTTTCAGGTAAATAGACCACGCGGTAGGGGCGCAAGGCCTTGCGCCCCTATGACAGATGTGGTTTAAATACTTGAATTCTGCTGTAAGCGCAAACCCCTTTAAAACCTCGTTTCCAGCCAGAGGCTGGAAATGCTCTTCAATTGCGGCTCTGCCGCGACTCTTGAGGCGGAGCCTCCAATTAGGCATTCCCAGTCAGAGACTGGGAACGAGACAAACGAGACAAGATACACCCGTAGGGGCACGGCATTGCCGTGCCCCTACACCTGGCGATATGTTGTACCGCATCTGAATGGGAACCGCTATATATGACAATACTGTTCAGTTAAGCATTTCTTCCTTAGTAATAGATATGATGTCTGGCATTGGGACAGTAGAATAAATGCTGGTCGTTTTGAATAAGTCTTACTTAAAGCGACAAGATTGCTCGAAAGTTGGAGTCTCTTCAAGTTGCACCATTATTAGAACAGCTGGCTCATCGCCTACTGTTCCAGATAAGTGACCTTTATTACCTTGCGCGTTCGATTTTGTGCCCTGGTCTTCTCCAAATGAAATCTCGCCAGGGCCCATCTCTACTCGCTGCCCGTCCATAGTCTCTACAAACCAGCGTCCCGATAAAGGGATGATCCACTGGGGCTTAGGGTTCTCATGCCAGTTTCCAACCCATCCCACAGGTAGCACACTAAAAATAATTGTGGCACCGGACTGCTTCAAATTAGAAAGCCACTGCGGCGATGTATCCGGGGCTATGCCTTTCTCGATGAAGTCCTCAATTTGGCAACGGGACTGGTGACTTATACCGTCGTGGTCAATCCAAACATGCCAGTAGTCTATTGTCGGCTTGGGCGATTCGTTATTCTGCATAAAAATGGCTCTCTTTAATTGTGTGGTTATCTTAGAAAAATCTCTAATAAGTCAATCGAAACAGGTTTTTCTTCATCGGAAGCGATCGCTACTAATCGCTACTATTGGATAATGCCTGCTCGTACTGGCGTAACTCTGACTTTACCTGTGCAAGCGTCAATTTTTGCAGGCAGGGTAAAGTGGTGGTAGGCGTTTGGGGGCGTAATTTGAACCTTCACAGATGTGGGGCACGATTGACCAGTAGTTCTGGTGTGGTTGTAAGCAATCTCAAATGAGGCTTGCCCACCTGGGGCTAGAGTTACCCTTTGTGGAGACTGCTTAGATAAGAAATATGTGCTTTGGGAACGGATGACGTTAACCCCCTTTAGAGGCTGATTTTTGGAGTTTAGCAACGCGAATCCAGGATATCCATAAAGATTACAGGGCGATGAGCCTTTATTAGTGAAAGCATAAATAATTGCGACATTTCCCACACCTGCATCTCCAGACACCCTACGGACTGATAATTGTTCAGTTTGGCAACGTGGAGGATTAGAGGCGACGTTGGTTTGTGGGCTAGAACGCTCTGTAGTTGCTGGCTTTGGTTGTTGCTGTCCCGTGGCTAAAGAGGAATTTGCACAGCCAATAGTCAGTGCGATAAAAATCAGGAATGTACTGCCACTAAATGTACTGACACTAGAAGTAGTTAAAAATCTGTGAACTTTGGGAAAAGATTTCATTTTATGCCTCAAAAATTAGATCGCCCGTTTCATTTCATCTTATTAACTACCGCATACACTGTACCAATTCCTAATTTTCTCTAATGAAAAGATGAAAGCTAATTACTGCTACTCAACTAAAACCGTATAATTGCGCTGTTCCCATTTACTGCTTTCAATCCAGAAAAAGGTAAAGTTGATTGGCTGTTCCTGGTTATCACAAACAGAGATGTCTGCAAAATTCACTCCTAACTTTGTAGAAGTAGAAGGTCTATCTTCTCCAGTTTGCCAATTATCCTGTGACCAGTGCAACTGAAAAGATGCTAAAGCGTGAATTCGCAGTGTATAACCCTTTTTAACTTTGTCTATTTGACGGTTAAACTTCCAAATTTCCAATAATTTACACTCTTGTCTTTCGCCTAGATATCGATTCGCCACCTCTGGAATCAAATCAAATACCTGACCGTCATGATTTGACCGTAGCAGCTTAATATACTCTGCGTGCGCCCACATCAAAGGCATTGCAGAACCTGTTGGTTTTCCTAAACACATATGGATTTCTGGTCTATCTGCTTCATCCCAAACCTGTTCTGGTAACAAACAAGTGTTTGAAGCAAATCCTTCCATCACCTTAATATATGTTTTGACATCACCGCCCGCAGCTAGTTCATAATGTCCTCGTTCTGCCGTTAAGAGAGGCCAAGCACGTCCTTTACCCGAACCTGTGTACGCATTACCATCTTCTTGCTGTCCGTAGCCGTCGTGGTTGTAACGATGCCAACAAGGCCCAACGGGTGTATCTACTTTCAAGACTGCATCAATTACTTTCACAGAATCAACAATAATCGGGTCATCAGGTTTACGAATTCCATAGCGCACCAATTGTAAAAACCCGCCATCGACAATTTCCTTTGCCAGAAATTCTGCTGGTTCACCAGGCGGTTGACTGCTGATGAAAAGAGTTCCTTGGTTAGGATTTTCGTTGGGTTGAGGATTATCAATATTTGAAGGAGTAATCCTGATATAATGCCGTTTGATGCCAGGAACTAAGGTTCCTTCAGTGGTAACTGTCCAAGCTTCAATGTGAGATTCTAAAAAATCGGCGTATTCTTCGATAAATTGTGCTGTTGCTTCATCCCCACGTTCACGGGCAAATTGGGCAGCACAGATTAAGGCGGCAATATTGGATGCTAGTGTTGATGGTGAATAACCGCTGTTTTCTTCCCAGCGTTCTTGTTGCGTAGCAGGGCCGTGACGAATTAAATAACCCGCCGCCCGCTGAACCATCGGATAGATATCGAAGTTTGAGCAAGCATTTTTCTGGTGCAATAGCCATCCCAGGAGAATGGGAAACGCTACTTCATCCAACTGGATGCCCTTCCAGTAAGGTTCGCCATCAACCCAGAAATTTTGGGCAAAACCTCCGTCTTCCTGTTGGCTGGTGGCAAGATAAATGAGCGATCGCACTGCTGTTTGAGTTTCGCCAGCAGCCACCAAACCTGTTACACTGCTGACCAGATCCCGCGTCCAGACTAGATGATATCCTCCTTGATCTTGGTCATCTTTGGCTTCACCCCAAGGGATGGCAAGGGATGCGATTAAAGCACCTGGATAAACTTTGTCTTCATGAGCTAAAAGTAGACTAATGCTGTTGTGATACAACTTCCCATCATCATAGGAAGCATTTTCTAATGGTTTGATGTCCTGGCGCGATCGCTCCCACTGTTCGATATAATGTTGCTTCTGCTCTTGGAAAGGAATATTTAGCGACTGAAACAGTGTGGAAACTGCATTATGCAAAGTTGTGCCAAATGCCAGTCCTAAAGTAAACTCATTACTACCATCTAGATTTAGTTTTCCAGTCAAAGCAATATTGCCATCCACAGCACTGCCAAACTCCCAATCCATCTGGAAATTGTCAGCTAAATCTCTCCAGCCATCACTTTCACCGACATAACCACAAGAAAGATGCGTAAAGGGAACTGTTGCACCCAGCGCCAGCCATGTTCCTCCTTTATGCGCCGTTAGAATCCGATGCCCAGCAACTTCGGTAACGTAACCATTGTTATCTCTGCCACTAACTTCTAGATGTGGCGCACACAAGGCGTATAGCTGGAGTTGAGAGATAAATTCAGGTTCTCCTGTTAATTTTGTATGTTGTAAAATACAGGATAAATGCGGGTCAGCAATCACTTCTTTGATCACAGCATAACGCCCTTGTGGATCGGAATTAGTGATCCGGTATCCTAAACCATGAGTCCACATCGATTCTACTTTTGATTCGAGATCGGATTGCTCCTCGTGGAAAAAGCTTTTCCCGTCAGAAATGAGATACTGCAAATCCCGAATTTGGGGTTTATCTACTGTGGGGTGGTAGACTTCTGTCACAATACCGTTCCAGATAGTAAACCAAACGTGACTTGCGGTAGAGTAGGCTGTTCCTACTCCATCTTTATTGGCATGAGTCCATCGGGGATCAATGCCTGGTGAGCCAAAAGCCTGGCCTTGACCAATAATTTTTACCATAATTTATTGTTTTGAGTGCATTTTGGAAAGGCTGTATTTCATATTATCTAATTAAATTTTATTCAAAAGGTTGAGGATATTTGCGAGTAGCAGCTAAAGACTTTGCTTCAATAAAAATCTGTTTTATTTCTGGATGTTTTTGGCTAATTTTTGCTTCTAAACTCTCCACAGTCAAGGCTATTTGCTCACCTGTGAGGTTTTTAGCAAACTGAATTTCCAAGTTGAGTAATACTTCTTGTGGTGCAAGCTGCATTGTTAGTATTCGGATGACTTCTTGTACCCCTAACTCTGTTTTTGACAAAGAACGAATGCTAGCTATAGTTTGAGGATTAGCACTTTCACCAACTAATAATCCTTTACTTTCCCTAGCTAGTAATATTGCTACTATAGCCAAGATAATCCCAATAATAATCGAGGCGATACCATCAAAATAAACATCATTAAATAAATGTCCTAAGAATATTCCGATCAAAGCAACGAATAAACCTAAAACTGCGGCAGTATCCTCTAATAATATTGTAAATACTGTCGGGTCTTTACTGTTTTTGATTGCTTCCCAAAAATTTTGCTTACCTTTGGTCGGCAAAAACTCTCTTAAAGCCACAGTCCAAGAATACCCCTCTAAGAATATTGCTATAGTCAATACAATATAATTCCACATCGGGTCTTCTAAAGGGCTGGGCTTAATTAAATGAGTAATTCCTTCATAAATTGACATCCCGCCACCAATGGCAAATATAAGAATAGCAACGATTAAAGTCCAGAAGTAAAGTTCTTGACCGTAACCAAACGGATGGCTATCATCTGCTGGTTTTTGGCTCATGCGAATTCCCAGCAAAAGTACCAGTTGGTCGCCAGTATCCACCACCGAATGAATACCTTCAGATATCATGGCAGAACTGCCAGTAATGGCGGCAGCGATAAATTTAGTAATAGCGATCGCTAAGTTAGCCCCCATCGCTGCAAAAATTGTTTTATTAGATGAATCAGTTGCCATGATTGTAAAGAAGTAGCTATCCAAAAACTTGTTAGGACTTAGGCAGGAGATTTATTCGTTAAGAGCGGGCATAATGCATAGGGTTGGAGAGGCTCTAGGGGTAGAGAAGAGTTCCGAAATATAGCGCTTTTCGTTTGTATGCAATACAGTTTGACCTCTCTCCAAACCTCTCTCCTAAAAGGAGCTACGGTGTATACACAAGTCTGAAATAGCTTACTCACCTGGTTTTTCGCGTCAGTTTTACCCCACCCTAACCCTCCCCGATGGATTGGGGAGGGAATAAGATTTCTTATTTTCCGCCTTTATAAAAGGGATTACAAGATTTCTTATTTTCCCCCTTTATAAGGCTACGGTGTACACACAAGTTATCGAATCACTACCAGTCCTCGAATTACCCCACCCTAACCCTCCCCGTATGTATTGGGGAGGGAACACGATTCTCTTGTTTCCCCCCTTTCCAAGGGGGGATTAAGGGGGGTAATTCGACTTGTGTATACACGGTAGCCTAAAAAAGAGAGGCTTTGAATTTACTCCCCTTCCTTTGTAGGGAAGGGGCTGGGGGTTAGGTCTGTATTCGAGTCAATAGAGAAGTGCTATAGCTTTTGTAGTCTCCGAAATAGCTTTTGCGATCTCCGAAGTAACTTTTGTAGTCTCCGAAGTAGCTTTTGTAGTCTCCAAAACAGCTTTTGTAGTCTCCAAAACAGCTTTTGCAATCTCCAAAATAGCTTTTGTTGTCTCCGAAACAGCTTTTGTTGTCTCCAGAATAGCTTTTGTAGTCTCCAGACTAGCTTTTGCAATCTCCAAAACAGTTTTTGTTGTCTCCGAAACGAATTTACCCCTCTCTAGAACCTCCAAGTATCCCTTTGCTCTTGAAACCTCTTCAACCCGATGACCAATACCCAGCCCAAACCCTTGATTTTTCGTTACTGATGCATAAGTCCTACTTCTAATTCGCCTGTCTTATTGGTAACTTCCCATTGAGTTTGTTTCCCTTCCCGCCAAAAGCGCAATCCAACTGTAGCGTTTCCTACACTTAGATTTGTCAGTTCCAAATCTGATAAGCACTCTGGTAGTGAAGGCTGTACCTTTAACTTTCGCTGTGGTGCATCGGCTTCAAGTCCTAAAATGGTGCGAATCAGTAAAAGAATCGAGCCAGCAGCCCAAGCTTGGGGAATATTGGCATCGGGATAAGGCACGGGAAAGTTATTCTCTTGGCGTTCAATTCCGGCAAACAATTCTGGCATCCGCCCAGATTGAAAATAATTAGCAGCAGCAAAAATCCCCTCAGCGATGCGGTTTGCTTCTTCGTGGTAGCCGTAACGCTTTAATCCGGCGGCAATGATCGAGTTATCGTGCGGCCAAACACTTCCTCTTTGATAACTAATTGGGTTATAAGCTGGATTTTGAGATGAAAGAGTCCGCACACCCCAACCGCACCACATATCTGGTTTAAAAAGTCGCTCAACCAGCTTTTTCGCTCGTTCTTGAGGAACGATACCAGACCAAAGTAGATGCCCAGGATTTGAGGTAATCGATTGGATTTGCTGCTTGTTGCTATCTAAGCCAAGACAGTAAAAGCCTTCTGATTCCATCCAAAATTGTTCATTGAATCGTTGATAAAGTGCTTCTGCTTTTTGACGCAGGTTTTGCGATCGCTCTTTTTCTCCCCACACCTCATAAATTAAAGCTGCTTTTAGCCAAGCATCGTAGACGTAACCTTGAACTTCACACAAAGCTATTGGGGGATCAACTAACTTGCCATTCGGGTAAACCATTGATTCACCTGAATCTTTCCAACCTTGATTGCGTAATCCCTTTTTTGAATGAGTTAAGTACTCAACAAATCCATCGCCATCAAAATCGCCGTATTTATCAATCCAAGTCAGTGCCTTATCTAATGGCGATCGGCACTCATCCAGCATCCCAAGGTCAGCATTCCAAGAATAGGTTTCGGCTAAAGTAATAATCCAGAGAATGGTAGTATCTACCGTTCCGTAGTAGGGATTGTATGGGAGTTGATTGATTTTAGTTAACTCGTCTTCACGCAGTTCATGCAGCATCTTGCCTGGTTGGGCATCATGCCAGTCATCTAACTCAGTCGCTTGTAGTTGAGCTAACCTGACAAGCGTACCACGGGCAAAATCGTGGTAAACTGCCATCGTTTGCAAGCTGGTAATTATAGAGTCACGGCCAAAGACAGCCATAAACCAGGGAATACCAGCCGCAGGCATCCAAAACTTATGGCCGTTATCATCTACTTCAATCCGCAAAGCTCCCATATCAACGATCGCCTGCTGATAAAATCCTTGAATATCAGCATTAGACGATCGCAACTTTGTCGCATTAGTCAGAAATTCATCACTGATCTCTCCAGCTTTTGTATTGTGAGACACAGGAGAGTTTTCTTGAGGTTTGAGGATTTCTCCATTGGCTAAGGCTGTAGTGTTGATAGAAGTATGCCATGTTTTACCAGGAGCGATCGCTACATCAAACATCAGACGACCGTTTGCATATCTTGCTGTTGAACTTGCACAAACTGTCTCAGTTACAATGCCTCGGACAAAAGAACCGTTACGGTACTCAGTAGAAAGTATTCCATCTTTCCATGTTGTTGCTGTCTCTCCCCGTGTCAAAATATTCTTTGCTTTCACCTCAAAGATATCTGCAAAGTCTGAACGAATCGCCAACATCAGTTGAAACTCAACTGCTTCTAGGTGATGATTGGTAATCTCGATATCTTCGTGCATCCCTCCGACAATATCGCGCCGGATGGTTACAAGCAAACTACCAGAAGGGAAAATGCCGTTGACAGTGGTAAGTTCCGGGTTAGTGAATTGGTAAAGCGCACTGTGATGCGTGATGTTACTAGAAGCTAGCAGTGAAAGTTGGTAACGATTGAGAGAAATTTCGTAATAAGAAATTAAGCGGGTATCACGAACAAAAAAACCTTGGGCTTGATTGTCATTAATGGAACCATCACTAGCTGTAACTAAAAATGAGGAACCATCGTTAATTGTGATCAGATTAGGATTGACAATAACTTTTGTGGGCATATGAGTAGAAGGCAGAATAGTTTTAGATTTTAGATTTTAGATTGAACAATCTAAAATCCCAAAGACGCTCCTACGGACGCTCCTACGTCGCTAACGCTGCGCTATCGCTACCGCTTCGCTATCAACAAATTCTTGCATTGAAAGGGCAGGAGGCAGAAAGTACAGGTACAGGAGGTAGCTTTATTCTTTATTAGTCCCCAGTGCCTAATCCCTTTTTTAACAAAGTATATTCAGTTTAATTCCCCTGCCTTTACAGGCAGCACGAATTGAATGCTTAATTCAAATCCCCGTTACAAAATATAATTACGAATTGCGAACTTGTACTGAGCGACTTGTACCGAGCGGAGCCGAGGTAAGCCGAAGTATTACGAATTGGTTTAACCATTGTCCTCAAACCCTGGATATAAGGTCATGCCACCATCTACAAACATTGTTATACCGTTAACATAATCAGAGTCATCAGAAGCCAGCCAAACTGCTGCTTTGGCAATATCATCAACATCACCCACCCGTTTTGCTGGAATCAGTTTGAGTAAGTTCGCCTCTGCTTCTGGTGTGTCCCAAGCTGATTTATTGATTGGAGTTTTGATCGCACCAGGGGCAATACTATTGACACGAATTTTGTGGGGAGCAAGTTCTTGAGCAATACTTTGCATCATCATATTTATACCACCCTTACTAGCGGCATAATTAACGTGCCCCGCCCAAGGTATTACTTGATGCACGGAACTCATGCAAATAATCTTACCTGCGGCAGATGAAATATCAGGCTTGACACCTCGACGCAAGAATTCTTTTGCAGCTTCTCGCGCACACAAGAATTGTCCTGTCAGGTTTAGTCCAATGACCATGTTCCAATGGTCAAGGGTCATATCTATAAATGCTGAGTCTTTTTGAATGCCCGAATTACTCACTAAAATATCAATAGTGCCAAATTCTTGGAGCGTTTTGCTGAACATCGCCTTTACTTCGTCTTCTTTGCTGACATCAGCTTGAATGGCAAATGCTTCTCCATTAGCGGCTTTGATATCATCGACAATTTTTTGGGCTTTTTCAGCTTCCGAATGGTAGTTAACAGCTACTGCTGCACCTGATGCCGCCAAATGGCGAGCTATAGCTTCACCAATGCCAGAACTAGCACCTGTCACAAGTGCTTTTTGACCTTTGAGCAGGTTAGGGGAATAGCTCATAATGCTTTCGGTACTTTTAAAATTTGCGTTTGTTGCAAGTAGCTAAAGACTTGCATGATATTTTTGTTTTCTGGGCGTAGTATTAAGTTGGCGATTTAGATTGTCAAATCGATAAAGTTTTGATTTTTTGCTCAAAACTTTTTTTAGTGTAAGAAATACCCAGTATTTTCCTAATCTATCTAAAGAAAGATAAACAGTATATTTTTTGACTGATTAATATTTCAATTATTTATCATTTCTGTGACAACAGTGTGTTTTTATTTTTAAGATTTGTAAAATTGTAATTTTAAAGCTTATCTTAATTAATTTTAATAAAAATTTATGGTATATTCAGAACAACTTGTGTAATTAGTCAAAGTAAAATTTTTAGTTAATCAAGCTAAACCGTATCTACCTTGAAAACTGTAATTCTTTCCGTATGAAAAGAAAAAACCCTCATCCCCCAGCCCCTTCTCCCAATATTGGGAGAAGGGGAGCCAAAAAGAAGTCCCTCTCCCAACTTGGGAGAGGGATTTAGGGTAAGGGCAAAAACTACGGTTATCAATATAGATAACGTTTAAATGACCTAAATAAGAGAACAATATAAGATATTAAGACATTTTTAGCCGCATCTAAAGTGTCTGATTAGATTCGCTATTGTCAAATAGCCGATCTAATCAAAAATATCAATTTGGATATTTTTGATAAATATTCATTTGGATATGATATAAATTAAGATTGTGGTTAATCTAGAGAGTTTTGATAGGGGAAAAAATAATTACTAAAAAATAGTAAATATGGAAAAAGCTATTTATTTAAAAAGTTACTTTCAAAATATAATTGCATCGCAAATGTTCAATGTTTTTTAATAGGTTTAGCTGCGGCGTTAGCAGCAGTATTCTTGACAAGATGAATGGTGCGTTAGGCGGATGAGAATTCCATGCAACGCATCTACATACTTAGATCCATGAAGGAGAAAGCGATGCTTAGTCTGTCTCTGAATAACCAAGATTTACCATACCCTGACCCTCTACACCCGATCATCGTCCACTTCGTAATCGCGATGGTGCTTTTTTCTTTCATCTGCGATGTGCTGGGCTATTTCACCCGCAACGTGCGTTTGTTTGAGGTGAGTTTCTGGAATATGTTTGTTGCTTCGGCAGCCATTTTTGTAGCGGTGATTTTTGGTCAGTTTGAAGCAGGTTTGGCAAACATCTACCAAGCCGTTCAGCCAACGTTGAATTATCATACTATCTTGGGTTGGTCACTGGCGGCTATTGTCGTGGCGATCGCAGCTTGGCGTTTTGTGATTCGCAACCGCAACCCCCGAAAAGTACCGCCTGCTTACTTGGGTGCTGCAACATTTTTAGTCTGCCTAGTGTTTTTGCAAGTGTATTTGGGGAGTAAACTGTTTTGGGTATATGGGTTGCACGTAGAGCCTGTAGTTCAAGCCATGAAACAGGGAGTTTCACCATGAACTGGCAACTGATTGAACAGTTGAGATTGCGGCTGGGTGCTAACGGATTACCCTACGAAATTCCTGTACATCCGCAGTTAGTGCATCTAACGCTGGGTTTGTTGATCATTGCGATCGTTTTTGATATAGCAGGAGCGCTGTTTCCCTTAGAAAAACCAATTTTCAAATTTTTGGGATTGACTGCCATCCGTTCTAGCTTTTTTGATGTCGGCTGGTACAACCTTATAGCAGCAGCAGCTATCACGTTTTTCACGGTTGCTGCTGGTTTTTTTGAGCTACTGTTGGCAAATCCACCAGTTGATCAAAAGAGTGTTTGGGGGTTAAATGCTGGTTGGACGATGCTTTTACATGGTTTGGGTGGCGTTTTGCTATTGGGGATCATTGTAGGTATGACTGTATGGAGAGGTTTGCAACGCTACCGCTGGCGTAAGGATGCTTCCAGACAGGTGCAGTGGAGTTACTTGTTAGCAGGCATTGCGATAATGGGCATATTATTCGTTCACGGAACTTTGGGGGCGCAATTGGGAGAGGAATTTGGGATTCACATTACCGCTGCTAATACCATTTCCAATAATCTTTACAACAAATAATTAAACGAGAATTTATCGAATTTTATGTTTAGTGTTTTTGAATATGTATTAATGGCGTTTTATGTAGCAGTGCTGCTCATCGTCAGTCGGTGGATTGGGCAGCAGGCGTTTTCTTGGATGCCTCCCCAAGCTACAACAGAAGCACAACGCGTAGATGATTTGTTTAGCTTCTTAGTCTCAATTGGAGTATTCATCTTCCTGGGGCTGGTTGGCATTATGGTGTATGCGATCATCTTCCATCGTGCCACTCCAAAAGACTATAGCGAGGGACACCCCTCTAGAGGTGATGCAAGGTTAGAAATATTGTGGACAGCAACCCCGACTTTGTTAGTAGTGTGGATTGCTTTGCAAAGCTTCAATATTTATCAGCAATTAAATATTCTCGGTCTAAACCAAATTGTGCATTTGCACACACCCCTAGAGTCTGCACCTGCCTACGCCGCAACCGTCAGCGATGTCCCCAAACCTGCGTCTGAAACTATTGATGTTTTCGCTAAACAGTGGGATTGGTCTTTTCGTTATCCAAATAATGTTACTAGTAATCAACTGCATCTGCCGATCAATCGCAGCACTCGCTTAAATCTGCAAGCACAGGATGTGATCCACGGTTTCTACGTCCCTGAGTTTCGCTTAAAGCAGGATATTGTTCCAGGGCGCAAGATTAATCTTGTGCTAACACCCATTCGTGAAGGCAAATATCGGCTGAAAGATTCTCAATTCAGTGGTACTTACTTTGCCTTAATGGAAACGGACGTATACGTTGAATCCCTTGATCAATATAACCAGTGGCTCACACAAACTGCTAATAGCGAACAAACTCCAGCAAATCAGGCAGTTGCCGAAAATATCCAACCACCGAAAACATTGTTCAATAGCGGCTGGTACACCGTCGCACCGGCTCAACCTGCCGTTGCCAATAAAAGGAAGCTAAATAATGACACATGATTTGAGTGGAGAGATTACCGGGGATCAAGAACCGAAAAATTACCAGAACAAGTCTGAGAATACTTGGCGGGAATATTTCAGCTTCAACACCGATCATAAGGTGATTGGAGTTCAGTACATGGTGATGACCTTCATTTTCTTCCTGATTGGCGGGCTGTTGGCGATGCTGATTCGGGCTGAGTTACTCACCCCGGAATCAAATTTAGTTGATCGTCCCCTCTACAATGGTTTGTTCACCATGCACGGGACAATCATGATTTTCCTGTGGATTATTCCCTTTAATGCAGGTCTTTCTAACTACTTAGTGCCGCTAATGATTGGAGCGCGGGACATGTCTTTTCCCTTGCTCAACGCCATCTCCTTTTGGATTCTGCCACCAGCTGGTCTTTTACTATTGTCTAGCTTCTTCCTACCAAATGGGACTGCACAAGCTGGCTGGTGGTCTTATCCACCAATTAGTCTGCAAGTTCCAGGGGATCAGTTCATTAACGGTGAATTCATTTGGATAGTTAGCCTAGTACTAATAGGTATCTCTTCAATTATGGGGGCTGTCAACTTTGTAACTACTATCTTTTGGATGCGGGCACCAGGGATGACATTTTTCCGAATGCCCGTCTTTGTGTGGTCAGTTTTTAGCGCCCAGTTGTTGCAGCTGATTAATTTGCCTGCCTTGACGGCTGCATTGATCCTGCTGTTGCTTGACCTCTCGTTCGGTACACAATTCTTTAAACCGGACGCAAATGGCGATCCGATCATTTACCAACACCTATTCTGGTTTTACTCTCACCCAGCAGTTTATATCATGGCACTACCAGCCTTCGGTATTTTTGCTGAGGTTTTGCCTGCATTTTCTCGCAATCCCCTATTTGGTTATCGGTCAGTTGCGATCGCTACCTTAGGTATTGCTGCGGTCAGCATTTTCGTTTGGGTACATCATATGTTCACCAGTGCCACCCCTGGTTGGATGCGGATGACCTTCATGGCTACCTCAATGTTAGTTGCAATACCCACTGGTATTAAAGCCTTTGCTTGGACTGCCACCATCTGGAGGAGTAAGCTGCACCTAGAGACACCAATGCTGTTTGCAATGGGAGGTGCAGCGATGTTTATTTTTGGCGGTGTTACTGGTGTAATGCTTGCTGCCACACCATTTGATATCCATGTTAATAATACTTACTTTGTTGTGGGACACTTCCACTACATCGTTTTTAACACGATCACAATGGCAATCTTCGCAGCAATTTACTACTGGTTTCCGAAGATAACTGGAAGAATGTATGCCGAGGGTTGGGGTAAGCTGCATTTCTGGCTGACCTTTATTCCTGCCAATATCACCTTCTTTTCCATGCACCCATTAGGTTTACAAGGGATGCTCCGCCGAGTTTCCTCATATGACCCACAGTATCAGGGATGGAATGTGATCGCTAGTCTGGGGTCATTCTTGCTAGGAGCATCCACATTGCCTTTTATTGCTAACATGGTAGGCTCTTGGCTTTACGGGCCAAAGGCAGTTAACAATCCTTGGCACGCTACCGGACTGGAATGGACAACCTCTTCACCACCTCCAAAAGAGAACTTTGAGGAGATTCCGGTTGTGACAAAACCTCCTTATGACTACGGCGATCCAAAGTACTCGGTAGTCCTAGATGCTGATAATGGTGAGTGAGGATAAAACACCTTTTACTGAGGACAAAGGGGATGTGGAGGATAAACCATACTTCTCTACGAGAGGCTGCGCCAACGGCTTCTCTACGAGACGCTACGCGTAGCTTGCTTCCCCGTAGGGGTACGCTCAGTACAAGTGCCCCATGCCCACTGCCCAATACTTCGACTCTTTTCGACTTCGCTCAAGGCAAGTCGCTCAGTACAAGTGCCCAATGCCCCAATTGAGTTATGCAACGTCGCCCTATTCATAAAGATGAAAGTCCTATCCGTTTTGATCTGTGGCGGCTACGCTTGCCAAATTGGTTACAGCGTTTCCTACCAAGTGGTGGCGGTACTCATGAAGATCATCATGGTAAGGGAATGTTCGGGTTTACTGTATTCCTGCTATCAGAAAGCATCATCTTTTTGAGTTTTATCTTTACTTATGTTGTTCTACGACTGACTACTAATAACTGGCTACCGCCTGGTATTTCTGGCCCAGAATTGTCTACACCTGTGATTATTAATACGGTAGTATTACTTTCCAGTAGCTTTGTCATTCAACCAGCAGAAAATGCCCTGAAGCGTAATCAACTCAAGAAATTTCGCTGGCTATGGCTGATGACGATCGCAATGGGAACTTACTTCTTAATTGGTCTATTAATTGAGTGGAGAAATCTCGATTTTAAGATTACTACAGGGTTAGTTGGTTCTACATTCTACTTACTAACAGGCTTCCACGGTCTACACGTTCTGGCTGGTGTTGTGCTTCAGATAATTATGCTGATTCGCTCCTTCATTCCAGGCAACTATAATAAAACTCACTTCGGTACAAGTGCAACCACTCTGTTTTGGCACTTTGTTGATGTAGTTTGGGTCTTCCTTTTCTCGCTTATCTACCTTTGGCGGGCATAAAAACATTCACAAATTCCAAGTATTTTAAGGAGTAGTTTCATGAATTTATACTTGCAAGAAATACCAGCATCACAACGTGAGCCAAAAGCAATTCAGGAAACTCCAGCACCAGGTAATGACCCACTAATTGCACGTGGGTTACAAAAAGAGCAATATATTGGCATTATTGGGCTGGCGATCGCTCTAATTACTGCTGTAGGATTTTTTAGTCGCCGAGTTGAATACGCTATTGCATTCGCTGTGATCCTGAGCATTGCTTTGATTGCTTTCTTGTTATTAATATAGGAAAGCGCTAATTAATTGAACATCCTGATTTCATAAGAGTTTGGAGAGTATTTCATGAACAGCCCAGTTTATCAAACTGTGATTATCGGCGGTGGCTTTACAGGACTATTTACAGCCTTACATCTGGCTCACGAACACTATCCTCGCTCTGTTATATTGATTGATAAAAACGAGCGCTTTTGCTTTAAACCGCTATTATATGAATATTTCGATGGCGAAATGGATACCTTTCAGGTAGTCCCGCGCTTTTCGGAACTACTCAAAGGTAGCGGTGTCATCTTTGTTCAAGATGCAGTGCAATCGATAGACTTGCATCAACGGGCAGTGAAATTAGCTTCAGGAAACTCCTACAAATACAGCAACTTAGTATTAGCTTTGGGTAGTGTAACTACCTATCATCAGGTTGAAGGTGCTAAAGAAAATGCCTTTCCTTTCTGGACGCAAGAAGATGCGATCGCTCTTGAACGTCATTTACGCGATCGTTTACAACTAGCAGTGCAAACAGAAGATTCAGAAGAACGCCGGAAACTGCTCACAGTAGGAGTAGTTGGGGGTGGTTCTAGTGGCGTAGAAATTGCAGCAACTTTAGCTGATTTTCTACCACATTGGTATGAGGTTTTGGGAGGTAATTCTAGTGAAATCCGGATAGTATTGCTCAATCATGGCAAAGAAATCCTGAATGACGATATTAACAATCCACTGCGCCCAATTGCTGAGAAAGAATTACAAAAACGCCGGATACCAATTGAAATACTTACGGGAGCAGAAGTCACCACTATTCATCCTAACGCTATTGAATATAAGCACAATAATCAAATTAAGACATTAGCAACACATACCGCAATCTGGACAGCTGGTACTTCTGTCCATCCAGTAATTAAAGATTTACCAATTTCCCAAGAGCATCGGGATCATCATGGTCACCCACTAGTCACTCCCACCATGCAACTGCTTGACTTTCCAGAAGTTTTTGCAGGCGGTGATTGTGCAGGACTTCCGGATAATTCCCTACCGCCTACCGCCCAAGTAGCTTATCAGCAAGGAGCTAATATTGCCCATAATTTGAAAGCGATCGCTTTAGGAGAAGAACTCAAACCTGTTAAGGTTAATACTCGTGGAACCCTTTTGAAATTAGGGGTAAATAATGCTGCTGCTAACTTATTCAATGTTTTTGAAGTTGCAGGCGAACCCGCACATTTAATTCGTCATGCCACTTATTTAACACTTTTGCCAACACCAATTCATGATTTTAAAGCCGCAACTGAATGGGTAAATGAAGAGATTTTTCATCAACACCTCAACTCTCAAGATGTAGGTAAAAAAGTGGTGCAAGCAGTGGAAATAGTCGGTGCAGGAGTTGTGGGTATTCTAGCTGCGAGAAAATTACTGAAAATGTTGGGAGATGAGGATAAAAGGGACTAGGAAAAGGCAGAAAGCAGGGGGAGCATACTTCTCTACGAGAGGCTGCGCCAACGACTCCGCTCAGTAACCAGGGGGAGGCAAGGGAGGATGAAGGCAGAATAAGACGAGCAAAAAAGCTCTTAACTAATGATTAATACTTCGGCTTCTCTACGAGACGCTACGCGAACGCTCAGTACAAGTGCCCAATTCGCAATACCTGTTAACAGAAAGTTAATTGTAAGTTTAGGGGCTGTTAAATATGCCTAGTCAAACCAATGTAGGGGTACAAAAAATTCGAGCTATTGGATTAACGGTGACAAGCTGCGATCGCTCTTTAAATTTCTATAAAGAAGCGCTTGGTTTTGAACTAGTTTCTGACATCACAGTTGAAGGACAGGATTACAGCGACCTGGAAGGCGTAACTGAGGCAAAAATTCGTATTGTCACCTTGCAACTAGGAGATGAACTCATCGAGTTGATGAAGTATCTCAATATTCAGGGTAAACCCATTCCCTGCGATTCTCAAAGTAATGATTTATGGTTTCAACATCTGGCAATTGTAGTGAGTGATATGGAGCGCGCTTATGCACAAGTGCGTTCATTTCCGATTGAACCCATTTCAGTTGCACCGCAGACAATCTTATCTGATAATGAAACATCTGGTGGTGTCGGTGCCTTTAAGTTTAAAGACCCTGATGGTCATGATTTAGAGTTAATTTGGTTTCCTGCCGAGAAAGGACAGGATAAATGGCATCAAAACAGGAATCGCTTGTTTTTGGGAATTGATCATAGTGCGATCGCTATTTCTAACACTGAGCAGAGTCTACACTTTTACCGCGACCTTTTGGGAATGCAAGTCGATAGCCACAGTCTCAACTGGCATCCTACCCAAACTCGCTTGGATGATTTGCCAGAAGCCAAAGTCCGAATTACAGCACTGCGACCTGCTCAAGGCGGCTTAGGGATTGAATTGCTAGACTACCTTGTGCCTGGAAAAGGTCGTCCTATACCTAGTGACTGGAAAAGTTGTGATATTGCCAGGGTGCAAATTGAGCTTGTTGTCAATGATATTGAGCAGACGGTAGAGATACTGCGGCAAAATGGGGTTCAGTTTGTATCATCACGGATTGTGCAGTTTGTAGATAATACAAGTCCTTACCAAAAGGGTTGTGTAGTTAAAGACCCTGATGGACACGCAATTTTACTAATTGCAGAATAATGTAAATGGAATTATTTGACGATACTGTTTATTTTCTTAGTTTCAACAATGAGCAAGTTGCATACAAAACATTTAAACTTTTGACTTCTTCATTAGTAATAAGGGACTGACAAAAAATAAATTATCCAAAATTATTTGTACATTTGTAGGGGCGCAAGGCCTTGCGCCCCTACGATGAGATGTTTTTTTAACTGGAAGTCCATAAGCTTCTATTCATCGCTTATCTTTTGGCGGCAAAAGCTTTATGAAACTTAGTTTACTGATAGTGCAAGTCCTTACCGGCAGGGTTGTCTAGGTAAAGACCCTGATGGACACACATGTTAATTGCAGAAGGTTATTAGAGAAATTATCAGAAATCAAGAGTATGCGCTTGTGCTACATAACCCTTAATAAATTAGTCATGCTTTTGTCACACTTTTATCATATTTTTGCAATAACTCTGTCAATATAACGTGTGATGCTATAGCTCTGGGTTAAAAAATAGGTTCGCTCTAGACCAAATCCACACACCAGAGTTGATCGAGGAGAATCACTATCAGGTACAGATCCTTGTAGCATGACTCTTCAAATCAAAATTGCAAAATTTATCATAATTGGAAGGAACAAGAAAATGAATTGGAAAGTACTTGCTTTGATCCCGGCTCTGACTCTAGCTACTGCTTTGCCTGGTTACTCTTTAACCAATAATAAAAGCCATAATCCGACTACTGCTACCCACCTTGCACAAAATACTCAGCAAGGCAACATGATGAAAAATCCTAATGCTATGCACAAGCCTAATGCTATGCACAAGTCTAATGCTATGCACAGGTCTAATAGTATGGCAAACCATAGTAGTGTACTGACAGTAGGTAGCAGAGGAGAAGCAGTCAAAACTGCTCAGAATGCTTTAAAGCAGCAAGGATTCTATACCGCAAATGTGGATGGTGTCTTTGATAACAAGACACGTTTAGCGGTGATGAAATTTCAAAAGTCTAAAGGATTAAGAGCAGACGGAATACTTGGACGCCGGACTTTAGCATCTCTAAAATAATACCAATTTGAAAAAAGAATACGACAGATAGGTAGGGGCACAACAATGTTGTGCCCTTACGAATAATTGATGTGTTGCAAAATTTATAGTGTGCGACTTATTATTAGGCGACAAGGAAACGAGCAGCGATTGTTGAAACCCCGCTTCCATTCCTCAATGCTTATATCATCAGGTTTTGCGGCTTGGGGAAGCTTGTTTGTTTGGGTAATTACAAATTATTTCAATTTTCTTTATATTTGACTGATGTCAAGAAATATTCGTGGAGATGAATCAGTTTTAGAGAATGTACTCAGTCTGGTAGAAGCATTGCTGCAACTGTCACGAGAGCAAGACTGTGAGTCAAAACTTCCACTTTGCGTTGTCTGGAATGCTGATAAGCTGCGAATTACCGCATATGAAACCAAAAAGACAACAGGAAATAGAACCAAAACAACTGAAGTTGGTACAAAGAAGGAATATTTACTCAATCAGATTAAAGATACTGGCAAACCTTTAAAACTTCCCTCCCAAAAAGCAGAATCTAACGTTTCTCAGAACAAAAGAGAATTAAACGAGCTTCAAACTGCACTTGACTGGTTGAACAATTTGGGAGTGCGAAAAGAGGAACAAGCTAACAAGAATCAAGGTTATTGGAAATTTACCCTGACGCTAAAACATCAGACAGCGACGATAAAAGATAATCTGGAGGTGGTTAAGCAAAAGTGGAAGGAATACCAAAAGACGAATTTAAAAGAAACATTCCAGGTAGAAACAACAGATAATAGTTTGGATTGGCAAGAAATCTGCGGCGCTATGCTGGAAAAGCACAAGCGGCTCACCACAAATGAGTTGCTGTTTGCTGATGAAGAGATGAAATTTGAGTTAAAGGAAATTCATGTCCCTTTAGCATTGGTGGAGCGTAATAAACCGAAGAAGTGCAGCGAGGATATTTCCGCAGAACAAGGTTCACGACTTTACGAACCGAGTTATGAAGAGAAGCAGCGATTTGAACATCAGGCTTTTTTAGAGCAAATTATCGGTGATGGTGTTGGTAAAACTCAAGGACACCGCATCGCTTTAATTGGGGAACCGGGTGCGGGAAAAACTACTCAGTTGCAAACTATAGCTTTTTGGATATTAGACGAAAATCTGCGTTTACCAATTTGGATTTCTTTGGCAGACTTGCAAGGAAAGAGTGTAGAAAATTATCTGCTGCAAGATTGGCTGAAGAATGCTTTAAAAGTGGTGCGTGTAACAGAAGAACAGGAAAACGCTTTTGTAGATTTATTCAACAATAATCGTGTGTGGTTGTTGTTGGATGCAGCAGATGAAATGTCTTCACTCCAACCATTAACTGAGATTTCCCAGCAGTTGACGGGATGGGTGAAAAATGCGCGGGTTGTGCTGACTTGTCGTGTAAATGTTTGGGAATTAAACGCAGCGTTGGGAAGTTTGGCAAAACGGGCAATTGCTCAAGAAACGTCACGGTTTCGGCTACGACATAAATTTGTGCGTGAGGAATTAGGCGATCCAAAACAGCCAAATTCTTTATTTTGGTTAGCGTTAAAGTTGGGATGGCTAAATGAAGTTGGACTAGCTGCGGAATCAGCAACGAAAGAGAAAGTTTACGCTTTTTACCATCCCACATTTGAGGAATATTTTGCAGCGTTGGCGATCGCTGATTGGCAGGAGTTTCTGAATCATGTTCCCGACAACCCCGCGCTAGGCGTTTATTGCATTTTTGCCCCGCAGTGGAAAGAGGTGATTTTGCTGTGGTTGGGACGTGAAGATGTGGAGAGGGAAAAGAAGGAAGAGTTTATTCAGGCGTTCGTGGAATTTGATGATGGATGCGGATTTTACGAGTGCGGATTTTACGAGTTTCGCGCTTATTTTCTTGCTGCTGCGGGGGTTGATGAGTGGAAAAATTCTTGCAACGCAGATGCTATTGTGGCAGAAATAGTTAAATGGGGCTTTGGTGAGTTTAAGGTTGAACAAAACGAGTGGGTACAATTTCTCACACCAATCGCAGAAGGAGCAAAAACAGCACTGCCTCAGACAAATTGTATAAAAGCGATCGATGCCTTGGTGGAGTTAATCGGCAAACCACAACTGGATGATTTAATCCGAAGGCAAGCCGTATATAGCTTAGGGGAAATTATGTTAGAGGAACAGATGCCGAGTGTTGTCACCGTGTTGAAGGATTACTTATCACCTGAAACTTACAAAAAAGACTTTGAGCTATTTGATAATTGCTACGAAGTTATCTGGAAGTGCGCCCAAAGTATGGCCTACCCAGATTTTCATCAAGTTTGCATCAACAAGAGAAAGTGAAAAATCGAAAATAGAAAACAAAAATATCGGTGCAACCCTTGTAGAGACGCGATTCATCGCGTCTTCTTCCTTCCCATCATTTACTTCTTCCTTCCCATCATTTACATCGTGAAAATAATTCCGAGTTTTTTGGGTTGGCAATTACATAAATACAAGGCAATACTTGCATAAGTTTTTGTATCAATCAAAGATGTAATCATGAATAATGATGATCCTCAACCAAAAAACAACAAACCCAAATACAAAGATAAATATCGAATTGATTCAACCCGTTTGACAGCATGGAGTTATGCTAGTAATGCTGGATATTTCGTTACTATTTGCACCGACGGTAAAAAATGCTTTTTTGGTGAGGTTGTGCAGGGTGAAATACAGCTATCAGCAATTGGAGAAATTGCTCAGAAATTGTGGTACGAGATTCCCAATCATTTTTTTAATTGCCAGATAGATTCGTTTTGTGTCATGCCTAATCATATTCATGGGATTCTGATTATTAATCAAACACAAGAGAATCTTGTTGCCGAGGAGATTGTTGGTAAAGAAGATGTGGGTGATTTGACTGGTTTAATGGAAGGAGACGCAATGAATCCGGAAGAAGAAGACGCGATGAATCGCGTCTCTACAAGGGGGGATCGTCAACGGGGTGGGGTTACTGGGTTATTTAACCCGATGTTGTCTAAAAATTCCCTTTCTAAAATTGTTAGGTGGTACAAAGGACGATGTACATTTGAAATTAATCAAATCTATCAAGGTTTTAGATGGCAAGAAAGGTTTCATGACAACATAATTCGTAACGAATTCGCCCGTGATCAAATTAGACAATATATTATCAATAACCCAATCAATTGGAAATGCGATCGCGAACAACCACCCCATCACCCCTTGTAGAGACGCGATTCATCGCGTCTTGTACTTATGCGTTTTGTGCGTTTTGTAAATTTATCCAAATCCAGTTAAGAATATTCGGAGATTGGGTTAAGCCTTTGCGAAACCCTAGTCAAGAAAATTATTCTTGCAGACGAGCAATCACACAGTGCATAACTTTAACTTCATTAACAATTCGATCCAGTTCTGTGGATAGAGGAGTTTGTTCTCGAACAGCTTGTAATGTGGGAGTTGAAGTGTAGGAATTTGTGGCAATCTCTAATAACCGAGCAGTATGTAGCTGTTCAATTTGGTTGTGAATTGCTTCAAGATAACTATCCAGCGCTGGTAACGGTTGGGGTGGCTGTCCTTGCCGAAGGGCATCTGCTAAGTTTTCCAAAACTTGGACAATAGTATCAGTAAGCCGCTTCAGTTCAACAAATTGGTAATCGCCGCTAAATTCCCGCAGATGTTCTGCTAAAGTTGTCACCGAACTGAAAAAGCCCCGAATATATACCATCAGCGTCATTACAGGTTCGATTTCTCCCTGAATGTGACGAGGTTCGCTGAACAATCGTTGAGCGGCGGCATTAGCGTTGGCGTTCTCTAGTGCTGCTTGATGGCGTAGCATATTGATAGAATCAGCAGATGCATTCTGTTCTGGATGCATATAGTTAGCTATTACTTGCTGAAAGTAGGCAAGATTGGCTCTAATTGTTTTTTCCAGTTGTGCAGGAAGTTGCTGTCGTTCCCAACGGGGAAAAAGCAAATAGCTGCCAAGCAGTGCTAAACCACCCCCAGCCAAGCTATCGAAAATCCGCAATGCTCCAACTTTCCAGCCACCTGCACTAATAATGTTGAGTAGCAAGATGATGGCGGGAGTCAGCAGTATGGTGAATATGCTGTAACTTAACGATCGCACCGACATCGCCACAAACACCAGCAGCAAGAAACAGACTGCGATCGCCAATTGACTCTTAACTAGTAAAACCAAAATAATACCAATAATTCCCCCCAAAATAGTACCGATGACGCTTTGTACTGTTGTCTGGGACGTTCCACCAAAGTTGGGCTTGAGTGCGACAAGAGCTGTGAGCGTTATCCAGTAGCCTCTAGGTAGTTGCAATAACGACGCAATCAATTCAGCAAAAGTTGTGATCAGTGCTAGGCGTAACGCATGACGAAAGAGGACTGAATCAAAAGTGAAGTTATTCCGCAGTGTATCAATAAATGCAGTCCGCTCTGGTTGGGCTGGGGGGGAAATGTCTCGCTGGGCAATGCTAGGCTGTTTTCCCTGGATTAAATCTGTAACAATATCTGCATCAGTATGAATTTGCTGTGCCAGCTTTCTAAGACTGGTTGTAATCTTCTCAAGGTTGATTAGATCGGAATAGCTATCTGGCTGAACATTTATCGTTTTATTGAGGACTTGAGAGCGCAAAACTTGCCGGTGGTGTTCCAGTGCTTCAACACTCCGATCCAGATCCCCCAAGTGAGGTGAGTTTTTTCCTTTGGTGATTGCTTGTGACAACATTTGCAGAGCAATTGCCAACTGTTCGATCACTTGCTGAATTTCTTTCTGTAATCGAGAAAATAGTTGATGTTCGGATGCGATCGCTAACAGTTCGCTCAGTGCTACAACAGAATTGACAATTTGATTTACATCCTCGATTAACACCAGTAAGTAATTTCCCCGCAGGTTAGTTCCTTTTTGCCTAGTCCATATAGTTGTCCAGACGCTACGGGCAGCTGTCAAATCCTGGATAATGCTATCCTGAGCTTGCAAAAATTGCTCTGCCCACTGCTGACGAGCATTTGGATTTAATGTTCTTTGGCTTTCCAAATCTACGAATTTGCTCAACGAGAGATAACAGTTAGCGACTATCTGCATTGCAGGTACATCAGGACGCACCACCCACAGTCCTAATGAGAGCGCGGTTGTCCATGTTCCACCAGCCAGACATAGCGCAGATTGCTGGATGAGAGTAGACAAATTGGAATATGAAGCGAATCTAGCAAGCGAAATCACAAACATGATCGAAGTAACTAAGCTGACAGATGCAGCCACGTTGCCATAAAGACTTGCTAAACCTGCTATAAATATCACCAAGAATGTTGTCGGCACAGCTAACCAGAGATGACTGCTAACCAGACTGGCGATCACGAACATCAAAGTTACCCCAATCGTCGCTGCGATCATCGCAGTCGCTCTCTGGCGATAGGCTCCGTCAACATTTACCATGCCAACGAACCAAGCCGCCATAGTGGCGATCGCACTTGCAGCGGCGTGACCAGTAATGATTCCCACTCCAATCGGGACACCCAGTACAAAAAGGCTACGCAATCCTGAGGAAATGGCGGGCTTACCTGGTTTGAGTTGAAACTGCTGAAACAACCAATTGAGAGGACGTTTATCTATAGATTGCATTATTAGGATTGCTATATAACAAAGCAGATCGTCTTTTACAGCATTTTAGCCACATATCCATCTTTAATATCAATTCACGAAAACCCTGATACATATAGATTTCTCGTCGGGGCATGGCAATATCAGTGTCAACTTAAACTAATACTCCAAAATCTCGTTTCCAGCCTCTGGCTGGAAATGCCCTTTCATTGCGGTGCCGCTAATTTTGAGGCGGCAGCCCTCTGATTAGGCATTCCCAGTCAGAGACTGGGAACGAGACACGAGACACAAGACAATTTCTAAAAGCTGATTCTAGACTGGCTTTTATCTTAATCGGATAATTTTCACCGGCTAAAAATCAGAGCATCCAGTGAATATGCTCCAGGGCCTAAAACTGCGATCGCAATCAGCATGACACAATACATAAACGCTTTTTCCCAACTTGGCGGTTCGCCTTTTCCTAAAGGGCCTTTATATTGGTCTTCTGGAATTAAATATGGATCTTGGGCTACAAAAGGTTTACTTCCAGACACTTCTAAATATATTGCAAAAATCATTGAGCCAAGAATGGGCAATGTCGCTAAGAGGGTCAGGAATCCAATAATCAGAAAAATTCCGCCACCTAACATGGATGCAGCTGATAAAAAGCAAAGAAAGACAGGCATTTTCATAGACTCAGCCCACTGTCGAAGATGCGTTATCTTTGGATAGCCGTGGAGGATGAATAACCAGCCAAGGCTAACTCTTAGTAGTAAAAGTGCCAATCCGGGGAATCCGTCAGGATACAGATGATAAAGTGAACTTAATAGGTATGGCCCTAGCTGTGGTAACTTAAATGCTGCTAGAAAAAAGGCGATCGCTACACCACTGGCAAATTTATAAATCATTGCTGTACACCACGGGTATTAAGGTCGATAGCATATAAGGAATGACCGGCTGTGATAAACAAGCAATCGCCTTCCTTCCCACCGAAAGTTAGGTTAGTGGATGTCTCCGGTACGATAATTTTTCCTAACTGAGTCCCGTCAGGGGCGTATATCTGCACGCTATCCTGGGAACTAGTAAAAACATTGCCATGTTCGTCAACCCTAAATCCATCAGGTTGTCCTGGATCGATGACACAGAATACACGGCCATTCTTTACATGGCGATCGTCCACAACCTCATACACGCGAATATGATGAGGCCCCCCAGGTATATTAAACGCGGCTGTATCTGAAACATACAGCAGGCTCTCGTCTGGGCTGAAAGCCAGCCCATTAGGGCGCACCATGTCTGTTACTATAGGAGAAATTTCACCAGTAGCAGGGTCAAAGCGGTACACATAACTTCCAGGTTGTTCTTGTTCGCCGCCATAACCTTGATTTGGCTCGGTGATCCCATAAGGCGGATCGGTGAACCAAATTGTGCCGTCGCTTTTCACTACTAAATCATTTGGACTGTTCAGGCGTTTGTTTTGGTAGCGATCAACTAAAACCTTCCATTCACCATCGTTTTCGCGTCGGATAATGGCACGCAAACCAGATGAACAAGCAACTAGACGACCCTCTAAGTCTCGGTAATTACCGCTTTGGTAATCAGATGGATCTCGGAGGACACTTACGTTTTCAGTAGCACTCCAGCGTAATAAACGGTTGCCGTGAGCATCGCTCCATACAACACTGTCGTCTTCATGGAAGTAAAGAGGACTTTCGCTATGGACTGCACCGTTGGCAAGCTTTTGGAGTGAAGCATCTGGAGGTATAATCGCACGCAGGCGATCGTCATAAATCTCAATGGCTTCAGGCATAGGAATCTCCTGTTATTTAACTTGGTTACTGACAAGAAATGGCAGGTTAAAGTTAATATCAATTTAAAAAGTAATAGGTCAGAAAATTTCTCCGCACTTTTTATAGATATCAAATATGCTTGACTTACATAATATATAAACAAAAATCAAATTAAAATGAAATTTTAGCATCTCTTTAGGCATAAATAAAAATTAAGCCATTGGGTAGAATCTAAAATTTTAGATTGAGAATACCTTTGTTGCTCTGGGTTATGCCAATCCATCTATAGCCAAAAATTTTCCCGATTCTCAGTTACAAATTCTAGTTAAAACAATTTTTTTCACAGTGTTTCTATGTCTAAAGGCTGAATTTATCATTTTAGATATAGACCATTGATGAGTTGAAAAATTCAGACTTTGTGATATAAAGTAAAGCTTGTAAGCAAAATTGCTCGCTGATGAAGGTGCAAAGATTACTAGTTATGCAAGTTCTTTGTTGTTATATCAATTCGTAATTCGTAATGAAGGGGTGTAAGGTCTTGCACTCAGACTCAGATTGCATCTGGTTTTTCGGGTTTGAATCTGTTGCCGGATTTGAAAGAATTGGTATAACTCTTATTCTTAACTTAAGAGTTGATTATGAAACAGATAGAAGCAGTTGTTGCCAATATAAATGATCTAAATGATGGTGAAATGCGACAGGTAGCTGTCGGCGAGACAGAGATTTTACTGACCCGATTAGATGGAAAGTTTCATGCCGTCGGCGCACACTGCTCTCATTATAAAGCGCCACTGGCAGAGGGGGTGCTGAGTGGACATCATGTTGTTTGCCCTTGGCACAATGCCTATTTTGACGTAACGACTGGCGATCAACTAGAACCACCTGGCTTGGATTCTTTAGCCTGTTATCAGGTACGGATTGAAGGTGAAAACGTCATTGTCAGCGTCCCAGAGGAAACAACGGGATTGCGATCGCCTACAATGGCGCAATTTAACCCCGACGCTGATAAACGCACATTTGTGATCTTAGGCGCAGGGGCGGCGGGTGTCCATGCCGCAGAAACTTTGCGAGTAGCTGGATATCAAGGGCGAATCGTCATGATCACTCAGGATGACAAGCTACCCTACGATCGCACCAAGCTGAGTAAAGACTACTTCATTGGTGAAACATCCTCAGAGGAAATGCCCCTGCGATCGCCAGATTTCTACAAAGAACACGCCATTGAAGTACTGTTGAATAAGCGAGTTGAACAGGTGCAAACAACGGCAAAAGCGATCGCCTTTACAAATGGTGATTCGTTGAATTATGATGCCTTGCTGGTAGCAACAGGAGGAAAACCACTCCAGCTAGATATTCCCGGTGCAGACTTGCAAAATATTCTCACATTACGCAGTTTTGATGATACAGATCGCATTTTGACACTGAGCAAGCAAAAAGGACAAGCAGTAGTTATTGGCTCCAGTTTTATCGGCATGGAAACAGCAGCTGGGCTGAGTCAGCACGGCTTACAAGTAACTGTTGTTTCACCGGATTCTGTACCTTTTAAGAAAACCCTTGGTGAGGAAATTGGCAAAATATTTCAGCAAGTTCATGAGGAAAACGGTGTTTCCTTTAAGTTAGGTAGGAAAGCGGTTAAATTTGAAGGTAGTGACAAGGTAGAAGCTGTAATTTTAGATAATGGCGATCGCCTCAAAGCAGATATAGTAATTGTCGGAATTGGTGTACAGCCTGCAACAGACTTTCTTGAGGGGATCGATTTGCATCCCAAAGATGGCAGTGTTGTTGTTGATGAATACTTGCGTGCAGCTGATGGCATCTATGCCGCAGGCGATATCGCCCGTTATCCCGATTGGCGCACAAGTGAATCGCTTCGGGTTGAACATTGGCGAGTTGCAGCACAGCAGGGACGAATTGCAGCTCATAACATGGCAGGGAAAGCAGTTAAATTTAGAGGGCTTCCTTTATTTTGGACGATGCAATTCAAGTTTCCCTTGCGCTACATTGGCCACGCCGAAAGTTGGGATGAGATAATTGTAGATGGGGATTTACAAAAACAGGAATTTATTGCTTTCTATGTCAAAAACAATCAAGTCTTGGCAGTTGCAACTAGCCATAAAGATACGGAAACAGCAGCTATCTCAGAATTGATGCGCTTGAACCAGATGTTAACTGTTGAGGAATTACGGCGTGGTACAGTTGATTTGATTCAAAGACAGCCAGTTAATAACAAGCAATAGGTTTGAGACAAGAGTAATTTTGCATCTCCTGCATATATGACAAACATCACTGAACACTACGACATCATCATTATTGGTACGGGAGCAGGTGGAGGGACACTGGCTCACCGCCTCGCACCCACAGGTAAAAAAATTCTAGTGCTGGAACGAGGCGACTTTTTACCGAGAGAGAAAGCTAACTGGAGTCCAGGGGAGGTTTATCAAAAACATCGCTACCACGCGGATGAGGAATGGTATAACAAGGAAGGCAAAACCTTTAAACCGCAGACAGGCTACTGGGTTGGCGGCAATACCAAACTCTACGGTGCAGCCTTGATTAGATTACGCGAGCGAGATTTTGAAAGGGTAATTCACAAGGGAGGAATTTCTCCAGAATGGCCACTCAAGTACTCAAACTTTGAGCCGTACTATACCCAGGCAGAAAAGCTGTATGATGTGCATGGCAAGCAAGGGGAAGACCCAACTGAACCACCTCGCAGCGAACCATATCCCTATGAGCCAGTGAGTCATGAGCCGGATATGCAGGAATTGGCTGATGGCATCCGCGGACTAGGTTACTACCCATTTCATCTACCACTGGGATTAAAACTCAATGAAAGCGATCGCACTAAAAGTCGCTGTATTCGTTGCGATACCTTTGATGGATACCCTTGTCTGGTAGATGCAAAAGCTGATGCTGATGTTAACGCCATTCGTCCCACCCGCGAAATGTATGCTAATTTCACCCTCTTAACTAATGCCAAAGTCTTACGGCTGCATACCAGTGAGTCGGGGCGAGAGGTTACGAGTGTAGAAACTGAAATTGCCGGAGAGTCACATTGGTTTGCAGGTGATATTGTAGTTGTTGCCTGTGGCTCTATTAACTCGGCTCTGTTGCTTTTACGCTCTGCTAATGACAAACATCCGAATGGATTAGCAAACAGTTCCGATCAGGTGGGGCGGAATTATATGAAACAGTTGGAAACTGCGATCGTCTCCATACATCTAAATGTAAATCGCGCCAACTTTCAGAAAACGATCGCCGTCAACGATTTTTATTGGGGAGAGCCGGATTTTCCTTATCCAATGGGAATGGTACAAAATACTGGCAATGTCCTAGCTGATATGATTCCCGGCGAGGCTCCGCCGCTTATGGCTCCGTTTATTAAACTGATTCCTGAGTATGAGCGCCATTTGCTTGCTGAAAGATCAGTGGGTTGGTGGTTGCAAACAGAAGATTTACCAGACCCGAATAATCGGATTCGGTTAGTGGGTGACAAGACTTACATTGACTATACACTGAACAATACCGAAGCAGGCGATCGCTTAATTCATCGTTGGACATCTGTAATCAAGTCAATTCCTAACTCCGCTAAACACGTCCTACCATTTAGTATTTATCCCCGCACTACTATACCAGAACAAGCAGTTGCCCATCAATGCGGTACTTGTCGATTTGGCACAGATCCTAAAACCTCAGTCCTTGACATCAATTGCCGTACCCATGATGTCGATAATCTCTATGTGGTAGATAGTAGTTTCTTTCCGTCAAATTCAGGTGCTAACCCAACATTAACAATTATGGCGAATGCATTGCGGGTTGGCGACCGCATAGCTGAACGCTTGAAATCAAAAGGAGGAACATGATGACAAACGATGAACAGCAAATTAAACAACAAGACCAACCACAGATTGAATCTCAACAAATCAACTCAGATGCAACGGATTCTCATCCTATAGCTACAAGTTTAGGGGCTGTGGGAGGTGGCGTAGCAGGAGCCGCACTCGGTCGCTCAATTGCGGGTAAACTGGGTGCTGCGATCGGTGGGGTTGCAGGAGCGATCGCCGGTGGCGTTGCAGGTAATCAGCTAGTAGCGTACACTGAGGATTTCATTGAAGAACTCCAGCCGATAATTGGATTGCGATTAGGAGCCGATCACAAACCAATTGAACTACCCCGTCACTACACTTGGGAACAACTACAGGCGCTGTCAAAATCCCAAGGGGGAGAAATCCAAGCTACCTAAGCCAAAATGGTATAAAGCACCGTCCGAAAGCTTTAGTGCGTTTGGCCTAATCTCCATAACGCACCCTACATATATATTGTTATATTTTTTCACACAATCAAATCAGATTGCTACTATAGGACTCATATTTGATTTTTGAAATACACGTAGGGGAGCCAGTGCGTTGCGGTGAGTCCAGCGCTGTAGGCGGGTTTCCCGCCGTAGGTGACTGGCGAACCCGAAGGGAGGTTCCCTCCGTTGTAGCAACTGGCGTTGTGTTATGCCGTAGGCTAACGCACCACCCAAGGGTTTCGGTGCGTTACGTCAGCCGTAACACAACGCCAGTCCGCTCAAGTCGGGAAACCCGCCAACACGGCTGGCTCCCCCACATATACTTAGACTTTTTCACGCAATCAAATCGGATTGCTATATATTGCCCCCAACTGAGAACCGCTATAACTTTTGAGATTTTTGTGCTACTAAGAAACACGACGTAACACCATGAGAGAGCGGTCTGTAACTGGCACAGTTTGCTCACCCATAATCAATTTTCCTGAGTTAAGAAAGCGAGATTCGTTGGTGTCAATAATTATTTCCCATTCCCTGTCCTGGAAAACATTGGGTAAGGCAAACTCAATCGTTTCGTAGTGAGCATTAAAAAATAGCAGAAAGCTCTCATCAATAATACGTTCACCGCGAGGGCCAGGAGTAACAATGCCCTCGCCATTCAAGAAGATTTCCATAGCTTTGGCATAACTAACTAGCCACTGCTTTTGGGTCATTTCACCACCATCGGCATTAAACCAACCAATATCACTAATACCCAAACCGTGAATCGGACGGCCTTGAAACCACTTACGCCGGCGAAATGCTGGATGCTGATGACGAAAATTAATCAGTTGGCGGGTAAAGTCTAATAGTTCAGCGTTAGACTTTTGTAAACTCCAATCACGCCAGGAAAGTTCATTATCTTGGCAGTAGACATTGTTGTTACCCTTCTGACTAAAACCAATTTCATCTCCTCCTAGTAGCATGGGTATGCCTTGAGATAGCATTAAAGTTGCTAAAAAGTTGCGCCGCTGACGTTCCCGTAAGCGAATCACATCTGGTTCAAGGGTTTCTCCTTCTACACCGCAATTCCAAGATCGGTTATGGCTTTCCCCATCCCGGTTATCTTCGCCGTTGGCCTGATTATCCTTTTGGTTGTAGCTAACCAAATCATTGAGTGTGAAGCCATCATGAGCAGTGACGAAATTAATACTGGCACTGGGATTGCGCCCGTTTGCTTGGTAAAGATCAGGGCTACCGGTAAAACAGTAAGCAAATTCTCCGAGGCTATCATCCTCACCACGCCAAAAATCCCGCACAGTATCACGATACCTGCCATTCCATTCAGACCAACGTAAAGGAAAATTGCCAACTTGATAACCGCCTTCTCCTAAATCCCAAGGTTCAGCAATCAGCTTCACATCTGCCAGAACTGGATCTTGATGAATAATATCAAAAAAAGCTGCGAGATTATCTACTTCATATAGTTCTCGCGCTAATGCTGAAGCTAAATCAAAGCGAAAGCCATCAACATGCATTTCTGTTACCCAATAGCGCAGACTATCCATGATTAACTTCAGAACTTGGGCATGACGCACATTCAGAGAGTTGCCGCAACCTGTGAAGTCCATGTGGTAACGAGAGTTATCTTTGATCAAGCGGTAGTACACACTATTATCGATGCCTCGCAACGACAATGTTGGGCCTAAATGATTGCCCTCGCCAGTGTGGTTATAAACTACATCTAAAATTACTTCAATGCCAGCAAAGTGTAAGTCCTTGACCATCTGCTTAAACTCGGTCACTTGTTCTCCGAGTGAGCCACTAGCACTGTAACCGGAGTAGGGTGTGAAATAATTAATGGAATCATAACCCCAATAGTTTTTGAGTCCTTTATTCACCAGAAATCCTGGAGAAGATAAAAAGTGATGTACAGGCATCAATTCCACAGATGTGATTCCTAGTTGTTGGAGATATTGAATTGCCGCTGGATGTCCCAGCCCTGCATAAGTACCACGTAATTCTTCTGGAATTTCTGGGTGTAGCTTAGTAAAACCTTTAACGTGAGTTTCATAAATAATAGTTTCGTGCCACGGTCTACCAAGTGGTTTGTCGTCTCCCCAATCAAAGGACTGATCAACAACAACACACTTTGGTATAATTTGGGCATTATCTAAATCGGAAAAAGCCAGGTCTTCTTCTGGTGCATCTAAAGAATAGCCAAAAATAGCTGAACTCTCATTAATTTCCCCATCAATTGCCTTGGCATAGGGATCAATTAGTAGTTTATTAGGGTTAAAGCGATGACCAGCTTCTGGGGCCCAATGACCATGGACTCTAAACCCATAGCGTTGTCCAGGCCCCACTCCTGGTAAATAAGCGTGCCAAACAAAATTATTCTTTTCTGTTAAAGGTAAGCGAATTTCCTGACTATCAGCATCAAATAAACAAAGTTCTACACCTGTTGCATTTTCGGAAAATAAAGCGAAGTTCGTGCCTTTGCCATCCCAAGTAGCACCCAAGGGATATACATTTCCAGGCCATACAGATACATACATAAGTGAAATACCAAAAGCTAATTTTACTGTTACTAACAAACTTGAAGATGTGTTGAATAGTAATTTCTGTAAGTTAATTTCAACATAAAAGCTAACAAATTTGAATTAAGGAAATCTTACCATAGAGCTTTTATAATTAAAAAGTCTTATCAGCAGATGACAAGGATTGCTTTTCATTTCCAGCTAGAAGATAATTTTTGGTATTGTCAATTGACAATATCAATATTGAGAGCGCCATTATTACTACTTGACTCATAAATTCGCTAACAAGTTTATTTGCCAAATATTTCAATTCTAATAGTTTTATCAAAAATAGCGGCCACCTACATCTACCAAAATGACGTAATTTATCTCAGTCAACATGTAGATTTACTTAAAACATCTTTTGTGCATCTTTCATGTCAATTTTTGGATTGACTTACACAGTATTTTTGCTTAATACATCTGTTAATACTGATAAAAAGGCACATTGAAACGAATGTTGCTAGGTGGTTGTATAGCACTAGGAGTGATAACTATTAAACTAAAGCATGAGTGGCGATTGACGGTAGCAAGTAGTAGAGGCACTACTTTGCCACGCTCAATCTAATTAATTAGAGTTAAATATATTTAATAGTCTGTCAACAGAACTTGAAATTATTATGGACAGCCAACTTAATTTGGTTACAGCAAGCAAGTTACTAGCCCTAATTTTCTTGGTACTAGCCAACGGCTTTTTTGTAGCAGCAGAATTTGCCTTAGTCGTTTTACGTCGTAGTCGTGTCGAGCAGCTAGTTGCTGAAGAACATCCTCAGGCAAAGGCTTTACAACGTGCAGTCAACAACTTGGACTCTTATCTAGCAGCAACTCAACTTGGCGTTACTATGTCTTCTCTGGGCTTAGGTTGGATTGGAGAACCAGCACTAGCTGTACTTGTTGAGCCTGCTTTTCACTGGCTGCCGAAATCCTTGGCTTTGTTGAGCGCCCATACCCTATCAGTGATAGTAGCATTCATAATCATTACCTGTCTTCATATCGTCTTGGGAGAATTAGCTCCTAAGAGTCTGGCACTTCAACGTACAGAAGGCACTGCCTTCGCTGTGATTAATCTGTTAGAACTATACTTAGCTGTATTTCGCCCAGCTGTCCTGGGTTTGAATAATGTCGGAAATTTCGTTCTTAAACTTATCGGCTTGCAACCAGGAAATGCTGAACAATTATTTCATTCTACTGAAGAATTAAAACTTTTAGTCGCAGCTAGTCATGAAGCAGGTCTATTGGGGTCAGCCGAACAAGATGTAGTGGAGCGAGTGTTTAGTATTGGTGATCGACGAGTTAGTGCGTTTATGACACCACGTACAGAGATGGAATGGCTTAACATTGATCAGCCGCTTGAAATAGTCCGCCATCAAGTCATCAAAAGTATGCATTATTTCTTTCCAGTTGGACAGGATAACGTTGATAATTTATTAGGTGTTGTACAAACCAAAGAATTTTTAGCCCATAATCCAACTCAACCCATTGAATTGCAAGCCTTATTAAAACCACTCTTGTATGTGCCAGAAAGCATGAATGCTTTGAAACTCCTGGATTTATTTAAGAAATCTGGGACTCACATTGCCTTAATCGTAGATGAGTATGGTGTAACACAAGGTTTGGTTACACTCACTGATATTATAGAAGCGATTGTGGGTGATATCCCGTCGAGTGAAGAGCTAACTGACCCTGAGATTGTGCAACGCGAGGATGGATCTTGGTTGTTAGATGGACTATTGCCTATTGACGAGTTGAAAGAAATTCTCAACATCAAAAAGTTGCCACCACAGGCAGGAATCAACTATCAAACTTTAGGGGGTTTTATTGTGAACCAGCTTGGGCATATTCCCTCTACTGCTGAATATTTTGAGTGGGTGGGACTACGTTTTGAAGTAATTGATATGGATGGTAACCGAGTTGATAAAGTTCTAGTTGCCCGTGTCAGCGCTCATTCAAAGGCTGTCTGATTTTTAATTGATTTTATTTCCAAAGGAAGATGATTTTAATTCGGATATCTATCTTAAGATAAATAGAATTTAACTGAGGTAACTGTTAGAGTGTCTGAGTTAAAAAAAATCACCTAACTGAGAGCAAAGATATGTTGGGTATACTTTGGGGAATTGTAGTTCTACTATTTGCTTTTTGGGCATTAGGACTCGCACTTCATATCGCTGGAAATTTTATTCATATAGTGTTAATTGTAGCCATAGCCCTTGCTATCTATAATTTTGCCAAAAGCCGTGCTATGTAGATGAATAAATGATCACACGTTCAGGACTTTTAACTCAGTTAGCTACATGAGAAGCTACATAGCCGAATAGTAGTTTTGTTAATAAGGTGATTATTGGTTGTGGAGCATCAGTGATTGCCTTTGATCCAGTCTCGAATGGCGATCGCATATAGACCATCCTGATTGAAATCAGTGTAATTAAACGATCTACAAACATTAAAATAGTACTTTAAAAATAACTTGCCATATTGTGGTAAGGATTCGTCCCTATCAATTAGATAATTTAGAAGATACCGTTCGGCTATGGTATCGAACTTGGCATGAAACATTTTCTCACATTAAACACCCACACCCATATTCTGTATGGAAAGCTCGATTTCGTGATCACCTCGCTGCACACGGGGATATTTGGCTGACTGAAGTTGAAAATCAAATTGTAGGTTTTGTTGTAGTCATCTAAAGAGGAACAATGGTTAAGCCAGCTGTTTGTAGATGCGACATACCAAAATCTGGGTATCGGTTCAGTATTACTTGATAAAGCTAAAGCAATTTGTCCCCAAGGTCTAAGGCTTCACAC
Source organism: Nostoc sp. (assembly GCF_036919675.1). Classification (GTDB taxonomy): domain Bacteria; phylum Cyanobacteriota; class Cyanobacteriia; order Cyanobacteriales; family Nostocaceae; genus Nostoc. The sequence goes on from NZ_JBALCP010000123.1 coordinate 50,213, forward strand.
ATTACAAGCGAATATGCGAGCTTGTGCTTTTTACGAACGACACAGTTTCAAAGTGGGCAAACTGTCAATAAACGAAATCAACGGTCAACCTAATGTGCAATATTACTGGATGCCTGAGTGCGATATTTGACTAAATGGCGTCATTTCGTCCAGATACTTTGCTTGGCAATGGAACGCACCTCGATCCGCGTAGGCAGGATTTCGTCCTGGTAGGAACGATCAGCCACGGTTTGCAATGCACGGATATCGTCATCGCTGACCGGGCGTAGCTCTCGCGCTCCGCGCTGGGTAATGGATTTGGAGGTATTCAGTGGCAAGCGCGACAGTTTCGCGTAAACCTGAGCATAGGCGTCTGGATTCGCCATCGCCCGGATCGGCCAGGGCCTTGTCGCTTGCGGTAATTAACGACAATCCACTGTTGATACCCTGACCGTCGCGCAGCACCCGCCCGCCATTTTGCTGCGCCACTAAGATTCCTGTTTTGTATGCTGACCCCAAGGTTCACGAGCGAAGATCCGATGTACCATCGGCTCAAAGAAAGTCAGTGGCAAAGTATCATAGTTTGGATCAAATGATTCTTGATCCCACTTATGGCAGAACTCAGTGGTGCGATCAAAGTAAGGATGACCTCGAAACTTTTCTCTAGCATGGCGATCGAGTCCCATATGATGCCAGAAATAATAGCCTTGGAAAATCCCATGATGTTCAATTATCCAATGGGTAGCTGGACTGACATAAGGTTTGAGGATGCCTGCTGCTAGCTGGGCGTGATTCATGGGTGCTAGTAAATCGCCAATATCATGAAGCAACGCAGCTACCACGACCTCTTCTTGTGCCTCATCCCGAAAAGCCCGTGTTGCTGTTTGTAGCGAATGCTGATAGCGATCAATCAGATTTCCTGGATAACTTTCTTGCAAGCCAACTAAAAGTGTCAGGGCGCGATCGGCTACCTGATTCAAGCGAGGCTTAGAGTGTTCCCATAACAGAAGATAATCTTCTTTTGTTCCATCTGCCATTCGTGTATAGGTGGCAATAGGTCTTTCTATAGATGAGTTTGACATTACATTCCTCCTGGTGTAGACTTCAAAATTCTCTGTTTATCCAATATGAGTTATTTTTTGCAACTTAGTACAGCATTTAATTAATTTGTAGCGAATTAAATTTGGCAATATCTTACAATTATCAATGCATCTTGATACAATGCCAATGCGTCCCTCTACAATGCCAATGCATCTTGATGCAATGCCAATGTGTCCCTCTACAATGCCAATGCATCTTGATGCAATGCCAATGTGTCCCTCTACAATGCCAATGCATCTTGATGCAATGTTAATGTGTCCCCCTGCATTAAAAACGCTACGCTTTTAATGCAAAAATGTACTTAGTTAAGTGATCTGGGTTAGATTATCTGACATTACTCAACCTATAAACTAATGGTGTGACAGCAAACAAGGCAGTTTGCACATAGAGTCAAAGACAGTTACTCCAAATGACTCCAGTAGAGTAGCCTCACTCTGATTGGTATACCCTAAAACTTTCATATTAGCGGCAACACCTGCACGCACACCCAAAACACTATCTTCTACAACAGTGCAAGATGAAGGCTGAACTCCCATATTTTTAGCTGCATATAAGAATAAGTCAGGTGCTGGCTTCCAGCTTCCAATTTCATAGGAGCTAAAGATACGTCCTTCAAATCGAGGTAATAAGTTAGTCACACGTAAAGCTAACTTAATTTTTTCCAGTGGGCCACTAGAGGCAACGCAGATAGGTAGATTGATTTCGTCTAAAGCCGCCTCTATCCCTTCGACAGGAAGCAGTTCCTGCTCGAATGCTTCGGCAGTGCAGGCACGAAGCTGAGTCACAAAATCTTGCGGTAATTTCTGCTCAAGCCTTTGCTCAATGACAGCAACACAATCAGCCATTTTGCAACCCTTGAATAATAAAATGGCTTCTTCAAGCTCCAACGCGAGTCCGAATTCTGCGACAAGTTGGACAAGAACGCGATTGCCCAATGTCTCGCTGTCTACTAATACTCCGTCACAGTCAAAAATAACCAGTTCTGTTGGCACTCGTATTATTGATTTTTGGTCAACTATAGTTATCCTATTTGAGTTAATGAAAATTATCGAACCGCCATTTCTGCGAGATGCCCTGAGCTTGCCGTTCGCGGAGCGTCTCGCAGAGAAGTCGCCAAAAGCGCCAAGGGAGAAACAGAAAAGTTCATAAATCTAGGACTAGCTTTTTCAAGGTGACTTGTAAAATCTCTTTTTTCTCTCTGCGCTCTTTGCGTCTGTGCGGTTAAAAAGTCTTTTATTTAACCACAGAGAACACAGAGAACACAGAGAACACAGAGTCAAGAGGTAAAATATGAGTTTCTTGAGCAAAATTTTTACCCACCTTGAAAGGGCTAGTCCTAAATCTGTCCCCTATCACCTGTTACCTTGTCCCCAGTACCAGATATAGCTATGGGCGACTGGCAGAGGCGGTTGGGTACTGATGTCCTAAGATGGGATGGGGTGTGTAAGGTTCTTCAAGGAACTTGCGTTCTTCATCGGAAAGCTTCAAATCCACAGCTTCCACTGCTTCTTTGAGATGCTCTATCTTACTAGCACCAACAATCGGAGCCGTTACACCCGGTTGATGCAACAACCAAGCCAAGGCAATTTGTGTTGGTTTAACACCGCGTTTTTGGGCTAACTCTACGACGCGATCAACTATTTGGAAATCCGAATCTTGATAGTAGAGATTGTGAGCAAATTCATCAGTTTTAGCCCGCACAGTTTCCCCATAGCTTTGCTTGCTGCGATTTCCCGCCAGAAAGCCTCGTGCTAGAGGACTCCAGGGAATGATCCCAATTCCTTGATCTAGAGATAAAGGTATCACCTCTCTCTCTTCTTCTCGATAAACTAAGTTGTAGTGATTTTGAATAGATATAAAGCGAGTCCAGCCGTGTTTGTCAGCCGTATAAAGGGCTTTGGCGAACTGCCATGCGTAAACACTTGAGATTCCTAAGTAACGAACTTTACCTGATTTGACTACATCATGCAGTGCCTCTAGGGTTTCCTCAATTGGTGTTTCGTAGTCCCAACGGTGAATTTGGTACAAATCGACGTAATCTGTCTGTAGACGCTGTAATGAGGCATCAATGCCATCAAAAATATGTTTGCGAGACAGCCCTTGATCATTGGGGCCATCACCGATTTTATTGAAGACTTTGGTAGCAATGACAACTTGATCTCTTTTGGCAAAATCCTTAAGCGCTCGTCCCAAGATTTCTTCGCTGGCACCTAAAGAGTAAACATCAGCGGTGTCAAAGAAGTTTATCCCCAATTCCAAAGCTAGTTTAATAAATGGGCGACTCTCTTCTTCTTCCAGTACCCATTCTCGCCATTTTCGAGAACCGTAGGTCATAGTACCCAGAGTAAGGCGTGATACTTTCAGTCCACTTTTTCCAAGATTTACGTATGTCGTCATACTGTTTGCTCTACTTTTTGATAACGTTGTGAAAGTTCTAAAGCAAGTTGAGAAGCTTGATTTGCTTCATCGATATGTCCTAGCTGGCTGTAAATATTAGCTAATTCCCGCTGAATCACTGGAATATTGCCACGGGCAGCATTGCGCTTTTCCAGAATATTCAAGGCTTTGTGATCCTGCCGATCGCAAATCAAAGCATCAAGATAAATTTGCTCAAATAAATCTCGTTGAGCATGAGATCCCCCTGTAGAGTATAAATCGGGTAACACCGGTTCTAGTTGAGCGATCGCCCTCTCCCAATCTCCACGAGCATGAGCAATCATCCCCCTAGCAGCTGGTACTCCTACCTCTAACCAAGTACGCCGCATGTAGGGTAAGACTTTCTCTGCATGAGTTTGCATACTCTTTAACATCTGTGCCGCCCAGTCATCTTTACCGCCCCGCACCAGTGCATAGATGTATTGTAAATCTAGGAAGGCGAGGACGTGTTCGTGCAGCCGTGGTTGCAGGTAAGCAGCAAGTTCCTGCCAGCGCGAACCGACATCTACACCGCGTAACTCCAGCCGCAGCAATAATGCGATCGCATTAATCTGCTCGCGTCTATTGTCTTTTTCGGCACGTCCCCAAATGTTTCGGTCATAAATTTCTACTACCTTGGCAAAATTCTCTGCATCCAGGTAGTAAAGGGATGTGTGCCACCAAAGATGTCCGTAAAACACTGGGTTACCATATTCCCAGGTATCGCTGAGACTTTCCATTAAGGCGATCCCTTCATCTAAGCGCCCTTGAGTTTCTAACACATGAGCAAGGGCGTGGTGTGCCCAACGGTTATCCCGTTTCAGGGCGATCGCTTGCCTGGCATATGTTTCTGCTTCTGCTAAACGATGACATTCTTCTAACCCGAAGGCCAACATCCCGTAGATATACGGGTTGTGACGATTGGCGGCGAAAACTTTTTCGGCAATTCGCAGCATCCCTTGACTGTTACCGGAATTTCTATAGTGGTATTGGGCAACATGCAACGAGGCTAAATCGCGGGGATAGCTATCAGCGATCGCTTCATGGTGGGCGATCGCTTGGGCAATATCTCGATTTGCCCATGCTTCAATTGCAGCAACATAAAGTTTTTCGCGATCGTTAGCGTGGGTGAGGTTTGCCTTTGCCGTATTTAGATAAGATGTCGCCTGAGTTAAGGCAACAGAGCCACCAGCAAACAGATAAAAGGCGGCAGCTTGAGCATTGGCGATCGCACAAGCCGGATCAGCCTCAACTGCTTTGAGAATAACTTGGGCATCGTTACCAACACACAGTAATTGATCGACAAAGCTATCGATAGCATTTACCGCTGCTGATGAGTCGGTAGTAATTTCGAGTTCAAATGCATCTTTTACCATTGGTTTTCCAGAGCATTGCACTGCTACAAGCATAACTTTGCAAAAGCTAGGCTAAAAACTACTGTATCTCAATCGTGTTATCGGAGTTAGTAATGATTTGATTAAGAATTTCGTACAAATGCTCATGTGATGGTGATCGCTTTTCTCAAAAATCAGCAGTTTAGGAGTTGCGATCGCTTCTGAAAACGCCAAGACACACAACTACTTTTGTTGGTGTTAGTTTTTTCCAGAAGTTATTTTTTCTCCTTCGTAAGCGAGAGCCTGATCACCTGCTTGGGCAAATGTCTGGGCGAGTTCAATTAGCTGTTGTCGCTCTTGATCATCAAAAATACCAGCTGGAGGAGGCATCCGTTTCTCTTTGATTTGGCGCACAGTTTCGTGCCGTAAAGAGAGTGCCTGATTGGGATAATTCAGGATTAATAAGGGATTTTGCTTGCTGGCGTTGTCAGGACTGTGGCAGACAACACAAGCATTCTGCCGCAGTTTTACTTCAAACGCACGATAAGCAGCATCAACTTTGGCGATATGTGGGTTCGATGGAGAAAATAAACGGGTATAGAGTGTCACAGAGGGCTGCTTGCCATGAACATCGCTCCAAATCCACTTACCGTCCCATGCATGGTTTACCTTCGGGCGTTGTGGATCAACCACAGCCGAGCGCTGCGCTCCTTTAAGCTTTCCCTGTTCTAGAAACAAAAGTAATTCAGTACTTTGCTGGTAGGAATTCCACTTTTTCGATGAGTGCCAGAACGGATAAGGATAATCTCCAATATCCAGTTGATTGCGGAACTGAGTCGGAAGGTGGATGACAACTAGGTTGTTTACCTGTTCAATCTGGGGTTCACCTTTGAACATAAAGGTAGCCAGGTAAATGCGACGCCAGACAAAGGGGTCAAATGCAGTTGTTTGACTATCTTTGATATTATAGAACCCATTTGGGATCTATAAAGTAGCTAATCTTCGGAGCATAAGTCTGACAAAACAGAGATGAATTTTAGTGGTCGCATTTTCTAAAG
>NZ_JBALCP010000124.1:0-40414 GCF_036919675.1 Nostoc sp.
TTCTCAAAGACCGCGCCACTGCTGATAATTCTGGGAATGTGCGAGGTGCAGCCATCGAAGCATTAGCCAGCAATTTCCAAGAAGACCCGGACACCCGCTCGTTTCTCAAAGACCGCGCCACTGCTGATAATCAATCGGATGTGCGATATGCAGCCATCGAAGCATTAGCCAGCAATTTCCAAGAAGACCCGGACACCCGCTCGATTCTCAAAGACCGCGCCACTGCTGATAATCAATCGGATGTGCGATATGCAGCCATCGAAGCATTAGCCAGCAATTTCCAAGAAGACCCGGACGACTCCAGGCTTAAAAACTGTAGCAGAACTGTTGAGCGATCGCTTTAAGGCTATTAGTAAAGGCAGAGCTGCAAAAACTTCCGGCTTTTGATAAATTAATACTCGTGAATGAGTCTTTTAGCTGCGTTCATCCACCTTTGATACTCGTGAACGAGTCTTTTAGCTGCGTTCATCCACCTTTGATACTCATTAACGAGTCTTTTAGCTGCGTTCATCCACCTTTGATACTCATTAACGAGTCTTTTAACTCCGTTCATCCACCTTTGATACTCGTGAATGAGTCTTTGAGCTAGATTCATCCACCTTTGATACTCGCGTTACCCTTCCCCAACCCTCCTCTTGACAAGTCGAATTACGCAAACAGCGTCGGAATTTGGGGATGTTCTCCTAACTGTTGCAGTCGCCTTGCTTCTTGCTGAAATAATTCTGTCGCCTTATGGAGTGCGCCAGTTCCCTGTACCTGCGGTGCAAATTGTTTGATGACGCATATTTCATTGAACTTTTCAACGTCTTCAGCCAAATAAGTTTTACCAAATCCCCCGCTACCCAATACTTGGATAGGGCGATAGTGTCGCAATATTATCAGGGGAATTCCACAGTTGGCGCAAAACTTTGTCTCTTCAGAACAGGGGGGATTGTGGCAAGAGGAGTTGAGGCAACATATCATACAGAGTGCATCTATCTACAGATGGATTCATTATTACCTAGCAAACAGCTACTGTCAGCTTTCAGTAGTGCGGTTCTGGTGAGTACTAGGTATAATTCCATTGGTAAATGTAGAGCGATCGCTAGTTGAGAAATAGAGACTGCGCGATCGACTATCGTACTTTGATTCAGTAATAGACTCGCGGGGTAGGGGCACAGCAATGCTCATTGGTGTCAACTTAAGCTACAACCCCTTTAAAACCTCGTTTTCAACCTCTGGCTAGAAATGTTCTTTCATTGCGGCTCTGCCGCTAGTCTTGAGGCGGAGCCTCCCATTATGCATTCCCAGTCGGAGACTGGGAACGAGACAACCCACGGAGGTGGGTAAAGCCTTGTGTAGTTGCGGTTTCTAACTGCCCTTTTAACTGGGTGGGCGATGCCCACCCCAAATTGTTATCCAATTACCTCAGCAGTCTTCTTCTTATCCAACTTGAGAATCAACACTCCCAAAGGTGGCAAACACAAATCTAGCGAATAGGGACGACTGTGCAAAGACCAATTATCCGTCCACTTACCACCTAAGTTGCCCATATTGCTGCCGCCATACTGACGTGCATCACTATTGAACAACTCGGTATAAAATCCCTTTTGCGGTACACCGATGCGGTAATGAGAATGGGGTTGCGGTGTAAAATTGCAAACCACGATCGCAAAATCATCAGAATCCTTGTCACGACGCATGAAGGAAACTACACTATGGCGATTATCACTACAGTCAATCCACTCAAACCCCGGTTCAGCAAAATCCTGCGTGTACAAAACTGGTTCAGAACGGTAGAGATGGTTCAATTCCTGGAAAAACGTTTTTAACTGTTGGTGGGCTTCATCCTCCAATAAATACCATTGCAAATCTGTCCAATCATTCCACTCACTCCACTGCCCAAACTCCATGCTCATAAACATGGTTTTCTTGCCTGGGTGAGCAAACATATAGCTAAATAAACAACGCACATTTGCTAACTTCTGCCATGTATCCCCCGGCATTTTACCGATAATATTGCTCTTACCATGCACTACTTCATCGTGAGACAGGGCCAGCATGAAGTTCTCGGTGTGGTTGTACCACATACTAAAGGTGATATTGTTTTGGTGAAACTGACGGAACCAAGGGTCCATGCTGAAGTAATCCAGCATATCGTGCATCCAGCCCATATCCCACTTCAAGTTAAAGCCGAGTCCGCCTGTGTAGGTGGGCCAAGATACCATTGGCCAGGAAGTCGATTCTTCAGCAATTGAGAGAGCACCAGGGAAATAGCTAAAGATCATGTGATTTACCTGACGCAGAAAATCTGCTGCTTCTAGGTTTTCTCTGCCGCCATACTGGTTAGGCAGCCATTCTCCTGGTTCGCGGCAATAGTCGTTATAGAGCATCGAGGCCACAGCATCGACACGAACCCCGTCAATGTGGTACTTGTCAAACCAGAAGAGAGCATTTGCTGCTAGGAAATTACAAACTTCATGGCGACCGTAATTGAACACCAAAGTACCCCATCCTTTATGTTCGCCTTTGCGGGGGTCAGCGTGTTCGTATAGGTGGCTACCATCAAAGAAAGCTAAACCATGTCCATCTTTGGGGAAGTGACCAGGAACCCAATCTACAATTACCCCCATATCATTTTCATGACATTTGTCAATAAAATACATGAAATCTTCGGGGCTGCCAAAACGGGAGGTGGGGGCATAGTACCCAGTTACTTGATAACCCCAAGAACCATCAAAGGGATGCTCCGCAATGGGTAGCAATTCTATATGGGTGTATCCCAAGTCTTTGGCATAGGGAATGAGTTTTTCTGCCAGTTCCCGGTAGGTAAGGAAGCGTGCGCCCGGCTTCAGTCCAGAAACGACAACTACAGGTTCGGTTTCACCATTTGGCAGTTTAGCAGGTTCGGCACTCGAAGCGTGTAACCAAGAGCCTAAATGCACTTCGTAGACTGAAATTGGCTGGGTAAGGGGGTCAGTACGACGCCGTTTTACCATCCAGTCTTCGTCATTCCAACTATAAGCATTTAAATCAGTGACAATGGATGCAGTTTTCGGGCGGAGTTCCTGTCGGAAACCGTAGGGATCGGATTTTTCGTAAATGTGCCCTTCAAAATTTTTGATTTCATATTTGTAATGCTCTCCCACACCGATTTCAGGAATAAACAATTCCCAAATTCCCGTGGGGCCTTTACGCATCTGATTTTTGCGCCCATCCCAGAGGTTGAAATCTCCCAGCAATGAAACATTACGGGCATTGGGTGCCCAAACAGCAAAATAAACGCCCTTAACGCCGCCTATTTCCGTGGGGTGCGCTCCCAGTTTCTCGTAAATCCGGTGATGGTTGCCTTCACTAAATAAATGCAAGTCAAAGTCTGTCAAGTTGGGAGAACGGAAAGCATAAGGGTCATAGGTGACACGCTCATTTTCCCCTTCTTTAATGCGTAACTGGTAGTTTGCCAGTTCTGGAGTGTCAATCGTGCATTCAAAAAAATGGGGATGATGCACTGTTTGCATTGGGTATTCCTTCCGTTGTTCCGGAAGAACAACCCATGCTGCACTTGCATTTGGTAGGTAGGCCCGCACAGCCCAGACAGTTTTGCCATCTTGTTCTATGGGATGAGAACCTAGTATTTCAAAGGGATCGTTATGCTGATTCCAAACGATACGGTTAACCTGTTCAGAGGCGATCGTGGTCATGGACATGAGGCTACCTAAATGAAATAACGTGATAGACTAAATCTACTTTTTTAACATCTATATATATATTTATATATTCTTTACATTTATTTGCAATTTTGTCGCCACCGTTATCGTACCTCAGAATGAGTCATCAATCTTTTTAGGGTATGGGGCATGGGGCACTTGTACTGAGCTTGTCCTGAGCGTAGTCGTTAGCGCAGCCTCTCCAAGAGTTGGGCGGCTTGCCTTGAGCGACTTGTGCCGATTTTAGCCTGAGCATCTCGGCTTGCTTCTCTTCGAGAGGCTGCGCCAACGGCTGCGCTCAGTACAAGTCCGCTCGATGGAGCCGGCGTCGTTGGCGTTCGCGGAGCGTGTCGCAGACAAGCCTCTCCAAGAGTTGGGCGAAGCCAAGGTAAGCCGAAAGGATCCGTTGGCGCAGCCTCTCCAAGAGTTGTATTGGGCATTGGCCAAACAGGGCATGGGGGAAAGCTCTTGACTTTTGACCCTTGAGTAATTTATCAAAAATTTAAAAATGGGAAAAACTGCAATAATGTTTTACGTAGGCGAAGCAAGAAAATCTGTTCCCGAATTTTGGGGTCTAGTTTTGGTGGCGGGGCTTCTTGCAGCTGCGCTTGCAATTGGACGTATTCGGCAGCTGTTAGGAATTTCCCATCAATAGGCGATCGCGCTTCTATAATAATCTTTGTCCGTAATATTTCTTCTGGTGTATCCTCTGGTGGCGGTAATGCTATTACCGCTGATCCCCAATGGCTACTTAATCCAACCAACATTGCACTAATTACAATTACACTTAGTAATTTTATCGCCTTTCTGGTTTTAACTCTCCCCATCTCCTAGACTGCGTTCACAACGCAGGATGAAAATCTGTTTAGCCAATGCCTAAAGTTACAAATTTTTACAATAAAAATCTGGCAATATCAAGTGACATCACCAGGTCTCTCCTGATACGGAATAGACTACAGTGAATGCTCTTGAGCAATTGCCAGCGATTGCAATGAATTGTTTTGTCCTCTCAAAACTCAGGATTCTAAGCCATTCCAAACACCAAATGAGGCAAGTACCTTGCCCACAAGATCGCTTAGATTTACAGAACTCAACTTCCTTGGACTCGGAACAAGGTTCGGTCAGACGAGAATTTTAGACGGACACTTGGTTGAGGAGGTAACCTCATCAACAGTATCCTTTACTGGCTGCCCTACTTAGCTGAATATTTGGGCAAACTCTAGGCTCTGATACACCAATAGAAAACATCCAGGTTTTTACGTGAACCTAATTAATTCAAGCTATGTGGTGACAAGCGTTATTACTAAGCTGTTTTGGGCATGATTTAAACTAGACAGGACTTACGCAAAAATTGCTAAAAAGCTTAATTTATTGGACCGCCTTCTCTACGAGATGCTAGGGGAACGTGTAGCCTCTCCAAGAGTTGACGCCTTCGCGGAGCGTCTCGTAGAGAAGAGCGCCTTGTCTACGAAAGGCTTGTCTGCGACACGCTCCGCGAACGTCAACGCGGAGCGTCTCGTTGGCACAGCCTCTCCAAAAGTTGAGAAGAATTCGTAGAGTGTGCGTAAGTCCGACTAAAGCTTAGGGTGCCTTATTTAGGACTAGCAGTGGGTTTAGCACTGGGAGTAGCTCCAGGAGCTACTCCAGGAGTAGCTCCTGGAGTAGCTCCTGGAGTAGTTAGGGGAGTAACGCTAGGGCTAGACCCAGCAGCAGGTGCATCAGTTGGTTCACCTGTAGCGGCTGGAGTAGTAGTAGTACCAGCACCATCACCACCGCCTTCACAGGCTCCGAGAATTGTCGCCAGACTTAACATTACTGCCAAACCAAAGATTTTTGTTTTCATAACTCCTCTTTCACCAATTGTGGCTAGAACAATTTTTCACCTGTTGAATACGATACCGTATTTATTGCTTTTTTTTAAATGCTGTGAGATTACGTACTTAAAAAACAATCTTTTGGGGTATTTTTTTCAGATTAGGTATCATACAGCCATCTGATTAGTTTCTTTTAACTCAGGAGCAAAACGGAAATTCCCAAATTTTCTAGCAAACCGAGCTAACATAGCAAAAAATTTTATTTTTTTTCACGGAGTATTGCATTTTGCTGCCCTGCGTTGCCATACTTTAGGTGCGATATTTAAAGGGCAAGCTGTCCAGTTGCTAATCGCTGATTGCAAACATTGCAATATCTAGAGGATGCAAACATTGGTACAGCTACCTATCAGAACAGTTAAAAGGGTGTAGTGTGTTATGTGTGCTTGTTGCACAGAAGGCGATTTTAACCTCAGCAAAAACAGACAATCAATCTAAAGTACAATATTTCCCATCTAAAAAAATTTATGGTAGTTGCTCGTAAATCTGCTGTTTCTACAAGAGGTACTTGGTTCCGGCGAGATTCTATCCTTTCTTTAGGGAGGCGACGTTCTTTGCGTCTGGAGTCAGCAGCACGGAGCGCTTCTACACCCGCTGCCCAAACTGCACCAGTCTTTTCTCAAAGACAACAGCGTTCCTCGAAAAGTTTTGCGGTTTCTCCCACAAATGAGGCAGTTTTGCCCAAATCGGTGAAAGAGTTGGGTAAACAACAACTGCCAAATCTCAATCAGCAGTCGAGTGCGAACCAGAAGACTCCGAGGGTAGGTTTTCTTCGCCTTCCCATAATGCCTAATTCTGGAGCGGCACCGTTATGGTTGCTGCGCTTGTACACCTTTGATCGTTATTCGTCAGCTTTGGCGTTGTTGTTAGTAGCATCGACACTTGCTGTTTATGGCTGGACGGTATATTCTCAAGAGCTTTGGAGTCAGTCATATCGCAGACTGCAAAACCTCCAACGTCATGAGCGGCTGCTAACGACTACTAACGCGACGCTGACAAATAAAATGGCTGATGAAGCAGAACAACCAGCAGCCGGACTGGTATCGCCGACTCCTCAAGGGATGATTTTCTTGCCTCCAGCATCTCATAGTCCGAAGCCAGCATCGTCTAACACAACGCCAAATTCTGAAACACAACAGCAAACACTCTCGCCACTGGGGTATTAAGGTTAGGAGTCATTCAATTTTAGATTTTAGATTTTAGATTTTAAATTTTTCTTTCAATCCAAAAATTCAAAATCTAAAATTGCCACTTTTAGGAGTCAAAGCTCAAAGTTGAGAGTAACTAACTTTGACCCTTGACTCTTGATTCCGAAAAGCAATTTGCTACTGAGTAGGGCAATGCAAAAATCACCAAGCAAAATAAAATTCAGAAAGTTTCGGAATCTAGCATTCACAAGGCGACAGAAGGGTTCTAAACGAGGATTGTTGGGGACACTTGCCTCTAATATCCAAGACCAAACATCCAATACGAAGTCTCGACTGTTTATAGTCTGGGGCGCATTAATGGCAGCAGGGTTGGGGTTGGGTGTCAACTTGTATAACCTGCAAATTGTTCGAGGACCAAAGTTAACAGAACAGGCGCGAAACCAGCAAATGGTGAATTTGCGACCTTTTATGCCCCGTCGCCCGGTAGTCGATCGCAATAGTAATTTGTTGGCGATTGACCGTCCTGTATATACTTTATACGCTCATCCCAAGCTGTTTGATAAATCTAATGAAGAGATGGCAGAGCGACTTGCCCCAATATTGGCAAAGGATACTGCTGAATTAGTGAAAACTTTTCAAAGCAAAAGAAGCGGAATTATACTTGCTCCAGACTTACCGGAAGAAATGATCGATCGCGTCATCTCTTTGCGCTTAAATGGCTTGGAGTGGATTCAAAAATACTCCCGATATTACCCGCCAGATGATTTGGTTGCTGATGTAGTGGGCTATGTGAATCTTGACCGTCGTGGTCAAGCAGGTGTGGAATACTCTCAAGAGAAGTTGCTAGAACGTCCTGTGCAAACGGTGCGGCTCAGTCGGTCGGGTAATGGGGACTTGATGCCGGATCATGCGCCCGAAGGTTTTCTACATTTTGATGATTTGCAACTGCAACTCACTATCGATAGCCGTTTACAACGAATTGCTCGCGTTGCGCTCAAACAACAGATGGAGAAGTTTAACGCCAAACGGGGAGCGGTAATTGTGATGGATGCGTTGGATGGTTCCTTACTGGCCCTGGTTTCTCAGCCTAACTATAACCCTAATGAATACTCTAAAGCTAATATCTCCCTATTTAAAAACTGGACGGTGGCGGATCTTTATGAACCGGGATCGACTTTCAAGCCTTTGAATGTGGCGATCGCTCTGGAAAATGGTGTCATCAAACCAGATGATATGTTTAATGACTCCGGTTCGATTCGAGTCGCTAATTACACCATCAAAAATGCGATGAGTAATGCTAATGGGCGAATCAGCATCGCTCAGATTTTGCAATATTCCAGCAACATTGGCATGGTGCAAATTATCCAACGCTTAAAGCCTTCAATCTACTACAACTGGCTAGAACGCTTGGGACTAGGACAAAAAGTTGATACAGATTTACCTTTTGAAGTTGGCGGTCGGCTCAAAAGTCAAGAAGAATTTATCGCTTCGCCAATTGAGGCAGCTACTACTTCCTTTGGACAAGGCTTTTCCATGACACCGTTACAGCTAGTGCAAATGCACGGTGCTTTAGCCAATGGCGGTAAATTGGTCACACCCCATGTAGTTCGGGGGCTGATTGATAGCAAAGGGCAGATGCATGATTCACCCCCTCGCACCATCCCCCGCCAAATTTTCTCAGCTGCAACAACCCAAAAGGTTGTGCAAATGATGGAAACTGTTGTTACTGACGGCAGTGGGAAAGCGGCACAAATTCCGGGATATCGGATTGCTGGTAAAACTGGTACAGCCCAAAAAGCTAGTCCTAATGGCGGCTACATCAAGGGTGCTAGAATGACCAGCTTCGTGGCTATTTTGCCAGTGGAATCTCCTCGCTATGTAGTGTTTGCAGTGGTGGATGAGCCAAAAGGAGAAAGTGCCTATGGTTCTACTGTCGCCGCCCCAATTGTGAAGTCGGTGATCGAAGCGCTGATTCCTCTTGAAGAGATTCCGCCAAGTAAGCAGATTGAGCAACAGACGAAAGCGCCGTAAATAGGGGGGAGTGGGGGCAGAGGAGCAGAGGAGTGGAGTTCAAAGACTCGTCGGCGAGTATCAAAGACTCATTCACGGAGTTCAAAGACTCGTCGGCGAGTATCAAAGACTTATTAACGGAGTTCAAAGACTCGTCGGCGAGTATCAAAGACTCATTCACGGAGTTCAAAGACTCATCGGCGAGTATTAAAGACTCATTAACGGAGTTCAAAGACTCGTCGGCGAGTATTAAAGACTCATTAACGGAGTTCAAAGACTCGTCGGCGAGTATCAAAGACTTATTAACGGAGTTCAAAGACTCGTCGGCGAGTATTAAAGACTTATTAACGGAGTTCAAAGACTCGTCAGCGAGTATTAAAGACTTCATTCCCCATGCCCAATGCCCAATACAACTCTTGGAGAGGCTGCGCCAACGGCTTCTCTACGAGACGCTCTTGCGTTCGCTCAGTACAAGTGCCCGATGCCCAATGCCCTGTATTCTTCTAAACTTAATCTTTCTTTATAACCAGGGAAAGAGGTACAGAAAGCTACTTATGTGAAAACCTAAGTGTTAGAGGTGAAATTAATTTCTCACTTTTACAAAGCTACCGAAGATTCCATGCAAAGCAATTTAGTTATATTTCCTAACGCTGGGGCTGCAAAAAATAGCACGCAAACAGAAGAAAGGACAATTACCAAGTACCAACGTGCTGAGGAGCAATTTATAGAACTGCTAGCAATGGAGGATTTGGACAATCAACTGGATCTAAAACCTGCAAGAGCCAGTGAGTTTGAACAGATGCTCTCTATAGCAATTCACGCCGCCTATAAAAACGATCGCTCTGATGAACAGGCTCACCGTTTTGTTCAGCGGATACTTTATCGAATTAATCGGCTAAAACTGTTTTGGTACGACGATTTGCGGCACTATACCAATGAGCGATCGCTTTACTTGTACTCATGTCGTGACCAAATTGAAGCTGCTTGGCAAAAGTGGGAACTTGCACAAATCGATGTGGCTGCACTGCAACAATTGGATGTAAAACAAGCTTTAATTGAGCGTGCATCTGCCGATTTAGACCCGCCTTTGTCACAGAGTAGTCGCTACATCCGTGAGGAAATGACACAAGTTGGCTATTGTCACTTGCTAGCGATCGGCTCCTTTGATGGCTTGGTTGAAGGTAGTCGTCTTTGCTACGTATTGGGTGGTGCTGCTAATGAAATGCAATGTACGCTGGTGCGAGTCCTGCTAGAAGAATACGGCAATGGTCGTTTATCTCGCAAGCACTCGACATTTTTTGCTCAAATGCTGGCTGAGTTTGGGATGAATACGGAACCAGAAGGATATTTCGATTTAGTACCTTGGGAAGTCTTAGCTTGCGCTAATCATAGCTTTCTAACCACTGATCGCAAACGCTATTTCCTCCGTTATAACGGTGGGTTGACTTATTTTGAGGTAGCTGGGCCTGCGGCTTACAGAAACTATCTGGCGGCGGCGCAACGACTGGGACTCTCAGAGGCGGCGATGGGTTATTGGGAACTGCACATCAAAGAAGATGAACGCCACGGCCGTTGGATGTTGGATGATGTGGCTTTGCCTTTGGCAGAACGATATCCCAATGATGCATGGGAATTAGTGCTTGGGTATGACCAGGAGAAACTAATGGGCGATCGCGCCGCTGCTGCTGTTGTGCGATCAATCCGCGAAGCAGAACAAGCCGCCTGACTCATGTAAGCAATCTAAAAAATTAGGAATTAAAAATGGCAGATTCTTTCTGGCATTGCTAATTTCACATTTCTAAATCATTCTATTGCAAATCCACCTACAACCCAATTTCTTTAGTGAGACTTCTTTCCTAAAGGAACGGTTATTTGTTGCCTTGAATTTAAGGTAGTAAATAACCTTCTATCACATTGATTATACCTTACACATTGAATTGCAGTCAAATGAAAGATATCTTTTTTTGTCCTGAAGAATCTAATTTCTACTCCAACTGCTTAGAAAGCTTTGTGATCAGAAATTGTAAAAATTCCGAATCTATTGTGGAGTTTGGTTCAGGAGATGGTAGTCCTGTAATTAATTCCTTATTAAGAAACAAGTTTAATGGTCTAATTCAGGGATTTGAATTAAATACTTCTGCATGGAAAGTCGCCAATTCAACCATCGATGAATATAATCTCACTAATAAATACATAATCCATAATTCATCTTTGTTTAATTCTTCTAAACCTGATGCAGAGTATCTTGTAGCAAATCCACCATATCTCCCCGCACCAGATAATGATATTTATATGCCACTCTTATTTGGGGGCGTAGATGGAGCCACAGTTACCAATGAGCTTTTGTCGTTAGGTTATGAAAATGTGTTGGTTTTAATATCTAGCTTTTCTAATCCCATAAGTACGTTGAACCTAGCGAAAGAAAATGGATATTGTGTTCAAAAGTTCATGGTATTACCTTTGCAATTTGGCTACTATAGCTCTGATCCTAAGGTAAAGAAACATATAGAAGAACTCCGAGAAAATAAAATGGCCTTTTATTCTGGCGATTATTATTTTTTAGCTGGCGTTTTATTTAACAAATGCCAGGAGTCTGTAGTAGATTTATCTAATCAATTAGCTCAGGTGATGACTAGTTTGTGAAAATAAAAAGATTCAGATTCCCCACTTCTTTAAGAAGTGGGGAATCTTTTGGTTATGTTGCATCAACTTCATACAACGCCCGTTTAGAGGATGTTTGAAAAGTCGTAAAGTATTACTAAAAACCCCACTTCCATTCCTCTTCCCGTTGGCGTCAGCCTGCCGTTAGGCAAGCGGAGAAAGGCTTTGAAACCCCCATTCACTCATAAGAAATGGGGGCTAGGGGGGTTAGGTTTCCGAGCTTTTAATGTTAATACAATACTTTTCAAACATCCTCTTAGTTATCGTTTGAATGTATGCAGTCTTTGCATTAGTGGATGTTTCAGGTTTTCAGGGCGTAAGTCCTAAAATTTTAAACCGAAGCTTTTCGTTCACAGCAAAAGCCGTATCTGGGTAGTCGCTAAATACGCCATCAACACCTAAGCTAAAAAATAGTTCATATTCCCCTTGGGGATTTCCTTGAAAGTCCAGCGGTAAAAAGCAGTGTTCATTGCGGAAAGTCCAGACATGAACCAGCAAACCAGCCGCATGAGCATCTGTGACTAAAGATGTGGGCGATGTCTGGCGACAAGCCGCTCCGCGTCTACGCAATTTACCACTACTATCTCTAGGAACCAGCAAATTTTTATGAATACCAACCGCCTGTGCATATTTAGCAATCTCCCTTAAACCTGATGCAGTTGCTAAATCTGCATAGGTACGCTCATTACCACTAACTACAAAATCATTCGGTTTACCACTGTTATTAAGCAATTGCACTAAAGGTAAATCAGTCTTTGTGGATAAATCTTGTAAATTACTCACTTCAAAAGACTGAATAAAAACAGGTGCATTAGCTCCCTGATAACCGTTGGCTGTCAAAGTTGCAAGTAGGGGTGTTTCTAGGGCTAACCCAATAGATTTAAAGTAAGTTGGGTATTTAGTTTCTGGGTAAATGCCGATCGCCCGATTAATTTCGGCACTTTTACTTTTGGCTAAATCGATGATTTCTTGCAGCGTGGGAATTTCTAAGAGTCCATCATAGGCGGTATTTTGCGATGCCTGCGGCGGGCTACGCCTACGCAGTTGAGGAATTCGCTCTTTGGCTCGTAGTGTTTTCAGTTCTGCCAGGATAAAATCTTCAGTAAACCAGCCAGTTTTTGATTCGCCATCAATTATTTTAGTGGTTTGACGATGAGCAAATTCTGCATGGCTAGCAACGTCGGTGGTTTCAGAAATCTCATTTTCGTGACGAGCAATTAAAACACCGTCTTTAGTGGAAACTAAATCAGGTTCAATATAATCAGCCCCAAGTGCGATTGCTAATTCATAAGCAGCCAAAGTATGTTCTGGACGATAGCCGCTAGCGCCTCGGTGAGCAATGATAATTGGCGGTTTACCTGTAAAATTTTTAACCATGATTGCGTGCCATTTGTAATTTTGTAAGTTAAAAATTAAATATTAATTTAGGTGAGCAGATGACTAGTAATAATATTGAGATTGTTTTCAGTTTTGATACAACTGGGAGTATGTATCCTTGTCTTACTCAGGTACGGCGAAAAATCAAAAATACCGTTACCAGACTGATAGACGAAATTCCCTTGATTCGGATTGGGATTATTGCTCATGGTGACTACTGCGATGAAGGCTCAACTTATGTCACCAAAACATTTAATATATCCGGTGATGTTGATGCTATCTGTGATTTTGTGCAAAATGTCGCACCTACTGGCGGTGGAGATGCACCAGAATGTTACGAGTTGGTATTACATGAATCCCAATCTTTATCTTGGTCAAAATCAGCAACAAAATCACTGGTTTTGATTGGCGATGATATTCCCCATCCTCCAGCACACAATCCTAAAAAACTGAATTGGCGCAAAGAGTTAGATAAATTAGCCGAGGCAGAAATTACAGTTTACGGTGTTCAAGCGCTCAATCGCCCTCATGCTACTCCTTTTTATCAAGAACTTGCAGAAAAGTCTGGCGGTTTTCATATCAACTTAGACCAGTTTTCATATATTAGTGACTTGTTTTTAGCAGTTTGCTACCAACAATCTTCTAATGAACAGCTACAAGCTTATGAACAAGAAGTAATTGACCAAGGACGCATGAGCCGGGGGTTAAATAAAATATTTAACACCATGATGAACCGGGAAGCAACATCCTATTACGAATCCGCTGATTTACGGGCAGTTACTCCCGGGCGTTTCCAGATTTTAGAGGTTGAACAAGATATTTCAATTAAAGCGTTTGTATTGGAAAATGGTTTGAGTTTTAAAGTTGGGAGGGGTTTCTACGAATTCACAAAAACAGAAACTATCCAGGCTCAAAAAGAAATTATCTTAATGGATCGGGGAACGGGTGATTTATTTGAAGGAGGTGCGGCACGAGAAATGTTAGGTCTACCGATGGATGCAACGATTAGGATTAAACCGAGTAACCTAGAAAAGTATGTTGTGTTTGTCCAAAGTACCTCTGCTAATCGTAAACTGATTGGCAAAACTCGATTTTTATATGAAGTCGAAGACTGGGATCGCTAAGTCCCAACGACTACAAGTCGTGGCTACCCAAACAAAGCTCCGAAGTTCTGATTGGAGGAAGCCTCCGCTCAGACTTCTCTCTGCTTATGCAGGCTATTCTATTCGCTAGGTATTGTGTAATAAGTCTAATGACCCAGATTAAGCCGGAAGTAAAGCGTACAGAAGAATTGCGCCAGTTATTGCAACAAGCCAGCTATGCTTATTACGTTTTAGATGCTCCAATTATGGAGGATGCAGTCTATGACCAGCTATATCGAGAATTGCAACAACTGGAAATTCAGTATCCAGAATTGACGGCACCCGATAGTCCGACTCAGCGCGTAGGTGAGCTTAGGCATACGCAGTTTACCTCGGTGCGGCATAATATCCCTCTGTACAGTTTGGAGAATGCATTCAATATTGATGAGTTGCAAGCTTGGGATCAGCGGTGGCGGCGACAAGTATCTAAAATAGACTCAGTGGAATATGTCACTGAACTTAAAATTGATGGTTCTGCTTTGGCTCTTACCTACCAGAATGGCATTCTAGTTAGGGGTGCAACTAGAGGTGATGGGGTGACGGGTGAAGATATCACCCAAAATGTGCGGACAATTCGCTCAATTCCCTTGCGTTTGAATTTTGAAGGGTTAGAAATTCTGGAAAAGGTGGAAGTGCGAGGCGAGGCGTTTTTGCCGTTGGAAGTATTTAAACAAATTAACTCGCAAAGGCAAAAAGCAGGTGAGCAATTATTTGCCAATCCCCGTAATGCCGCAGCTGGTACACTCAGGCAATTAGACTCCCGCATTGTCGCTAAACGGCGGTTAGATTTCTTTGGCTACACCTTGCACATTCCTGGTAGAGATGACACCAGTATTGCCAATACCCAATGGGAAGCATTGGAGTTATTGGAAAAGATGGGTTTTCGAGTCAACCCCAACCACAAACTGTGTGCCTCGATCGCAGAAGTGGCAAAATATTATGAATACTGGGATACAGAACGGCTGAATTTACCCTACATGACTGATGGGGTAGTAGTGAAGCTGAATTCTTTTAAACTTCAAGAACAGCTAGGGTTTACGCAGAAATTCCCTCGCTGGGCGATCGCTTTGAAGTACCCAGCCGAAGAAGCACCCACCCGTGTGGAAAATATTGCTGTGAATGTGGGACGAACGGGAGCGTTAACCCCATTAGCCGAGATGCGCCCCGTGCAACTGGCGGGAACAACAGTTTCCCGCGCGACTTTACATAATAGCGATCGCATTGCTCAATTAGATATCCGCATTGGCGATACTGTCATTGTCCGCAAAGCTGGGGAAATCATCCCAGAAGTGGTAAGGGTAATCAAAGAACTCCGCCCTGCTGACACCCAACCCTTTATTATGCCCACTGATTGCCCAGTCTGCGGTCAACCAGTGGTGCGAGAATCAGGTGAGGCGGTAACTCGGTGCGTCAATGCTTCCTGTGCTGCGATTCTCAAAGGTTCCATTGAACATTGGGTAAGTCGTGATGCCTTGGATATTAAAGGCTTGGGCGAAAAGTTGGTATATCAACTCGTTGATAAAGTTTTGGTGCATTCCGTCGCCGATTTATATGAGTTGACAGCAGAGAAATTATCTGCATTGGAAAGGATGGGGCAAAAGTCAGCAGAAAAGTTGGTAGATGCGATCGCTCAATCAAAAAACCAACCTTGGTCAAGGGTATTGTATGGTTTAGGCATTCGTCACGTTGGCAGTGTAAATGCCCAATTGTTGACTCAGAAATATTTCACTGTAGACCAGTTAGCGACAGCAAAGCAATCAGATATTGAAGGAATTTACGGTATCGGTGCTGAAATTGCCCAATCTGTATACCAGTGGTTTCGGATTGACGCCAACCAAAGTTTGATAGAACGTTTGCAAGCAGAAGGATTGCAATTAACTGCCACAGAGTCAACAAAAACAGTTGGTGATGGTAATCAAAAGTTTGCAGGCAAAACTTTTGTAATTACGGGTACATTACCAACCTTAAAGCGAGATGATGCGAAGGCTTTGATTCAAAAAGCTGGGGGAAAAGTGACTGATTCAGTAAGTAAAAAAACCGATTATTTGGTGGTAGGAGAAGATGCAGGTTCTAAATTAGAAAAAGCGCTATCTTTGGGAATTACGCAGTTAAGTGAGACGCAGTTGTTGGAGATAGTTGAAGATTGATGTATATCTGGCAAACCCGTCACGCTCAGATCACAATACGCTTGGGTTAAGGACAGGATTTACACCTCTCCCCCAACCCTTGTAGCGTTAGCTGACAATTCAGGTCATGTGGAAAAGCCCACGAAAAACCTAACCCCCTAACCCCCTTCCCGTGTCGGGAAGGGGGAAAATTCAAAGTCTCTGACGCCACATGCTTCTCCCAAGGGGAGACGCTGCGCGAACAAGTCGGCAGAGCGCAAGGGCGCAGTGGCTCCTCCTTTTAGGAGAGAGAAATAGAAGTGAGGTTTTCCAGATACCGTGAAAAGTCAGGTAGCGTTAGGGGGTAAGATTCAAAGCCTCTCTCCTAAAAGGAGTTAGGTCAAAGTGTATTGAATACAAACGAGAAGCGCTATAGTAATACCATTGAATTTATCTGCATTTCTCCTAAAAATTGTTAAAGGAAAATTTGGAGTTTTATTAAATAAAACCAATGTCTGAACAAAAGCCCGTAAGTCCCTGGAATTACAAACCTTGGTGGTGTCAACCCTGGTCTATAGTTCTCACAGGTGTAACACTGATTAGTGGTAGCTGGTTACTATTTAAAACTATCTGGCTAACAGTTCTCGTCTCTATTCCTGTAGTGACATGGATGGGATTTTTTGTATTGTTTTGGCCACAACTAATGATTCGCAGTGGTGTTTTGGAGTCGTATAAAGACTAATTCGAGCTTGATGTGTTAGTGGAAATTGCTCCAGGGAGAGAAAATTATTTCACCGTTCTGGTTGGTTGTCTATTTCTTGATGTCTCTTGAGTGCGAATTTTAGATAAAAGATTTTAGATAAAAGATTTTTCGGTTCATGCCCCGCTCCGGACAACTCTTGGAGACGCTAACGCGAACGTCCCGCAACGCTTTCGTGGGCGGAACAAATCCAAAATTCTCAATCTAAAATTCGGCTTGCCCCATACCCTTGTGGTCGGGGTCAATCCAAAATCCAAAATCCAAAATCCAAAATCCAAAATTGATTGACTCGCTGCTTCCGTACTCCTACGGAGAACCAAGCTCGGCGCAGCCTTTGCTAGAGAACAGACCATAAGGATAAGTACTGAGGGTTGGAAGCCGTCCCTCGATACTTTTATGCATATTATCAAAATTAGTAGTATAAAAAACATCAAATATTGACGAAGAACTCTCACACCTTAATAAGTTTTGATAATTTTTAACCTACCTTGATAATTTTCAACCTAGCTTTGGGTACAAGACCTTGTAAGCATCTGCATACTCAGGGAATTTGCACAGTTAAAGTTAGGTGACATGAACAACAGAGCAAACTAAAGGCATGAAGAGGATTATGTAACAATACTTTTCGGGTTTTGGGGAAAAGGTGAATGGAATTGCGGTTTGAACTCACCTTTCCCCCTTGCCCTTTAACATGCATCTACTCCAAAAGGGAGATTATTAGGCTGAACCGAAAATCAGATCATACAATGTTTCAGTATATTCAACTAAATATTGATTTTTGTTGCACATATGTTTAAATTACGCAGCCTTCATACTGGACAGGTAACCCTACAGTTGTTGCAAAATTTCCACCGTACCAGACTTTCCTGGTTAAGGCTCAGACACTCATCTGTGAAAACCCAAGCTGTTCCTTTAACTGAAAATAAAGCAGAAAGGCTCAAAGCTTTGACGGATTACAATATTCTGGATACCTTACCCGAACAAGTATTTGATGACCTAACTGCTCTTGCTGCCAACATTTGTAAGACGCCAATTGCTTTAATTAACTTAGTTAATGCCGATCGCCAATGGTTTAAATCTCATGCTGGACTAAAAGCTAGAAAAACACCCAGAGACTGGGTTTTTTGCTCCCATGCCATTCTTCAACTAGAGGATATATTAGTGGTTCCCAACACCATCAAGGACGATCGCTTTGCTAACAATCCCCTAGTCAAAGGTAATTCCAGAATTCGTTTTTATGCTGGCGTTCCACTAGTTACGCCCAATGGTTTTCCCGTCGGAACGTTGTGTGTGATTGATACCGTTCCTCGTGTACTAAGTTACCAACAGTTGGATGCACTCCGCTGCCTAACTCGGCAGGCGATCGCTCAGATGGAACTCATTCAGGAAGTTCACAACCGCAAACAAGCAGAGATGAAAGTAAAGCAGTTATCGCTGACCGATGAACTAACAGGTTTACATAATCGACGTGGCTTCTTCCTGCTGGCTGAACAACAGTTAAAAATTGCTCACCGCATGAAAGTTTTTTGCTGGGTTATCTTCATTGATTTAGATGGGCTAAAACAGATTAACGACACTCTTGGTCACGACATGGGAGATGCCTTGATTGTTGATGCTGCTCAATTACTCAAACAAAGTTTTCGGAGTTCGGATATTGTTGCCCGCTTGGGTGGAGATGAGTTCATTGTTTTCATTTCCAGCTACTTTAAGGACGCTGATAGCATCCAAGCGCGTCTGCAAGCAAATATCGCCAACTTTAATCAACAGCAAAACCGTAGCTATCAAATTTCGATAAGTATGGGCATAGAGCGTTACTCACCAGAAACCAATATGTCGCTAGAACAACTAATTGCCAGGTCTGACGAACTAATGTACGCTCAGAAGTGTCTCAAGCGGCAATCTATTCTGTAAAGGTGAATCAATTTTGGCTTTTGGATAATAGAATAAGGTTTACCTACCCCAGCACGGGCTGCGATCGCTTCAATACTGATACATTCCCAACTTCCGCTACACAAATCCCAAGTTGCTTTCAAGATGGCTTGATGCGATCGCATACTTGGTGGCGGGACAAGCGAGCTTTTGACAGACATTACAGCTATTTTCAGGTAAATAGACCACGCGGTAGGGGCGCAAGGCCTTGCGCCCCTACGACAGATGTGGTTCAAATACTTGAATTCTGCTGTAAAAGTGAAGTTTTGGGGCGATCGCATTAAGGAAGTCTGCCTGCTTTGGATTTCCTTTTTATCGCCCAAACTTCAAGATCCTGTTGTTTTTGCTAATTTACCACCTGACTGCCATGACTGCGGGGATCATCTTGACTAGCCGCTGGTGCTACTGGGGCTGAAAATTTAGAAACTTTCCCGCTAGCTTCAGCATAGGGGAGAGACGAACCAGTAACCAAAGCTTCTAAGTTGCTAGCCATAATCGTCCGAGGTTGATCACCGATCGCTTGGGCTATGGTTTCCCCTTGCTGACTCAAAAATACAAAATGGGGAATCCCATCCACCCGATATTTCAACATCTCTGGTAGCCACTTCGTATTATCCACATTCAGCATGACAAAATTCATCTTGTCAGCATACTCTGTTTCTAGTTGAGCGATATCTGGTGCCATTTTTTGACAGACAGTACACCAATCTGCATAAAACTCTACTAAAGATGGTTTGCCGTTACTGATTGCTACTTCTAGCGGTGTGGACGAATCGCTTAACTTGGCAAGGGAAACCGAGGTTGTTTCAGTTCGCAATCCTAAGATCAGGGCAACGCCTAGAGCGATCGCTACCATTACAATCAAGAAGTTTCTCAAACGCTTCCCGAATGTGGATTCAGATTTATCGGGGGAATTAACAGATGAATCAGTACTCATAACAAAATTATAAAAACTTATTAAGCAATTTCTTCTTCAGTCTATCTGACTCCAAGCGCTCTTTAATACGTAATTTGATCCTCAAAATGGGTATTACAAATAAGTACTTTAGATGATATAGGTTTTAAAAGATGATTTTAAGCTTCTGAAATAACAGTGCTGTGTGTGCCGTATTTTTATTAGTCAGCGTTAGCAGCTTTCACAAGTCAGCCATAGCGACTATAAACAACCAGTCCCAACTAATAGCACAGCAGAGTAAAATCCAGCCACACCCAGTTTTTAAATCTATTCTGCCCAAATTAAAGCAAAAGACTCAAATTAAGATTTTATTGCCGAAGTTTATTCCTGAGTCAGATGGGGAAAATCCAATTTACGCAATTATAGAAGCTGCTACACAAAAGAAGTACGATATTTTACTCGGTTTCAGTCCCGACTGTAACGGTGGAACTGCTTGTCGTTTGGGTGTCCTTTCCGCTGAAGCTGTAACCAGCAAAACACCGCGCCTGACTGGTAAACCTGTATCCTTAGCTAAGGGTATTACTGGCTATTTTGTGGATTTTACTTGTGGTGCTAATTGTTCAGATGCTACCTTGACTTGGAGACAACAAGGTGCACAATATATTGTTGGGTTGAAAGCAGGCGAACGCACTTTTTTGGTAAAAATGGCTAATTCTGCGATTAATCCCTAGCTAACGTCAGAGTTTGATTTTACTTAAGAGCGAAACAGCCGTGGTGATTGAGACAGATTTATAGCGTAGCTAACAATCCACAGCACCAATTCAAAAACCAATAAATATCGTACCCACAGCAACTCGCTTTTAGAACCTAAAAGTGTCAAACCCTCATACAACTGCCAGAAGCGGTAAGGCAGGTATATATAAGGAACCATCACCCACACTACATTTTGCAACTGCCTGAGCGTTACTATCTCAGAGATGATTTGCAACCCTAACATGATAAAATACCAACCAAGCACAGTTAAGACAGTGCGTTCACCCCACAATAGCATGGCGACTAATGGCAGCAATACTCCAAGCAGTTGCACTGATAGGAACCAAACCTTATTCCAACTGGGAAGTGGTAGAGGTATGGTAAAGGGCTTTGTGTCTTTCCACCCCCAGCTCACAACCACAATAAAAAGTGTGGCAATTAGAAAAAAGACGAGATTTTCTAGGAATAGGTAGAGGTTGATGTTTAAGGAAGTCATGAGGTATTATCAAGCTCTGATGTCTATTACTTCAGTAAATCAATATACTTAGTCTCTACAATAAAACATCTATTAAGAAGCTACGAAAAACATTTCAACTTTTGTTTGCTCTATTTTCTTGTATTACATGAATAATCGATGGCACTAAAGAAATAACTATAATTAATCCAATAATCGGTAACAAATACTTATCTACCTGTTCAGGTGGCAGAGATTTCCCTAAGAAAAACCCTAACATGGTAATGCCGAATGTCCAAAGAAAGCCACCGACTAAGTTGTAAGACATAAATGTGCGATAATGCATCGCACCAATCCCAGCCACAATTGGCGCGAAAGTCCGTACAATGGGTAAAAAACGTGCTAAAACAACCGTTTTTTTACCGTGCTGTTCATAAAAGTTTTGGGTTTTAACAAGATGTTTTTTATGAAACAACCATGAATCTTCCTTTGAAAATAGTCTTCTGCCAAATTTATGCCCAGTAAAATAGCCAACATTGTCACCTAAGACTGCACAAATAAAAGCACCAAAAATCAGAACCCAAATGTTCAGTAAATTCTGAGATGCGACAAATCCAGCAGTGAACAATAAACTATCTCCAGGCAGAAAAAAACCAATTAACAAGCCAGATTCAGCAAAGACAATTGCCCATACCCCAAAGTAGCCAATTGATTTAACCAGGTGTGGTAAATCCAGATGCATAGAATTTCTTACCTTTCAACAATAGATCCACCACATCTTAACGTTTAGCAATTTTCCTGAATAAAAAGTAATATTAAATTTACGTAAAGTTATTGTGTAATCTTGGGAAATGTAATTACAGATAGCATATTTTATGTTATGGGTGCAAAATGCAAAGATATTTGAAAGTATTAAGACTATTTTGGAGTGCTGCGATCGCAGCCGAGTTAGAGTATCGGATTAACTTTTTCATAGCCACCCTCAGCAGCTTGGGAAATCTTGCAGGTAGCCTCTTTGGACTATTCTTGTTTTACCGCACTGGCTACACTTTTAGTGGCTGGTCATGGGAAGCAGCTTTAGTAGTTCTCGGAATTTTTACCTTACTACAAGGATTTTCTGCTACTTTTCTGGCGTCGAACTTGAATCGCATTGTCCACCATGTCCAAGAAGGTACTTTGGACTTTATATTATTAAAACCTATCCGCAGTCAGTTTTGGCTTTCCACCCATACCCTTTCACCTTGGGGACTGCCGGATCTAGTTTTTGGTAGTATTATTATTGGCTACGCAGGTAAACGTCTCGGTGTAGGGATAGGCAACTATCTACTTGGTGTGCTGCCGTTATTGTTCAGCTTGGTGATTCTGTACAGCCTGTGGTTTCTGCTAGGAGCGACGAGTATCTGGTTCGTCAAAATATACAACGTTACCGAAGTGTTGAGTGGTTTGTTGGAAGCTGGACGATATCCCATCGCCGCATATCCCACTGCTTACCGCTTTTTCTTCACCTTTGTGATGCCAGTAGCTTTTTTAACTACTGTACCAGCCCAAGCGCTGTTGGGTCGGAGTGAAATTAGTTGGTTGATAGGTGCGGCAATATTAGCAGTAGCATTGTTTTTGGTTTCCACTTGGTTTTGGCGGTTTGCGTTGCGGTTTTATACTAGTGCTTCGAGTTAGAGAGAGAAGCAAAGACAAGGCAGCGCCTTGCCCAGAGTTGTTGGAGCAACATAAAGTTAACATATGAAAAGTAATCAAATTCCTCCTGGAAGCTTTGGTATACCTATATTAGGTGAAACACTCTCCTTTATTTTCGACCGCGATTTTGCTAAAAAGCGCTATCGCCAGTATGGGACCATCTTCAAAACTCATCTTTTTGGCAGACCAACTGTGGTTATGGCAGGGCCGGAGGCACTAGAGTTCGTTTTGTCAAGCCAAATGGAAAATTTTTCTTGGCGCGAGGGATGGCCTGATAATTTCAAGACATTACTGGGTGAATCACTTTTTCTGCAAGATGGAGAGGAACACCGCAGAAACCGCCGCTTGATGATGCCGGCGTTGCATGGCCCAGCATTAGCGAATTATGTCTCCACAATGGAAGATATCACACGCGGCTATCTCCAAAAGTGGGAGAAAAAACAGGAGTTTACTTGGTTGCAAGAATTTAAACAACTGACGTTTGATATTGCCAGTCAATTACTGCTGGGTACGCGTCCTGGCCCCGAATGTGTGCGCTTTAGCCAGTTGTTTGCAGTCATGACAAATGGACTGTTTGCGATTAATCCGTTGCCCTTACCATTTACGACATTTGGTAAAGCCATAGCAGCTCGTAATCAGATTTTAGAGCATCTAACTCAAGTCGTTAGAGAACGTCAGCAAAATCCAACTAAAGATGCTCTGAGTTTATTAGTGCAAGCCCAAGATGAAGAAGGTAACCGGATGAGTGAAAAAGAACTCATCGCCCAGGCATTACTGTTACTCTTTGCTGGACACGAAACAACTACTTCGATGCTGACTTGGTTGTGTGTAGAGTTAGCCCGTCATCCAGAAGTACTCGAAAAAGCCAGAGAAGAACAATTGCAACTTGCAAGTAAAGGTGATTTAGATTTAGAACAATTGGGTAAAATGCCCTATTTAGAGCAGGTTTTATGGGAAGTAGAAAGATTACATCAACCTGTCGCAAGCGGGTTTCGTGGCGTGATTAAAGACTTTGAGTTTAAAGGTTATCACGTTCCTGCTGGTTGGCAATTACTTTATTCAATTGTAATAACTCATAGCCTAAAGGAAATCTACCTTGAACCAGAGCGTTTTGATCCAGATCGTTTCAGTCCCCAGCGCCAAGAACACAAAAAGTATCCTTTTAGTTTAGTTGGTTTCGGTGGTGGGCCACGCATCTGTATTGGTATAGCCTTTGCCAAAATGGAAATGAAGATTGTTGCTGCTCATCTTCTACGTAGTTATCATTGGGAGATATTACCCAATCAAAGTTTAGAAACAGTTAGGGTTCCCACTAATCGCCCTAAAGATGGGTTGCGGGTTAGATTTCAACCTCGGTGAAATGTTTTATGGCATCTCAAATAGACATACATTTGCCTAATGGAGTTTTACAAGGCTTACAAAATGTAAGAGATTTTGTAGATGAAAATGTTAACTCTCTAAATAACTCAGCACAACAAGTTGGGGAGTCTTTGAAGGCAACAGCCACTACAACAACTGATAGAGCAATTGATACAGTTACGACAAGCTTAGAACAAAGTTGGCAAACTGCTGATAAATTTAAGAGTACAACATCGGGAGCAGTTAAAGATGCGATCGCATCTTCTGCAAGTGATTGGCTGACACAACACCCGATATTTTTTAGGTTAGTTCAAATACTAGGTTGGGCGACTAATCACCCAATTATTAGTATAGTGATTTTGCTGTTTGCACTTGCTCTACTTTGGAGCATCATCAAAGCAATTGTCCGCTTGATCGAAACAGCTAGTTGGTCAATACTCCAAGTACCGATAAAATTAATTCAGGCTTTTATTAAAGTTAGCTTTTTATCCTTAATTAAAGTTGGCAGTTTTGGTGTTCAACGAATCACAGCTCCTAAAACAACTGATAATCTGCCAGCTTTGCCACCGGAAAGTTTTCAACCATATAAACAACAGCGATTAGCAGAAATTTCTAGTCGCTTAGAAACAATTCAAAAGGAACAAAATGAGCTTTTACAAGAAGCAGCAGATTTGATTGCTTCTGAGACAATTGATATAGAAATATCAGAAATTAAACCGCTAAAAAGCGTTGAATCACATCTTGGCTGAGTTCGGCTGTAGAACCGGAGGCGACAATGCCACCTTTTTGCATAGCATAATAGTAATCCGCCTGACGGACAAAGTGCAAATGTTGCTCTACTAATAAAACTGAAATGCCTGTAGTTTCGACGATGCGGCGGACTGCGGCTTCAATTTCCAGGATGATGGAGGGTTGAATACCTTCCGTGGGTTCATCTAAGACGAGTAATTGAGGTTCCCCCATTAAAGCACGGGCGATCGCTAATTGTTGCTGCTGTCCTCCACTCAAATCACCACCCATCCGCGAAAGCATCGTTTTTAATACCGGGAATAAGCTAAAAACTTCTTCTGGAATTTCTGCTTTTTTTACTGGTTTGCGTCTCGCTTCTAACCCCAGCAGCAAATTTTCTTTAACTGTCAAACGGGGGATAATTTCTCGTCCTTGGGGGACATAACCAATTCCCAACTTTGCCCTTTGGTCGGGAGATTTGGAGTTGATTAATTCTCCAGCTAAGTTAATTGTACCGCTGCGGGGTTTGAGTAAACCCATAATTGTTTTGAGTAGGGTAGTTTTTCCCACACCATTGCGTCCAATCAGGCAGATCATTTGCCCAGATGGTACGCTCAAATCTACATTGCGGAGAATATGGCTTTCGCCATAGTAAACGTCAAGGTTAGAGATTTTTAGCATAGTAAAAGTGACTGCAAATGAATTTTACTTACGCTTCATCCATAACCCGATAACACCAGCAACTACTATCCCACCAAGTGAAAGGGGTTCAGGAACAGAAATGGCAATAACATTAACATCGTCTAAAAATAAATGTGCAGGGTCGTTTTGAACACCAAATTTCAATTCTGTAGATGCTGCTGTTGCTATAAAGTTAAACGAGTATTTGGTGTAATCTGGGGGGTCAATATTAACTTGATTGAAGATATTATCGCCATTAATAAATATCTGAAACTGATTGGGGAACGCACCCTGACTCTGATTCTTTAAAAACAAACTGAGTTCGTAAGTCTGACCAACTGTTGTAAGGATATTCTGCGACACAAACCCGATACTACCAATAGTACCTAAATAAGCAAAGTAATTACCACTATGTGGAAAAATACCAGTACTATTATTTGCCACTCCACTGTAAGTCAAATTAGAAGTAGTCCATCCTGTAAAGTCTCCCGTTTCAAATCCCCCATTCTGGATGATGGCTGCTTGTGCAACGGAAGTAGACGCACCAATAACTGTAATTGCAGCAGTAAGAAAAAATGACGAAACTATATTCATCGGATTTATTCCTGTTTCTGTAAGTATGGAGTTAAATTTGAACACGCAACATTAGTTGGCTTTGATTTTTATAATATTAACTTCTTGTTTTTTTTTTGATAAAAAAAATTATACTTTATAAAATATTCATGATTTATATTCTATGTAAAGATTTAATAAATTATTCTTTGGCTATAAAAAAATATTATTTCAATTTAGTGATTCATTTTTAATGATGATTATCCATTTGAAAATCATTGTAATCTTATTAGTCTTTCTGTTTTCCCAAATATACTTCAATAACGCGAGAGTCATTTTGGATTTCCTCAAAATTACCTTCGCACAGCACCGAACCTTCATGTAGCACTGTCACCTTTTGGGCAATTTGACGCACAAATTCCATATCATGTTCAATGACTAAAATTGAATGACTTTGCGCTAGTGCTAAAAGTAGTTCGCCAATATTGTAGGTTTCTTCATCTGTTAAACCTGCAACTGGTTCATCAACGAGTAATAAGTCAGGTGATTGTGCTACTAACATGCCAATTTCTAAACGTTGCTTTTCTCCGTGGGAAAGTAAACCTGCTCTGATGTCTGCTTTAGGAGTTAAACCAATAGTTTCTAATAATCCTTTAATATTATTCTTCTCAATAGCATTAGAACGCCCAAACAAAGTAGAAAAAACATTTTTATTGGGATTGCTAGTAATTTCTAGATTTTCACGAGGCGTTAAATTTAAGTAAATTCGGGGTGTTTGAAACTTGCGCCCAATTCCCAATCGCGCAATTTTATGTTCAGGTAAAGAACGGAGATTTTTACCTTTGAATAAAACTCGCCCAACTGTTGGTTGCACTTTCCCAGTAATCACATCAAGAAACGTTGTCTTTCCCGCACCGTTTGGGCCAATTACTACTCGTAATTCACCCACATCCATACTAAAGTTTAGCTGGTTTAGCGCCTTAAAACCGTCAAAACTAACAGTTACGTTTTCAGTTTCCACAATATTTTCGCGTTCATGTTGCACTTGTGCGTCTTCTTCCAAGGTGGGATATGTAGCAATTTGTTGACGACGGTTGAAAAGAGAAATATTCTGACTACGCAACCATCCCACTATGCCGTCAGGTAGCACCGTAACGACTATCAAAAATAGTGCGCCTTGGAAAAATAGCCAGATTTCTGCAAATTGTTCACTTAAAAAAGTGCGGGCATAATTGACTAACAAAGTTCCAACAATCGCCCCAATTAAAGTACCGCGTCCCCCTACAGCCACCCAAATCACCATTTAAATCGAAAAGGCAATATCCATTGCTCTGGGTGATACAGAACCACTCTGAAGGGTGTAAAATGCTCCTGCTATACCTGCGATCGCACCTGAAACTGTAAACACCAACACCTTATAATCTGTAGGGTTGTAGCCAGAAAATCGTACCCGACTTTCATCATCACGAATCGCTATCAACAATCTGCCAAAGCGTCCACTTGTCAACCAGCGACAAATCCCGTAGGTAATTGCGAGAACCACTACCGTTAGCGTGTAGAAAATAAACTGCGTTTTTGCATTGCTGACCGTTGCCCCAAACAAAGTTGTAAAATCTATCAGTCCGTTCGTACCGTTGAAAAGTTGTTGTTGACTGTTAAAGAAGTTGAAAAATACAATAGTTCCGGCTTGAGTCAAGATCGAAAAATAAACTCCCTTGAGGCGATTACGAAATACTAAATATCCCAACAATCCTGCTAATAACCCTGGAATTAGTACCACAGAAGCTATTGTCAAAGGAAAAGAATAAAAAGGTTTCCAAAACCCTGGAAGTTCCGTAACTCCATAAAGGCCCATGAAATCAGGTAACTCACCAGCGGGAACTTGCAGTTTCAGGTACATTGCGATCGCATATCCACCCAAACCGAAGAAAATACCATGTCCCAAACTTAGTAAACCAGTATAACCCCAAATCAAATCAATACCCAAAGCCACAATCGCCAGCGACAAAAATCGCCCCAACAAATTTAGCCGAAACTCCGAAAGTACCACTGGCATAATAATTATAAGCAAGAGTGCGATCGCAACCACCACCCCCACCTCAATTAATAATCCCCCTCCCTTCCTTTTCATTCTCTGCGTCCTTGGCGTCTTGGCGGTTCGTTTAAACATCAACAGTACGTCCCTTCTGCGGAAAAATCCCCCCAGGCTTCCACTGTAAAAACACAATAATCAGCGCAAATACCATCACCTTAGCCATACTCGTCGTCGCAAAAAAAGTAAACAAATCAGCCAAAGGCTTCACAGGAGTCAACAACACAGCTAGAGTCCCAGAACCAATTAAAAAATTAGCCGTACCAATAGCCAAAGCTGCCACAATAGTACCTGCTAAATTGCCCACACCCCCAACGACAACAACCATAAAAGTATCAATAATATAGTTTTGTCCCGTATTTGGCCCTACAGAACCGAGCAAACTAATCGCACATCCAGCCACACCAGCTAAACCAGAACCCAGTGCAAAAGTAATCGCATCGACCTTTTGAGTTGGGATACCCAAACAAGCACTCATACTCCGGTTTTGTTTCACAGCCCGAATCCTTAAACCCCAAATAGAACGTTGTAAAAATAAATAAATTCCCGCCACACAGATTATTGTTAAAGCAATAATAAATAACCTAGCAAAGGGCAATTGCACACCAGCCAAAGATATCCCCGCTTGTAACCAAGTAGGCGCAGTTACATCCACATTTTGAGCGCCAAACCAAGGTTGAGTCACTCCTAGCTGATAAGTTTGACTTAATAAATTGCCCGTTGTGATTGTCACCCCCAGCGATAGTAAAAATATCACGACTACAATCCAGTTACGAACTCTTCCCAAATTCGTGCGAGAATTTAAAATCCATAAACCTCCAAAAAAAAATAGAGAAAATATAGCTATGCCAATTATCAATACCCAATTTACGCTGCGGACAAACTGCTGAAAAATTAAACTTACTCCCCAAGTTGCTAATAAAGTTTCAAGAGGGCGTCCATAGAGATAACGAATCACGCTTTTTTCTAAGATTAATCCCACAGCAGCCGTGAACATAAAAGCAATAATCAAAGCCAAAAATATATAAATTTCAAACCACATTCCGCCCAATTGTTTACAGCCATTTTGGACAACAAATGTTGTATAAGCACCAAACATCATCAATTCACCATGCGCCATATTGATGACGCCCATCAATCCAAATATAATCGCCAGTCCCAACGCAGCAATTAATAATACCGCGCCAATACTAATACCATTAAATACAGCTTCTAAAAAACCTGTTAACACTTTTTTGCCCTACATATCAGCTTCTAGCTAGCTATTATTAGCCTCTTTAGCCTCGTTCCCAGTCTCAGACTGGGAATGCCTATTGAGAGGGCTGCCGCCTCCTGTAGAAGCGGCACCGCAATGAGGTACATTTCCTTCTTAGACCTAGAAACGAGAATTTCACAAATTTAGACTTTCTTGTATTTACCACCCTTAGCAGGGTCAGTCCAATCACAAGCAAATCCCTTAGTTTCTTTGACAAATTGATTCCAAGGAACTGGCTCAACTGCTGTCGGAGTAGCATAGACAATATCAAACAAACCATCTAGCCTTACTTGACCAATTCGCACAATTTTGGATATGTGATGATTAGCATCCATTGTCACTTTACCTTCAGGTGCATCTAGAGTTTGACCATACGCCGCAGCACTCACTTTAGCTATGTCTGTAGTACCAGCTTTTTCTACTGCTTGCTTCCACAAATAAACGGCAATATATGCTGCTTCCATTGGATCATTTGTTACCCGATTTTCACCGTACTCTTTCTTAAAAGCTGCGACAAACTTCTTATTAGCAGGCGTGTCTACTGTTTGGAAGTAATTCCAAGCAGCGTAGTGACCTTTGAGATACTCTACACCAATTGCTTTCACTTCTTCTTCGGCAATACTGACAGACATGGAAGGATATCTATCTGGTGTCAATCCAGCCCCTTTCAATTGTTTGAAGAAAGCAACGTTACTATCACCATTCAGAGTATTGTAAATTACACCTCCATTAGGCAAAGCTTGCTTAATTTTAGTGATAATCGGTGTAACTTCTGCGTTACCTAGCGGTAACTAATCTTCGCCAACTGTTTTACCACCTAAAGCTTCGAGTTGAGCTTTAATAATTGTGTTAGCTGTCCGGGGAAAAACGTAGTCTGAGCCAACTAAGAAAAATTCTTTGCCTTTATTTTTCAACAGCCAATTAACAGAGGGTTCGATTTGTTGATTTGGCGCAGCGCCAGTGTAAAAAATATTTTTAGAACACTCTTGACCTTCGTACTGCACAGGATACCAGAGCATGTGATTTTTGCTCTCAAATACTGGCTTCACATTCTTACGGCTAGCAGAAGTCCAACAACCAAAAACTACAGCGACTTTATCTTGATCTATTAGCTTGGTTGCCTTTTCTCTAAAAGTATCCCAGTTAGAAGCACCATCTTCAGTAATTGCTTCAATTTGTTTACCTAAGATACCACCGCCAGCGTTGATTTCTTTGATTGCTAATTTTTCAGCATCGACAACGCTTTTTTCACTAATAGCCATCGTACCACTCAGAGAGTGCAAAATACCTACTTTGATGGTGTCATTACCATTAGCAGCAGATGGGGAAGCAGTAGGAGGTGCGACTGGACTCTCTGTAGCAGTTGGTGAATTATTCGCGCAAGCTTTTAAAAAAAAGCTGCTTCCGAAAGTTAAAGAGCCATAGATTAAAAACTTGCGTCGGTTAAATTGTCTTCTCATATCTTTATGAATTTTCCTTTTGATGAATCAACTAACTCAGGACTTACGCACAGGTAACGGAAAATCGAACCGCAGAGGACACGGAGAAATAAGAGTCTCAGAGAGTTCTTGTGTAAGTCCTATAACTTAATAGAAAGCTGACAGTATCAAACTTTAAAGTGTGATAATAGTGCGATAGTTTACTATTAAAAAGTTACTGATTATACAAAATATTTGTTTTTTGTAATAAAAACATACTTTTTAATATTAATCTTTGTTAAGCTTAATATTGTGAAATTATTGTCAGCGGTGAAGAGATAGCTCGGTAATAATTTCATCTTCCTTGCCAGCAGCAAAGTTAGCAAAGCGCTTCGCTAAGGGTGGTATAATCACCAAAGGATTGCTAAACCCAGAAAATAGATGAACGCTCTCAAATCCTGGAATAGCACCAATTAAGGCAAGTCTGTCGCTACTAAATGCCACCAAGCAATGATGCCAAGTTCCTGGTAAATTCTCCAAAACTGGCAAAACTTCACCCACACTTTTTCGCAGCCACTTTTCACTCGCCTCTGAGTCTACCTTGCCATGAGGATCTGTGAGAACGCGGCTAATTTGACCGATGCGGAAGCTACCATCTTGCATCTGAATCACACTTGCATCTAAAATTGGCGGTACTGGCTCATTACCGGGTTGATTCCACAATTCATCAACTTGAGTAGATTCAGCTTCTAGTTGAAACCGTTGCAGATTAGCTGGCATAACTAAGGTGCGTAACTGCACATCAACGGGTGAGGTTTCAATTATTTCTGCGTGGGTAAAATACAACTTGATGGGAATACCAGCAGATTTTAGCAGCTGGCGGCTGAGTCCACCGGCACAAATGACAACCTTAGTACTGTGGAAAGTTGCAGTAGTTGTTTTTACACCATCTGGCAGTACTTGTAATACTTGCGTAATCTGCATTTCACCCCCAGCCCGCAGAAAGGCTTGGATGTAAGCTTGTGCTGTTTTTTCTGGGTGAATATGACCGTGTTTGACAGTTAAAGCACCAGATATCGCCTCTCGATTTAGCAGTGGTTCCAACTCACAAGCTTCTTGGACACTTAGTAAACGGGGTGGAATGGCAAAGTGATCATATGATGCAGCAGTTGCTTCTGGGTCACTGGCGGCTGAAATAGTTAGTAATAAATCTAATTCCCGAAATTGGATATCAGCGTCTAACTCTTGAGATAGGATATGGTAACGTGCGATCGCATCTTCGCACAATTGCCGAGTTAATGTTGTAGTACCCGACCAATAAGCAAGCCCACCATAACTATAGCGAGTTGCATTCTGTGGTGTTTCGTATTGCTCCAACAAAAGTACAGAAAAGCCAGTTTTAGCCAGTTCGTAGGCGAGTGCGGCACCCGCAATTCCACCACCAACCACAATCCAATCGTAGGTTTTCATCTAATATGTTGCTTGTAAACGACTTAAAAGATATTCTCCCGCAAGGATAGGGGGATAAGTAGGCGATTGTTCTTTTTGGCAACTTTCCAAACAAGCAATTTCTATATCATCATTAGGATGACAGAAAAAAGCAATAGAATACCGGGACTGGTTCACCCTGTTATCACTGGGAATCATCACCCGATGCTTGGTTGAGCAAAACACATGATTTGTCCACCGTTGGATTAAATCGCCAGTATTGACTATTACAGTATCAGGAATTGTCGGTGCGGCAATCCACTCTCCAGATGCTGTCTGTACTTCCAACCCCCCAACGTCATCTTGGAAAAGTAAGGTAATACTGCCATAATCGGAATGTTCACCAGCACGCACTTGTCCGGGTTTGGGTGGTGTTTGCAATGGGGGATAGTGCAGCGAGCGCAAGGTATGATTTTGTTGATTGTGTCTTATGATCAAAAAATCTTCTGGCAATTCCAACGCCAAAGCAAATGCTTGCAGTACCGTGTTAGCAAGTTCTGTGCAACTATCATAAAAGGCGACAATAGAAGCATCTATGTCTACAGCCGCTTGTTTATTTACATTAAACGCCTCTTTCAAGTCGCCTGGTTTGTTCGGGTCAAGACGTTCTCTTTCAAGACCAACATAACCCGTGTTAATAAATTCATCACTCCAAGCTTGCTTTTGCTTAACTTCTAAGGGTAAATTGAAGAAAGATTTGCTGTGGTTGAATACTTGCCTGATTAGGTCTTTTGATATTCCTGAATTCTGTAAGTAGATGAAGCCAATTTCATGGCCTGCTTGATAGATTTGTTTGATAACAGTTTGCCGAGTTATTGTGTCGCCATTGGTAAAGGCAGTTAAATCTATTACTGGAATTGTAACCATTTATATATAATTAGAGATTTTGTGTTTTGTTAACAGTATTATACTCAATACTTAGGTACGGAATTTGACAATGACTCTTGCTCCTTGGCGAAGCGCGATCGCTCATGCACTCGATCGCAACCGCAGCCTTGTTTATGCCCGTTACCTGCAACTAGCAACGGTGCAGCCGAACGGTCGCCCCGCTAATCGTACCCTAGTCTTTCGCAACTTTCTAGAAGATACAAACCAGCTAAAATTTATCATCGATAGCCGTAGCGCTAAAGCCGACCAGATACAGCAACAACCTTGGGCAGAAGTTTGTTGGTACTTCCCCAATACACGAGAACAATTCCGTATTACTGGCTGTTTAACTCTGGTAGGAAATGATGATTCTCACCAGAATTTACAACCAGCCCGTATTTCCATTTGGCAAGAACTGAGTGATGCTGCACGTTTACAGTTTGCTTGGCCCCATCCTGGTAAACCCAGAGTTGAAACCCCAGAAGCTTTTGCTCCACCAGCACCCGACCCCGTGCAACCATTGCCTAATTTTTGCCTACTGCTACTCGACGCAGTGCAGGTAGACCACTTAGAATTGCAGGGCGAACCACAAAATAGAAAGTTTTATCACTGCGATGAAAATCAAGAATGGTTTTGTGAAGAAATTAATCCTTAATTTTTTGAAAGGGGAATGGGGAATGGGGAAAATACAGTTCGGTTTTCTTTCACAACATCATCCCTTGGGCAACCTTATTCTGGCTATTTTTCCGCAAGCATTTGTTTCATAAGAACGAGGTATATTTGCTACCGGGTGATGAAGTTGTAATCACCAAAGTGGGTAAACATTCCTGTGCAGCTGGATAGGTTCTTTTCAAGTCTATTTGGAATCTGCAAAGTTAGCATTTATAATTTTTATTCCTCACTCTTAACTCCTAACTTTCTTTAAATACCCGCACCATCTAGAAACTGCTGTATTGCCTTATCTCTAAGGTTACACACAGGAGCATCTTGTGAAAAATCAGCTTGGTTAGAAGCTACACAACCTGTCAAGACAAGAGTTTTTCCAGAAGAGTTGGTACGCTGAAGAGTTTGTATTTGTTCTTCTAACGCCTCAATCCGGTCTACTAAAGCACGAATTACTTCAGCTTCCGAATCTGGTAAGTTACTGTGTTCAAGAGGTGCAACCCGGACTCCAGAACGATATATAATCCGTCCAGGCACGCCCACAACAGTACAGTCAGAAGGGACATCCCTGAGAACAACAGACCCAGCGCCAATACGGACATTGTTGCCAATTTGGATATTGCCCAGTACCTTCGCTCCAGCTCCTACTACGACATTTTCACCCACAGTGGGATGGCGCTTGCCACATTCTTTACCAGTACCTCCAAGGGTGACACCTTGATAAATTAGCGTATAGTCTCCCACGATCGCAGTTTCACCAATTACTACACCCATCCCGTGATCAATAAATACACTTTGCCCAATTGCTGCACCAGGGTGGATTTCAATTCCAGTCAAAAACCGAGCCAAGTGAGAAATCAGGCGAGGAATAAAGGGAAGACCAACAGTATAAAGCCAGTGAGCCAGCCTATGGAATAGCAAGGCTTGCAAACCAGGGTAACAAAATAAAACTTCCAACCAGTTACGGGCGGCTGGGTCACGTTCAAAGATGATACGAAAGTCAGCACGTAGTATAGATAGCACGAGATAGCACCCTCGGAAAGCACAACAAGCGACTCTCCCATATTATCCTCTCAGATGTTACACCTAAAAATTGGGAATGGGGCATTGGGAATCGGGGATTGGGCATGGAGCATTAATCACTTGACTCCTAACTCCTGTATAGACGCGATTAATCGCATCTCTACTCCAAACTCCTGTACAGACGCGATTAATCGCGTCTGTACACTCCCCATCACTGCTGCTCCACCGTCAGAGTATAATCACGCTTGACCCCAGGATTAAATGTACCTACCCAAATCCGATATTTACCACTTTTCCAGTTGCGATCGCTAACGTTAGCATCTTTACTTTTGCCAGTGTCATCACCGCAACGAATTGTCGTTTGATCTGGACCTTGGATCAGTAAAGTGGTGTCGTTGTTGTTGCTATCGACTTGTATTGTCAGCTGGGAAAAGTCCTTTTCCAAAACCATAATGTGATCTGGAGTGGGATCAGCAAAGCCAATACAGGCTTTTTGATCGCGATCGCGGTTACTTATGGCAGACAATGAGTAAGAACCACCTGTAAACCCCTGCACTCTTCCTTGTGCTGGATCAAAGTTTGTTGATAAATTGAAAGTACCAAAATTTGCTGTCTCTGCTATTACAGGGGTAGCTGTGATGGCGGTAAGTATAGCCAACAGCCAGCCGCCGTGAAACTGAAGTCGGGGGCGACAGTATTTCATAGTAGCCCTCCAACAGGCTTTTAAATTAGTAGTGATATATACATATTCTACTGAAAAAAATCTAGTGAAATTTCAGTTGCTTGTGCCACATTAAAATGTGCCACAATAGAGGGTTGTGAAAGCAGATTCGCCAAATCTACGTAAATATAATAAAACAAGAAAGTGCAGAAGGTTAAAAAATTTTTAACCTTCTGCATTTTAAACTTCTATGAAAATCTCACGAATTATGGAGTTTGAAGAAAACGCCACCTTTAAGCGCTCGCGTGTCAGTGCCATAACTACTGACTGTGAGCGATCGCAAATTGTTAAAAAATGGTTTACCTAAGACTTCCACTAACTTGAGAATAGGTACTTGACGCTCTAACAAATTCTGGCTCTTTGTCCAGTCAAGATAAATATAGCCTTGGTTTGGTAAGGGAATTGCAGCGATACTATCTTTAAAATTGGGATTGTCAATTAAGGAATTATCCTTGGTTGTGAGAATTTCATCCATCGTCTCTAAGTCAGAGGTGAAAATTTCATAATTTCCTAAAGTTGTATGCAATCCCTGCACTTTTGTTTCAATGCTGAAGGATGTTCCCTCTTTAACATCACTTTTTTTTGTAGCCGTAGTTAACTCTGTCCAAGCAGAGATTTTTTGCTTGTCTATAGTCAGGGGATTAATGCTGAGTCCATTTGATGAGGCGATCGCATCTAATCGAGCAACACCTTGTTCTACACTCTCGGATTTTTCCACCACAAAAATCCAATGAGGGGTTGTTTGCTCTTTGTCTGGTAACAATGCTATGGCATATTCTCCCTGTACCCAACTGAAAATATCCTCTGGGAAGTTTATGCCCCAGCGTTTTTGAACATCCGCCAAAGGTTTTGCTAACCGAGAAACCACATCTTCCTTAGAACCATATATAGTTGCTGTTGCTTGTCTCCAAAGTTTGGCTACATCACTATCACCCAAATTACTTAAATTTGAGCCAGAAATTGCCAAACCTGCGGACGCTGGAATATATTGCAATGCTCCCACAGGTTTAGATAGGGGTGGGGATGGAGGGACAATTTCCGATGAAGTCAGAAAGCTAGTTTCTGCTAGCAATCCTTTGGGGTTCAACACCAGGGAAATAATTTGGCTGTTATAAAGTTGTTCTGGCAGTTCTAACCCTTGCCATTTTGCCACAATGGGAAGATTCAAGAAAGCTACAGCTAAACCCCCTTTGGGAAGTTGTTTTGTAGCTTTTTGGTATTCGGGGGAGCTAGTCAAATTCAGATCGGGCGCTTGGACGTTATTAATGGCGTCTCGCAACACTTTCGGATCGTTGGCAAACAACACAAAGCTTTCACCAACAACAGCACCTGCAAGGAAGTCCCGCTCTGGTTGAGAATTGTCAGAAATCAGCTTTACGCCTTTGTATTGTTCAACAGCTAAGTTTGCTCCAGCTAACGCCCGTTTGGAAAACAATAACTCGACAAACTCGCGGCTTTTGTCCGGTTG
The DNA here is from genome assembly GCF_036919675.1 of Nostoc sp. Classification (GTDB taxonomy): domain Bacteria; phylum Cyanobacteriota; class Cyanobacteriia; order Cyanobacteriales; family Nostocaceae; genus Nostoc. The sequence continues at coordinate 36,800 of NZ_JBALCP010000124.1, forward strand.
CTGGGTTGAGAGTGCCAACAGATACCCTGGTTGCTGTCCGTTTTCTAGATCGCGATCAATATCTAAGGTGGTGATAGCTAATGTAATTTCGTTCCCTAACCAGGGTTGAATGTCTTGTTTGTAATCTATGCCACTCTTGGCGAATAAACTGGTTTTGAGTTTAGATAGTTCCTCTTCCCGCTCCAGCGCCTGCAAACGGTCAGGATTCGCCAGGAATGAAACCATTACAGGAGAAAGTTTTGACACGAATATGGCTGCACCAGACTGGGAGGTAGAAGCAATCAGGTTAGCTGGACTTTTGGCGAAAAACCAGTAAAAGCCAGCGATCGCAATCACTAGCAGTGCGATCGCACCTGCGACGATAAAACCAATAAATGAACGTTGCCTATTCACATTAAACCTTTAATAAAGACGGTTTACAGCCATTTAAGCAGAAAGCTTACCAGGATATATCAGCCTTCTTGAGAATGGATACTCATGCAAAGGCAGAGATTTTCTGTAACTATAAATAGTATTAGGACTCTTTATAGGGAATTCTTTTAGTCAACCCATGAACCAGATTAGTGTAGAAGAACTGGCACAACGTCTTTCTTCTGGTGATGCAAATATTCAGCTAGTAGATGTGCGTGAACCACAAGAATTGGCGATCGCTAGCATTGAGGGCTTTGTCAACCTACCCCTGAGTCAATTTGCCGAATGGGGAGATCAAGTCCCAAACCTCTTCAATCCCCAAGCTGAAACCCTTGTGTTATGCCATCACGGCATCCGCTCTGCCCAGATGTGCCAGTGGTTGATTGCTCAAGGTTTTACAAATGTGCAAAATATTTCGGGTGGTATTGATGCTTACTCCCTCTTAGTAGACCATTCAATTCCCCAGTATTAGCTTGTGTTTAGGTGCATTACTCAGATGGAACTTACTCTTCCATCTGGCTTTTGCTATTGTGAAAACAGCAGTAGATAAGTTTAGGGGCTTGCCACTTTCGGGAATTTGTACATATTTACGGAATTTTTCGACCCCAATCTTAGCGGCGATCGCCGCAAAAATACGTATCTAATAATACTTTTATCCCTGTATAATTATGCAAATATAAGTCGAGAAAGGATGTTCTAAATTCAGACTTTCAGCTTTTGCTACAAAAGCCTAAATTCTGTTTCGAGCGCACTTTTAAAGAGTGCTGTATGTAAACCTTAAAATTAATTATCACAAGATAATTGTATAATTTATGATCTTAATTAATTATTAATATTCTTTGTTTTCGATCAAGTCAACGAATTTTTCCAGAGTTTGATTAAAATTTGCCTCTAGCAAAACATACCCTATGGAAGTCCAGTTAACAAATCGACAACAGCATATACTTTGGGCAACGGTACGTCACTACATTGCTACAGCAGAGCCTGTTGGTTCAAAGGCTTTGGTCGAAGAGTACGACCTGGGTGTAAGTTCAGCCACAATTCGCAATGTGATGGGCGTTTTAGAAAAGTCTGGATTACTCTACCAACCACACGCCTCTGCCGGACGAATACCTTCAGATTCAGGCTATCGCATTTATGTTGACCAGCTAATTACACCTTCGCTGCGAGACGTTACGCGAACGGAAACTTTAGGACGAGAAGTAGAGGTGGCACTACAAAAGCGCCTCCAGTGGGAAGATTGGAGTTTAGAAACCCTACTGCAAGGAGCCGCACAAATTTTAGCAACCTTGAGTGGTTGCATTAGCTTGATTACGATGCCGCAAACAACTACAGCGCTATTGCGACATCTGCAATTAGTGCAAATTGAAGCAGGACGGATCATGTTAATTGTAGTGACCGATGGTTATGAGACACATTCCAAGTTGATGGATTTGTCGCCAATACCAGAGGAAACAGAACGGGATTCAGAGGTAATTGATCGCGAGTTGCAGATTGTTTCTAACTTTTTGAATAGCCACTTGCGGGGGCGAAGTCTGTTGGAATTAGCCAACCTCAACTGGAGCGAACTAGATCAGGAGTTCCAACGCTACGGGGAATTCTTGAAAAATTCAGTTGCAGAATTGACTCGTCGCACTCTTGCGCCAACTGCAACACAAATTATGGTTCGGGGTGTGTCAGAAGTTTTGCGCCAGCCGGAATTTTCCCAGTTACAGCAGGTACAAACGATTATCCACCTGCTGGAAGAAGAACAAGACCAACTATGGCGATTAATATTTGAGGAACCAGAGCCTGAGGATGTGGGTAAGTCAAGGGTAACGGTTCGCATTGGCGCAGAAAATCCACTAGAACCGATACGTACCTGTACCTTAATTTCTTCCACCTATCGCCGAGGTTCAATACCAGTAGGAAGTGTGGGAGTTTTGGGACCAACGCGTCTAGATTATGAAAGTGCGATCGCAGTCGTGGCATCTGCTGCTGATTACCTCTCAGAAGCTTTCAGTTATTTCAATCCTTAAGGTGATGTTTAGTGAGAAGCCGCTACGGCTATAGGCAAGTGAAAAATACCATTGCAGGCAGATAGCCCAATTTGTAGTGGCACAATCAATAATTAATACTACTTAAATCTTTCATGGTTAGAAAAATTTCCTTTGGCGTGCTGTGGCTGGGATTCATTGTCTATGCTTTTTTCCTCGCTCCTCCTGAACAACCCGGTACATTCGAGTTAATTAAAAACCTTTCTAGTGGTCAGTGGCAAGGCGTTAACCCGTTAGTCATAGCACTATTCAACCTCATGGGTATCTGGCCTCTCATCTACAGTGCAGTAGTGTTTATTGACGGTAGAGGGCAAAAAATACCTGCTTGGCTATTTGCGATCGCCTCTTTCGCAGTCGGGATATTTGCCTTGTTACCCTACTTAACCCTTAGGGAACCAAATAACAAGTTTGTCGGTAAAAAGAATGCCTTGCTCAAGCTGCTAGATTCTCGTGTGACTGGGGTTGTTTTGACAGTAGCCACGGTTATTCTAATTGCCTATGGTTTAACAGGAGGAGATTGGGGTAATTTTGTGCAACAGTGGCAAACAAATCGCTTCATCAATGTGATGAGTTTAGATTTCTGCCTACTTTGCCTATTATTTCCCGCATTACTAGGGGATGATATGGCGCGTCGCAGTTGGAATCCGCAGTTTTTCTGGTTAATAACGTTGATACCGCTATTCGGCCCATTGATTTATTTATCTGTACGTCCACCTTTACAAGAAGTGGGAGTAGAGTCAATATCCAGGCAGCCAGCAGCGAATTGAAGAATAAAGTGCGTTTTTAGCAATCCAAAATCTAAAATCCAAAATGGTATCACCCAAAATCCCCTTTTTCAGTAGATCGGGGATTTTATGTTGCGGGTGCGTAAATCCTAAGAGAAAATTTTTTTCTGAAAGTACTTTACAAAACGCAATAAATCCTTTAAGATGTGTAACAGGTAGTCAAACTTACCTAATTCATTCGCAAATAATCGCATTTATAAAACAATGACAACAACCATTCAACGTCGCGAAAGCGCCAACGTATGGGATCGATTCTGTGAGTGGATCACCAGCACCAACAACCGGATCTACATCGGTTGGTTCGGCGTTGTCATGATCCCCACCCTGCTAGCCGCCACCGCTTGCTTCGTAATCGCCTTCATCGCCGCACCTCCAGTAGACAT
>NZ_JBALCP010000125.1:0-4757 GCF_036919675.1 Nostoc sp.
TTGACCACTCTTCATCTGTTAAACTGCTTGAGTACATAAGTAATAAAAAATACTTTTAATCTCCCGGTACACCAGATCCCAAATGGGTTCTATAACCTCGCCCACCGCGACGACGAGGCGCTAGTCGGCGATCTGGCGCTTAAGGGCATCGCCTACGTGCCGTTCTTTCCGCTCAGCGGCTTCAACCCGCTTCAGTCCTCGACGCTGGACACGGTGGCGGCGTCGGTCGGAGCCACCAAGATGCAGGTTGCGCTGGCGTGGCTGTTGCAGCGCTCTTCCAACATCTTGCTGATTCCGGGAACCTCATCGGTTGAGCATCTGCATGAGAATCTCAAAGCCGCAGATTTGCAACTTCCACCGCAAATAATTGCCGAGCTGGACGCGATCGGCGGCGCTTAACTATGCCAAACAGGGCATACGAATCAATGCCGTCAATCCTGGATTTAAACGACGAGTGATGGGTGAGGAAAAATCTACAATAATAGCTTGAATTTCAAGATGAAGCTGAGTAAACTAATCAATAATTTTTGACTCAAATTCAGGATAGCACTATGACAAATGTAGCAGTCACCCTGGAAATCGTCGCCACTGAGTTCGGCAGTCCGGACGTGCTCAAGGCTGTGCCTACCAAATCTCGTTCGCCCGGACGGGGCGAAGTCACAATCCAGGTTCGTGCTGTCGGCGTGAACCACACCGACTACAAGCGCTACGCTGACCCGTCCTACACGGTGAGCAGTGGGCAGAGCACCCCCACCTTCCCGTTGCGGCTCGGCGTCGAGGCGGCTGGTGTGGTGACAGCAGTTGGTGCGGAGGCAATGGGACCGGCTGGCCCAATCGTAACGGGCGATGAGGTGATCGCGTATCGAATCACCGGTGCCTACGCCGACACAATCACTGTTTCCGCGTCGGACGTCGTGCCGAAGCCGACTAAGCTTTCGTGGGAGCAGGCCAGCGCGATAATGCTGGATGGTACCACCGCTGCCCACGCGCTTGCCGCCGTGCGCGCTCGACCGGGACAGACCGTACTCGTCCACGGTGCGACCGGTGGGGCAGGGCTGTCCGTGGTGCAACTTGCGGTGCTGGATGGCATCAAAATCATCGGTACAGCCAGCACCAAAAACTTTGAGATGCTACGCGGTTATGGCGCACAGCCGATCAAGTATGGGGACGGGTTGAAGGAGCGCGTGGTGGAAGCCGCGCCGGACGGCATCGACGCGGCAATCGACCTCGTCGGTACGGATGAAGCGATCGACGTCTCGCTTGCCCTCGTGAAAGACCACTCGCGGATCGCCACCATCGTCGCCGCCGCCTTCGACCGGGCGAAAGAGACTGGCATCCAGACGATCGGCGGTGCTTCACTTCCAGGGCAGGACAACCCTGGCATTGCCATTCGTGACGCTGCTCGGCTACGAATGACGGCATTGGCGCAGGCCGGTGCCTTTGACGTGAAGGTAGCCCGCACCTTGCCGCTGGCTGAGGCAGCGGAGGCACATCGGCTGCTCGTCAAGGGTGACCTGGGTGGCCGGATTGTCCTGATCCCTTGAACCTACCGCTTCGATTTGCTAAACCTATGCATTAGTCACATCTTTGTTAAAAAAAGAGCGAAAGTGTAGAAAGTAGATATAGCAAGAGTTAGAGTGATTGAATTCAATAATTAAGAACGGGTGAACGAAAAAAGGCGTGGGAAAAAAAGCTTAGTTAGCCGATAACATACGCTAACTAAGCTCGGAATAATATAGATGTTAACTCTAATCAAATATTTGATTATTTTTGATATCTTGCAGCTTCTTCAACTAGGTCAGAAAATCCTAGCTCTAATGTCTGAAGTACTTGCTTTTACGACCAAAGCTATTTTATTGAAAACGTTATTGACCCGGCTCATCTTCCAATCAGCCATGATGGCATCGTGGGAAGTCGAAAAGATGCCCAACCGTTGGAACTAGAAGTCATTGACAGCAACATTCAGGGAATTAAGGGAAGGTGGCGGCAAACACAGACAGGCAATCTGCCTTGGATGTCATTAGATTTCATTGCTCCTAATTTGATTCTCTACAAATTAGATTATGAACAGCAAGGTAAGTTTGGGGGCGTAGCCTTGTATTCAATTCCACTAAGTAAGGATAGATGTCGGGTTCTCGTTAGAAATTATGGTAACATCTTTAGCCAAAAAATCAAGCTGATGCCTCCCTGGTTAGATCACATCTTGATCCGAAACAAAATCTTAGAAGGTGATTTGCAATTAGTCGTTGAACAAAAGGCCCAAATTGAGCGTTTGGGACAAAATCTCAAAGAAGTGTATTTACCACTGAAAACATCTGATCCTCTTGTGGTTGAGTATCGCAAGTGGCTAGATAAATTTGGATCATCTTTGCCGTTTTATCAAGGTTATTCCACCTCAAAAAATGTCGTTAGTAACAAGTCTGATCAAAAGTTGATCACGTTAGACCGATTCTCGCAACATACACTTATTTGTCATTCCTGCAATCAAGCTTATCAGGTGACAAATAGGCTCAAACAAAGTTGTATAGGGGTGGCGATCGCTCTAGCGGCTGTAGCAATAGTTGCAGATGATTCTAGAATCAGAATAGCAGCAATATCGCTTTCTATAGCAGCAGTTGTAATGTCGGCGATGGCTCAGATACTCAAAGCTCACTTTCAGCGTTCTTACACTCGTCACTAAAATAGGGACTGGAAATATTCTATCTCTAAGACTAAGGATTTGCTAATCCAAAGGTATAAAATCATATAAACCTGGAGAAAACTATGTCATTAGAAACAAAGACACTACAGGCGACACCACCAACTTCTACTGTTGAGACACTTGAGGAAAAGCAAGAATTTAACTGGAGGCAATGCTGGTATCCTGTTACCTTTGTGCAAGACTTACCTGCCAACCGCCCTCATAGCTTTTCCTTGTACGATGAACCCTTCGTTTTGTTCAAAAACAAAGATGGACAATTTATCTGTTTAACAGATCGTTGTCCTCACCGTACAGCCAAACTTTCTGATGGACAAATTATTGACGGCAAAATTGAGTGCTTATACCACGGTTGGCAGTTTGGCAATAATGGTCAATGTCTCCACATTCCCCAGTTACCAACCGATGCAAAAATTCCAGTCAATGCTTGCGTGCCATCCTTTAAAGTTGTGGAACGCCAAGGCATGATTTGGGTGTGGGCTGGCGAAAAAGAAACTGCTGTTGATGAAATTATCCCAATTCTGCCAGATTTAGACAAGCCAGAATTCGTGTGTGCAGACTTTATATTGGATCTGCCTTATGACCAAACATATCTAATAGAGAACGTCATAGATCCTGCTCATGTTGCTATTAGCCATGATGGCACCAGGGGTGGTGGTAATCGCAAAAATGCCCAACCGCTAGAAATGGAAGTACTAGAGAGTTCGGCTCAAGGAATTCGAGGCAGGTGGCGGGGAACTCACAAATCAAATGAAGCCTGGAAGTATATTGATTTTGTTGCTCCAAGTCTTTTGCTGAACACTGCTTATATTGAAGAACGAGGTTGGACATTTGGACTAGCTTTGTATTCGATTCCTTTAGGTAAAGGGCGATGCCGTCTTTTAGCTAGAGGTTATCGTAATTTCATGACTTGGGGAGTCAAGCTGAGGCCCCGCTGGCTCGATCACTTGAATACCAACAAAATATTGGAGCAGGATTTGCCTCTTATAGCGGGACAACAGTCAGAAATTGAGCGCTTGGGAAGAAGTCTCAAAGAACTATATTTGCCGCTGAAAACATCTGATCCATTAGTGATTGAGTACCGCAAGTGGCTAGATAAATTTGGGTCATCTTTGCCTTTTTATCAGGGCTATTCCACATGGAAAAATGTTGAGAATGGTAAGTTAAATTCAAAGCCAATTTTGCTAGACAGGTTCTCGCGACACACACTTATTTGTAATTCTTGCAATCGAGCTTATCAGGTGACAAATAGGCTAAAACAAAGCTGTATAGGGGTAGCGATCGCTCTAGCGGCTGTAGCGGTACTTGCAGATGATTCTAGAATCAGAATAGCAGCAATATCGCTTTCTATAGCAGCAGTTGTAATATCGGCGATGGCTCAGACACTCAAAACTCACTTTCAGCGTTCCTACACTCGTCACTAAAATAGGAACTAGGGACTGAGGACTGAGGATTGGGGACTGGAATCAGAATTGTTCCTAATCCCCAGTCTCTAATCTATAATCTTAGTCGTGATGAATTTAGCGACTCTGCGCTAAAGTAAAAATATTGGGATAAAAATCTCTGGCAGTAAGTTCAATACACCACTAATCTTTACCACTGCGGCGATCATGTCTCAAGAGTATAACGAATCACTCCAAATTCAGGAGATCACCAAACTCAAACCGAAACACTTTGCTGATTTAGTCAGATCAGCACAATTGATTTTCGACCCCACAGCGGGAGTTTCGGGAAGAAGTGTCACAGTTGACTGGGAAGAATTTGGAATTCCCCATCATGTAGCGGACAATCTCAAATTACTTGGTCAGCAGTACCAATATGCATCTCCTCACATCCCTGTTGAAGTCATTTGGAGTAAATTAACTCCAGAAACTCGTATTTGGTTCGTTAAAAATAAAGATAGGTTGTGGCAGCTTGAAGAAGCTTTCCCAGCCCTTGACGAAGATTAAACGGCTGAACCATTAAAAGGAATACAAATATATTTGTAAGGGGCACAACCGCAATTGTGCCCCTATCCTCTCTCTATAGGCATTTTTGTTTGAATGGAAGACGCGGTAAA
>NZ_JBALCP010000126.1:0-70230 GCF_036919675.1 Nostoc sp.
CAAGCTAAGAACATCGGAAGCTGGGTGCGGTGAAAGCCGCACGCCCAGATTTAACTGAGAGGTGCGGGGAATAATATCCCCCATCGACTCAACCGGTTAAACCATAACGAGACACCAGTCGAGAAATTACAGGTTGCCTATGATACCGCTGAGGTACGAGAATTCGGCTGTGGACTGAAGCGGGTTCTACAGATTTTGTGAGAGACATCAGATTAATTCCCAATAGCGATGTCTACGGTGGGCTGCGCCTACGCAATTTTTCGGTTCGGCAGAGAATCTTGCTGATGCCGTACCCCTACAACTCAACTGTGCCTGTTTGAATATCAGCCTCATAGAGATTTTCATCTTTTTGGCTCTTATTAAACTACGGTAACTCTATCGATTTAACACATCTAATTGTTATCTAAAGGAGACTCCCACAAAGACCGCAAATAAACAATAAGTAAATTCACGTAAATTAGGCTCAATTTATGTGGAGTACTTTGACGCCAAACCCATTTAGAATCTTTTACAGCTGATATCGTCATAATCAGCAAGCATGGATCAAAAATAGCTTTGCTGACATCAATAATCTAGAACGGTTTGTCAACACCGAGTCAGAAGGGTGACTTCCTGGCTTAGGCATCCCAGCTAGTTGAAAATAACTAAAACCTCCTGAGTATTGTTAGTGTCTGAAAAATGGTGATAGTCAGTATTTGGGTGTGTAGTTTGATTATCAGTGTCTTAAAGGTACGTACACCAAAGGCATCGCAGAACTTTTTGGTCTACTGACATTGGTGTTGCCGACAGGACAGGTTACCTTTTGAGCTTGCCAATTAATAGCAAAACTCTTGACTCAGCATACCTTCAATATAATCCTGTGTTGAAGGTGGGACGAATTACAAACTGTAGTCACCGTCATAACTCACTCATACCTCCTGAAATAATGCTGATCGTCAGCGATCGTTGCTCTTCTTTATATATCTGAATCTAGCAAACTTAGATATTGCAACTAAATTGCTATCGGTTGACTTTAACTTGTCGTCCACTCAGAGTTGAAACTTTTGTGCAATAGAGCTATTGATGAATCAGCCCATCTCAAAATGGAAGGTTGGCTTCGACTAATAGAGGAATCCAAATTCAAACTTTAGTATGATCCCAATTTTCACCAGCCAGCCTGAGCTTCGATAAATTTTGCTCGTTGATAAGTATTTAGAGACACTGATGTTTGCCGATCAGGTGGAACATTATCAGCAGACAGTGATGTGAAATCTCTCAATATTAGAATTTATTCCGATAGTTCAACAAACCCTAATTATTACCTGTGAGATAATTGAGTTTGTCCGGCGACTAATTAGAAGATTGTTACTGACTTGTATTAACTATAGCTAGATGCGTTCACAGCAAACTCTCTCGCTCTCAACGACATTAGTTTAGCACCACGACAATAATGAGTCACTTTACATTTGGAGTCGATCCGATGCAATATCCTTCTGCTACAATTCCACCGGAACAACATATTCAAATCGGAGCGCTCGTCTTCCCTAACATGGATCAGATCGATCTGACTGGCCCGTTTGCTGTTCTATCGCGCTTGCCAAACTCATCCTTTCAGCTGATCTGGAAGAGTACAATGCCTGTGCGCGATCATAAAGGTCTACGTCTTTTGCCTGATGCAAGCTTGGCGAATGCTAAACCGATCGATCTGTTAATAGTTCCTGGTGGTCCAGGGCAAGAGGATTTAATGGAAGACAAGCAGGTTCTCTCCTTCCTCACCGCGCAGGCTGGGCGGGCGAAGTGCGTGTTCTCGGTTTGTACAGGCGCACTCCTTTGCGGTGCAGCTGGTTTGCTGAAAGGACTAGAGGCAACAACCCACTGGCAGTCTGTTCAGTTCCTGAAGTATTTCGGAGCCGTGCCGAAGGAACAACGGGTAGTCATTGATAGAACATTTGTCAGCGCGGCAGGTCTTACCGCTGGTATGGACGGGGCTTTGAAAGTGGCTGCCTTGCTGCGCGGCGAGGCGATCGCCCAAGCGATTCAACTCGACATTCAGTACGCGCCGGAACCGCCTTTCGACAGTGGCACACCCGATCGAGCGCCGACTGAAATCGTCGCGAAGTTGAAACAGACCTCAGAAAAACTAACAGCGCAACGGTTGGCTACGGCGAGGCGGGTGGCAGCTAAGTTAGGTGTTCGGGTCGATGACTAAAAGATACTATGAAATGGACAATTACTTTTTAGAAATTCGCGATCGCCCTTCAAATGTTCAATGTTCAAGACTAAAACTTTAACCATCATAAAATTACGATGAAAGCTGCCATTCTTCATTTTCACCATGCTCCTCTCAGCGAAGAAGTTGACCTGCCTCCTGCACCAAGGCTTCGTGGATTCATCGCGATGATGTGTTGAAGTTGATCGTGACCGCAATTACCATATCTCGATATCAAGTCAGCTTTAACGGCGATTTTAGGATGATAAGCACACTTTGCAATTTTGCCAGCTAGTTTAGATGAATGGTTAAGTCATTGGTCTACCATGTTCCACGACATCGCAGACTTTTACTCAGAGCTGCTCCGTTCGGTAGTTGAGGATGACACCAAAGCAGGTTCGCTAACACCATAAGAATCTGATAAAGCGTTGTAAGAATCTGAAAGAAATCGAGTATTGGAACTCATTACACTTCAGATAGTAAAGCAAGCGGTTGTGTAGCAAAAATTTTGTGAAGCACTATTTGTAGTGTTGTAGTAGGTGTACTTAAATCATACCTATAGCGGTTTTAGAATTTTTTGCGACACAACCAAAAAAAGTCAAAGGAGTTAATCATGAGCGTTGAAACCGATTCAAATCCACAAACCAACCTTACCCCTGCCCAAGCAGCGATGCAAGCCCTTTGGGAAGAACATATCGCAGATGAGTTTGCCACACGGGATACGGAAGCAGCCCTGGCAACGATGGTTTCCGATGCCTACGTTAATAACATTCCTGTGATGACCGGAGGAGTGGGATTAAACCAACTGCGCGAGTTTTACTCCAAACATTTCATTCCCCAGATGCCGGCGGATACAGAAATAATTCCGGTCTCCCGCACGATCGGCACCGATCAGTTGGTCGATGAAATGGTGCTTAAGTTCACGCACACGGGTAGCATAGATTGGATGCTACCCGGTGTCGCACCAACTGGAAAACGGGTTGAAGTGGCGGTGGTTGCGATCGTCCGTTTCCGAGATGGCAAGGTAGCGCACGAACACATCTACTGGGATCAAGCCTCTGTGCTAGTGCAACTAGGGCTGGTTGATGCCACTGGCTTACCGATTGTGGGTGCTGCAAGTGCTGAGAAGGTTCTCAATCCTAATTTGCCATTCAATGCATTGATGCAGCATGTGCATTAGAGTTCGTTCTCATGCACGCTTGGTATGCGAAGCGATCGCTTCTAACTCAGTAATGATCGAGATTGTATATATCGGCGATCGTGGGTTCTTCAAATTGGTGGAAGTTTGGGTTGAGAACAAGCAACTGCTGGAACTGTTCCCTCCTGAATTTTTGCAAGCGTACCTCAATCTCTTTAGCAAATCCCAGAACTTTGAGAATGCCATGAATGGTCAATCGAGCGTGCAAAAGCAGCCTGAGGTCTGTAAAGTGACTTTGATCGTCACTCGGCATTGCAAACTATAAGGAGAAATTTATGCGGCGGTTTACTCTGTTTACGTTACTGTATTTTGCTGCAGGAGTTTGCTTCACCGCGATTGCCATGCAGTCTGCTGACATGACTGCGAATCTCAAAACAACCTTGCTAGTCGAGGCAGGACTGCTATACCTTTTCGCAGTTCTCAGTACCTTTTCGTTTTGGCGTCAAGCTGTACTGCGAAGCCATAATAGAGTGCGCGATCGCTCGATTTGGCAACAGAATTTCGTGGCGATCGCCCCTTGGCTTGTCATTGTCTTAGTAGTGATTGAGTCCATCTCTAATCTGCTGGGGCAAAACTGGACGACTGAAGCGATCGCCAAAGCATCCTTGGGGCTACCGATCGTCTTGGTGTGTGCAGAAAATCTTTTGCCAGAAACCAAACCTTGGAATAAATCAACATCGTGAAGCTGCCGATGAAAAAGCAGCGATCGCCAATCTCGACCCAATCTGCAAAACAATCGGAGGTTTGAAATAGAAAGAACTTTACACGGAAATCGAGATTCAAGCATCGCCAGAACGGGTGTGGCAAGCTTTGAAATGACCTTGGAAAGTGGCATCGAGCTAGAAGCCCGCCGACTTCTGTTGGCTACAGGTGTAATCGATGAACTTCCAGCGATCGCAGGGCTGCAAGAGTTGTGGGGCGTTAGCGCGCTGCATTGTCCTTACTGTCATGGTTGGGAAGTGCAAGATCAGCCGATCGCACTTCACGGCAAGGGTCAAGTTGGTTTTGACCTTTGCGTCCTAGTTAAAAGGATGAAGCGATGACTTAGTGCTGTGCACTGATGGCCCCGCAGACTTAACTGACGAGCAACGCCGATTGTTGGTCAAGCATAATATTCCCGTGCGCGAAGAAAAGATCGATCGCTCTGAGGGCAAAGATGGACATCTTAACGCAATTGTTTTTGCAGACACGGTACTCGCTCGATCGGCGATTTACCTGCATCCTTTGCAGCAACAACGTTCTGAGTTGCCCAAACAGCTCGGCTGCGACATCGAAAACGGTTTCGTTAAAGTAGACGAGTGTGGACAAACCAGCATTCAAGGCGTTTACACCGCAGGTGACATGATCACTCCGATGATGCAAAGCCTTCCGTATGCTTCCTTTAGCGGAGGGCGTGCTGCGGGTTTCATCAATCAAAGACTATTAGCAGAAGACTTCGACTCATCAAAGATGTTGTCATAAACATCTGAGCGTCCCATCATCAATAAAATAGACTCATCCAGTTGACAAACATAGCCAAATCGAATGCTTGTCATTACGTGACGATCAGGCATTGGTGAGAGTTCACTTTAAAACTGCTGTATTTGTCCAACATTCAGCAAGACAACAATTTTTTATCAGAAGTAAGCGGTTGAGAAATATCTAAGGAGGGATGATAGAAATCATAATTTCCGACTGTCAATTCACCTGTATAAGAGGGAGTAGAGAGCGGTTGTTTGGTGAGATAGACGATCCTACCCGGTTCAAACTGACCATATAGCACCGAAGCAGGACTTTTGAGAACTTCGACTCGTTCAACGTTGATCAGATTTAACATTTTGGCGCTGGTAACAACAGGTTCTAGCTCACTTAATTGCCTAATCTTTTTAGTTGCTTCAAGTGGCTTGGCTTGTGGTGGTGTTTTCGCGAGGCGATCGCTCAACCGATTATTAGATTTGGGAATATCTTGCGCTTTTGCAGGCTGAACCACCAAAATTGTGAAAAGTATCAACAACCACTCCAGTTTGTAACTGAACACTAGACATACTTGCTTACTCATTTTCTCTCCACACACCGTAGTATTCCAGATGACAAAAAACCTCATACCATTTCTTATTGAGTTTTTTACTCTTCTTAATCCCCCCAATGCTTTTGAGGAAAGAATTAGACTCCCGAAGCGCGAGCATCGCTAATCCTGGTGATTTGTTGATCTTTGATGACTTGTTGAGGAATAACTTGAATTGACTGGGGAATGTCACGTTGAGGAGTATCAGTTTTCGTCGCAGTTGTCGCATCGGGCACTCGATATCCGTCTTCTTCACCTGTTACTACCAACTCAATCGCTTCATCACTATTGGTTGATGGTTTTGGCTGTGTTTGACTTTCTGGCTTTTGTTGAGAGGGAGTTGGTTGGGTTTGAGGTGGCTGCTGTGTTCGCGCTTGGGATGTAGCAGTTGCAACAGAGAAGATTATACCCTCGTTGGGACTGTCAAACAATTCGACAGTTGGTACACTCCCCTCACCCGTCACTGTGACTCGGATAGTATTAGCATCAAAGTTAGTAACTGTGATTTCAGTTACACCCGCAATTGGTTTAGTAGAGCGGAATGTAAACGTATCACCACTCGGTAAGCGCAGTTGAGCATTCGGAATATCAGCAATAAAATTATTACCAGCACTGCGATTTGTGACTTGCAACTGTTCACCTTTAGATGTCTGTAAAATCACCTCCACACCCTTATTGGTGGGATTTGCCTTCACAGAAGTCACTTGCACAACTTCTGTTTGTGGCGTGTTTGATGGTGTTGGCGACTGCACTAATAACATTTTGGCGCTAGTAACAACGGGTTCTAGCTCACTTAATTGCCTAATCTTTTTAGTTGCTTCAGGTGGCTTGGCTTGTGATAGTGTTTTCGCTAGGCGATCGCTCAATCGATGATCAGATTTGGGAATATCTTGCGCTTTTGCAGGCTGAACCAGCAAAATGAAAAGTATCAACAACCACTCCAATCTGTAGCTGAATTTACATACTTGCTTACTCATTTTGTCTCCACACACCATATTATTCAAGATGACAAAAAACCTCACTCCATACCTAGCTTCATAATTACTGTTCTACCGATGCAGATGTGTAAAGTTGAGCTTAGAATGTGAAAGAAACAGAGCCAATCACCGTAAATGGATCACCTGGGTAAACAACGTCGCGTCCCTGAGTCTCCAGGTAGTAGTTAATATCAAAAAGATTTTTGATATTGAGACCAACCCTCCAGTTATCTTGCTTGTAAAACAGCGCTGCATCTGTGCGAAAATAACTTGGTAGGATAAGGGATTTGTCAATTTCTCCGGGGCGATCGCCCACATAATAGAGACCTAAACCAAAGCCTAATCCTTTGAAATTACCTTGTTGAAGTTCGTAAGTTGTCCAGAAACTGGCAGTATTTTCTGCCACGTTTTGCAAGCGATTGCCTACAGGTAAGTCATTATCACGCGTGACTCTGGCATCTATATAACCATAGCTAGCAATCACATTCCAACCTGGTGTTAATTGTCCGACGATATCAAGTTCAATCCCTTTGCTGGTCTGTTCCCCAACCTGAATGGAGTAATTGGAATCAGTGGGATCACTAGTTAAAACGTTGGATTTTGTGAGGTGGTAAGCTGCCAATGTTGCTGAGAGTTTGCTGTCAAACAGCTCTCCTTTAACGCCTACTTCGTACTGTTTACTGCGTTCGGGAGTAAAAGGTGAATTGTCCCTAGAGCGTCCATACTGTGGTACGAAGGATTCTGCATAGCTTGCATACAGAGAAACAGGAGGGATTGGTTGATAGACAATGCCAACCCGTGGTGTGAAGGCGGAATTATTGTCGTTCGTTGCACTTTGGGCTACCAAGTCCTTCTGTAAAATACTGACCGTATCAAAACGACCGCCCAGGAGTAGCTTGAGGTTCTCAGCAATAGTTACCTGATCTTGCAGATAAAAACCTAATGTATCTGTAAAATTTTGAACTATGTAAGGAGTCGTGGGACGGGTAATCGGAACAAAGTAGACAGGATTGAAAACATCGATAGGTGCAAAAGGCCCGTTGGTAAAGCCATTGGAAACATTGGTGTAACGGTTCAGGTCTACGCCAAACAGCAGCTTGTGGGTAATTGTTCCTGTTTTGAAGTTACCAATAACATCTGTCTGGAGTCTGTAGTCCTCTTGGGTGGTTCCACCAAAATTAGCGATGTCTCTAGTTGCTGTGCGTCCATCTGCTTGCAGTTCGTCCACCTGAACGCGGATTTCATCACTCTTGAATATGTTGGTGGATAAGGTCTGACGCAATTGCCAATCCCGACTAAAGCGGTGTTCGAGATTGTACCCAAACTTGTAGTTTGTAGCAGTGCCTTCGTTAATAGAGGGTTCACCAAAAAATCGACTGATGGGAACTGATCCAGGGCGATCGCCAATTGCAATCACTCCGCGATCGGGTTTATAATCTCTGTCATTATATTCAAAGAATAACTTTAAATCCGTATTTTCACTAAGTTTCCAAGCTATGACTGGTGCAACAAATATATTCTTGGAACTAATAAAATCTTTGAAGCTACCAGCATTCTCGTAGGCAATATTGAGGCGATAGAGCAGGGTTTTGTCTACATTCAGAGGCCCTGATAAATCCAAAGCTGAACGATAGAAAGCATAATTTCCAGCACTCAGATCGACATTGTAGTAAGGGTCACTTAGAGGTTGCTTCGTCACAATATTTACAATCCCACCTGGTTCAGTTTCTCCGAATAGCACAGATGCTGGCCCCTTGAGTACCTCAACCCGTTCCACATTTGCAAAATCTGTGGATGGAAATTGGTCACGAATTCCATCTCGAAAAGTTGTTTCTTGCGTAAATCCCCGAATTCTCACCCTATCAAAGGAGTTTTGATAGCCTGCACCTGGTGTTACCCCACTGACATTTTGCAGAATATCCCGCAATCTAATTGTTTTTTGATCATCAATTATTTGTCGTGGAATCACCTGAATCGATTGGGGAATATCGCGCAGAGGCGTATGGTCAAGGAAAAACTACAGCTATCTGCCATCTTTTTAACTTAATAAGCGACTTCAAGGTTTCCAAGACTATTGGTGGCAAAACTAAAGATGTAATCGAAACTAGAGAGTTACTCTCAACGGGAGCGGGCAGAACTACTATATGTGAAGTAATTATTAAAGCATCTGAAAAAAGTTACATAGAGATAGAGCCTTATACAGTTGATGAGATGGAAAATCTGATTTTTGAATTCTGTGATTCTATTGCCAATAAAGATAATCCTCAAGCAGAGCAAAAAATAATTATTTCTCAAGAAATTGAAAGAGCTATTAGGAATGTTACAGAACTGAAAATCAGTTATAAATCAGTTAGTGATGGTGAAAAAAAGATAAATTTTAAAATTGACAAAACTAAAGAACTATTCGATGAATCAAAAGAGGAATTAAATGAAGAGTTAAGATTAGAGTTCCTTAAAAAAAATGCCCTTTCTAAGGCAAACCTAGAATCTAGAACTACAACTAAAATTAAATTTGAAAATCAGAGTAATGAGCAAGCATGGATCAAAAATACCTTTGCTGACATCAATAGCGTAGAGTTAAAAGAATTTGCTATTCCGAGAAAAATATATCTTTATGTGAGTTCTGACATTTTATCAGGCTCAAACTTATCTCAGTTTGATTCAGTCGTTGATACCAAAGGACTTGATGAAAATCCAATTCGCAAAGACTTACAGAAATATATTGATAGTCAGGATACCATTTGTCTCTTTGTAACTCCTTTCGCTGCGGCTCCTGAAGCTAATATTATTAAATTAATAGGTTATCATCTTGCATCGAAATCTAAAGAGTTTCATCATAGATTTGTGACTTTGGTATTACCTCACAAATATGAACCTGAAAAAGTCAATGGGGCTGATGGTAGGTGGGATTTAGGAATTGACATCAAAAAAGAATAAATTCAAGCTACATTCAAGCATTTGAACTTAGATTTTTTCCCAGAAAATATATTGTTCTATGATTCTTTGAGATACTATCGTCATGATATAGTTAAGCTAAATGAAATCTACGATGAAGAAGATGTACAGGCAGAGAAAAATGAATTTATCGAAGCTGTAGCCGGTGTAGTAAAACGGAGGCAAAATATTTTATTAGATGAAATCAAGGCTATTAAAGAAAGCTCGGCAAAAATCAAAAATGGTAATGCTTTAACAGAATCAGAAATCAATGCAATTCAAAATGCTATTCAGAAGATAAAAAGTTTACGGTATTTGAGTAAAAGAGTACCTAGTTTTGTTTATGAAGATTTTATTGGTGAATATGTTAATAAATACTATCGCACGGTATATCCAGCATGGAACACGAAACACGCTATCCATAGAAATTTTGGTTACTATCAGCCAAGGAATATAGATATATATTACGATGCGAGGGTTGTTGCTGAGGGAATAGATCAAGATAAAATGCTAAAAAAATTTACCAAAGAAGTAAAACATGAATTAGAAAATATCCTGAATGAGCTAACATCTGTAAATGAATCTTTAAAGACATTTATCCCTGAAGTAGTTAAAAAGTTTTACGCATTATATGACGATTTTATATACGAAGTAGGCAGAGAAGTTGAAGAAGAAGTTAGCAAAAAACTGTTACCTCGAAGTGAAGATTCTGATTTTTGGAAAGCTCTAATTGCTGAGAAAGGTAGGGACAGGAGTAAGGGAGAAACTTTTGTTGATAATGTATGTCAGATATTTAAGCGAGAGTTGGAAAAAGAGACAAACTTAAATACATTCTTAAAAAGCAGAGCTGAATATCATTGGGAAAAATTAGTTACTAAAATACTAGGCTTTTTTGGTTAAAAATAGACAATTTATCAATTGCACATTTAATACACAGTTTAGGGCGCAATATAATTGTGTCCCTAAAACTATTTTATTCACTATTAGTTGCTATCAAAAGATATATGGCTGATTTACAACAAGAAATATCTACAAAACTCAGCAGATATCCAAAAGATTATCAAGAATATACAAAATGTTTAATTAGAGGAATACAAATTCCAATTAATGGAAGGCCAGAGGAGTTAGTTAGACAAATATTTATTCATTTTTTTATTAAAGAAAGTGGGTTATTCCCAGATATTATCAGTATCGAAGTTGAGGCTAATCATCATGATGTAGAAATATACAAAAAGCAAAAATATGAGAAATTTAAGCCTTATCAATCCCCTTTGATAATTGTGGAAGTAAAACGATAAGATGTGAATTTAAAAAATCATTATAGTCAGATTCAAAGGTATTTAAAAAAAGCTTGTTGTGATATTGGCATTTTATATAATTATCATGAAATTATCGCTTTTACTAGAAAAAATGATCAGTTTGAAATTAATAATCTCAAAAGCCTTACAGACATAGAGACATTAATTTTACAAACAAATAATAACAATGATGATTTATTAGATTTTGAAAAAGCTCAAAACGGAAATTTTGATAGTTTTAGTTCTTTGATTAGTAAATATGGGGAATATACAACGAACAAAGTAGTTTTTAAACTTAAACAACAGCAATTCGAAATAGAAGGATATTTCTTCAATATACAAGGAAATAAAGTTTACTATGATATATGTGGTAAATATTCCCAAAAACAACAAAATTTTGATTGCCAAGATTTTGAAAAACTAATTTCTATCACTTATTAAAGAAAAACCTAACCCCCTAACCCCCTTTCCGACGCGGGAAGGGGGAAAATTCAAAGTCTCTCTCCTAAAAGGAGAGAGATTTAGAGAGAGGTTTTCCAGATACCGTGAAAAGTCAGAAAAAACGAGAGAGCTTAGGTTAACACATAGTAGGGGCGTGCAGCTAGCTGTACGCCCCTACTATGTGTTGCTATAACCCTTACCAATCATTTGGTTGAGTGTCATCCCAGACTTCTAACTCCAAGTCGTGGAGATAGGTTAACCCACTCTGAATTTGTGCATCTGTTCCTTGTAGTTCAAGGTCAAACCAACCATCACCGACAGCATTGGCTCCCAAAATTGCTGCGGTGATATTCACAGTCAGTCCATAGTCAGACACCAGGCGAGAAATGACAGGTTCCTGGTGATAATTCTTAGGAATTCTTAGTCGAATCCGTTTATTGGTAAGTGTATTGTCACTAGCCATATCTGAATTATTTCAATCCCTGATCGGGATTGGTACAGAACTACTCTTAACCCTAATGGTAATTTCCTAATAGGTACTAGGTAGATCGTACCATGTCCCCTGATTTGCTTGTATCCTATTTAAAGGATAACTGTTCTAACCGCTTGATTTTTCTATTCAACATCTTTAATGCGTGTTTTCCGTTCTAAAATCTCCTTCAACACTAAGGTTACTACTGCTAACAACGCTAACAGTACAGCCGCAGAGAAAGCAGCTTCGGTTTCGTACTGTTTGTAAGCATCTTCTACAAACAATGGTAAACTCTGGGTTTGGTCAGCAATGTTGCCAGATACCACCGAAACCGCCCCGAATTCACCCATTGCTCTAGCATTGGTCAAAATTAAACCGTAGAGTAAGCCCCAGCGGATACTAGGTAAGGTGATGCGCCAAAATATCTGCCAATCTTTCGCACCTAGAGTTCTCGCAGCTTCTTCTTGATCTTTACCAAATTCCTCTAAAACAGGAATCACTTCCCGCGCCACAAAGGGCATACTCACAAAGGCTGTAGCCAGAACCATACCTGGAAAGGCAAAGATAATCTTGATATCATGGGCCTGGAGCCAAGGGCCAAACCACCCATTCCGTCCGTAAAGTAGCACAATCATCAATCCTGCGACTACGGGCGAAATCGAAAAGGGTAGATCAATAATGCTCAAAACTACGGCGCGTCCGGGAAATTTATGACGAGCGATCGCCCAGGCTGCACATAGCCCAAATACTGTATTTATAGGCAGAGAAATCAAAGCTAGCAACAGTGTTAGCCAAGCTGCATGGAGAAAAGCTGGCCGCGTCAGGTTGGATAGAAATGGCCCAACTCCTTTGCTGAAGGCTTGGACAAAAACGTTAATTGCAGGGATGTATTGAACTAAGGCTAAATAGGCGATCGCTATCCCAATTAAAACTATTGGTACCCAACTCTTCTGCTCTTTAGGCTTGGCTATTTCTGTATCAGACCCAGAAGATGAGTGAAAACTTGGCTTATCTACTGTCATATCTCCTTGCCCATGCTTGTAAGAAATTAATTGCCAATAACAGTACCAATGAAATTGATAGTAAAACTATGCCAATTACTGTTGCACCAGAATAGTCATACTGCTCTAATCGCTGGAAAATCAGCACAGGTGCAATCAAATCTTGATAGGGCGTATTGGAAGAGATAATCACAGTTGAGCCATATTCCCCAACTGCACGGGAGAAACCCAAGGCAACACCAGTCAAAATTGTCGGAAATAAAGGTGGCAAAATTACCTTCCAGAAAGTCTGCCATTGAGAAGCCCCCAGACACCAGGCAGCTTCTTCTATTTCATGTTCCATTTCCTGAAGCACGGGTTGCACAGTTCTGACGATAAAAGGTAGTGAGATAAATATCATAGCCACCGCTACTCCCGTGCGGGTAAAAGCCACCTTAATTCCCAGTGGTGCTAATAGCGAACCTATCCAGCCATTATCGCTGTAAACTGTTGCCAGGGTTAGCCCTGCTACCGATGTTGGTAGCGCAAAGGGTAAATCCACTGTGGCATCAATCAAGCGTTTTAAGGGAAAGTCATAGCGAACCAGAACCCAAGCAATCAGAGTCCCAAAAATACCATTGAGTAAGGCAGCAAATATTGCTGTAAAAAAAGTGACATTATATGTTGCTAATGCGATCTCACTGGTTGCGATCGCCCAAAATCTCGCCGGAGGTTCCGTACTCGCTTTCAGGAACATGGCAGCTATCGGGATAAACAACATCACCGTCAGGTATGCAATGGTGATTCGCCAAGTCCAAGGAACCCGCCCCAATCTCTTCCAGAATGGCGTTTTGCGTTCAACTTCCACAGAAGGAGATACAGTCGTCATAGTCAAAAATTCAAAATTTTAATTTCAAAAAAAGTGGCGTTGCCAGTGGTCGGTTGTTTTTTCTACTGATCACCGACCATTGACTTATGACTAATTACCGTTTAATTTGGGCTTGAATCTTATCAAACACGCCCCCATCTGCGAAGAACTTCTGATCGATTGCACTCCAACCACCGAAGTCTGCAACTGTACCGAGAGTTTTCAGCTTGGGAAATTTGTCTGTGACTTCCTTCGTTTGAGCTAAAGTCTCATCTATTGATCGAAATCCCAATTTGACAAACTCTTGCTGTGCTTCTGGGCTGTAGAGGTATTTCACGAAACCTTCAGCAAGTTCGCGGGTACCATGCTTATCGACGTTTTTATCTACCACAGCGATCGGATTGTCGATGGATATATTCACATCGGGAACGACATACTCAACCTTCTCGCCCTTTTGCTGTGCCAAAATAACTTCGTTTTCGTAGTTTATTAAAACATCTCCCTGCCCTTGCTTGGCAAATGTATCAGTAGCTTCCCGCGCATCTTTAGGCAAGATTGGGACATTTTTGTAAACTTTTGTCACGAATTCAGTAGCTTTCGCCTCATCACCACCTGCTTTAATCACAGAATTCCATAGTCCTAAGAAATTCCACTTAGCGCCACCGGAAGTTTTGGGGTTAGCAGTAATCAATTTTACACCGTCTTTGGCTAAATCTTCCCAGTTCTTAATGCCTTTAGGATTGCCGGAACGAGTGACTAATGCTGCAACTGATTTGGAGACAATACCATTGTTGGGAACTTCTTTCTCCCATCCTGGCTGAATTAATCCAGCCTTCTCAATCTTTGATGTGTCTCCAGCTAGTGCTAAGTGAACAACATCTGCTTCCAAACCATCGATAACGGCGCGAGTTTGGGAACCAGACCCGCCATAGCTTTGCTTGAAGGTGACAGTTTGGTTATGATCTTTCTTCCATTGTTCTACAAATTTAGGAATGATCGCTTCGTGAGCTGCTTTGGTAACTGCAAAAGAAACGAGGGTTAGTTCAACATTATTCTTGCTTGCAGCAACAGGACTAGCAGTAGGGGTTTCAGAGGAAGAATTACTTCCAGTTCCACCAGAGCAGGCGGCAAGCGCCATACTCAATACGGTACCTACTAAAAAGAGCGATACAAAGCTTTTGAGCGAATTTAGCCGGAACCGATATGTTCTATGTTCAGCAATCGCTTGTAACCTTTTCAGTGGGCGTTGCCACAAACTCATTCTATTTCCTCCACTAAATCTACAAATAACTGATGGGAATACAGTTGTATAATGTTTATCATACTAGATGATTCCATGTATTTAATTGCAAACAACAATAAACATCACATTCTTTATCAAGAATATGGTGATTTTACCAGCTTTGTGAGGGATTATAAATGTTTTTAGTTTTTACTATTTAAGTTATCATCACAATTGGCTACTTAATGTATCAAGCAAATTGCTAGTGAATAGCTAATTTTTGAGACTCACTGCTATTTCCAAAGTTGGAAATGTAGTTTCCGCTGATGACGATGCCTCAATAGCTGATTTGAGCTTATTCTTTTGATTGTTAGGTAAACAAGAAATCTCGCAGTCATAGAGGTATGTAAAACAAGAGGTTACAACTTCATATAATTGTCTTTTTGTCAATCGATTTTGGATTTTGGATTTTGGTGAAGCAGCGCGGTCTTGGGGGTTTCCCCCATGAGCGACTGCTGAACCCGAAGGGATTGACCCCGACTACCTTTTCGCTTGGGGCAAGATGATTTCAAATTTTGGATAATGGAATTGTTCCGCCCACGTTAGCGCAGCAGGACGTTCGTGTTAGCGTCTCTAAGAGTTGTCCGAGGCGGGGCATGAATCGAAATAATTTTTAATCTAAAATCTAAAATCCAAAATCTAAAATTGGCACGGTCAAACGAGTTCTTTTTTGTTCCTTAGTTAAGAAAACGCGAATGCATATTATCAAAGTTAGTTTTCCAAGATAGAAAAAAAATTTTGCAATATCATACCAACTTCTGTTTTAGAGAAAGAACAAACCATTGCACAGCCTGGATTTAATCGCTGGTTGATTCCTCCGGCAGCATTAGCAATCCACCTGTGCATAGGACAAGTGTATGGCTTTAGCGTGTTCAATCTGCCAATGACGAAACTGATCGGCATCACCCAATCAGCGCCGACAGATTGGAACCTGCCAACTCTCGGCTGGATATTTTCTAGTGCGATCGCCTTTCTAGGGATTTCTGCGGCTCTTTTTGGCAAATGGGTTGAAAAAGAAGGGCCCCGCAAAGCGATGTTTGTGGCAGCACTCTGCTTTAGCGGCGGATTTTTCATTTCCGCTCTTGGAGTATATCTACATCAAATTGTGCTGGTTTATCTTGGTTACGGCGTATTGGGCGGGATTGGCTTAGGTATTGGCTATATCTCTCCGGTTTACACGCTAATTAAGTGGTTTCCTGACCGTCCAGGGATGGCAACAGGGATGGCAATTATGGGATTCGGCGGCGGAGCGATCATTGGTTCGCCACTGGCGGTAGCACTGATGAATCATTTCAAATCATCGACTTCCGTCGGTGTATGGCAAACATTTGTGGTGATGGGTGCAATTTACCTTTGCCTAATGATGTGTGGTGTTTTTCTTGTACGCGTTGCACCACCTGGCTGGCAACCCGCAGGCTATACATCATCTGTTCAGCCGAAAAAATTGGTAACAACTGCAAATGTTAATGCTGATAACGCGATTAAAACCCAGCAATTCTGGTTGTTATGGGTTGTGTTGTGTACCAACGTGACCGCGGGGATTGGTGTTCTTAGTCAAGCATCGCCAATGATTCAAGAAATGTTTAAGGTTTCAGCTTCAGTCGGCGCTGGATTTGTCGTATTGTTGAGCTTATTTAATTTGGTCGGTCGGTTTTTCTGGTCATTTCTATCAGACTACATCGGTAGGAAAAGAACCTATATGATTTTCTTTGGTGTTGGGATGATTTTGTATGCTTTAATTCCGACAACTGGCAAAATGGGCAATATTGTCCTTTTTTACGGAGGTTTTTGCATCATTTTGACCATGTATGGCGGTGGATTCGCAACTATTCCTGCTTATTTACGTGATTTATTTGGGACGGTACAGGTTGGCGCTATTCATGGACGGTTGCTTACGGCATGGTCTGTAGCAGGTGTTCTCGGCCCAGTTCTTGTGAACTACATTCGTGAGTCACAGATTAATCACGGTATACCGAAAGCTGAAGCTTATACATTGACAATGTACATCATGGTAGGGGTATTACTTGTTGGCTTTATTGCAAATCTACTTGTCCGTGAAGTCCATAGAAAATATAGCATTGGGCAAGAAAAGTTATCATAGAAAGAATGAAAAAGAAAACCCATTTAGAAATCATCTAAATGGGAAAAATATCTAGTTAATTGTGAAATTCGTCAAAAATATCAGATATTTGAGCCTTGGCTACCAAAGCATTTGTTGAGTAATATTCTTACTTTACATAACCTATACTTGTTCGGAACTGAACGCATATTTCAGGGGCAGCCCGTCCTGAAAAACTAGTAATTCTCCCGGTTGGATTTGTGTCCAAACTTCGTTGTCAGTGAGGGGAGTGGTAGCAATGACAGCGACGCGATCGCGTTCAGTAGTCACCTCCCGAAAATCTACAGTCATGTCTTGGTCAATTAAATGGGCAGCTGCAAAGGGCGCTTGGCGGACAATGTAGCTGAGTTTGGTTGAGCAATAAGCAAAAAAGTGTTCTCCATCTGATAATAAGTAATTAAATATACCTACTTTTGCTATTTTATCACTAGTTTCTTTCAGTACAGGGTACAGTTCCTTGATGTCAGGCTTACCCTCAGGAAAGCGCGATCGCAATGTTTCTAGCATCATACAGAATGCTTTTTCACTATCAGTGTCACCTACAGCTTGATAAAAGCCGAAATTTTCCGGATCAAAATCTGGCAAATTACCGTTGTGGGCAAACACCCAATACTGACCCCATAATTCTCTGCGGAAAGGATGGCAGTTGTGTAGGGCAACTTCACCCTGAGTGGCTTTGCGGATATGGGCTATGACATGGGTTGAGTGGATGGGATAACTCCGCACTAACTCCGCTATTGGAGAAACAACAGAAGGTTGGGCATCTAAAAACATCCGACATCCCTTTCCTTCAAAGAAAGCAATGCCCCAACCATCGCGATGATCATCCGTTTTTCCTCCCCGTGCAGAAAACCCTTCAAAAGAAAAGCAAATATCCGTTGGAACATTGCAGTTCATTCCGAGCAATTGGCACATGGATGTTGTAGCTCTCAATTTTTGACTAAGGCCTCAGGATCAAGATACTTCAGAATGCTGCATTGATTCTGGAGCGATCGCTTCAATCTTGGAATTTAATGAGATATTCCAAATGCTCCCCTACAATAAAGAATCTGCTTCAAGTTAGCAATATGTGACTATGCCAAAAGATGGTATCGGCGGACATCTGGTGCAGCAGTCACTAAACCTTCGAGTTTGGCTACTCCCGCTTGGAGATGGGGTGAATCTAGATGAGTATTCAGGGCTTGATCAGAAGTCCACTCCTCTACAAAAGTAAAGTCTGTTGGATCGGACTGGTTTTGCAAAAGTTCATACTTGATCGCACCTGCTTCCTGACGGGTTGGCTCAATGAGTTCCAACAGTACAGCTTTTAGTTCTTCTACTTTGTTAGGCAAAGCGATAAAATGGGCAACTACGCGAATAGTTTGGTTAGTCATTTGTCATTTGTTATTTGTCATGGGGTAGAAAGGATGGAGGGGCGAGGGGAAAAACTTGCTGCTCCCCTGCTCCCCTCCTATGCTGTTAACATTTATTAAAACATCTCCTGTAAATATTGCTCATAGCCTAGTTGTTCTAGTTTTTCTTGCTTTGCAATTACTGATTCAGATAGGGTTTGGCGATATTGCTGCACTCTTTCTAGCAATTCTGGTTGCCCAGTTGCGAGGATTTGTACTGCTAAAAGTCCGGCATTTTTGGCATTACCGATCGCGACTGTTGCCACAGGAATACCAGCAGGCATCTGTAAAATAGAATATAAAGAATCTACACCTTGTAAGTTACGGGTGGGTACAGGAACACCGATCACAGGAAGTGGAGTTAAAGACGCTACCATTCCAGGCAGATGGGCAGCACCACCGGCACCAGCAATAATCACCTTAATACCGCGTTGGTGTGCAAGTTGAGCATATTGCACCATCCGTTCTGGGGTACGATGAGCAGAAACGATCGCCACTTCGCTCTCAACGCCAAATTCCTCACAAACTGCGATCGCGTCTTTCATAGTGGGCAAATCAGAATCGCTGCCCATGATAATACCGACTAGGGGAGTCATAGAATTTTGGATTTTGAATTTTGGACTTCGGCTACGCTCAGTCGAACGATTTTGGATTTTGGATTAATCGCCGATTGTTTCATCTAAAATCGGATGAGATTTAGCCCTCTTTTCACCAGTGTGATGATCCAAGCAACACAAAATCCTGTAGATATTATCAATGCTAGAGTACCAGGGTACAAAGATTTGCAAATGCTCTTGGTTAATCAAGAGGGCATAATTGAGCAAATCTTGCCAATGAGTACAGTAGGAGTACACAGCCGTGCGCCCCTACTAGATGTAGCAGGTGACTGGATTTCTCTAGGCGGCGTCGATTTGCAAATAAACGGTGCATTGGGTTTGGCATTTCCCGAATTGACAGCTGAAAATGCTCACTTGCTAGTGAAAATCTCACAATTTTTGTGGGATGCCGGGGTAGATGGATTTTTACCAACACTTGTGACTACTTCGGTAGAAAACATTCAGCGATCGCTTGCTATTATTGTTGAGGTTCTCCCTAGTCAACAAGCAGGTGCCAAGATTCTGGGAGTACATCTAGAAGGCCCATTTTTGAATTTCCAAAAGCGTGGCGCACACCCAGCAGAGTACCTGTTACCCTTAACAATTGACGAGGTAAAGCGGGTTTTGGGTAATTATGCTCATATTGTGAAAGTGATCACCTTAGCACCGGAGTTAGATTTGACTGGTAAAGTCATTCCATATTTGCGTTCTTTGGGGATTACTGTCAGTTTAGGGCATTCTCAAGCAACAGCTGCCCAAGCGCAACGTGCCTTTGAGGAGGGTGCAACGATGGTAACCCATGCTTTCAACACTATGCCAGGATTACATCACCGCGAACCAGGATTATTAGGGGCAGCAATTACCCATCCTGATGTAATGTGTAGTTTTATTGCTGATGGTAAACACGTTTCACCCACGATGCTGCAAATTTTACTTCGCGCTAGCTATGAAGAAAAAGGGCTATTTCTTGTCAGCGATGCTCTTGCACCTTTGGGGCTACCCGATGGTGTGTATCCTTGGGATAGTCGGCAAATTGTAGTTAAAAACGGTACGGCACAACTGGCGGATGGCACTTTGTCGGGGACGACTTTACCCTTATTGGTGGGAGTGCAGAATTTGATGAAGTGGGGAATTTGTGACGTAGAAAGTGCGATCGCTTTAGCTACTAATGCACCTAGACAAGCGATTGGTTTACCAGGAATTGCCAAGAGTCAACCCGCGAATTTATTACGCTGGCATTGGGATGAAGCTACAAAAGAATTAACTTGGCAACGTGCTATCATCGCAGATATGGGTATATTTTAAGTAATCCATATCAGATTAACTTTGTCTCCCTTCATCCCCACACATACTATAAATTCATGTCCATCATCAGCAAAACTCAGCTTCCACAAATAGGTCTGAGTTTCTCCTTGTTTGAGATGACCGAAATAAGTAGTTGTATAACCCTCAGACATGCGTGGAATTAGCGGGGAGCTAACTTGGTCAAATATTTGTTTGGTAATATCTCTTTTGTACTCTAAATCACCTACCGTGAGAAAAAGTTCGTAATTTCCCGCAGCAGTGGCAGCCAAAATAGTCTGCAAACAATTAATCACGTTTTCAGGGGGATTTGTCGAATTCATATATCATCCTCCTATGTCTAGTACGCCACGGCGTAAATAGAGCAACCATTTAAAATCCCTAAAGAGCTTATTCCATAATACTTTTGACTTTTGACTTTTGACTTTTGACTTCCGCCTTGCGGTACTAGTGTGATTCAGAGATCAGGCGTTGACTAACAATATAAGAACATGATACTTGATTTATTGAACTTTAGAGATCGCACCATCGTTTATTAACGGGGTAATCTTGTTTAAAATCCTTTAAACCACTGGCTTTTGCGTCTGTTATACCATTTCACTTTAATGATGATACAAATACGTTGGTAAGGGCATGGCATTGCCATGCCCCTACGAGAAATCTATCTGTATCAGGGTTTTCGTGAATTGGTATTACTCCTGCTTGTGTGGAACAAGAATCTCCCACCACAGCGTAGCTTGGTGGGAGAGTGTTAATAAACTATGCAGGGCTAGGTTGAGTTCGGCTTTGAAGTAGTTGGATAATTGCAGCTTTTTCTAAGATTCCAATTAGAACGCCATTCTCACGAATTACGGGAAGCACAGATAGCTTTTGTTGTTCGAGTAACTGCATTACTTCCAGCAGAGGTTGATCGGATTGGACTGTGGTAGATTCGGTAATTGGTCGCATGACTTCTTTGACTTGAGTTTCTGACCACAGTGCTGTTGGGATGGTTCGTAAATTATCAACAGCGATCGCACCTACTAATTGTCCATGATCATCAGTCACTAAAAACCGATGCCAGTTTTGCCCACTTATGACTCGCTCATCGGCAAACTCTCTCAGGGTAAGATTAGCAGATACAATTGGGCTATCGAGAGTTACAGCATCCTCAGCTGTCAAACCTGTGAGTTTTTCTTGCACTCTGGCAAATTGAGCCGCATTACCAGCATTTTGCAACAAGAAGAAACCAACTAACAAGTTCCAGAAGTTACCGAAACTGCCAAATAATAGTAGGGGAAGTACACCAGAAAGAACTGCTACCCAACCAAAGATTTGCCCAACTCGACTAGCAAAGGTCACACCTTTATAAGGATTACCTGTAATCTTCCAAACGATAGCTTTCAGTATATTTCCGCCATCTAAGGGCAAGCCAGGAATAAGATTGAACAGGGCTAATGCCAAGTTAACAGAAGCCAGAACACCAAGAATTGCCGCTAACGGCCCTGATGCAGCAGTAGTAACACCAATAGCTGTAACGATACCGCATAGTAGTAAGCTAACTAACGGGCCTGCGATCGCTACCCAGAAAGCTTCACCTGGGGTTTTCGACTCTTTTTCTAAGCTAGCCAAACCGCCAAATATAAACAGTGTAATGGATTTAACATCAATTCCCTGACCAATTGCAACGAAACTGTGGCCTAATTCATGGGCGACGACAGAGGCAAATAACATCAGCGCTGTCATCAATCCTAATAGTAAAGCTAATCCCGCAGACAATTGGGGAAATTGCGCCGCCAGTCCACTGCTATAGCTCCAAGTTACCAAACTCAGAACTAAAAACCACGACGGATGGATATAGAAGGGAATTCCGAAGAGATTACCAACGCGAATTGTGCCATTCATGTCGTTCACCTTTGATTTCAGCTTCGAGAGGTTTGCTTTCGTCCTTCTCGATGTCTTTAGTGTAACGAAAGGTTAAGAGATTTTAATCTTGATGACGGTAGTGGTGTCCGTCGGTAAAGGTGCGGTTATTGAGAATATTGCGAACAAGAGTAATGACATCTCCAAGCGTTTACTAAAGAACCAGGGGATAAACAAGATAAACTCTAGTAGCACCATCACCAAGAAGGGCAGGGATTATCCCCAGGCTTACTATCGCGCTCAAGAAAATGGGCACAAGAAAAGCAAATATATCCCCAAGTAACTCTCACTACCTCTCGATCGCTACATCAGGCAGGCGACTCCACTCATTCCAAGAGCCATCGTAATTCCGAACATTCGGATAACCCAATAAATACTTCAAGACAAACCAGATATATCCAGAACGCGCACCGATAGTACAGTAAGGGAACACTTCTTTATCAGCTGTAATGCCATGACTGTTATAAAGATTTTTCAATTCGTTGAATGATTTAAAAGTTCCATCCTCATTGAGAATTAAGATATGCTCAAGATGCACTGCACCTGGAATATGTCCAGTGAGTTCACCTGCTTTTGGTGGCTGATTGAAAAACCACTCACCACAATATTCTTGAAGTGTTCGGACATCCAACAACACGCGTTGGCGTAGCCCGTCGTAGACATCGCTTCTACCAATTGATGCCTGAACTTCATTATGTAATACTCGCAGATGAGCATCAGGAGTTTTGGCACGGTAATCAGTGTCAGCAAAGGTGGATAACTCAGTTGCCAGTGGACAACCTTCTGACTTCCATTTCTGGTAGCCGCCATTGAGAACTCGGACATTCTCATGCCCAAAGACTTTCAATAACCAGAAAATCCAGGCTCCTGTTCCAGGATAACCGCCATAGGCAATCACTGTTGTGTCATTGGTGATGCCTGAGCGTGCCATCAACTTCTCAAAAGCTCGCGCATCCCAATTCATCTTCAAATCGGGCAATAGTAAGTCTGTAAAAATGTTCCAGAAGACAGCACCAGGGATGTGAGCATTTTTGTACGGCTCTAGACTCATATCTACTTCGATAATGCGGACGTTTGGATCGTTGAGATGATTTGCCAGCCACTGGGTATCAACGAGAACGGATGAATCAGCGTATTGAGACACTTATATTTCTCCTGTAATAGCGCTAAAAGAATTGAAAGTTGTGTTTCTTCTTGAGATTAGTCTTGGTTGTAGTTGGGAAATACAATGTGCAATGTTCGATGAACTAGGGTTGTGGAAATAGAGAATAAGGAAAAGCCGATAAGTGGGTGGAAGATTGCTAAAGGAAAAGAAGTCTTCAAGTGAATTGTGAGAAATTGCAGTCCCAGCAGCACTGGCATACTTGCTGTAAGGCTCTGGACTCTTGGGGGAAAGGGAATCAAAAACACCCATACCAACAAAATTAGTGAGAGTCCGCTATATCCTCGCACGAGCCAAATATGTAGGTTCCACCAATCAGAGTTGTAAAAGTAAGCTAATCCAACACTGAATACTTGGGTTGCTAAACAGAGATTGAAAAACACTGCTGCGATCAAAAAACCAATTTGAATCCAGCGCCCGGATATCTGTGTGTCATCAATGCCAGAATTTACAGTCATGGTAAAGTAATCCAAAAAAAGCAAACAAAGGATTTGACTTGATGTGACTAAAGCTAAGATAGGTCTGGTTGCTATACTGCGCCTAGACCTCGAAAGGGTACACTTTGCCAATCATGATTGCCTTACAAGCTCTATTTCATGCAATTGCTCAAGCTAAAGATGAACAGACGTTGCGATCGCACATATCCGCAGAAATGAGTCAGTATTTTTCAGCTACACGAGGTGGGCTGTTTTTCTTTGCTCAAATTTCTCTAGTTGACAGCAAGCTCCAAAAAGCAATGCAAATTGCATTATCACCCCAACACAATCCAGTTGCACGCTACTTGCTAGAACACCATGCCCCTGTTCATGAAGCTTTAGTAGTAGAACCTAAGACGTGGAGGATGATTTAAGGTTAGCTGTCTCTCCTCTTGATCGTTGCCATGACTTTAAGTGCTTTCATTGCTACTCCAGTATGTTAAGTGGGCGTGGTTAGGTTAATGCCCAAGGTTTCAAGTTGTTGATTTATCCAAGCTATTGTAGATCGCCCGTTCTACTCCTGTTTTAGCAATTTCTAGCAGTTGTTTGGATTGCTCCCACGTTTTGTGAGATGCTCTTACCTTTTGTGTGATTTTCTGGCGAGTAGATTCTTTCGGTAGCGCGATCGGAGTATTTAACAAGTCTTCAGTGGAAATTGCCGGATAAATTTCCTTAATTCTTTAATGGCGATCGCTGTGTATTCCTGGTGAACACATCATCCTGCTTCTATTTAATCTGTGCGATCGCAGTTCCTAGAAGATTAGCCTCGCCTTTTACGACTGCGAATTTGCCAATGGATTCTAATGCGGCTAAACCCGGACAATTTTTTGTGTGGTAGCGGGGCTTCCACACAAAAAGAATCTCAATCTAGGTGCGTAGCATTATACAAGTATTCGGGTGACCGCCGAGATAGGTGCAAAATGGAACACGTTGTAATGGCTTAGGCATCCACCTATGCTGCAATTGTCTCCATCTGCTGAGAACTTTTGTGCAACATTGCAGCAATTATATCAGCAGGGACAGGACGACTAAAGTAGAAACCCTGACCTTCATCACATCCCCGCATTTGCAGGTATTCAAGCTGTTCTTGGGTTTCCACACCCTCTGCCGTGATCTTCAACCGGAGACTCTTTGCTAGGGCAATGATCGCATCGGTGACGGCGGCGCTATCAGGATTAGATATGACATCCTGCACAAATGACTGATCAATCTTGAGCATGTTCACAGGAAAGCGCTTCAAGTAGTTCAGCGAGGAATAACCGGTGCCAAAGTCGTCTAGAGCCAACCATATACCCAGTTCTCGTAATTGTTTTAAAGTTTTAACAGATCGCTCAATGTCACTCATCAAGAAGCTTTCTGTCACTTCCAGTTCCAGGTAAGATGGTTGGAGTCCACTCTCCTCAAGAATCTCGCTGACGACCTCAACTAGATTTGCTTGTTCAAACTGTCGAGCTGACAGATTCACAGATATCCGAATTGGGGTAAATCCAGCAAGCTGCCAAGCACGGTTTTGGGCACAAGCAGTTCGTAAGACCCATTCATCAATTGCTACGATCAAACCATTGGCTTCTGCAATGGGAATAAACTTTACTGGAGAAACCAAACCGAAGGTAGGATGCTGCCAGCGAACCAACGCTTCCATAGCTGTAACTTTTCCGCTGTGTAAATCAATTAGAGGTTGATAATAAACCAGCATTTCGTTGCGCCCAAGCGCTCCATGTAATTCATTTTCTAAAGTCAGTCGCTCCTGCAACTGAGCATTAATTTCTGGCGAATAGAATTGGTATTGGCTACGTCCTTGCTGCTTCGCCTGGTACAGTGCTATGTGAGCCTGTTGCAAGAGTTTATCTACAGTATTAGGATCATTTAAGTCATTAATTGTGATACCAATGCTAGCGGTGAGATGAATCGAGTTACCCTCTAGAAAAAAGGGTTTGCTCAGGGTACTCAAAAGCACCTGAGATAACTTAATCACATTTTCAAAAGAATGAATGTTAATGCGGGCAAGGGCAAATTCATCTCCACTTAAATGGGCAAGAATATCTGTTTGCGCCATGCAGGTTGATAACCTATGAGCAACTGCTCTTAACAACAAATTTGTTGTCTCATGCTCTAACCCATGACTAATATCAGTAAAATCATCAATGGCTAGGAAAAAGACAGCTACAAGGCGCTGTTTGTTTTCAAGTTGAGATAGAGTTTGATAAAGGCGATCGCGGAATAAATCACGATTGGGCAATCCAGTTAGATCATCATAATTAGTGATGTAGTGAATTAACTCATCTAATTTGTGAAGAGTTTGTGAGGTATCCGCCATCAAGGTACCCGCTTCATCAGCAAATTCTGTAGGCAGTTCAGGTAGTGTTTTGGTATTGAGATAGTTTTGCAATGCAGCAGATGTCAAAATGACCGGTTTGAGAAGGTAGTGTAGCGCGTAGAGGGTGACAGCTGTACCCGCTAGCGTAGCCAACAAAGCAATGATCATAACTCGCACCGCCATCTCCAAGGAATAGGAGTTTGAGATGACGAAACTTAAGAGTAAGGTCAGAAGTGGTACATGAGTACCCAAAAATGCCACCAGCATGATTTTAGCGGTGTAACTTTTCTTGAGCCATCCGAAATGAGCTAGGAATGAATACAGGTAGAGCTTGTGATCGAGTTTCATAAATTCTGTTTGATAATTGGCGAATTAGTTCCGAGCTATCCTGGCAAAAGAGTATTTTTGATTCGCAATCCAGTTAGCTCTCAACCCAACCCTCATCAGGTTATATATTATGCTTCCCAATATATATTTATACTTAATATCTATAACGATAAAGTTTCTGTAAAACTTATTCCACAAACAATTCCAAAATCAAAATTATATTGTATTGATTGTTACAGTCACAGTAGTTATTCGTCGATTGGAATGTCATATGAAAGCAAAATTAACGACATATAATTACTGACAAATACCAGTGTTTACCCGTAGTTTAAGTTCACTAATTTCGACTTATGCAAGAGGTCTAAGAGGATGTTTGAAAAGTTGTAGAGTATAGCAATAACCCCACTTCCATTCCTCTAAAAGAAGCAAAGAGAGGCTTTGAAACCCCCATTCCCTTGTAGGGAAGGCTTGCTCG
Source organism: Nostoc sp. (assembly GCF_036919675.1). Classification (GTDB taxonomy): domain Bacteria; phylum Cyanobacteriota; class Cyanobacteriia; order Cyanobacteriales; family Nostocaceae; genus Nostoc. The sequence continues at coordinate 26,750 of NZ_JBALCP010000126.1, forward strand.
GTGGGTTAGATTTCTGAGGTTTTGATGTTAGTAATAATACTTTTCAAACATCCTCTAAGGGACTTCCAAAGCCTTTGAACCTCAATGTTGAACCTTTGAACCTCAATGTTGAACCTTTGAACCTCAATGTTGAACCTTTGAACCTCAATGTTGAACCTTTGAACCTCAACGTTGAACCTCTGAACCTCGAAGTTGAACCTCTGAACCTCAATGTTGAGCCTTTGAACCTCAATGTTGAGCCTTTGAACCTCAATGTTGAGCCTTTGAACCTCGAAGTTGAGCCTTTGAACCTCGAAGTTGAGCCTTTGAACCTCGAAGTTGCACCTTTTAACCTCAAGTTTGGAGTTTGGAACTCGAAATAGCCAGGTAAATACTCTATTCCTCCTGCCTTCTGCCTCCTTACATTAAGGTGACTGATTTAACACCCACTTCAACCACTGCCCAAAGGAACTTACAACATTTAACCTTTGAACTCCAGGCGCACGGGCGGCGGCGAGTCCATCAACGGCGACTAATGCGGCATATTGCAACCCCAAGAAACTATCAACTGCTGCATAAGGGCCACCTAAAGTAATAGCCCCAGCAGCATACATTTGACCTTTATCACTACGCATTTCTACTAATTCAAAATTGTTCGCTACAGCCAATCGCCCCAGGTGATTCACTGGGAGATTGTAATGTTTCACCAAATCTGCTATTAAAGGATTGGCATCTACTTTGGCATCCAGTCCAGTAGCATCAACAATAAAGTCAGCTAGCAATTTCATTTCCCCAAAGCTTTGCTCTCGGATACGGGTAATAGTCCGATTTTGGGCATCTCGTTCTACATCCAAAACCTCTCCGAAGGTAATTTGATACCAACCTTCGCTGATCCCTTGGGCAGTTATTTGCTGCCAGTCGTGGCGGTCGGCAGTGGTAGTTCCACCCCAGTCTGCTAGTAAACTCTTGCGTTCATCAGGACTAGCTTTTTCTAACATTGCCCGGAGTTCGCCGCCCCAACAAGCTTTCGGCCAGTTAAAGGGTTGAAATTCGTAATGATTTTTGACTAGGCGTTGGGTATTTTGAAATTTGTTGCCTTGGGGTTTAGGCGATCGCATTAAATGCAAAACTGCAATATTCTGATTTCGCTTTCTGGCTTCATAAATCCGTTGAATAATCCGCGAAGCCACAATTCCCCGCCCACGAATCAACACCGTACCACCTCGTTGCTCTAGTTGCTGATAAACATGATCATGGGCTTCATAAGCATTGACGACAGATTTAAAGTCTTGATATTTTTCCCTATAAGTTTGCAAATCTGGGAGAAACTGAATTGCTGGATACCCAGTAGCTAAATGTAAATAACGAGTAACTAAAAAAGCATAATTTCCTGGGCCGCGAGAATAAGCTACGCAATACCTGCCATCATCAGTTTTGCGAATTACCCTAACTCGCCCATAACGATAAATTTGATTCCAGCCAATCCGCTTCGCCTCCCGGTCTATGGAATCAAAGACATTACCCGCACGCGGAGTATAAGTTTCTGCAAATGTTGGTTCAGCAAACACTTGCCACAAATACTTGAATGCTGACTTCATCTCTCCCTTGGTGAAATCGTGCCAAGCCTCACGCAAGGCATAACTAGGCCAGCCCCAAATATTATCAGGACAAGAGTCAGAATTAGATCGCAGTCTTTCATGTAAGGGAATTTGCGAATTCAAACAAAGGCGCTTATAACGAGCATAGGGCTGCCCCTCTAATCCCAAAGCTACAATTTTGTCAGGACGCACACCACTAATTCGCAGCAAATTAGCCCAAAAAAAGCTACCCAGTCCCGCCCCGATCGCTAGATAATCAGATTCATCTACTGGTAAACCCGTAGCATGAAGTGCTTGCACAGCGACTTTTTGTGCCTGAAATGCTAATGGCGGGAAATTACTCGCCAAGGGCCTTAGCGGCTGAACGGCAGGCAAACTGGGGTCTGGGAGATTGGTCTTTGCATTGAAGTGAATCGTTGAAGGGGGAGTGGTATCTGGTGCAGAGGCGTTAGCAGCAAATGTCACCATGATCACATAGGGGCCAATTTGCAACGTATCGCCATTAACCAGGACACTGCGTGTTTGTAGTTGACCGTTGACATATACACCGTTAACGCTACCTTGGTCAATCACCACCAAATGGTCTTGTTCCCAGTCAATTAGGGCATGGTAGCGAGAAACTTCGTTACTGTTAAGCAGCATCCTAGAAACCCGCCCTCCCCTGAGTTCAGCAGGTAAACGAGCGAATTCTCGACCAAAAGCGATCGGCATACTCAACATTGGTTCTCGCCGTTCTCCCGTCGCTGGATCTTCCCAACTCAATTTAATTTGTAAGTCATTTGTCATTAGTTATTCCCCTCTGCTCCCCTGACTTTTCACGGTAAGTCCTCAAGCACAGAAAAAGCGTGGCTTTTTCCACAGTCTGATTCTCAATAGCTTTTAGTTAATGAAAATAGCTGACGCAAAAATCAGGGCTTGGGAAACCCTCAAAATAACCTTTTCCACATACCGTGAAAAGTCAGCTGCTCCCCTGGTTACTGAGCGACCTGTCCTAAGCGGAGCCAAAGGAAGTCGAAGTATGCCCCCCTGCCCTCCTTCTCAACTACCCGGTGCTACCAACACACTCACAGCCGCAGCCAAAGATGTCCCACACCAACGACAGCCAATTTGTAAATTCTCTCCTGGGGAAACTTTATGACATTTGGGGCATTCTAAACCATAAACTCCTGGCAGTGGTGCGGGGGGTGTCGCTGGATAGTGGTGATGTCCATGTACTGGTGGATGCGGTGAGAGCAAAATTGTTGCTGGAATGCTGCCCGTTGAAATGCTAGTAACGTTGAGTTTTATTTGTCCCAAAGAGATACTAGTGCCCTCAGTTAAAGGCATTTCACCTTGGACTAATTGCCGTCCATCGACAATCGGGGGATTTTGCGATCGCAAATTCCTGATATAAAAGCCCTGTTGCTGGTGATGAAAAAAGATTTCAACGTGCAGACCAGAGACAGTAGGGTGACTCAGAATAATATCGCACCGGAGTGGATCGCGACCGATGCGGACAGTGCCAGGATTTTGACTTGACTGTTGTTCGTAAATGTTCTGAATTTTATCTTCACCTGCATCGTGCCACTGTAAAGTCAGTGCGTTCATTGTTCTAACTTCGTAACTCGTATTTAGCTACTTCAACTTCTTTCTGTGCGATTCCTAACACGATTGAGTCGGTGCAAGCAAGTATTTAGAAAAAACTTCAACAAGCTTTATTTCGCCGACGCTAATTTATCTGCAATGCGTGTAGTTTCTGGCAACCGATATTTTGGCGTGCAGCGTAATACATAGTCGATTGCTGTCGGTAAACTAATTCTATGGCCACTGGAGATGTACAGAGGTTTTACTCCGGTGCGCGATCGCAAAACTGCCCCAATCGTTTCACCCTTATATATCAGTGGTTGCCTGCTGCCTTTTGTTTGGGCCAATTCTTCATACTTGCCTACTAACAACGACTTAGCTACACCAATTGTTGGTATATCTATAAGTAACCCTAGATGGCTAGCTATACCTAATCTGCGGGGATGAGCAATTCCCTGACCATCACACAGGATCATATCTGGTGTTGTTTTAATCTTTTCCAGGGCATCAAGAACGGCTGGAATTTCCCGAAATGAGAGGAACCCAGGAATATAAGGAAAGCTCGTAGGACGGTGTGCTAGGCTTGTCTCGATTACTTGTAAATCAGGAAAACTCAGGACTGCGACAGCTGCCCGGCTAATTGTTCCATCAGCTTCAAAACCCATATCCACTCCAGCAACGTACTGGATAGGTTCTTGCAGTTGATCCTTGGTAATTACTTGATCGCGTAGCTTTTCTTGGATAACTATGGCTTCTTCCAGCGTTGAGGGCCAAGCATGATCGTGATAAATTTTCATATTGAAAATTGGAATTAAACTGATTAATATTAATATTGTTAATTTGGCAAACACAAAAACAATAGTTTTTGATATTGATACAGGGAAAATATCTTTATTGCAAAACTCTGTGAAAGACTATCTTTGTACTAGATATTTTAGCCCAATTTAGCTGATATTGTGCATCATTATGTTACTTAAGGCTGTCAAGAGGGAATCCTGAGAATATAAGTTTATTTTCCTAGATTTTCTCTTTTAGTGGTCATGACACAGCCGAATATTCTAAAACTTGCAAAACAGGGAGATACCCAGGCGATCGCATCTCTGATGAACCGCCATCTACACCCCAAAGGGATCACTGCAAAAGTTGCCTTCAAAGATGCTTGCTTAGAGGTAATCCTAGAATCTGCCCAAGTACCAAATCAGCAAATTTTAGTTGCATTTATCCGAAAAGGGTTAACTGCTTTAGGGGCTGCATCTATTGAAAGAGTGAAAGTTAATGGACAACAAACGGGTAAGGGGTTTCCAGCTTGGAGTAAAGAGTTTGATTTGGGCATAGCAGAAGCTGAAATAGAAACAATAGATAAGGAAAATTCTTCCAGCAATCCTCAAACTATAACTATTTGTATTAACTTAAGTGGCGATACTGCACAAGGATTAACAAACCAAGATTTTGAATTTATTGCTAATCAAATAAGCACTGACATTTTATCATCTTGTACTGATGTTTTTATTCAGAAAGTAAGTATTAGTAATGGTAGCTCTGTGATTACAAAGGAACGTTAGTGTTTAATATCCATCACATATAGGCGCAGACAAAGGGTCTATAATCGAGGTTTTTACAATAAGTATAATAAATCCAAGTAAATTATAAATATAGGGCTAAAAATGTTATTTCTACCTGTAACTAGGGAACTATGAGATAGAAGATATTTATCAGATTTTCGGATTTATTGGTTATGACACAGCCGAATATTCAGGAAGTTAGTAAGCAAAACATACAAAAGTTTTACTGGCCTTTATGGTTTCCTTATCCTATTTCTTGGTTAAAAGCATTGATTTTGAATTTCTTTTTGAGTTTTATTATATTTGTACTCAAGAATCCTGGAAAAGTAGCCTACCTTATTGCATATTTTGATAATAGTCCTGAGTTATTTGCTATATTTACAATACTGTTACTCTTATGTCCAATTCCTATAATTTCTTTTACTCATCACTGCTTACACTTGCTCATTGGTCGGTTTATACCAGAAATTCAGGCACCCGAAATAGGTAGAACACAAGGATTATTACCAGGAATAATGAGTTGGTGGGAAGGATTGTATGCTTGGCTTGTAATTGCAATTTCTACACTGATAGCAGCTTTGTTTTCTACAATATTTCTACCATTTTTTAATCTTAGCTACGTCAGACAAATTGAAGAATACACACAACTACAAAATATTAATAATAATATAATATTAATATTTGGACTATTCTATATTTCTGGTGGGGCACTAACTTATCAAATTGAATATTTGGTAAAACACAGAATCATATCTGCTTATTCTGGCAATAAAGAAATAGATGCAAGTAAATCCAACACTGATTTAAAGGCAGATAAAGAACTCAATAGATTGCGCGGTGAAATGGGTTTACACAAAATGAAATCAAATAATTTATCAAATAATCAAGAAATTACAATCCTCAAGACTCAACATAAATATCGTAATTTAAACAAAAATTGGCTGCTTATTTTTTTAATATTTTCAATTCCTGTAGGAATATACTTTTCATCAAAATTTGTAGAAATACTTCCCTTTACCTCTAAAAATCCAACACAAATCTCATCAAAGTCTGTATTAGTTACACCCTCACCAGTGATTTCCAAATCGCCGATTGTGTTACTTAAAAATGATACATTCCGAGAAGCAGTAAGTAAGGCAATTAATGCAGCTAACCTTACTCAATCAGCAAAATCTCCAGATGAGTGGAAAACAGTTGTAAGTCAGTGGCAAACTGCGAGCGCACTTATGAAAACTGTGCCATCTTCTAGCCCAAATTATGCAATAGCCCAGCAAAAAATCAGAGAATATCAGAAAAATCTGAACTACGCTGAGAAAAATGCCGTCGGTGGCAAGTAATGCGATCGCACCTCAAAGTTAAACTAGAAAAAGCAGTGCGTAGGCATAGCCCGTCGTAGACATCGCTCTTATTCTCACCTACCTGATCAAATGCGATATTCCGATACTAATAAGGATTAATTATCATGCTTAATGGACTCAGGCAACAGGCGATCGTCAAACCTGGTGGTGTAGTAGAAATCTGTTCTCCAGAACTTCCAGCAGGTGTAACTGTCGAGGTTATAGTACTTCTGGAGTCACCCCCAAAGCATTCAGAAAAGCTTCTAACTAGCTTTATCGGATCTGCTAGAGGCAGTTTTGCCACACCCGAAGAAGTGGATAACTTTATTCGCCAAGAACGAGATGCATGGGAATCTTAGATGCTATTCAAAGCACACGGATCTACCTCGATACAAACATTTGGATCTATGCTTTAGAGGGATATCCACCATTCATCCAAGATTTAACTCAGTTATTCCAAAGTATCGATCAAGGTAACTTGAGTGTAGTAACTAGTGAATTATCACTTGCTGAAGTATTGGTAAAACCTTTCCAAAATCAGGACTTAGCTCAACAGACAACTTACGTACAACTGATTAGCAATTCACAGAATTTAACAGTGATTCCTGTCAGTCGTCAGGTTTTAATTGAAGCTGCTAAACTCCGTGCCAGTATTAACATTAAATTACCAGATGCTATCCATGCAGCAACAGCACTATTGACTCAATGCTCTACTTTTCTAACTAATGATCAGCGCTTTCGGAGCGTTCCTGATCTATCAGTAATTTTGCTTTCTGAGATTAATTCCCGCTAGCTAGAATTTATAATAAAAGTAATTTCGTCCCCGAAGCCAATCATGACAGAAGGAAAAACGCGGCGTAATTTTCTAATTACCAGCATTGCTGTGACAGGAGGTATTGTGGCAACTAATGCTTTACAGCAAAATACTAGCAACACCGCTACACCGCCAGCAACCATGCCAGAACGGCTGCTGGGACGTACGGAAGTAAAACTGCCTATCTTCGGATTAGGAGGAGCAGGACAAACGCCGCTATCCTGGGAAGGAAAAGAGGGTGATGCTGCGGCAATTATTCAAAGAGCGCTGGAACTTGGCATTCGCTACTTTGATACAGCGGCTAGTTATGGGCCGAGTGAAGATTATTTAGGTAAAGTCCTACCACCCCATCGCTCAAAGCTGTTTCTAGCAAGCAAGACTGATCAAAGACATCGGGATGGTGCATGGCGAGAATTGGAGCGATCGCTTAAACGTCTCAATACAGATTATCTCGATTTGTGGCAGTTGCATCGTGTTTCTTTTTCCGAAGAACTCGACACCATCTTTAGTTCATCTGGTGCAATTAAAGCTTTAGAAGAAGCCATACAACAAAAATTGGTGCGCTTTGCTGGTATCACCGGACATCACGACCCTGAGGTGATTGCGGAAGGGTTACGTCGCTATCCTTTCCACACTACACTGATTCCTGTGAATGCCGCTGACAAACACCACCCACATCCATTTATCCCAGTAGTTCTACCAGTTGCTCAAGAAAAAAATGTCGGTGTGATTGCGATGAAAGTCCCGGCTTATGGTCGGCTGTTTAAATCAGGTGGGTTGACAGGTATGCAGCAAGCTTTAGGTTACACAATGTCTCAGCGTGGGGTTCATTGTTGCGTGATTGCGGCAGAGACTGTCGCACAATTAGAGAATAATGTCAAGATAGCGCGGGCTTTTGTGCCCCTTAAAAAGGAAGAATTAACAGCGATCGCTCAACGGACTGCTAATATCTGGGAAGATAGTACATTCTTCCGTAACTGGACTTAGCCCAACCTTGCACATATTGCAGAGTGTATTCTTATCAGGGGGACTGATAATGTTGTGCCGCTTGGGACATATTAAATTGTAGTAGCTTTTCCTCTGGCAACTTGTATCCCAAACTCGGTTTAAAAGGCGAAATATTCAAACTGCGAATAATTTCTGCCGCCACAGCCTTTGCTAGTAGGGGTGGTACAGAGTTACCGACTTGTCTAAATCCGTGCCATTTAGTTACATGAAATCTAAACCAATCGGGGTAAGAATGTAATCTTGCTGCTTCTCTGACTGTGATACAACGGGGCGTAAATGGATGAATCGGTCTAGGAGATGTGAAAGAACCCTTGTACTTGTCTGTTCCGGCTCTTAACGTATTGCAGACACCAGCAGGGTGCAGCTTATAAAAACGACTAATTTTTTCTCTTTCGCCTTGTTGAGTCTCCTGAAAACGTTGAATAGTTTCTGCTGAATGTTTTGTTCTTAAACTTGAAGAAAGTATTCGCAAATCATATTCACGTTTGTAAGAATAATCATCGTTTAGGCATTTGATACCGCGAAGTATCCGAGCATAGTTACTAGGCTTTCCGTATTCTGCTGTTACCCAATTTTTCGTTAGTAACTCAGGATATTTTTCTATTTCAGGTAAATCTCCAATTGCATCCCATACTGTAGGACTCAATGGAATGTCAGATATTTTTTTATAATTTAAATTATTTTGTAATGCTTGTTTAGTAATCGGTTGAGGATATTTTGGCAACTCTAGATCCTCCCTTGCGCCTATGAGAAATAATCTCTCACGGGACTGTGGTACTCCGTAATGTGCAGCGTTGAGAATTTGGTAATTTTCTTCTACCTTATAGCCGTAAGTTTTAAACTCGCTAATCAAGGTTTGGAGGATTTGTTTATGTTCGCCAACCGTGATCCCCCGCACATTTTCCATCACAAAAAATTTTGGTTTTAGCTCCAAAACCAGTCGATGAAAGTGAAACACCAAAGAGTTTCGTGGATCATCAACAGCCCGTTTACCAATTAGGGAAAATCCTTGACATGGTGAACCACAAATTACCACATCAATTTCACGATCGCCAACACGAGACCGATTCCTAATTTCTTTCCCGGTTGTCTGTTCAACACTTTTACATAAAACTGAGCAAAAAGGGAAGTTAAACTCATGTGTTGCACAGTGGATCGGGTCGATTTCCACGGACGCCAGCACATCAAAGCCAGCTTGCTCAAAGCCAAGAGTCATACCGCCCGCGCCCGCGAACAAATCAACTGCGATCGCTCTTTGTTTTTTCATCTCATAAGCCATGACACCTCAATATAATTCCTAATTTCCCCACGGATAAATGCGGGTTTCAACAAAAATACGTGCTTCACACTTATTTTATTCATAAATAAATTGATTGATTCTCTATTTTGAATTACAAATTACAAATTTGGTCGCATTTGCAAAATTTCTTGAGCAGCGCGATCGCATACCCCAACTTCTCCTAAACTTTGCCGCATTTCTTCATAATCTAGCAAAGTTTGCTGTCTGCGACGGGGATTGAGTAGCAGTTCCATCGCTGCTTGGATAATATTCTCTGGTGTGGCTTGCTCTTGTAAAAATTCTGGCACAATCGACTTCATCACTACTAAATTGGGTGGTGATGCAAAGGTTATGGAACCTTTGAGGATGTTACGAGCTATCCAAGCAGTCAGGGAACTGAGGCGGTAAACTACAACTTGCGGCACATTTAACAGAGCCAGTTCTAGGTTGACAGTACCAGATTTACTAATAGCTAAATCAGCAGCGGCAAAAACTTCCTTTTGTCGACCTAATACAACTGTAGCCTGCAAACCGTAACGCTCAATAGCCTCCTCAATTGGCTGTCTATAGACTTCCAGAGATAGGGGAATCCAAAAATGAACTTCAGGTAATTTAGCTTGCAGAGTTTGGGCGGCTTGAAAAATAATTGGTAAAAGATATTTTAGTTCTTGGTGGCGAGAGGCGGGGAGGAGTGCGATCGCAATCTGTTCTGGTGCAATCCCCAATGTTGTCCGAGCTGCTTGGCGACTGGGAGCGTCTTGCATTCCGTCAACCAAAGGATGCCCTACCCAAATAACTTTTGCCCCTTGTTCGCGAAAGTAACGGGCTTCTTGTGGGAAGATTGCCAACAACTTGTCTGTAAAACCAACAATCCTGTTAGTCCTACGGAAATTGACTGACCAAGCCCACTCTTGGGGAGCGATGTAATATACCACAGGCACATCTGGCAGATGCTGTTTCATGTAAGTCCCAATTTTTATATTCGGACTCATGTAATCGATCAGCACCACCAAGTCAGGTGGATCTTGCTTTAGGGAAGCGATCGCCTTACGTTGCACTTGGAGAGTCGGTAAAATATAAGGCAGCCCTTCTTGAATACCCATTGAGCCAATACTACTGGTATTTCCCAGTAGAGTTGCCCCAGCCTCTACCATTTTTTCGCCACCCAGGGCCACAATCTCTAATTCCAACCCAATCGCCACAGCTTGACGCTTCAGCGCTGTAATTAGCAGCGACCCTTGTAAATCGCCAGATACTTCGCCAGTGCTGATAAATATCCGCATTTGATAATTGGTAATTAGTAAAAACTTAAAAGTGAGGAGTGAATAGTTAAGAGTTAGGAGTTAAAAATTTAATTCATCAACTCATAACTCCTAACTTATAATTCACGATTCATCACTCACGCCTTTTTTCCCCTTACCGGGAATCAAGCCACGCCTTCCTGGCATCTGAGAAAGTAGCAGGAAGCGGCGCAGATGCTGCAATTCTTCGCTATCCCCTAACAGTTCCAGTTGTTCCAAGGCATCCTTAAAGGACAAATCAGAACGGTAGAGAATGCGGAAGGCTTTTTTCAGCATTTGCAAATCTGCTGAGTCCATACCAGAGCGTTTAAGTCCGACAAGGTTTAGGGTTCGTACCCGCGCCGGATTTCCCTCAACTAGCATATATGGGGCCACATCCCGGTCAATACGTGCCATGCCTCCTACCATTGCCTGTCTACCAATATGTACAAATTGATGGACACCTAAAACCCCACTCAGCCTAGCGCGTGACTCTATATGGACATGACCTGCCAACGCCACAGAGTTAGCAATCACTACCTGGTCTTCAATCACGCAGTTATGAGCCACATGGACATAAGCCATCAGCAGGTTTCCATCACCTATTACCGTCGCTTCACCGGCACCAGTAGCACGGTTAATAGTAACGTACTCACGAATTAAGTTGTTATCACCAATTTTGACCCAGGTTGGTTCTCCCACAAACTTGAGATCCTGAGGTTCCATGCCGATGGCTGCACCTGTAAAAATCTGATTTTGCGCCCCAATTTCACAAGGTCCCTCTAGCACAGCATGAGCGCCGATTATTGTTTCAGGGCCCACTTTGACATGCGCTCCAATCACAGCATAGGCACCGACTTGCACTGTATGGTGGAGTTCCGATTTAGGATGAATTACAGCAGTTGGATGAATTAGCGTTTTCAAGGGTGAATCTCCAGAACTGTCTTGATAAGCCAGCGCCAGACGGGGTTTCTGAAGCAGCGTGTTACTCTGGTTAAGAGAGTTGTACCTACTGCCGTCCCATCGAGGTGACTGGTAGAGCGTGAAGTATTTCAGTGAACGAAAGTGTCGGGCAAAGCAAGTTAAGTGTGTTTGTGAGTGCGTCTCGTAGAGAGGGCGTCGAAAATCAATAAATTATTCAGATGCTGTTGTGGATTTTTTTTAACTGTTATCCTTTTTCCGGATTCAGTAAGGGCACTTCACGGCTATGCCTATACCACGAAAGCAAACTTTTAGTTAACTAGAGAAAACATTAATTCCCCTTCACAAGTAAGTTGACCGTCAACTTCGGCACGACCTTGCATCTTACCGAAACGACGTTGTTTTACCCATAACAGTTCCAACGTCATTACTAGTTGATCTCCCGGTACGACCTGGCGGCGAAAGCGGACTTTATCGATACCAGCGAAGACGAACAGTCCGTCTTCTTCCGGAGACATTTGAGTCAGGACAATACCCCCGACTTGTGCCATTGCTTCGACAATTAGCACCCCTGGCATCAGTGGACGTCCAGGGAAATGCCCTTGGAAATGGGGTTCATTGATAGTGACATTTTTAACCCCAACAGCTTTTTTACCTGGAACATAGTCAATTATTTTATCTACAAGTAAAAATGGGTAGCGGTGGGGTAGCAATTTCTGAATTTCTTCAGATGTGAAGCTTGTTTTAATCTCAGAACTGATTGTAGTCTCATTTATAGCCTGTGGTTCGGTAGATGTAGTTGTATCGATGGTATTCACTTCAGTGAGGATTGACATTGGCCGTGTAGTTGATTTTTCATCTGAAAGTTGAGTAGGCAGGCGTATATCCAAAGCTTAATAATCCTAGATTTTAGGCTTTAGTTCTACTCCAAAATCTAAAATCGTTCGACTGAGCGTTCGCGCAGCGTCTCGTAGAGAAGCCGAAGTCCCAAATCTAAAATTTTTTGAGCCAGTTGAATGTGTAAATTATGACTGGCTTTATACGCTAAGAAATGAGCACTAGGAAAAGTTCCTAGTAAACTTAAATCTCCTACTAAATCCAAGATTTTATGACGGACTGGCTCATTTGCAAATCTTAATGGTGGATTTAGCCAGCCTTCTGATCCACAAACAAGTGCATTATCCAAACTGCCACCTTTAATTAACCCTGTTTTTTGTAAGTGTTCAATTTGATGCTGTAACCCAAAAGTACGGGCAGGAGCAATTTCCGCAGCAAAGCTAGCAGAAGCTTTTCCTAGTTCAGCACTGAGTGACCAACTATGCCATTGATTACCAATGGCAGGCAGGTCAAAATCAATACCGTAACTAAAGCGGGTTTCTGGTGCTGGGAGGGCACATACAAAGGCATCCCCTTGATAGACCCATATTGGTTCTGTAACAGCCAAGGGAACTTGGTTGTTAACGGGTTGTGATACTAAGCCAACTTGGGCAATGTTGGCTGTCCACACACTTGCTGAACCATCCAAAAGTGGAACTTCTGGACCATCAATTTCAATCCGGGCATTATCCACACCCATACCAGAAAGTGCTGCCAACAAATGCTCTACCGTGCGAACAGATACCTCACCCTTGCCCAACTGAGTTGAGAGAACAGTGTGACTAACTGCCGCAACTTGGGCTGGAATGATCGGCAAATCTGGTAAATCTACTCGCACAAAGTAGCGTCCACTTCCTGCCTCAGCTGGTAGTATCCGCACCTGGGTACTCACACCGCTATGCAGTCCCACCCCTGTTTGGATGATTTGGGCGGCTAGAGTGTGCTGTTGCATAGCCGAAAAGTCAATATATTTCTTTTAGTATTGTTCATCGTCTGTTTTGGTAAAATCCCTGATATTCCCCAAAAAATGTGATTAATCCCTTTATCGGAACAGTATTGAGGTAAATGTGAAAATTAGCAAGCTAATCCAAAAAAGTTATGAGTTAAGAGTGAGGAGTGAGGAATTAAAACTCATAACTCCTTTACGGGCGCAAGGTCTTGCGCCCCTTCTAACTCCTAACTGGTTAAAATCTTTCCCCAATACCGAAATTAATCCGGCTATCACCGTCATCGTTGATACCGTAATCAATCCGAATTGGCCCCAGTGGAGACTGGACGCGAACGCCAAGACCATAGCCAAAGCCACTACCATTTTTGTTCAACACTTCAGCTGCCCTAGTACTAGTTCCCAGGTCACTGCCGACATCAAAAAATAGTGCGCCACTGACTACTGAAAAAACTGGGAACCGATACTCAACTGATGCTTGTACATAAGAGCGTCCACTACCTAATGTTCCTTCTTCATAACCCCGGACGGAATTGCTACCGCCAAGGGTAAAAGCTTCGTAGGGAGGCAAGTCACCGAAGATGGTTCCTGCTTGCAGGTTAAATGCTAAGGTTTGTGCCCCTTTGGTGAGGCTAATCAGCTTGATGGGTAAATATTGGCTGTAGCTACCCCGGAATCTGGTGAGGAAAATGCTGCCTAGTCCGATAGGAACCGACTGATCAACCCCGAAGCGGAGATAAGAACCACTGGTGGGTTGCAGGGGGTTATTCCGGAGATCCCGTTGTGCCCCTAGTTGCAGCAGTAGTAAATCGTCTTGACCGCTGCTAGATAAAGTCAGTGGAATTTCATCACTGATGCGGTTTCCATTATCATCAAATACCGCTCCTGTTTTTCTGAGATTGCCATGAGCATCACGGGCAGAAACTCGTTGATACTGTAAACCCGCTGAGGCAGTCCAGACAGAAGTTTTGTAAGGATTGGAGGACAGGGGACGGGTAAAGGTGACACCACCACCTATACGCAGAATCCGGGGGCGATCCTGAGAATTTGTATTGGTGGGATTACCTGGGTCAAACGTCTTAATATCTTCATCTTTGCCATCAAAAATCAATGAAATTGAACTGCGGCGAAAAATATTGGTTGTGTAAGAAGTCCGGTAGGGATCTCCCGCGATCCAGGGGTCTGTGAACCGCAGATCAAACAGCAGTTCCCGTTCTCCCACCTGTACTTCTGCCCCCAGCTTTTGGTTTCTACCGTTCAGATTTTGCTGTTGATAGCTTACTGTTCCAAAAAGTCCGCTAGCAGAACTAATCCCTGCCCCAGCCGCAATAGAACCGCTGCTGCGTTCAGCTACATTCACTACTACATCCACCTTGCTGGGGTCACTACCAGGGTTAAGGGACACATTCACATCCTCAAACAGTCCCACTCCATACACGCGCTGTAGGTCTTTTTGCACTGTGTTGCGATTGAATACTTGTCCTGGCTTCAACTCCAATTCTCGTGTAATGATGTAATCCTGTGTGCGTCCCCGAATCGGTTGTCCTTTCTCGTCTGTCTCCTGACCATCTTTATTACGGAACCGGACTCTAATATTCTCTACTACCCCTTCTGCTATTTGCAAGGTAACAACTCCGTTTTCAGAGACTTGAGGCGCTCCAATCACGTTGGCTAGCACGTAACCTTGGTCTTGATATCGCTTGTTTAACTGCTTGATGCCTTCTTGCAAGTCACGCAAGTTGAGGATTTTGCCATACTGCTCCCGAAATACTTCATCCACAGTATTAGCTGGTAGTACAGAAGCAACACCAGTGCCAGGATTGGCTTGCACTTCTACTTTGCTCAGAACGGGGTTAGGCTGCACAACAAAGCTCACCCGCACTCCCAAGGGGGTATCTTCTGGCGTTGCCTGGACGTTGGAGAAGAAGCCAGTACCAAAGATGGCGTTAATATCTTCTTGTAGTTGGCTGCGGGTTGTCGTTCGTCCTGGTTGGGTACGAATTACTTTGTAAACTTGGTCTTCTAGTTCTGGTGATAGTTGCCCAGCCTGTGATCTAATTAATACTTCTGATACCAGTACGCGGGGGTCATTGGCTTCTGGGGCTGTGTTGGGTTGAGTATTTCCCGGAGTTGTCGGCGGGTTAATATTCTGCGGACTGGGAGTAGCGCCTGGGGCTGTGTTGGGTTGAGTATTTCCTGGAGTTGTCGGCGGGTTAATAATCTGCGGACTGGGAGTAGCGCCTGGGCGTGGGGCAGGTGTTCTTTGTTGACTAGCTGGGGGGGGAATGTCTGGAGTGGTTGATGGTTCTGGAGTTGTGGGTAATAAAGGTTCCGTTGTCGGTGG
Source organism: Nostoc sp. (assembly GCF_036919675.1). Lineage (GTDB taxonomy): Bacteria > Cyanobacteriota > Cyanobacteriia > Cyanobacteriales > Nostocaceae > Nostoc. The sequence goes on from NZ_JBALCP010000126.1 coordinate 42,257, forward strand.
ATTGACATTTTCTGGGACTGGAGTGGTTTCAGGAGTTTGGGAAGGCGTTGGTTGTTGAATTTCTGGCGGTGGAATGTCTGGAGCGGGAGATGGCTGTTGAGTAGGGCTGGGATTAATTTGAGGGGTTTGTGCAGTTGTTGGCGTTATGGAGGTTGGTACTATTACCTTTGATGTCGCACTCGCTGCTGGATTGGCAGGGTAAATTGCGACAATGCGGGATTGGAGAGGCTCCCCCTCTATAACTCTTGTGGGATTAGGTCGAGATACTAGACTTTTACTAGAGTTACCCTGACCAGTATCCTTTTCTGGCTGCTGATTTTTTTCTAGTGTCAAAACTTCTGTTGTCTGTTTTGAACTGTTGGCGGTTTCTGCATTTGCACTCAATGAACCGCCCAAAGGGACTGCAATTGCTACTGCTGCCAGCAATACGGGAGATAAACGCATTTTACTTATGATTCCTCTTCACGACCACACACACACCATCACAAGGCAATAATGCCCTCATGCCCAAAGGTAAAGCTCAAGACATAATTTTTTCTTTTGCTTTTTTACTTTACAAGGCAAAAGGCAAAAGTCAAATTTCAGGAGGCAAGATCAATCCCACGCTTTTAAACGTGGGATTGATCTTGGACGCTTTGGATCTCGTACCACCTGAGGTGAGATCCAATTCTTCTTTTAAAACTGGCTAATGACCCACGACTAAAGTTTTCATTCATAATTGTTTCCTTTTGTCTCCTGCCTTCTCTTATAATTTCTTCTTACCTTTTGGTTTTTACCTGTTTAACTTGTAGTTTCTACTGCTTTTAGCACTCTTTGTAAAACCTCCTGGTAGGCATCCTCTACATTTCCTAAGTCTCGGCGAAAGCGGTCTTTGTCCATTACCCGGCGGTTTGAGTCCTTTTCTGCGGTATCCCACAAACGGCAGGTGTCGGGGCTAATTTCATCGGCCAAGAGCAACTGCTGTTGTGAGTCCAAACCAAACTCTAGTTTGAAGTCTACTAGGGTAATGCCGCACCGCTGCCAAAAGTTATTGAGAAATTTGTTGATGTGCAATGCTAGATGTGTTATTGCGTCTACTTGTTCCGCAGTAGCTAGTTCTAGCAGATACAGGCGATCGCATGTCAATAAAGGATCTCCTAATTGGTCATTTTTGTAATAAAACTCTACCAAAGGCTGTTTCAGAATTGTACCCACTGGTAACCCTGTTTGCTGACACAGACTGCCAGCAGCAATATTTCTGATAACTACTTCTAAGGGCAAAATCTTTACTGCTCTCACTAGCATCTGATTTGGGGCAGGGCTGTTGATAAAGTGAGTCTTTATACCATTTGCCTCCAACTGTTTAAAAAGCTGGCTGGAAATGCTACAATTAATTTTTCCTTTTCCTTGGATACTGCCACGCTTTTGGGCGTTGAACGCCGTGGCGTCATCCTTAAAATCGGCCAACAAGACTTCGGGATCGTCCGTTGTATAGAGAATTTTCGCTTTGCCTTCGTATAACTTGGAATTAACAGACATGGTGGCAGGTAAAGTTCTAGGCGATGGACGATTTTTGTCGTTTCGGGCTTCACCATTTTATCTTTAGTTATTGACTATTAGTCATTGGTGATTATTGAGTGCTAAGTACTGAGTGCGGAATATCAGTTCTTTACTCATAACTTGGAACTCAGAACTGTTTTGCCCAACGCCCTCATTAGCCAGTTGCCAAGCATTCAGAACTAAATCTCTAACTTTTAACAGACGACGACAATTAGCTTTAGTGCATAATAGGTTTATCTAAGTAGTTTCAACCGAGAAGATTAGTAATTATTTTTGCAGAGAAAGATTGCTAAAAAGTACGGGTATGTTTTAATAGTTTGTAAGTCAGTGTTTCAACTGTAGTTAATTATAATCTGAGCTTCATAAACTAAGATGAAAGAAATTGATAGCTCGGAGGGAAGTCAAATATACTCTCTAGTCATTTTAACAGGGAATTTTTTGTAACATTTACAGTAAAACTATTTCAAGCTTTATCTTCTAGTCTCAAAATCTGAATCAACCAATTTCTGCATCACCAATTGGAAAAGGAGTTGGATGATTTGATTTCCCCTAGTCTGACAAAAAAAGATTAGGGTAGCTAGTGATTCAGCTTTAGACATTTAAACAGAAAGGGAGTTAAATAATTTGGAGAAAAAAATAGTGAACAAGGATGATTTTCTCTACCCTCGTGGTCGCTACTACGGTCAGGTAAAGCCAGAAAACTTGGTTTTTAATGCGAATCTACAGGAATTTGCCCAACGAGTAAGCTACATTTGCAACTTAGAAACAGGTGGAAAACTGCCTCCAGGTGCAGCTTACGAACAAATAAAGGATCTATGGAAACAGTTGAAACGCTCAAAAAAAGAGCTAAGAATTGGCGAAGACCCTTTTCAGGATGACCAGGGAGAGGTTCAAGGTTGAAGGGGAGAGGTGGGGACGCTGGGATTGATAACTCATAACTCCTAACTCTCTCACTCAAAACTACTTGGTAAGCATTGTCCAAATACCATCCCAGGACTCTGGTGGAGTTTTTTGTAATTAATTATACGCATATTGCTGGTGGATATCAACAGATCGGTCTTTGGGTTGGATGCATTTGGTGGATTCAAAACAGGCGATCGCTTGTGAGAAGTGCGCGATAAATAAGCAGTGCGTCCGCATATAATAGTTAAACAGAAACTCTTGAGTGTTGGTATCTAGAGGGGTGCTGCGATCGCTAATTAACTTGTAGATATTCACCGCCTGGTGTTTCCCTTTGACGCGAATTTTATCTAACTAGCGCACCCAAATGCGATCGCGGCAAAGCTAGTAAGTAAATTCACTTAAAATAATATCACAATCATATTCCTTAGTTACCGCTTTCAAGCGCAAACTCAAATTGGGCATTGGTTATTCTCCCCACTCCTCTATTTTGTCAACTGTTCAGAAAATATCACCTTTTGGTAGTAATCCTGTAACTGCCTGGTGGCAGATGGCCAACCCCAACTTTCTGCTTCCTGGCGAGCATTTTGACGGATGATGTCTCGTTGTTGTTTTTGTTCTAAGAGGCGAATAGTAGCAGCGATGGCTCCGCCAACGCCAAGGGCGAACGCTCCTTGAACATCTGCTGTTGGCTCGAAAAGATATCCATTTACCCCATCTGTCACAATATCAGGAATTCCCCCCGAACGGGCTGCTACCACCGGACAGCCAGCAGCCATCGCTTCTAGTAGTACTAAGCCTAATGTTTCTGTCCGGGAGGGAAAAATAAAGGCATCGGCGCTAGCAAAGGCAGAACCCAACTCTTGCCCCATGAGATAGCCAACAAAATAAGTGTTTGTGCCAGCAAAGTGTTTTTGCAATGCTTGACGGTGGGGGCCATCCCCAACCAATGCCAACCGCGCTTCAGGAATGGCTTCTAAAATTGGTTTGATGCGCTCAATTTCTTTTTCAGCGGAAAGCCGCCCAACATAAAGTAGCAATGGACTTTCTGGATGGTTTTGTGATAGACGCGATCGCATCTCTACACTAGCCAAATTGGGGTGAAATAATTCTGTATCTACCCCACGCTGCCACAAATCTACCCGTTCAATACCGTGTGCTGTCAGTTCCTCCATCATTGCTGTTGAGGTACACAGATTCAAAGCTGCTTGATTATGAGCACCTTTGAGCAGTTCCCAAAGAAAACCTTCCAGCATCCCCAAGCCGTAATGCTGGAGATATTGGGGTAAATGCGTATGATAAGACGCCACTAAGGGTATTTTGAGGATTTTACTATAAAATATCCCAGATAAACCCAAAACTGCTGGATTCACGACATGAATAACATCTGGCTTAAACTCTTCTAAGGCGTAACCAATGGCTGGGCGGGGAAGTGCCATTTTCAACTCTGGATACAATGGCAGAGGAAAGCCAGTAACGCCGTAAACTTTAGCGCCTTTGTGTTCAGTGATCCCTCCATCAGGGGCAATTACCAAAACTTGATTACCACTGCGCTGTAAATGGTCAACGGTATGGCGCAGGCGCGTCACAATGCCGTCAACCTTGGGCAAAAAGGTTTCGGTGAATAGGGCAATTCTCATAAAAAACTATTTAGTACAGGCAGATAATCCCAGGTTTTCTTGCGTTTCGGTATCAAACACAGAGTAAACTGTCTCCCGTGGTGTAATCAATTCTGCACAGTCAGATTTAATGTTTTGCCGCTGTTTTTGTACAAAGTCCGATGTGTCCTCAATGTTCACAATCCAATCTTTGGCATAACTAGCTAGCACTTGACCACGTAACCCTAACTGAATAGCGCGTCGTTCTAATTTTGTCCCCGATGAGTGATGGTCTGGGTCCCATTGTAGACGGACTTGTGATTGCTTCAATGCTCTTTGCCATGCACTTTTATTGGGATAAAGTTTTGGAACGTAGCTGGAATGAACACCTGCCGCTAAAATTTTATCAAAAGCCGAACGCTTAATCCAAATAGCTAACCCCACCTCTTGCCCATTTTATGTACCCCATCCAGAACGATACATCATCCAGAGGAAGTTAGGTTTTATCCAACTCATGCGGTCAAAACTGAACTCACCACCAAAATAACCGTAGGTGGCGGCGAAATCACCAATAGCTGGACGATACGCCTGATAAATAACAATTGAATGGTCGTCATATTGTGCTAGGAGATGACGACCATTTTTAGGCCAATTGCTGACTTGAGTTAAATAAGGTTCTGTTATCAGCCGCACGCAGAGTTTACCCTAATTTCTGTGCCAAGAGACTTTGGGCAGAATTTGTTTGTGATCAACTCGTTTCTGATACTTGATGGCAAAGTTTAACAGAGAATCGAGTAGAGAATCAGAAAGCAAGTGAGGCTCTAAACCTAAATCGAGCAATTTAGTGTTTTTAGCGTTGAAGTAATGTTCTTCTTTCTCGACTCTGGGATTATCTAAGTGATTGATTTCTACATTCAATCCCATAGCGTTACCAGCTTTTTTCACCATCAATGCCAAGTCGCCGACGCTGAATTGTTCGGTAAATTGGTTAAATACGCGGAATTCACCAGGTTGTGCAGGGTTAGCGATCGCTAATTCTACACATCGGACTGTATCCCGAATATCCAAAAATCCGCGAGTTTGCCCGCCTTTACCGTAAACCGTTAAGGGGTGTCCAATAGCTGCTTGAATGCAGAAGCGGTTCAGTGCAGTACCAAACACGCCATCGTAATCAAGCCGATTAATCAACAGTTCGTCCATCCCCGTTTCTTCGGTTAAGACGCCATAAACTACACCTTGATTTAAATCCGTTGCCCGCAATCCCCAAATCCGGCAAGCAAAGTGGGTGTTATGACTGTCATGGACTTTGCTTAAATGGTACATTGAACCAGGCTGCTTGGGATAAGGTAAGGTATCCTTGCGTCCATTGTGTTCAATGGTGATGTACCCTTCTTCTATGTCGATGTTGGGTGTACCGTATTCACCCATCGTCCCCAGCTTCACCAAATGACAGTCTGGGAAATCTTCCCGCATGGCGTACAACAAGTTCAACGTACCAACTACATTATTGACCTGAGTAAGAACTGCATGTTCGCGGTCAATCATCGAAAATGGAGCCGAACGCTGTTCACCAAAATGCACTAGGGCGTTTGGCTTAAATTGATGTAATGCTTTGTTGAGAAATTCGTAGTTAGTAATATCGCCGATGAACAGGTCGATAGATTTGCCAGTCAAATCTTGCCAGTGCTGGAGGCGTTGCTGAATTAGTGCGATCGGAGTGAGAGTTTCGACACCCAGTTCATTATCCCAATGCCGCCGCACTAAACTATCTAAAATTGCAACTTCATAACCTCGATTGGAAAGGTAAAGAGCAGTTGCCCAACCGCAATATCCATCACCACCAATAACCAGGACTTTCATCTTCACCAGTTTTTACTCGCTGATAGCTAAATCTACCAGGTTTGTGTCCCCTCTCAATCATCATTCTGGCAAAGATGTCAATTTAGGCAGCAGGGGGAGAGGGGAAGATGAGGGGAATTCTACCTAAATCCTGTACAGACGCGATTAATCGCGTCTCTCCTAACTCCTAACTCAGAACTTGGAAATCCGATATTGCTGGGCAATGTAATAAAACAAACGATAGTAATCTTGAAATTCTTGGCTCTTGCTTCGTCCCTGCCAGTAGTATTTCACTTGACTCTGAGTTAGTGTCAGTGTCATCGAACCTACTCCTTTGTCAACTTCTACAACCAGTACCCCAGATACTCCTTGGGCAGTCTGAAAGTTGGGATTTATCTTTTTCACAGAATTTTGGTCTGTAACAATCGAATTTGGTAGCTGCTGACTTGCCCACCCCCGAATTTCCACTGTTTTGTTCTGGGGTGAAATAAACACAATTCCATCATCATTTTCTGGGGCTGCTAATGAAGTCCAGTTACTTGGATATGGAAATTCAAAGCCATAACGGGAGTTACTATAAGTTTTCCATGTGATAGCTCCGGCGTTAAAATCGTTTGCAGTGCAACCCCACAGGATTATGAACAGGGCAATGGCTTTGCTAACGCTGGAGGCAAACCGATAAATTCTTCGCCCCAAACGATAGGTTTTATTAGCAGTAGTCATTTATATTACGCATTTTGCCAAAATTATTGATTTTATAGAAATACCAGGGGCAAGTTAGAGCCACCATACTAAACTGCTGCTTGATTAAATCTAGTTAACCCCAGATAACTGTTTTGTAAATAACTCAGTTTGGTAACGATGTCATTAGTACACTGTGGCGTCAGTTTGCCTACCTTTAACAAAGGGATTTTGCCCCTTGTTAAGCTGCAAGTCTTTTTAATTGAGATGGTAGATGGATTTACACGCCCGCTGTACTAGTTAAAACAGCATCTAAATCTAAAATGTAAATAAATGTAACGAAACTGCCGTTAAAACGTTTTGCCGTCTTGACAACCAATCAAGAAACCGATAACTTGATATACATACCCGGGTAAGACCGTTAAAGAGTTATATGCAAACGCAAACTAAGCAAAAGGTCACTTTGTATTTATCGCCAGAGTTGCACAGAAAATTGAAGATTCGTTCAGCAGTCGATTCAGAACCAATGTCAGAACTTGCGGAACGTGCCCTCGTTTTTTACCTGTCTAATTCCGAATTGGTTGACGAGGTAGAAGATTCTTCTTGTGGGCGGACTCATAGAGTTTATTCATGCCCAACTTGTGATAGCTCACTAGTCTTACGTGATGGGGAACTGGTAAATTTGGGCAATCAACCAGGAGTAGTTGGTCAAGAACATCTTTGTATTGATGAGATGGATAAAGATGAAACCCATCCCAAGAGTGAGGAAGAGTTAGTTCCTTGCTAAATAGATACGAATTATGAATTATTTATTCATGATTCAGTTGTCTTTACCAGAAGCAATGTCTCTACTGTCTCTATAAGGTCTCAAGTAGGTCGATGTATGAAAGAAGAGCTCAATATCCTAATTCAAGCTCAATACCCTTTAATCTACCTTGTGACCTCCGAGGAAGAGCGGGCCGAGCAAGCAGTTTCCACAATCGCCCAGTTGTTAAAGCCCCAGCGCCGGGTATTTGTTTGGACAGTAACACACGGGATTGTGGAGTATGGTCAACCCCGGAATGTCACCCAACATAATACCGTGTCTCCAGAGGCGGCGATTGAGTGGATAATCCGGCAGAAAGAACCAAGTATATTTATTCTTAAAGATTTACATCCCTTTATTGATGCGCCTGCAACAAACAGATCGTTACGTGATGCGATCGCTAGCTTTAAAGGTACGCAAAAGAACATCATTTTGATGTCGCCGATGCAACAAGTACCTATAGAGTTGGAAAAAGAAGTTGTTGTTATCGACTTTACACTGCCAGATATGGCAGAGTTAAATAAAGTACTGACTCAGCATGTAGACCAAAATCGTGGTCGGCGGCTGACAACAGAAGCCAGAGAAAAGCTTCTCAGAGCAGCTTTGGGTTTAACTAAAGATGAAGCTGAGAAAGTCTACCGGAAGGCGCAGGTAACTACAGGGCGTTTGACGGAAGATGAAGTAGATATAGTTTTATCTGAGAAAAAGCAATTAATTCGGCGCAATGGGATCTTAGAATATATTGAAGAAGATGAAACCATTGATGCTGTAGGTGGCTTAGAAGAGTTAAAAAGATGGCTCAAGCAACGCTCTAACGCTTTCACAGAAAGAGCGAGAGAGTATGGTTTGCCTCAACCAAAGGGGATGTTAATTCTCGGAGTTCCCGGTTGCGGAAAGTCATTAATTGCCAAAACTACTTCCCGGCTGTGGGGTTTACCACTGTTGCGGTTGGATATGGGGCGAGTCTATGACGGCTCAATGGTGGGACGAAGTGAGGCAAATCTGCGAAACGCCCTGAAAACAGCAGAATCTATTTCCCCAGCGATTTTGTTTATCGATGAATTGGATAAATCCTTTGCTGGTAGTGGAGGTTCCTCTGATTCTGATGGAGGGACTTCAAGTAGAATCTTCGGTTCTTTCCTCACATGGATGCAAGATAAGAAGTCACCAGTGTTTGTGATGGCAACCGCCAACAGAGTAGAACGCTTACCTGGCGAGTTCTTGAGGAAAGGACGCTTTGATGAGATTTTCTTTGTGGATCTGCCAACACCGGAAGAACGGCAGCAGATTTTCAATATTCATCTGACCAAGCGCCGTGAAGACATCTCTCGATTTGATCTTGAGCAACTAGCTAAGATGTCTGATGGCTTTTCTGGGGCAGAAGTTGAGCAAGCGATCGTTGCGGCAATGTATGAAGCTTTTGCCCAAGATCGGGAGTTCACCCAACTAGATATTATTGCTGCACTGAAGGCAACATTGCCGCTGTCTCGAACGATGCAAGAACAAGTAACGGCTCTGAGAGATTGGGCCAGACAGCGCGCCCGCCCCGCAGCATCCTCCGTAGCTGAATATCAGCGAATGGAGTTTTAAAAGCTTTCCTCTGCCATCCCAGGGGGAAAGGCTAGCTGAAAATGCTAGCAGTTATAAGAAAAGCCGCATCCTGTTAAGCGCGGCTTCGCCCAAAACAAACCGTTGTCGTTTTTCTCAATCTTCTCATTGGAGGAAACCCCAAATGTCTCACTTTAGCACCCTGCGTACCAAAATCACCGATGCCGAAATCCTCAAGGCTTCCTTGCGCGACCTCGGTATCAGCGTAAAGACTGAAGCTGATGTCCGTGGTTATAACGGTCAGCGTGTCCGTTCCGACATCGTTGCTATGTTGGATGGCGAATATGACCTCGGCTGGTCTCGCAACAGCGATGGTTCCTTTGACCTAATCGCTGACCTGTGGGGAGTTGCTAAAAAGCACAACCAAACCGAGTTGATCAACTCCATCAACCAAAAGTATGCCGTTAACAAAACTTTGGCTGAAGTAAAACAACGCGGTCTGCAAAACGCCAATGTGAAGTTGGTATTGCAATAACAATTTCTCTGCGCGTTCCCAAAGCTGCACGGGTTAACCATATAAATAGCGGTTAGCCCGCTTTTTTATTCGGGACTGAGATGTATTTCTCAGTCCCGATTTTTGATGACTTTAGTCAATACTAATTTAAAATAAGTAAGCCTTATTAACTTCAGTTTTTAATTTGATGCCTGAATCTCGCAATGATTTTCAATCAAGAGCTATTACAGAAAGAACAGGCACATTTACTGACAATATGAAATTACCTATTCATAGATGGTTTAGGTATTCTGCTGGATTCTCAGCAAATTGGATTGAGGGAGTAATCGCAGAACTGGAACCTAAAATTGTCCTCGATCCATTTGCAGGATCGGATACTGTTTATATTGCTGCTGATAAACTTGGTGTGGCTTCCTGGCTTAGACATCCGACTCAATTAGTCATCATCATCAGTAAAGTAGCTACTTCTTTCTTCCCGTTTTTCTTCTATCCAAGCATCGTAAGCACCAGCATCATCTGGTTCATAGTCTGTTTTATAACACCAGTTTATAAAATCACTCTGATAGCGATCTCCGTAAAAAGATTCAACATCAACACTAGTTTTAATCTGTTGATTTTGATTATTAAGTTGCAAATAACTGTTAATTTCTTGTAAACGTCCATTGCTAATTCTGTAAACATCAGAATCTATTAATTGATTTTTTTCACATAACATAATCGCTTGTTGATAATTTTCTTTTGCTTGTTGAAAATCACTATTCTTGTGAAAGCAGTAAGCGCACCCCCGAAAATTATCTGGTTCATTAGGATTTATTTGTATCAAAAGTTTATAATTAATAATTGCCTTATTATAATCAACTAAACCATAAGTATAAATATCAGCTATTAGTTTATAAGCTTTAACATTTTGATTATCAATACTAATTAGAGAGTTTAAGTCTTCAATTGCCGATTTATAATCTCCAATTCTACGTTTTAATTGAGCACTTGTTAAATAAACTTCATGGAAATCGGGAACATTTTTTATCAGTTCTGAACAAAAAATAATAGCTTGGTCATATTGTTCTATATGGCTATATACTGCTATCATGCTGCAATAAACTTCGACGTTTGTAGGCTGTCTTTTTATAAAAATATAATGTTTGGGTATGTGCTAGTGTAATGTGCTGTGCATTGCAAAAACAAAAACTAACACGAAAAAAAAGACTTTACGTAGTAGCCAAGCAAAGACAGAAAGAGTCCAAAGGCTGAGAATAGAGTATTGGGAAAAAGTAAAACAAATAGACCCAGAAAACCTTGTTTTTATTGATGAAATGGGTGTTTTACTTGGTTTGACCCGAACTCATGCCAGAAGCGATCGCGGAAGTAGGGTGTATGATTTTAAACCATATTACCGATAGCGCAGCGTTAGCGAGTCTTCGAGCGTCGGGGCGAAAGTAAGTGTAATTGGGGGAATCAGCTTCAAGAAAGTTTTGGCTGTCATGACTTTAAACGGCTCAATGGACGGGGATGCATATAAAGTCTTTATCGAACATTTTTTGCTTCCACAATTATGGATTGGTGCAGTAGTGGTGATGGATAATCTTCCTGCACATCAAGTCGAAGAAATTAAACCCTTAATTGAATCTGTTGGTGCAAGTGTTCTGTATTTATCTCCTTATTCCCCTGAATTTAACCCCATCGAACATTGGTGGTCACAATTAAAAGCATTCCTAAAACAATTTTCTCCAAAAACTGCATCTGGAGTCGATGGTTTAATTAAAATAGCACTTGAATTAATTAATCCTGAACATCTCAAACATTGGTTTACAAATTGCTGTTACTGTACCTCATAAGCTCCGAATCTGCTGTATTTTTATACATTTATATAGTATAAGCAAAGTAATTTTTCAGATTTTATTAAATTATTCAATCAATAACTTAAATTTTTTATTTTTCCGAAGATTATCAAAATCTGGATCATTTTTGGCTGTATTTTGAATTTCTTCACAATAGTTGTTCGCTGCGGTCTAGAAAAATCTGCTCATGATTGCTACGTCCATCTTCTTGAGCAATAGGGACTATCCGATCTAAGTTATCAGCAATTAATACTAGTTGAGAATATCCTGGAGGTAAGTTACTTTTTGCATCTTTAATAAAATCATTTAACGCTTCAATTAAAGTTATTGTATAAGGGTTGACTCGCTCGCGAATTTTTTGGCGTTGGCTAGGTTCGGCTCGTAAATTTGCTGTGATTTTGGCAAATTGGGAGATTTGTGCTTCTATGGTTAATTTATCTAGGGATACTTCAGTCAGTGCCAAATCTTTTAAATCTTGCCAGCGGTTGTTTAACCATTTCAACAAACTGGCAGGAGAAGCATTATCTTTTAACGCTTCTAATAAGTGTCGTGTACAAGCTAAGAGAATATCTGTATATTGGGCATCTTCTGGCTCAATATCTGCTTCATCGGCAGCAAAATAAACCACAAAGCAGCCTTGCTCATCTAAATATTTTTGCAACCGCAGCAATTCTGTTGACTTTCCTGCACCACGATGACCTGCATAAAGTTGACAAGTCATTCTATCTGACAACAAAATCTCTCTACCTATTTCTACTAGGATGTCGCCATCTCCTCGCACAGCCTGACAATCTACATATTTGGGATCGCCAGCAGGTAAGGGTCGAAATGGGTCGAAAACATTGTATATCCGCTTTAGAAGTGCAAAATCTTGCGTCATCGGTTCAAGTCTCTTGATATGGACGATTTTAGCAACTGTCTTGTCATATCAAATAGTTCTTGAAAAAGTCAATGTTAGTAAAGTATTTCTAGTTTAGAAATGCTCGCATTAAACAATCCGATTGACAATTGTCCATACTTCCCCATCTGAGCGGACATAGGGAACAGAGATTGTCTTGAACCCAGTTATGAAGGGCTTGTAATAAAGCTGCCAATACATTGGACTCAGTTGATTGGCACAAGCCTTGAGTAAACGGACTTCTGTCGCCAGTTCACCTGCTAGTTGATTAATGCGTTGAGCATGAACCTGAGCGACTTCTTTAGCTTCCTCTAGCTGCTGCTGTTGGGTAAGTTGGTTTGATTCAACTTGCCAACGCACTAACTTACCTTGTCTTTGTTTTATCTGGACTTCTAGAGCTGCGATCGCTGCATCTATGCCCTGGAGTTCAACTGATAATTGGGCATTTTCCCTGGCTTGACGGCGGTACGCTTCAACCATTGCCTGGGGTGAATCATTCTCGGCAGAGATTACATTATTAATAGTGAGTGCAGCGCGTTCTTCTAGGAGAATCTGAATTTGAGATTTAAGCGCCGCCATTTCATCCTGAATTTGCTCCATAAATCGAGTTTTAAGTGCTGAGTAAAATAGTCATCTGATTTTTTAAAAGCTTTTTGCCCCTTGGGTATCGAGAGAAAGCGATCGCACCTCGGCTGTAATTCCTTCTTGTTGCCAAGCAGCTAACATCGCCGCCTCCACAGCCTCTGAGTGTAATTTATCCGCTAAAGCTAACAGTGTCGGCCCCGCACCACTAATCACCATACCATAAGCACCAGCACTAACAGCTGCTATGTTCAGAGCATCATAACCAGGAATCAAAGCTTTGCGATAAGGCTGATGCAACTTATCTTGCAAACCTGTCTTTAACCATTGTCCGTTACCAGTTTCCAAGCCACGCAACAATAACCCCAGATGTGCCATATTGAAAATCGCATCGGCGCGACTCACCTCAGTTGGGAGAACGCCCCGCGCCTCTGAAGTGGAAAGTTCAAAATCAGGAATAGCCACAACTGGTACAACATCTTTATGCCAGGGAACATCACAAATTTCCCAACCTGCGCCACTAGTTGCAGCAAGACGACATCTTCCCAACAAAGCTGGAACTACATTATCAGGATGTCCTTCCATTGCGATCGCTAACTCCATCACCTGCGACTGACTCATCGGCGCACCCTCAAGTTGATTAGCAGCAACTAAGCCACCAACAATTGCTGTCGCCGAACTACCCAAACCTCTCGCCAATGGGACACCTAATTTAATCTCTATTTTCACAATCGGCGGTGTCTGTTCTATATGTTGATAGAACTTGACAAACGCTTGGTGGAGGAGATTACTCTCATCAGTTTGGACTCGTTCAGCTTCTGTACCAGTGACATGAATAATTAGCTCACCCTCTTCTAGGCGAGTGAACTTGAACTCGTTGTACAGCTTTAAAGCTGCACCGATGCAATCAAAACCAGGCCCCAAATTAGCAGTTGTGGCCGGAACGGTAACAGTGATGGCAGAAACAACAGACATTGGCAAAACTCACTAATCATCAACCAGCATCCCATGTATTGGTAGCACTTTGGGGCTAGTTTTTGAGTACTGTTGGGGATACTTTGATCTACTGTTCCTTAATTCATCCTCCGAGCCTTGAGTTGCAGTGATTGTGGCTCTGGCAAAATTATACTATGGGATTTAAATAGTTTGATTGTGCGATCGCTCCGCCCCATCTACAGTGATGATATAATTATAAGTTCTGTTATAGTACAGATACACTATAAGAATCACAGATTCTAAAAAGTATAATTTGCAGAATTTGTAATTTACAAGGTTATGTAATATGTCTAGTACGCACACGGGTATTGAGTGGACAGATAAAACTTGGAACCCGACAACTGGTTGTAACAAGGTTAGCCCAGGTTGTTTGCATTGCTATGCAGAAGCTCTCACTAAACGTTTTCCTAATAACTTCAAGAATGGATTTGATTTAACCTTACACCCGGAAAGGTTAGCAGAACCTTTAAAGTGGCGTACTCCAAGTAGAATATTTGTGAATTCAATGAGCGACCTTTTTCATGAAGATGTACCTCTTGATTTCATTAAAAAGGTCTTTAAAGTGATTCATGAAACGCCTTGGCACATATATCAAATATTAACAAAACGACCTGAACGGTTACTTGAGTTGGCTTCTGAGCTAGAATTTCATGAAAATATATGGTTAGGTGTGTCAGTCGAAAATCAAAATTATGTTCATCGTGTTGACTTTCTTCGCAAAGTTCCGGCGACTGTCCGCTTTCTTTCATGTGAACCGCTTTTAGGGAAATTGAATCTTGAGTTAACAGATATTCACTGGGTTATTGTTGGTGGAGAGTCAGGACAAAAACATCGTCCTCTAAAAACTGAGTGGGTAAAAGATATTCATGACCAGTGTAAAGCAGCAGAAATTGCATTCTTTTTTAAGCAGATTGGCGGCAGAACTTCTAAGGCTGGAGGTAGGTTACTGGATGGCAGAATATGGGATGAAATGCCTGATGCTTGGAAGCAACATCAAAATATGTGGGGTAATACTCCACTAAAATTAGCAGCTAGAAAAGAAAAGCTGGTAATTAATGCTTAGGTGGAAATGTAACTTTAACTGAATCTGCAAATGTAGTTTCACCTTTATTTTTTTTTCTTTGATTAACAGGTGGATCTGCTGTAATGTTACCCTTAGCTTCCAGATTTTTAAGAGCATTTTTATAGTTCTTACTAATATAACGTCTGTCAACATGATGCTGATTGTAAATATCTTGCATGGTTATTGTTCGACCTGCAAATGTATTCAATAGCATTTCTTCTAAGTCATCGAGAGGACGATAAAATTCAAAAAGTAACGGTTGTCTATAAGTGGCTGGATTGTATTCAAAAGAAGGCACACCTTGATTTTGTTCAGAACTCTCTTTTGCCATTATTTCTTTCATGATTACATAGCCTTTCACGTGCTTACTCACGAAGATTAAATGATGACTAGTTCGTTTGCCATTCTCATGTTTGAAGCGAAAAGGTAGAACATACTCTCCACCCATTTCTTTGAGAGCTTCGCAAATTGCCTCTACAACTCTTAACTCCCGTTCTTCTGGTTTAAGTGTTTTTAGTTGTTCGCGTACTTGATCGGCTCGTATTTTTCCAAATAGCACATTCATGTGTTTTTCAACAGCTGCGTTACCTAAACCCATATTGATGCGATTGTAATTGAAAAAGAATATGCAATCACATCCCCAGTTCTTTACAACTGAGTTAATAAGTTGTAGCGATAATCCTTTATATCCCCACGGGTCTACAAAAAACAATGTAGGAACTAACTTTCGCTCGTTAAATGTCTTGACAATATTTTCCCCAACTTCATGATTGATTACTTGAGGCTTATATTTGAAATCTTCAATACCAGGAATTGAATTTATAGCTTCATGAAGAGAACTAACATTTTCTGCATCAACATCATTAAATACTGTCACCAGCCTATTTAGCATATCTGGGTTAGAAATCGCAGTCTCTAAAACTTTTATTGGTGTTGATTCGGAACCATCTTTGTATCGACCTGGGCCTGCAAAAAGGTCTATATAGGCAATTCTTGAGTCAACTTCTCTACCTTGACTTTCAAGCCTTTTAATAGTTCCGATTATTACTTGTGACCAAGCCCAAAAATATTTCTCAACAATTCTAGCTTTTATTAAAGATTGCTCTTTCTGTTCATCAAAGAAGGAAGTATTACTCATACGCAACCTACTTATGTATATTCTAATGTAGTAATTGTAGGTTGCGTAGAGCGTTTAGTCAAAGTGATTATCTAATAAAAGCGCGTAGACGGTTAGTAGACAACGCTCTTTTCTACGGAAATCGAGGTCAATAAAGCTTACTTCAAAGTTCCCAAAACGGGCGTTACCTCAACCTCTGAAATCTGCGGAACCAAGAAACCCTTGGCATAAATCTGGGGATTTGTTTGCGAGATTATGGCATAAGACTGGCGAAGATTAGCATTCACTGCAACAGTCTTCACGTCGTACATCTGCATCACCATCTTGGGATAGAAACCAATACCAATAATCATCAGCAGAAAACAGGCAGCGATAAACACCTCACGCGGTCTAGCATCGTCGTAGACTGCCTCCTCTGGCACTAGACAGTCTGTACCAAAACAAACTGTTCCCTCATCTTCTTGATTTTCTGAGTCTGCATTATTAATGTCGCAGATGAGTGCTGCACTCTGACCATAAAATACCTCTCGCAGCATGGAAAGTAGATAGATAGGTGTGAGGATAACTCCAACTGCGGCGAGAAAAACCGTTACAGTACAGAAAGTCGAACTGTAAACGTCACTGCTTGTCAGACCAACGAATACCGAGAGTTCGCCAGCAAAGCCGCTCATACCGGGAAGTGCCAGGGATGCCATCGTTCCGATTGTAAACAGGGCAAAGACTTTGGGCATGGCTTGACCAATACCGCCCATATCTTTCATTATCATTGTGTGGCTGCGATCGTAAGTAACACCTGCTAAGAAGAACAGCACTGATGCAATCAAACCATGTGAAATCATTTGCAACATCGCGCCGTTGATTCCCAAATCAGTGAAAGACGCAATCCCAAGCAATACAAATCCCATGTGGGAAATCGACGAATAAGCTAAACGCCGCTTCATATTGGTCTGAGCAAAGGAGTTCAATGCACCATAGATAATGTTGACAACACCCAGAATGGCTAAAACGGGCGCAAAGTAAATGTGTGCATCGGGAAGCAAATCAAGATTCAGGCGAATTAGTCCATATCCACCCATCTTCAGCAATACACCAGCCAAAATCATCGATACAGGAGAGGATGCTTCGCCGTGGGCATCAGGTAACCAAGTATGCATCGGAAAAACAGCAAGTTTGACACCAAATGCAATCAGCAACCCTGCATAAAGTAGCAGTTGTAAACCAAGAGGATATTCCTTCCTGGCGAGGGCGGTTATGTCAAATGTCATCTTACCGCCGCCATATAGCCCCATTGCCAGGGCTGCCACTAAAATAAATATAGAAGCGGCTGCGGTGTACAACAAAAATTTCGTAGCCGCATAACGACGCCTTTGCCCACCCCAAATGCAGACTAGTAGGTAGACGGGAATCAGCTCTACTTCCCACATAATGAAAAATAGCAGCAAGTCTTTGGCAACGAACACGCCTACCTGTGCAGAATACAGCACCAGCATCAGAAAATAGAAGAGGCGGGGTCGGTGTGAAACTTGCCAAGCCGAAAAAATCGAGAGTGTGGTGACAAATCCTGCCAGAAGTACAAGGGGAACTGAAAGTCCATCGACTGATACCGCCCAGTTCAAACCTAACTGAGGCATCCAGGCATAATTCTCCACAAGTTGAAAACTAGCACTGCTGGCATCGTAATGCTTCCAAAAGGCGTAGCACATCAAAGCAAAGTCTGCGATACCTACACCCAGTGCATACCACCGCACGCGCTTGCCATCTTTATCAGGCAGCACAGGGATGAGTAAGGAAGCAACGAGTGGCAGCAAGACAATCGCGGTAAGCCAGGGAAATTGATCCGCTATCATGTATATGAGAAAAAATACTTATTTGTCAATTATGTCATTCTACTCAAATTTGTAACAATTTCTTCATAAAGTTTTGTCCCTGTTAACCGCTTTGACCGAAAAACAATTATGAACAAGCACTTCGTTAGCGCAGCATCGATTCAAAAAGTTGCAGTTTTGAGGTGGATAGTTCAGTACCCGCTTTCAAGGAATTAAAAATTATTGGGGAAATTGCAATGTGAGTAGGTGAACTACTCACTCACGGTACTAATCCAGCCCGCAAAGCCCGGACAGCAGCCTGTGTACGGTCAGCAACACAGAGTTTATTCAGAATACCTCGAACATGAGTTTTTACAGTACCGACCGTTAGATAGAGCCTTTTAGCAATTTCTGCATTGTCACACCCAGCGACAATCAACTCTAAAACATCCATCTCCCTATTAGTTAAAGGATAGCTGACTATATTTTTCTCAACATCTGGGTCAATACCTTCAATCAAGACTCTTTTTCCAGCTGCTCCTCTGCTACCATCAGGGAAATCTTGACGTATTTGTTGTAGTACAAGGTCTGCGATCGCTGGATCGATCCATGAGCTACCTGCATAGGTCGTTCGTACAGCCTCTACTAGTTTCTCTGTTTCGATATCCTTCATGCAATAAGAATCTGCACCTGCTGCAAATGCTGCTAAAACTGCCTGTTCGCTATTCTGCATCGTTAAAATTAGCAGCTTTGTTGTATAATCTTCATTCTCGGCTTGATATTGCCTAAATGTGCGTGTTAGCTCAATTCCATCCATGTCAGGCAAGCCAATATCAATAGTAGCAACATCGGGCTTGAGAGTTTTCAGAAGCTTGATACCCTCTGCTGCATTGGCTGCTTCACCAACAATGTTTAACTCTGGATCGGTTTGCAAAGCAGCCCGTAAGCCGATTCTCGTAAGGTTGTGATCTTCAATCACGAGGATCTTGATTTCACTCATAGTTGCTTAATTTTACTGTTATCTATCTAAAGTACAGATTAAAATAATCTCGTTCTTCTATTCGGGATTTTATACAAAAAGCAATGCGTTTGGTATTATTACCCTGAGTTCATCTACCATTGGACATAAATAACCTTATCTCGGAAGTTTTTCTAAAGCAAGAGTTTTGATATGACAATATAATTCGATCAAAAAATATTTTTATACATTTACTTGAGGATAGATGTTTTATGGTAAATAACTCCTCACTGAAAATCCCCTAGCTAGCAAACAAGAGTGGGTGACTACTAAATAGTTGCCCTTGCAGTAGCTAGGATGATGCACATAAAAGGGACTAAACTACCTCACCCTAGCATCCAGGCAGAGATATTGGTTGGATAATCAGACAGCTAAGATACTTGTAAAAAAGTAATGTTCTTTAATAAATACATCATTTTTTCAAGAAGCAGTGTAATTACGTACAATTCTCAGATATTTAATCTGGGAAATTTTAAAGGAAAATGTCAATCCTTAATAATCTCAGCGCTGGTAAAGTAAGCTATTACTAGATTTGCTAGGGATAGCCAAGCACTTCTTTTTTTATTTAGCCATGTCTTTAACAAAAACTGTCAAAAAAGATAAAATTCTCGTTGTCGATGATGTTTTTGACAATCTACTGGTCTTAGAAGCAGTCCTAGAAGATAAGGACTATGAGATTCACTTGGTAGAAGATAGCAAAATTGCTCTGACTATGGTTGAGGAGTCACCACCAGACATAATTCTGTTAGATGTGATGATGCCGGAGGTAGATGGCTATGAATTTACTCGCCGCATCCGACAGAATCCGGCGTTGCCATTTATCCCAATTCTGCTGCTCACGGCTCACTATGAGTCTAGCGTTGTTGAAGGACTTGATGCTGGTGCAGATGACTTTATTCGTAAACCATTCGATCCTGATGAATTACATGCACGAGTGCGATCGCTCCTGCGCCTCAAACATAGTATCGACGAACGAGATCAGATGGCTAACCTGCGGACAGATTTTGTCTCGCGTTTTACTCACGATTTACGCATACCGTTGGTAGCCTCCAACCGCGTATTAAAATTATTGCTGTCAGGCAGGTTTTGCGAAGTTTCGCCAGAATTGCAAGAAATAATTGATACCATGATTGGCAGTAACCAAGACCTGCTGGAAATGGTAAATACCTTGCTAGAAGTTTATCGTCATGAGGCGGGCTGTAAAACCTTAAAAATTTCTCCCTGCAATATTCAGGAATTAGTTAGTGAAGTTACCCAAGAATTAACTCCCTTAGCTGAAGAAAAAGGATTAGCTGTAAACATTGATAGAGGTGAAACTGCAAGCACTATCATGGGCGATCGCGTAGAACTGCGGCGAGTTTTGACAAATATCATCGGCAATGCTATCAAATTTACAGACAAAGGTTCTGTAGATATTCATAGCCATCTCACTCCAGCAGATGTGACTATTGATATCCGAGATACGGGGCCAGGAATTTCTAAACAAGACCAGGCAATATTATTCGAGCGATTTCGCCAAGGTAAACACCAGCGTTCTGGTAGTGGTTTGGGACTATATCTATCTCGCTGTATTATTGAAGCACATCAGGGCACAATCGGTGTGACATCTGAGCCAGGGCAGGGTAGTACATTCACCATCCGTCTACCTGTAGCTGGTGAAAACTAAGACACCAGCGATCGCAATCTGTGTCAGCTAGTGAGGCGAGTTAGCGATCACCTACGGTGGGCGGGTACGCCATCGCAACGAGAACACCGCAGGCATCGCGCCTGAAAAAGGTAGCCATTGCAACTGGTCAATTTCAGTATTCTTAAATTCATAATCATGCTACTATTGGGCATATCAACTCGGTTCTGATGGGAGTCAGCCATCAGACGCAAGGGGGAAAGTCCGGTGTAAATCCGGCGCTGTCCCGCAGCTGTAATGAGGCTTATGCTTCAAAGTCAGAATGCCCGCCGAAAGTAACAGACAAACTTACATCCATCTGCGAGGTACAGGTGAATATTGCCATAAATATTTCAACAATACATCAGTTTCATGTTCTCATAGTGCCAGAGATACGCCACGGACTACTCATGGCTATGAAATTATAGGCAGTTTATTGATAATTGTAATTACGCTTTAGTGTAACTGTCATTTCCGCTAGTTTTTTGCTGGCGTGAAAGCTTTTGCAACATCATTTCTGTCAAATTTACTTACAGGAAGAAGTGCTAAAGAAATTTGCATTCAACTGTTTGAGTCAACAAAACTTTGTCCAGTGAGTCGATTGGATCATGCAGCTTACTTAGGACGTGAGTTTATGCGAACAGAATTGGCATTGGTAACAGGACAAGACTACGTACAGGATTAAATAGGCTTGTGAGGATTTAACAGTGCGTTTGAGCGGCTAGTCGATAACCTTTGTCAGTCCGCTCCAACTGCGTTGTTATGTCGCGATCGCCACACAGTTCAGGCTAATTTTGTAGAGACTCATTCAGTTGCTGCTGAAGTTGTTGAACTTCCTCAATCGATAAGCCTGTGGAAGGGGCAATAGTATCGATCGCCATTCCTCTACGCAAGAGATTGATAGCGATCGCCCGATTTCTTTCTTCCTCAGCCTCTCTCCAGATCGAACGATAAACGGTGGATTCCTGCATGATGTCTCTCCGTAACGGTTCGGGTAAGGGGTTGCCGATCCCCTCGAACTCAGTACCAACGACTTCCTTCAATCCGCTGCACCGCAATTGTTATGCGGCGATTTCTAGAATTGAATTGGTGTATACAAATCTCCTTGTAACTGGAGCCTACCTTCAACCAGATATTCCCATACTTCGCCGGAGTGGATACGCTTGTGAGTATTGGGTGGAGATTGCATAGTAGGAATCTCAATTTCAAGGTTGCCTCCACCCGACCAGTAGTGTGTCCAGATTCGCTCTATATCTTCACCCGACCACATACCAGTAGGATAAACAGAACGCATCAAAGAAATAATTTCCATATTTACCTTTGCAACTTTAGTCAATGAATCTTCGAGAAGCGTGAATCTTCTGACTGAGTTGAGATTCCATCTATAAAGCCGTTGTGCTTCTCTACAATCTTCTTCAGTAGCAAATGCATAAACAGCAGACAGACGCGATGGAAGTTTTGCAAAGGAAAGCAACCGTCTCATTTCAGCATCATACTCAACACGATAGTCGGTAATTGCAGAAGCACAGTAAAAAGATAAGAATCCAGTAGATATTTGCTCGTTTATTACAAATGGCAAATAATTAAGCTTACCCTCCAAATACTGCACCTCTAGATCAGAATATTGCAAAACAGATGTGTAACCTGCTGACAGAATTTGACCTGTAAATTGAAGATTATGTTTGGCAAATGGATTGGCAAGATTAACAAAAATAAAATACTCTTGGGTGTTAGATGTACTTGTCTGCAAAATAATCGCTATCCTTTTGTTCTTTCAAGAACGTCAAAAATAAGATTAAGCATTTCATCGATACGATTGGTAATGCCGAAAGCGTATGCTGGTACTCCCCGTGAAGGGTCAAAATTTGCAACAGTGAAGATTATTGGACGATAAAGACCGCGCTTAATACTCTCATGAAGAAATCTCAGGCCTTCGTCAGGTACTCCATCACGGCTCATGTCGGAGACAATTACATCGTATTCGGTATTAGCCAACATATTGAGTGCTGATTTTGTAGTGCGCGCAACGTCTACAATAACTCCAAGTGATTGCAATATTCTTTGAACATTGATCATCTCTTCAGGTATATCATTCACCAGTCGCAACCTTGCTCCTTGAATTATTGAAGTTATTCGCTGCGCTCTATGGGTAACTTGATCAAGGGCTGTCTCTTTAACTTCTGGATTTTTACGTGCTGCCTTTGCTAATTCTTCTTTGATAAATTTTGCTTCAATGCCGAATGCTTTAATTTCACTTAGCTGTGGTATTAAGATATTTTTAATTGGTTTAAGAAAAACAAGCACAAGAATCGTAAGAAAAATGACCCACAGAATGGACGGGATGATCTTAATCAGTTCAATAATAATTTCTTTGGGCATTAGTTCTTCAGACAATAGGGAATGTTAAGTGCAATTTTGCAGACTAGTGAGAAGTTTAGCACTATTTCTATTCTGACTTAACTCATACCGTTTTCACTTTACTGTCCAATGCACAATCTTATGGGAATTCAAGCTTGTACACCAGCAGGTAGTAATTATGTACCATCCCAAGCACAGAGCTAAATCGCATAACTATTTATGATACTAAAAGTTACCGTATAATCTTTTTCTCAATCCTAATATATCAAGCATTACAACGAACTCCTGTCTAAATATACGAATTTTTTTTACATTTTTGTTTGGGTATCTACCAAATTTTTCTGTATAACCACCCTTTACGAGAGGATTATAAATAATTTTTCCGTATATCCTTGGTGTTGTACAGAATTTTTCCTCATAACATCCTTAATTTAGTTTTGTATTTAACGGTATTTACGAGCGAGCTATCTCAGCAGGAACGCATTTTTAAAGACGCGATATATCGCGTCTCTACATCTAAACCAATATCTTATAAACCCCTCTTAGAAATCATCCCAACCTTCAATACTTGAAGACATGACGTAACTAGTTACACTTGCCTCAAAGAAGTTGGCTTTTGTATTGGCTTCTTTCTTGGTATCTGAGAAACGTTCCAAGTGAGTATAGGGACTTTTCTTGTAGATAGCTTCTGGAAATAATGGCTCTAAACCGATCGCCTTCAAGCGCGTGTTTGCCAGATATTTTGTGTAGTGTTCTGTACTGTTAGCTGTAATGCCAAGAATATCATCTCCGACAATATGTCCTGTCCACTTGCATTCATACTCGACAGCAAGAGCAAACATTTCATAAATTTGTTCGCGGCTGTGGGGGAAAACTTGCATCGCTTCTGGAATCAATTTTTGATATAGCCGCACATGAGAGAGTTCATCTCGGTTAATCATTCTAAAGATATCGGCACTCCCAGACATCAACATCCGTGATGACAGATTATAGAAGAATATAAACCCATTGTAGAAATACAATCCTTCCAACAAGTAATCTGCTAACAGCGATATAAAATAATTTTCTGGTGTCGGGTTATCGACATACTTCTGGTATAGTCCGGCGATGAATTCGCATCGTTGTTTGAGAATGCGATCGCTCCGCCAAAAATCATAGACGTGTGTCCGGCGATCGCTCGGAATCACCGTCTCAATAATGTATTGATAGGACTGATTGTGCATCGCCTCTTGAGAAATTTGTTCTGCCATACACAGCGCAATTTCTGGTGCGGTAACACTGTTTTTGATGTGAGGCACATTACATGTTTGCACCGAATCGAGAAAGGTAAGGTAACTGAGGATGCCATCAAATGCACGTCGTTCTTTAGGCGTGAGATTGACGTAATCTGTCACATCTTGAGTAATATCAATCTTTTCAGGTCATTTGTGTTCAGTAAGATTAGCTACTCCTTACCCGCTTTTTCAAGCTGCTCTAAGTCACCTTAGAGATCGGACTATATCATCAACTTATCTTTTGATAAGAAGTTCCCCGCTTCGACTGCCAATCGCTTGCAGCCTACTCTACTTTTCACCACTTCGTGGTTCGTCAGTCGCCTGCGGAGGGAAAACGCCAGATGCTTCTCCTGTCGGAGACGCTACGCGAACAACGGGGGGAACCCCCCTTCGGGTGACGCTCGATGACTCGCTAACGCTGCGCTAACACCAGTCGCCTACGGCGGGAAACCCGCCTACAGCGCTGGATTCACCGCAACGTACTAACTCCCCTCCCGCAGCGCTGACTTACTTGTTGTGAATTTCGATAGTCTCTACACCTTCTCGTTTAGCAACGAGCTTGGCACGGGATTGTCTGTGATGCAATCTTCTGTGACAGTTAGAACACAGTAATTAACATTTTTCTAGCTTTGTCATCATATTTTGTTTCTTTAACATCAACATAATGAAAATTATCTAAAAGCTAGATTTTTACAGGTTTCCCCCGTTTTCAAGGAATTTAATCTGGACTACCTAGTTAATCCAGAAGTTCTCGCGCATTTGCCGATAAAGAGATACAGCCCACGAGTAGCGAACGTCGTTTAATTGCATTAAGTTCGTAGTCTCTCCAAACCAGATTAAACGGTTGGCTGTATTATCGTTTCCGTTCGGATTGAAAACGGGATTAATCGGCATTAATGATTGTCTTGGTTGGTACATTTTGAGTTGGTTATGATTAGTTTTATTGAAAAGTTTGCTCTTGGGGGTTTCCCCTAAGCTGCAACTTTCCGCTTCATCCAGATCGGTAGTTCAGCTTGCACAAGCAACACATTGCTCATTCGATTCTTTGAAACTGTCTTTTTGGACGGTGCGAATATAGTAGATTGCTTTACAACCCAATTCCCAAGCCAGCATTAGGGTTTCAAAAATATCAAGAGCGGTGAGAGAACGCTCTGGTTCGTCGGGGAAATAGACTCCAGCATTTAAGTTAAATAGCAATTCCATTGAAATTCCTGTATCAATCCATTGTTGGATTGTAGCGATCGCTTTCACCACTTTTTTCTGATCTAGTGTCTTATTTTCGGCATAGAACCATAAATGATCCCGAATGTAAGGCGGTGCAATGGGTACTGAACCTTTTGCCCACTTTTCATAAAAGAATTTGCTGTAAACGGGTAAAACACTGGCTGTACAACCCTGAACTAAAGATGAAGAAGTGTTAGGTGCGATCGCAGTAATATGTGAATTGCGAATCCCATGTTGTTTGATATCCTGACTCAGTTGTAAAAAGCGTTCTGGTTGACTTGCGCGTTGCTTAAACCAATCCACAGGCTTTGCTCCGATTAAATGTCCCTTACTCCATTCACTACCCCCAAAAGCAGGATACGCACCTCGTTCCTTCGCCAGTTCCATTGATGCTGCGGTGCAATAGTAACCAATGTCTTCAAATAAATCACTGATTTCCTGAAGATGGGTGTAGGTGAGATGACGTTTTGCTAACCAATCGGCTAATCCCATACAGCCTACACCAATTGTGCGATATTTGGCGTTGTGAGTAGCACTAGCAGCAAATGGTGGTGAGGTCAGTTCAATGGTGTTATCTAGTATACGGACTGCAATTTGACAAATCTCTGTTCGCTGCTTATTTTCTAAATTCGCAAGATTAATACTAACGAGATTACACGTATGTGCTTCTTCACCAGGTTTCACATTTGACCATGATTCTTGACAAAGGTTTCCACCAGGAATATAGCCCTGATGCTGATTGGGATTAGCTCGGTTGGCGGTATCTTTGAACCATAAATAAGGCATCCCGGTTTCTAATTGGGTTCGCATCACCTGTTTGAGTAAAAGACGCGCATTCACCCGCTTGTAGAGTGTAATCGAGTTATCTAAACTGGCTTCGATTTGAAGATAGGCACGTTCAAATGCTTCACCCCAAGTTGAAGCT
Source organism: Nostoc sp. (assembly GCF_036919675.1). GTDB lineage: Bacteria > Cyanobacteriota > Cyanobacteriia > Cyanobacteriales > Nostocaceae > Nostoc. The sequence continues at coordinate 68,442 of NZ_JBALCP010000126.1, forward strand.
AGTTCAATACCTAAACGAGTTCGTACCTCATAAGGATCAACTAGAGTCCATTCTGTATCTGCTGCTACTCGCCGCATAAATTCGTCACTGACAACCAATTGCGGGAACACGTCATAAGCTTTGCGTCGCCCGTCCCCACTCTCGGTTTGCATTTCCAAAAATTCAGGTAAGTCCACATGCCAAACATCTAGACTCACAGTGACAGCACCTGCTCTACGTCCACCTTGATTGACTGCGATCGCTGTATCATTTAACAACTTAATCCAGGGAACCACACCACCTGATGCATTTGCCTTCCCCATCACCCAACTACCTGTTGCTCGAATCCGAGACAGATTCACCCCCACACCGCCGCCATTTTTGGAAATGCGAGCCGCATCATGAATGCCGCCAAAAATGCTTTCCAAATTGTCGTCCATTGCCGTAATGAAACAACTGGCAAGGGAGCCATTGGGAATCCGTAAGTTCGCCAGAATCGGTGTTGCTAAAGATATTTGACGACGAGCGATCGCTTCATAAAATTGCTTTGCCCAAATTAATCGGTTATCTAGTGTTTCCACGGAGGCTATCAATAGCGCACAAGTTAAAAATGCTTCTTGAGGCAACTCATTCGCCAAAAGATATCGCTTCGTCAGTAATACCGATCCCGCATAATCATAATCGGCATCCCAGTCGGGATTGATCCAAGTGTTAGCAATCTCTAACTCTTCAGGAGAGTAGGTCAAGATGCGGCGATCGTATTGTCCTTCTAGAACTTTCAAATGTACAGTCCGAGCATAGTACCCGTATTGATAGCCACGGCTAACTTTAGTATCTTTCCACAAACTCCAAATATGTAAGCGGCCTGCTACATAGCGCCAATCAGGTTCTTCAGGACTACACAAATCCAAGGCACAACGAATTAAATTATCTTGAATTTCTCGCGTGGTAATGCCGGGACGCAATCGAGTTGTCAGATGTGCTTCTAGAGCAATGGAATTTGTTGAAAGTCCGCAACAAGCCCAATTAACCACTGTGCGAATTTTATTAATTTCCAACGGTGTCGTTGAACCATCACGACGAATAACATGGATATCCGTTGTGGAGCCAAGAGAGAGTGTAGATGGAGCTTGCATACAAGATGTGTTGATAAATTGTAGAAGAATAATTGCAAAAATGGAAAAGAATTATTAACTAGGTTTGGCAATGTAAAAAAATTGTCAACCCTGAGCGTAGCCGTTCGCAAAGCGTCTCGAAGAGAAGGGTTGACGGTGAGCGAAGTCGAACCGTCAGCGCTATGTCACAAAACGCTGGCAACCCGAAAAAGTTTGTTGGGTTGAAAAATTGCTAGAAGAATTGTCCAACAAAAATCTAGAGCAAGCTTTGGTAAAGAATGAAACTTGCTCCGATTAATGACGAATGTCAGTATAGATCGACCATTGATTTTTATGCAAGCAAATCACAGTTGTGTTAATATACAGGGGAATTTCGGTTCTAGTGGGGAACAGCCACTAGAGGAAACGGGGAAAGTCCGGTGTGAATCCGGCGCTGTCCCGCAACTGTAATCAAGGTTTGCCTTGTGAGTCAGAATGCCCGCCGAAGTTGACTTTTAAATTTTATAGAACCCATTTAGTATCTTTCTTCACGAAATAGATGGATGGCTTTCAGGCAATCCTCGATCAAGTGATTTAACAACGGAATCAGGATTGTAGAACTATAGAACCCATTTGGGATCTATAAAGTAGCTAATCTTCGGAGCATAAGTCTGACAAAACAGAGATGAATTTTAGTGGTCGCATTTTCTAAAGTT
>NZ_JBALCP010000127.1:0-12403 GCF_036919675.1 Nostoc sp.
TGAAATTTCTGGACAGATGTTTGATGATGAATTAGACCTAGCTTATGCAGTTATTGATGGCATAGAAGCTAGAGGACAACGAAATAATTACAGTAAAGAACGTTTCAAATTCAACAACCATCTTTCTTCTTAATATTGCTTTACATATATTGTTTTTTCCACGCCCACCTACTTAATTTGTGTTCTAGATATTGCGAGATACTACTTCCACCAATTGTTGGCGGAAGTAGTTGGCAAGCAAGATTATTCAGGATCGTCTAAAACTGAACTATATGCTTGCTGCTCTTCGATGCGGTGGTGGATGTTACTCCGTCGAGCCTTTACTATCTCCTGATAAACTTTTTTGCGAGCTAAATTGACACTACCCAAGGGTGCATGTTCTGGGAGGGTATGCCAAGCCATGAACGATAGGCCCTCATCCAGTCGCTTCCGCTCCTCGAAGTCAAATTTCTGAGATGGAACTGTGATGGTCGCAAGCTTGATAAACGGTGAGTCCTTCTCTTCCCACTCCTGCATTGGATCTTCAATTGGAGTTTTCTCATCGTTGACATAGAGCTGCACCAAAAAGTCAAAGGTTGCATCTTTGTCCTCTTCCGACAGATATTTGACGACTGCCTCACGCAGGTAAGTTTCGGAAGTGGGGTTTGAACCTGGAGCATCTTGCTGATGAGGTTTTACAGAAAACTTGATGGACTCAGAGCCAAGTTTATAGGGAGTGGTACTCCAATATTGGATCAGCAGCGGATTTGCAACTTGTTTGCTTGTAACCGCTTTGAGGACTTCAAACGTGGATTTTAGCGATCGCAGCTCTTCTTCATTTGCCTGACCAACGCTTGCTTTGGTCAGGTTGGCAAACCCTTGGGCATCGTGGACAAAGAAGACCGGATAATTAATCATCAAAAAGTCTTGGGTTTCCTGTTCATCATCCAGCACTTTTTCACCCTCTACCTGTAAGAGTTTGATCGCGAGTGCCCGAACATCGGGATCAAGATCCGACTTGAGCTGACCGCGCTTCTCTACTGAAGAAGCATTGGAGAGCCTCATCCAAAGCGGGTAAGTTTTGGACTGGGTAAAGATACCCACCTTCAACGATTCAGGAATATTTTCCTCAACTTTGAACTCTCCCCAAACCAAGCCGTGACTTTTAGGATGGTCTTTTCGTAGGTCTGGACCCTTTTGGGCTTGAACGTTAAGATCAATATCCACGATGGTATCAGTAGCCGCTTCTTGAGCAGCAGTGTCCAAGATGGTATTGGTAGTCGTTTCTTGGGCACCAGCAGTGGATAGATTAGATTGGCTCATAGTTCTTTCTCCTGATAGCAAGATAATGTGAGTGTTTTAAGACTGAGAAAATGAATGTTACAGATGGGTTTTTAGAAATCCTAACCGCTTTTTGGCTACTATTTCACAGCGCTACTCCTCCCAATGTTGTAATCTATGCAAACGATAATGTTTACGAACTCATAAGACCTCCTGTGGTTGCTGGATTGTTTTCAATGCCCATACGCCAATCCAACAGCCGAATCCATCTATGATTAATGTCAGAATGGCTGTGATTTGGAAAAGTAGCCCCCAGCCTGCAAAAGAAACATGAGAAACATGATCCGGGCTAATCACAATGAAATGGTTATAGATGCCAAATAGGATTGCTCCAGCCATTGAACTGAGCAAGAGCCAGCTACCAATGCGATCAAACGGTGCCCAAAGTAAAACGGCTGCAATGATGGGAGTCAGCAAAATCACAGCACCAATAAACAAACTTTGGAGCAGAGAGAGGGGAATTGGGATTTCTGTATGTGCTAAACCGTGCAGTCCATAAGCGATCGCGTGGATGACCACGATAATTGTCCTATATTGAGCAATTTTCATCTTTCTTCCTCCTGAGTCAAAAATTTCAACAGACATCATTTTTTATTGATGACAATGGGAGTGCAGACTGCAAATATGCAATGCTAATTAGCTTAATTAACTTACAGCGATCGAAAATTGTTGGATGTTAAATTAATTTGTTTTACAGAGGTGAACCTGTGTGTCGTAGGCACAATGAATTTCTTTTTGACAATTCTATGATCAAAAGACAGCCTTTTTCAACTGTCGAGAAACAAGACATTTTTCTCAACGGCCTCACGGCTTATATGCAGACTATTAGCGGGAAAATCAGGATCGGAATAACCAACGGCTAGACCACAAATGATCAATAATTCTGGTGGGATGTTCAATTCGCTGCGGATAATTTCGGGATAAGCCGCTAGCGAAACCTCTACGCAGGTGCCAATGCCACGAGCGGTTAGGCTCAACACCAGCGTTTGTAAATACATTCCCACACTCAAAGCATCTGCAACGCCCAAATCTTGGTGCATACAAACGATACCAACCACTGGTGCGCCAAAAAACTCGTAATTACGCAGAAGGGCTAGCTGTCTATTCACTTTATCGTCACGAGCAATCCCCATCGCCCCGTAGACTTGTGCGCCCAGTTCCTGGCGGTAATGCTGAAAGGTTTCCGGCAGCCCAAAGCTGTAGGGTGGCTGCTGCTTGGCTTGGTTTAGCAAAGTCTCTTGCAGACGATCACGGTGTCCGCCTTGGACAAAAATTAAGCGCCACGGCTGGATGTTTGAATTCGACGGTGCGTGCTGCGCTAGAGCAAGAGCTTCATCAAGTAAAGCCTGTGGCACTGGTTGGGATAAGAATTTGCGTGTTGAGTGCCGATCTTTAATAGTTTGGTCGAGATCAAACATATTTTATCAACCTCTATGAAAAATGAATGTGAACGCTCAACTGGGGTTTCAGGAATTTGCCTAATAAATATGCTCTTCTAATCCTTACTCGGATGCCCAAACGAGGAAGTCACCCCCTGACTGATACCAATTCTCTAAAATCAAGCAACAGATCCAAGCCCAGGATACATCCAGCTTGCTTAATTACGAATTACGAATTACGAATTACGAGTTATGAATTGGTATTAGGCATCCACCTACGGCAGTTATGCGCTGAACCCTCCGTCAATCATCAGGTTTGCGCCGGTGATATAACCGGACTCAGGACCGGCCAAATAAGCAACCAACCCAGCAACCTCCTCGACAGTGCCGTAGCGGCCTACCGCTATCTGCTTTTTGAGCATTTGGGCAAACTCACCCTCCGAGGGATTCATATCCGTAGCGATTGGTTCGGGCTGCACGTTGTTGATTGTAATTCCGCGTGGGCCAAGGTCACGCGACAGTCCTTGCACAAGCCCTTGCAGAGCAGATTTGCTCATGGCATAAACGCCGCCACCAGCAAATGGCATCCGTTCGGCGTTAGTGCTGCCGATGTTAATGATGCGTCCGCCTTCTTTCATGTGCTTGACTGCGGCTTGCGTTGTCACAAACACAGCACGCACGTTAACAGCAAGGGTTCGATCAAAGTCCGCCAGCGTAAAATCGTCGATCGCCCCAATCGCCAGTACACCCGCATTATTCACGAGAATATCAATACCGCCCAATTTTTCCACAGTCTGCTCAACAGCGGCGACCACCGCACTGGCTTCGGCACTATCGGCTTGGATAGCAAGAGCTTGAACACCTTGCGCCTGCACTGCCTGCACGATTTCATTAGCGCGATCGGGTGAACTAGCATAGGTGAAGACGACATCAGCGCCTTCACTTGCTAAACGCTTGACGATCGCTGCCCCAATGCCGCGACTACCTCCAGTAATGAGTGCACGTTTATTCTTGAGTGTATGGTTCATATTAGATACTGAGCGCTGAGAAATTGGATAATTCGCTGTGTGTCTAATGAAAGAAAACTGCTCTAAATTGAGAGCAAGCAGGTGAACAACAACGGACGATGGTGATTAAAATCATCAAGACAACTCATATCACCTTTTCTGGTTGCTGAATCGTTTTCAATGCCCAGATGCCAATCCAACAGCCGAATCCATCCACAATTAATATCAGGATGGCTGTAATTTGGAAAAGCAGACCCCAACCTCCAAAGGAAACTTGAGACAGATGATCGGGACTAATCACGAGCAAATGATTGTAGATTCCAAAAAGGAGCGATGCTGCTATTGAACTGAGCAAGAGCCAGCTACCAATGCGGTAGAACTGTGTCCAAAGTAAAACGGCTGCAATCATGGGAATCGGAAAAATCACAATACCCACAAACAAACTCTGAAGGAGAGAGAGGGAAACTGGAATTTCCACATGTGCTAAACCATGTAGTCCGTTGATGATCACATGAATTACCACGATTGTTGTTCCATATTGAGCAATCTTCATATTTCTTCTCCCTTAAATTGTTAACTCGCATGAGCCACGGCGGTGTTAACCATCCATTCCAAGGGTCGAGGCTGAAAATTTAATTCGCGTTTTGCCTTAGCATTCGATGCGCCTCGCATCTAAGTACCATAATAGACAGCATCCGCACCACTAAGAAGCAGAGTATCCTCAACCGATACCTGCGGAGGCGGTGGAGCTTTGAGCCATTGGGCATAAGCAGTGAGCCACACGCGCACCTCTAAGGGGCGATTGTCCGTAATCAGATAAATGCCAGGATTGCCCCGTTCCACTGCTGCAACTGTGGCGATCGCCGCATCTTCAATGTGTAACCACGACCATACGCCTTCGCCATTCCCAACAATCGGGAACTGTTGCTGTCGCACCTGTTTAGCAACGTCGCCATCGGGGGCAAACCAAGTACCGGGTCCGTAGAAGAAGCCATAGCGCAGGGCAATTCCTTCTATATTGGGTAAGCGACGCTCAATTTCAGTCACTGTGAGAATGTCTGCTGCAACCGCAGGCGAGGCATCAAAAGCTAGTGGCGTTTCTTCGTCTGCCAATCCAGTACCGGGAACCGCCCAGAATGCGATCGATTGCCTCAGGTAACGGCGCACACCTGCCGCTTGCGCTGCCGCCAGCACATTGGCACTTCCTTCTCGACGGATGCGAGAGTTTAGTGCTGCTGCTGCACCCATCGATTCGCCCGTATAAGTTTTGGGCAAGGAGGTCAGTTGTTCAATCACTACTTCCGGCTGAACGCTGTTAATGGCAGCTTTGACAGCATCTGCATCGAACACATCTGCGATAGCAGATTCCACGCCTTGTTCAGCTAAAGTTTGTGCTCTTTCTGCAGAACGGGTCAACGCGACTACATGGTGTCCTTGCGCCTACAATTATGCGATCAGCGGACGACCGATCGCTCCCGTTGCGCCTGCAACAAAAATTTTCATCTGTGAACCTCCTGTTAAAATCTGTGAAATATTTATAGATTAAGACGAAGGAGAATCGCTGGTTGCGACAATGTGAGTTTCAAACTTGAAATAGCGATCGCTCTTTCCACCGATGAACTTGATCATCTGAGTTCAGCCACGCCTTCATGTGTTATGGCAGTCCTAAATCATTTGTGAAAATTATATATCTCTTTCTTTTTTCTTCCCTTTGTGTCCTTCTCTAACGAGACGCCGCGCGTTGGCAAAACCTCTCGTAGAGATAGTGGTTCGTTTCTTTATCTATATTTTTCACGACTCATTTAGGATTACTATAGTTCAACAGGACTTACGCAACTGGCATAAGCAATGGTGCGCGGAGCGCGCCAAGCACCTAAAAACTATACCATTGACATAGCAATATCCGGGCGTTTTAGTTGCTTTATTAAATAATTAGAAAGCAAATTATGCTTAATTTTATAAATAGTTTGACCTGTTTGATAGGCTAAATTTTTTAGTCTCAGCCAAACTAACATTGCACAAGCGATATGATTTCTTTGAAGACGGGCTTGACGACATTGACATGATTCAATGCCAAGCTGTTAATGCTATTAGTGATGAAAATGCTCTAAATTGGTTTAATCATTGTGGTCTGTTTGTTGAGCCTATTAGGTAGTTTTTATTGTGGCTGGTTTGAACGCAAACTGCTGTAACTGCTAAAGCTCGATCTTTTACTTTCTGCGACACCATTGTTGCTGTCCTTAATTCAAATAAGGTTCGATCTTCTTCATGGTTCAGGAATACTTTTAGGCGCGCTCCCATATTTTATACCTAATTCAGGATTTTCTCCGTATTTACATATTGTTACATATTTTGGTTTTCCCACGCCCACCTACTTAGTTAATTTGACTGCTAAATAAATATTGACAATAATTAAGTTTAGTAAATCTCATTGCTAACTGATTTTTTCATGCACACATGATTATTGTCTTATAAAATTAATATCCCGAATTTACACAATTTATTACTGTTAATAATAGAGTAGGAACTAATGAAAGATATCTTCTGGTAAACAATACATGTGTACCACTATTTTGCGATCGCCCTGTGCCAGTTGCGTAAGTCCTGGCTAATATCAACTGTTTTACATGACCTCATGTAAGACATTTTTTATTACTTGTGAGAAATCCGGGCTATCGTATGTGCTTGCTCGTTTCAAAGAAAGTATTCCATGAACGAGTAAGCTTTTTCTACCTCCAAAAAATTTTTGGGCAACGTTACCTCATCTCTCCATCGGCTAGAGCCTGACTCATGCCATTACCGCTCAATTGCATTAAACACTGTAGCGCTTATCCTGCATAGCTTAGAGCTTTTCTTAGTGCCATTCAGAAATTGGGGTTAGTTGTCGTTGATTACCTGCAAATGAAGTAATTATACCCAAGGATATAAAGACTTTATATATTTTCATGCTTTTGGCAGACGATAGCTGTTACAGCAACAAGTCATGCTGTTAAGCAACAAATATTCTTCTCACTTTTTCTTTTGTGTTTAACAGAATAAAAGTTTTTTGACAGGATTTCTCCAAGGACTTACTAATGATTACTGGGCAGAAATTACCACTGAACCGTCTCACTCATCTACTATTTTAGCTAGTTTCAAACTTTTTTGAAACGAAAGCTGTTTAACCCGGATACGTTGACGATCTGATAAACGAGGGAGCTAAAGGGACAAAAGTCGTCGTTAAGTCCTGCCGTCCAGATACGTTAGGGTCGAGCTATAATCAAGAGCGTGTCTGACTGTGAGTTCTGCCCAAGAACCATGCAAAAATAGAGGAGACTTGAAGATGTCGATGCTAAGAAAAACTTTTACCAAACTTGCAGCAAACCCTTTTACACAAGATTTGTTAGAGAAGGCTGTTGCTGGCGCTCAATTCTGGATGGGATTTGGTTGCGGAGCTAGTGTTGAATCTAGTGGTGAGAGTGCAGTGTTGGATTTTGTATATCAAAAGCAAAAAGCCCCTTACTGCATTTTTGATGTAGGTTCCAATCAAGGACAGTATCTAAAACTTATATTAGGAATTTTTCCAGAAGACACCCTTTCGGTTCATTGTTTTGAGCCAAGTTCTTACACATTCGGAATTCTCAAATCTAATGTAGATCCGAAAGTAAAGAGTAAGATAAAGTTAAACAATTTAGCTCTTGGAAAGATAGAAAACGAATTGAGATTGCATTATAATAAACCAGGTTCAGCTTTAGCTTCTCTCACTAAGCGCAGACTCGATCATTTCGGTATAACTTTCGACGATTCTGAAGTTGTAAGAGTAGATACAGTTGATAACTATTGTAACAAAAATAATGTTCAGCAGATAGATTTGCTTAAGCTGGATGTTGAAGGGCATGAGCTAGATGTCCTTGTAGGTGCATCTGAAATGTTCCTTAAACAAGCAATTAATGTAGTTAGTTTTGAATTTGGGGGATGTAATATTGATACTCGAACTTTTTTTCAAGACTTCTACTATCTTTTCAATAATATAAACATGAGCTTATTTCGTATTACTCCTGCCGGTTACCTCCATCCTATCAAATCGTATAAGGAAGTATTCGAGCAGTTCAGACCAACTAATTATTTAGCAATAAAAAATGACTAAAAACTGATTTGTAAACAAAAGCTTAAGCCGCTAATGGCTTGGCCATAAGAGAAATTAATGAGCCATAAATCTTCGCTTCACTAACTTTTGTATACAACTCACAATCTTTGCTCAAGTGCCGAAATCGATAAAGCCATCCGAATGTACGTTCCACAATCCATCGCTTGGGCAACTCTCAAATGTTTTTGATATTCGTTCAATCACTTCTACTCGAACTTGTTCGCCACGAACATCTACAATTAATTCAAACTCCTTTAAGAGCTCTTGAACAATTGCATAATTACTCGATTGATCTTCTACCTGTTCAATTAAACTAGAAGGTAAAATTTCCCGAAAAATTAAGAGCTAGTAACGCTAACTTAAAATCCGAAAAACTTTTAACCGCCGATTAACATGTTCAATCGCGACTCGACGACTCGTTAAAGTGCGGTTGGATTGCTTTTGCTATGCAGGTTAACTTACCTCCTCTAGGCTTTTTCTGAGGCAACTGACTATTCGTATGTACTTTAGAAATCCCTTGGTAGCCACTGTCTTCTAAGCTTTCTGTTTCGGGATGAAAGTGAACCTTGCTGTCTACAAATAGCTTGTAGTCATGTTTGCGACCAGAACCGGTTACAATCCAACGAATTTTAAGGGTTGTTAGGTTAATTATCAATTGAGATTTGAGCGGAGCCGGAGACGCTCCGCCTTCGGAGTATGTCGTTTTTGTTTACCACTATAAAAGCGTTTTGGCCCGTGTAATGGACGTTCAATTTGACTCTCCGTTACATCCATCATAGCTGTTTCCGGTTTCTGTGATCAGAGCAACAAGGACTTTTTTCCTCCTAAACGAAACTTCCCACAACTGACTAATAAGTTTTCAACCCAACGGACTATGCGGCAAACTTTAATTTTAAATAGATGCAATTTTTTGTTTATGCTTCTTAGCTTATATCTAGCTTGTTCAGAATTATCAAAATCTTCTCTTTTTAGTTCTTTGAGCAATTCTTCAACTTGCTCTTATTCTTTTCATAGGCAAAGAACTATATAATTTTTTGTCCTATATTTTGAAGTGCGGAATGTGGGATCTAACTGCTGCACCATAATTGAGATATCCGCCAGCAATACCGTGAAAGTTTTGGTTGCTGTAGTACGAGGGAATTATGATATCATCTCGTCGAAAGCGATCACACTCTTTCTCCCAGTCAATACTATCAGCGTAACGCCGCAACCCGTCTTCATCAATCAAAAGACGCGCTACAGGGGATAAAAAACGTTTCCAGATTGTATCTTGACGTCCTGCCATATTGTGTCAAAACTTTAAGGAGCTATTTAAGCAGGTGGTTTTCTTTACAAATTTTAATACATCTTGGAAGCATCTGCTTTCTTTCTATGGTGAGGGCTTGATTTTTGTAATGCATCGTGTTACATTCATACTATAGATATTAATCCTAAAAGTAGTTCTTCAGCTTCACGAAAATTGAGAGAGCCAAATGAAAGACAATACAACATTTAAATTGCTACAACTAACTAGGTAATCGGTTATAAAGCATAGCGATAATTATCAGTGCCTTATGCCCAATCCAAAATCTAAAATTTAAAATCCAAAATAGAAGAAATTATGCCCTACGAAAAGTTAGAAATTACCACACCAACACCCGTATTTTCTTGGGCAAATCACTTTTTAGGTTCAGAAGAAACTAAGATGGCAAAGAATGTGGCATCGCTACCATTTGTGTTTAAGCACGTGGCATTAATGCCAGATGTTCACTTAGGAAAAGGTGCCTTAGTTGGTTCTGTAATTGCGACCAAAGAGGCAATTATCCCAGCTGCTGTTGGTGTAGATATTGGTTGTGGAATGAGCGCTATAAAGACAGCATTTACCGCTGAACAACTGGAAGGTAAACTGAAGAAAATTCGCCTGGATATTGAAGCAGCAATTCCTACTGGATTCAACGAAAACAAAGATGTTGAAAAATCTGTCACCAACTGGCAACGCTGGGATGATTTTAAAGATTTGCATCGCGGCGTGCAAGACCTACAAAGTAAAGCAATGAAACAGATGGGTTCTCTCGGTGGAGGAAACCACTTTATTGAAGTGTGCCTTGATACAGAAAATCAAGTTTGGTTGATGCTGCATTCTGGTTCGCGCAATATCGGTAATAAATTAGCTCAGTGGCACATTCATACAGCCAGGGAATTAGCAAAGATGGCTGGTAATAAATTGCCTGACCCTGATTTGGCTCACTTTGTCGCTGGTACGCCAGAATTCCAGGCATACTGGTACGATTTGCAATGGTCACAAGACTATGCGCGTGTCAACCGCGATGTAATGATGGCGCGTTTTAAACACATAGTTGAGAAGCATTTAGTAGGTGGGAAGGCAACTAAACCTTTATTACAGGTTAATTGTCATCACAATTACGCCGAAAAAGAAGTACATTTTGACGAGGATGTATACGTTACTCGTAAGGGTGCAGTCCGCGCCCGGACTGAAGACTATGGGATTATCCCTGGTTCGATGGGTGCAAAATCTTTCATTGTTAAGGGTAAAGGTAATGCCCACAGCTTCTGTTCTTGTTCTCACGGTGCCGGACGTTTGATGTCAAGAAGTAAGGCAAAAAATATCTATACACTTGATGATTTAATTGAGCAAACAAATGGCGTAGAATGCCGCAAAGACGAGGGTGTATTAGATGAAATTCCTGGTGCTTATAAGCCGATAGAACAAGTGATGGAAAATCAAGCAGATTTGGTTGAAGTTGTAGCAACACTCAAGCAAGTTCTTTGTATTAAGGGCTAAATTTATGTAGAGTGGGCAATGCCCACTTTTTTATTTTTTAAACGCAGAGGCACGCTTTCTAAGTCGATTGAACAGTTATCGGTGAGTGGAATGCCAGTTGGGCGTTAAAGGCGTAAGGTGCAGTACATGGGGATGTTGGGTCTGCTGGTTTCATTGCTAATAAATGACGACGCAAAACATTGTCTGAGTCTGGGACAATATCACTAAATCCTTGGCGTTCTGGTGGAACTCCCTCTGGAGGGGAAACTCCTGGATAATTTTGTGTGCAATCGCTAACTTTGCAAATTGCAAAAAAATTGTCATCAGTTTTCCAACGAGTGGTTAGAGAAACCTGGTTAGGTTGTACTGGCTCACTACGATAAATATCCAAGCCAACGGTTCGCGCTTGCAACTTTGCAAGTTTGTCCAACAGTCGCGCCAGTGCAAGATTTGACAGTGACCCACTTTTTTGCTTATGCTCTGGTAGATAAAGATCATCTTCGGTGACAGTGACTATCAACACCCGCGAATCTTGGTTTTCTTGTGGACGCGATCGCATTAATTGATCGGATAAAAGCAACTCCCATGTTTGCAATCCTCCTTGGTGTCTTATCCCTATTACACTAGCTGTTATCAGCAGGCTCAAAAGTAATAAACTTTCGAGACGGCGAGTATTAAAAAACCATCCGCACTTTAACTAAGTCATTGGCACTACCGTAGGATGTTCGCTAATCACTGGTAACCAACTTGCATTAGGATATTCTTTTTCTATTCCTTTAAGCCTTTGTCTAGCAGTGCGAACCGCAGCATATATGGATTGTCCTGATGAAAAAACCTCCAGAAAATACTTTAATAGGACTTACGCATTGACAGAGTGGTAAAATAATGCGGTTGAAAATAGGTGTCGTCTACTTGTAGGTATTGGGCAATTGAGAGAAATCAGCAAACCCTCGACAGCACAATGCAATCTAGAACATTACACTCTGTTTCTGCGATCAGAACCAAAGTATGGGGGGTGTAGTAGACTATCAGAAATATTAGGAGAGGTTTCACACGAGAGTGTAAACCGCTTTTTGGTAAGGGAGCGATATTGCCGCATAGTACACATGGATCACATTTTTTGTCAATGCGTAAGTCCTATTTAAAAATTTTTGAGCTACTAAGTCTGGCACTGGCTCCCGCATGACAATAATTTGCGGAATCTGCAAATCTTGTATCCCTCTTCTGTCACTCTCCGAAAACATTTGTCATTTCTGAATTCCAGAGCTTTTATACAGGAAGCGTAGGCGTAGCCCGCCGCAGGCATCGCCAGATTTTTTCCTAATAACAAATACAAGACCCATTTTTTTCTAATAGTATAGCTTGTATTGATTGCCTCATGAGGCTTCTAGCGATCGCCCTCCCGGAAAGTGACAGAAGAGGGTTATAGCAACCGCCAGTTCTATCAAGACGTAAGATAAAGTAATCATAGCCCTGTTTCCTGGTTTTCAAAATGGCTCAACCCTATAGTTACGATCTACGTGCAAAAGTCATCAAGGCGATTGAAATGGATGGACTCAAAAAATGTGAAGCCAGTGAGCTATTCAATATCAGCCGCAACACCATCCACCTGTGGCTGAAACGCAAAGCTCAAACGGGTGAGTTCAAGCCCGAGCCTAACAGGCCACCTGGTCATAGTCACAAAATCACAGACTGGGAGAAGTTTCATGAATTTGCGTAACTTCTCAATAAGCGCTGGAAAAGCTAATAAATGTGTTTCAGGAAGGCGACGGGATGAATCGGGAATGAAGTGGGGTTGCTTTAAGAGCAA
>NZ_JBALCP010000128.1:0-16234 GCF_036919675.1 Nostoc sp.
ACTGATGACCAAAAGCAATGGATTATCAGATTTTTATTTACTCGTGCAAATAAAAAAGGCGCTCAAATATTTATTGTGTTGCACGGTAAAAACCTTACTTCATGGGTAGGGACAAAAAATACTGCTGGGTTTGGAGACACCTTTAAAACTGGTGCAACATTTGTGGGATGTGAGGCTAGCAGTAAAAAACTATCTCCTCTAAAATCAATTTCTGTCGCTACTGGTAAATATTTCTTGGCTGACCCTGAGAGTTTTGAAAAAGCACTTCCGGATGGTGATATTGGGACTATACCGGAATGGCTGAAAACGGAAATTAATCCTGCTACCGGACAACCAGACCCCGCTAGAACTCTCCTCAAATATTTCCCGGAATTAATTGAAACCAATCCGGCGTTGAAAGACACGTCAATACTAACTCCATCCACAAATAATCTGGCTGACACAGTTGAACAGTTAGAGTCACTGCTGAAGTTGGAAATTCTCGATGTAGAGACTGAAGAGATTGACAGTACTTTCTTAAATAGAGTTGTTGAAATTGTCATGAAAGGTCAACCACCAGTTTCATTTGAGGCGATAAGAAAGCAGAAATCATGGCAGAGGGATTGGAATATGAATAACCCTGGCAGACCACAACTTAGGAATGCACTTAAGTTCTTAACGGAGTCAGGAACAATATCAGGAGACGAGGCTACAGGATACGTCTTGGCTGATAAAAACTAAAGTGTTCCCAAGGAAGTTCCCAGCCTGGAGGATAACTGTTCCCAGTCGTTCCCAAAGCTTGTAAGCCTTATGGGAACGTGGGAACGCCTGGGTTGGTCACGACTGGGAACCCACCTGGGAACGCTTTCATAAGGTAGTAACAACAGTTGAAGTAGTATTTAAAAAATCTGGAGTAACAATGACAAGAAATTTACCAAAAATAGAACTAAGAGACGACTGCATTATTATCCGCAATTTAGAAATCAGGCTTTTTGATGCAGTTGATTATTTACAGCCAATCCCTGAATATGATTATGAAGCTGTTTGCATTAACGCATTTGAAATTGGCTTTTTCTGTCTTAAAAGAATTGAAAATCGGAGTGACACCGAATTTGTCAAACAACAATTTAATGTTTTATTAAATGAATTATATCAAGCTGTGAATGAGATACCAAATACCATTTCCGCACAATTAGCTAATCAAATTGGTATAGAGAATGGTCAACTCCTAGCTCCTCTGCAAGGTCAAATAAACCTGACTACAGCAGTAATGAACGCACAAATAAAAGCTGTAAGTGATTTTCTCAATCAGAAATTTGACCCGTCTCAGCAAAACTCAGTTTTTGGCAGTGCTGTACAGAAAATTGAAAACTTGCTGGATAATAAAAGGTCGGACTCTCTGCAAAATATATTTTCAGCAGCGATCGCAGATGTCACAACAAAAGACGGTGTTTTAGCTGCGACAGTTAAGGCGGTAGTGAATGAAGCCGTAAAACCATTAGCGAAGGAAGTCGAGAAATTAGCCCAGCAGATTAGAGAAAAAGAATTGGTAGAGTCGGTGCTGGAGCAAACTATTGCTAAAGGAGTGAGTTATGAAGAAGCCGTTGTAGTGGAATTACAATCGTGGGCGAAATTATATGGGGCTGAAATTACCCATGTGGGAAATGACAAGCAAGCAGGCGATATTCTCCTCAAGTTCACTGCCAACTCGATAGCAGCTATAGAAATGTCGATTATAATTGAGGTCAGAAATCGAGACTCTGCAAGTTGGGGACGAAAGAGGATTTCTGATCAATTAACCAGAGCAATGATCAAACGTAAAGCTACTGCTGGAATCTTCTTAAGCCACAGTCGTGAGGGATTAGCTCAAGAAATTGGTTACTGGGGACAAGGAAGCTGCGATCAAGGATTATGGGTAGCGACTACACACGAAACGCTCACTGTTGCCATCCAGTTTTTAATTATTAACCAGCAATTAGCCTCTCAAAAAAGTTTCAATGCCGAATTTGACCATACATCTGTAGAATCTCAATTGCAACGTATTCAAGGGTCTTTAGATTATCTGGCTCAATTTAATAGCCATTCAACTAATATCGAGAAAAATTGCGTAGCGATTAAAGCAAAAACTAAAATGATGCGGACTGAAATTCGTAGTGCTTTAGATTTAATTTTGGAGACTATGAGCATCAAGCAGGCTTGACACTCTCCGGCGTGAATGCACAGAGATTCTTTAATCTATGAGTTAACTTGCTCAGTCAGAATCTCTCCAGACAAAGTAGAGGTCAACTCTCCTAAAGCGTTGCTCGGATCTAGTCCATTAAAGGGCAATATCTTCTAATATTTTTAAATTAAAAGACAATTGCTTACAAGGGGTTAGTTTCGATTTTCTGGCAACAGCAATGTATCTTCAATTTCCTGGCGAACTGAACGGCTGACGTAACACTCGCTGTTCAGACAATCAACTAGCAACTTATTAACGTCATAATACTACTTTAACAGTTGTTTCTGATCGTCGTTGAATTGCCAGTGGTGTCCAATATTGCGATGCTTAATCATCACGCTTCTGAGTTCTTTAGCCCACGCTTGACCATTTTTTTGCCACCAATTCTTAAATGATTTTTTCTCATCAGCACTTGGGTCGGGCAGTTGGTCTTTGAGTTGTTGTAGCGATCGCTTTAATTCGAGGGAGAGGGAGAGGTAGAAGGCTCGGACAGCAACAGGTTTATAAGGGGTTTCTACAGAACATGATTTTTCATTAATCAAGGTAAGGAATTCCTGTAGTTTTTCATCGCCTGCTAAAAGCTTATCAATCCTCTGCTTCATCAACTGCAACAGGTCATCAGCTTCCTCTAATATCCCCACAGTTAGCAAGAAGATTTCTCGCCAACGTTTGTCTGTGATCTGATTGACTGACTGACTAACTAACTGTTCAAATGCCTGCTGAGGTTTGCGGAAAATCCCCATTTTTGTCAGTAAGCTTTGTACAATTTCCATACAGCTATCGATCCGGTGCTTGTTTGTTCTAATCAGCACCTTAATGGTTCGATAGCTTTCTTGTCGATTCCCTCAACTCAAAATTGTCCGGAGTATTGTTATAAAAGTAAGATTAGATACGTAACATTTCGGAAATATTGTTTAGACAGTCTGTTGAATCGGGATCTCAATCACAAACTCGGTTTGATGACCAGGTATGGAATGGCATCGCAATGAGCCATTATGCTTCTTAGTCACAATCTGATAGCTGATCGACAACCCCAATCCAGTCCCTTTGCCAACTGACTTAGTGGTAAAAAATGGGTTAAACAATTGTTCTTGAACAATTTTTGGGATACCTTGACCGTTATCTGCAATCCGAATTTGTACCAGATGTGAATCAAGCATTTGAGTAGAAATCAGAATTTGACTCGGCTGTTGCTCAATTTCCTCAAACGTGCGCTGTTGGTCTCGTTCTTCCAGGGCATCGATTGCATTGCAAATGATGTTCATAAACACCTGGTTCAATTGAGAAGGTTTGCACTCAACCAACGGCAGGTTGCCATAATTCTTAACCAATTTAATTTCCCAGTTAGACTTGCCTGTGAGGCGATGCTGCAAAAGTATCAACGTACTATCAATGCCCTCATGAATGTTGACTTGTTTTATCTCAGCTTCGTCCATACGGGAGAAGTTCCGTAAAGATCGCACAATCGTTTGAATCCGGACTGCTCCAACTTGCATTGAGGAAAATAACTTGGGTAAATCTTCTACTAGGAAATCTAGGTCGATTTCCTTTCCTTCCTCCTGGATTTCTGGTAATGGGCTGGGATAATATTTTTGATACAACCGCAGCAGTCTTAATAGGTCTAGAGTATAGTCATTGGCAGGCTCGAGGTTGGCATAGATAAAGTTCACTGGGTTATTAATTTCATGCGCTACCCCAGCGACTAACTGCCCCAAACTAGACATTTTCTCATTTTGTATTAGTTGAATTTGCGTTCGCTTCAATTCAAGTAAGGTGATTTCTAGTTCAGTTGCTTTCTGCTGCAATAGGGCTTCTGACTCTCGCAAAGCTCTTTCAACTTGTTTAGAAGTACTGATATCACGAGCAATTTTGGAGACACCGATGACTCTGCCTGTTGTATCTTTAATTGGAGAAATTGTTAGTGAGATATCAATCAGTGTTCCATCTTTGCGTTGACGCACGGTCTCAAAGTGTTCAACTCGTTCTCCAAGTTTCATTTTCTGAATAATTTGGGCTTCTTCGTTGATCCGATCGCTAGGAAGAAGCATTGTCACACTTTGACCGATCGCTTCTTGGGCTTTATAACCGAACAGTCTTTCTGCCCCATAATTCCAGCTAAGAATTACTCCATTCAAGGTTTTGCTGATAATAGCATCTTCAGAGGACTCTACAATTGCCGCAAGGTGAAACAAAGCTTTTTCAACTTGTCTAGTAGTACTGATATCACGAGCAATTTTGGAGACACCGATGACTCTGCCTGTTGTATCTTTAATTGGAGAAATTGTTAGCGAGATATCAATCAGTGTTCCATCTTTGCGTTGACGCACAGTCTCGAAGTGTTCAACTCGTTCTCCAAGTTTCATTTTCTGAATGATTTGGGCTTCTTCGTTGATCCGATCGCTAGGAAGAAGCATTGTCACACGTTGACCGATCGCTTCTTGGGCTTTATAACCGAACAGTCTTTCTGCCCCATAATTCCAGCTAACAATTACTCCATCTAAGGTTTTACTGATAATGGCATCTTCAGAGGACTCCACAATTGCTGCTAGCTGAAATAAAGCTTCTTGGGCTTGCTCATCTACTAAATTTACCATATTAATTTACTACCAAAATTTATAAATAAAGGGCATACACAAATTTTTGACTATTGTGCATTCTAAATACTCTTTTTTTGTTCCTATTAAAGGAAAAGAGTCAGCCTTACACAACTTTAATTAGTATTCCCTTAAGTGCTAAAGAATTAACATTTAAGTTTTTAGAAGTTTAATCACCATGTCTGACTTTTTTCAGTCGTTTCTACCGACTTGCTATCTGCGGCGATTGCCTCCGGCACGCTACGCGAACGTACAAAGGTTAGTGTTGATTTACCTAATTGACCACGCAGTGTATGGTTTAATTTTTCCCATATCCCGTTGTGCTACCATTTTCTGTAGTAGTTGTATACCATTGAGCTTGGTGGAAAGTCTCGCCTGTTGTATATTCCATTGGCATCCTGTTTTAAATTGATAGTAGATTGGATTAACTTTTGTTTAAGTCCCGCTATCAGTAATGGAAATATAAATTAAAAATTATGTTCCTTTTCCCAAAACAGAATTAACTTTAATAGTGTTCAGAACTTCCTTTGAGAAAACGGATCTCAACTTCATGAGCAGTAAGGGGTTCAGAAAATAGGTAGCCCTGACCTAATTCACATCCAAGTTGCTGTAGCCACTGAAGTTGTTGTTGTGTCTCGATCCCTTCTGCCACAACAGTTAATTTCAGTTGTTTACTCAAGGTGATGATACTACTTACAATCTGATAGTTACGGTTTCCTGCCTGCATTTGAGTCACAAAAGAGCGATCTATCTTCAAATTATCAGCCGGTAAACAATGAAGATAATTAAGTGATGAATACCCAGTTCCAAAGTCATCAATGCTGATCTGAATTTTTCTTGCCTTTAGTTGGGTTAACAAATCAATTGTCTGACTGATATCCTCGATTAACATACTCTCAGTAATTTCTAAGCAGATCGAGTCGCCTTCTAAACCAGTTTGGGTCAGTATTCGCTCAATATCTTCAATTAAACTGGCTTTGCGAAGGTCTTGAGTAGAGAGGTTAATACTGATTTTGAGTGGAAAGCGATTCTTAAACTTCCTTTTCCAGGTTGCTAGTTGTTGACAGGCTGTGTAAAATATCCAATTATCAAGCGACACAATTAAGCCAATTTCTTCTGCAACAGGGATAAAATACTCGGGACAAACAAGCCCCTGAGTCGGGTGTTGCCAGCGAACTAATGCCTCAAATCCAACTAGCTGATTCTCAAGGATGTCAACAATAGGCTGATAGTATACGATAAACTCTTCTTGTTTGAAAGCCTTTCGGATATCCGTCTCTAGCTGAAGTCGATTCAACGCTTGAGTATGCATGGCTGCATCAAAAAACTTATAGGAATTCCTGCTTTGTGCCTTAGCTCGATACATCGCAATGTCAGCATATCGAATTAAATCGTCAGCCTGATGATAATCCTTGGTTCCGAGAACAATGCCGATACTGAAACTGGTAAACATTTCATATCCATTGACTGTTAACGGAGTTTGACAATCCTCTAAAATAGCTTTAGCAATTTGAATAACTTTTTGAGTGCTAGGAATATCCTCTAACAGAATCACGAATTCATCACCACCCAGTCGAGCGACTAAATCAATGTCCCGCAAATGAGTTTTTAGCTTTTGAGCAATAGTTTTGAGAACTTGATCTCCAACCAAGTGTCCCAGACTGTCATTGATCACTTTGAACCGATCTAGGTCTAGAAACAAGACGGCATAACAGTAGTTTTTGATCCGCTTTGCTCGGTTAATAGCCAGTTCAAGCCGTTCTCTTAACAGTATTCGATTTGGCAAATCCGTTAATGGATCGTGTAAAGCATTATAAATAATCAGTTCATAAGCTTGTTTGATGTCGCTAATATCTGTGATTGTACCTACATATCCTGTGACTATGTTTTCGGCATTGCGTTCTGCTACTCCTTGACCAAATACCCAACTCACAGTGCCATCAGGTCGCTGAAACCGATATTCTAAAATAAAGGAGCGATTTTCTTGTGTTGCACGATACCACTGTTCGGTGATGTTGTCTCGATCATCAGGGTGTAATCCTTTCATCCAGCCTCTACCCGACGCTTCTTCTGGCGTGAGTCCAGCAATAGTACACCAGCGTTGGTTAACGTAAATACAGTTGCCTTCAACATCGGTACGGAAAATTCCAACAGGGGCAGCAGCAGCGAGTGTCGCATAGCGCTGTTCACTCTCTCGCAGTCGGGCTTCCGTTTGCCTGCGCTCAATTAATTCGGTTTGTGACTGCTGGTATGCAGTAGCTTGTTGAATGGCGATCGCCAGTTGAGTGGCAAGCTGTTGCAAAAGCGCCACTTCTTCGGGTTGCCACTGCCGGGGAGCATGGCTTTGTGTTGTCTCTAGCAGTCCCCACAAGGTATTGCCATGAATAATTGGAATTAGAACTTTTGCACGAGTCTGCAATTGTTTTAGAAGTGCTTGATGGCAGTCCGTCATTTCTGTTGCATAAATATCGGATACAACTCGAACCCGTCCTTGTAGATAGGCATCTGACCAATCTGCTGCAAAACAGGGATCGTAAACCTGTAGACCGAGTTGAGATCTGATTTTACCGGAGGTCGATTCAGCAACAGCTAGCATCTGCAAATCGGGTTGTTGCTGCCAAATAGCAACGCGATCGCAACCCAAGAAAACCTGTAGTTTTTCAACTGTGGTATTAAGGATATCTTGTAAATTTAAGGATGATCGAATTTGAGAGGCGATGGTTGCAATGAGGTGTTCCTGCTCTGCTTTCGCCTTCAGTACAGATGTTCGCTCCTGCAATTTTTGTTCCAATTCCATTGGGCGATTTTCTAGGAGTTCTAATTTCTCCGCTTCTAGCCGCAATACTTTCTGTTTTAAAACCTCGGCTAACTTGTATAACTTTAGCGGGTTGAGTGCGTGTAAAAGGCTGCTTTGTGTAATCATGCCTAGCAACTCTCCCTGGAAACCCGTCACTACCAATCGCCGCATCAATTGCTGCTCCATCGTTTGCTGCACAACCCACAGCGAATCATTTGGATGAACTGAGAAGATTGGTGTACTGATCACAGATTGTGCCTGAGAGATTTCCAAATCTAAATTTAAAGCCTGAAATTGAACGATATCTCGCTCAGTTACAATTTCAATGGGAATTTTGAGCGTTTCCTGCTGATTAGCTGCCTGTTCTTGCACAATCACAACGGAACTGATTCGATGCATTGCCATCAAGCGGGCGATCTCAAGTATTGAAGCATTGGGATTAGCATAAATCACCTGAGTAGTCATAACTTCATCTGCAAAACGCAACCGCAACAGGTCTACTGGACTTGATATTTGCTGCAAACTCTCTTTGGTCAGCAGCCCAACCAAGCGATCGTACTCATCAAGAATAGGCAAATGATCCATGTGATGTTGCTGGAACAGATTAATCGCAAAAAAAATATCGGTGAAAGCAGACTCGCGTAGCGCGATCGCCGAAGGGGTGATCACATCACGAATGGGCAGGTTTTCTAAAACTCGTTTCTGGGCAGTGAGCTGCACTACATCTCGTTCAGTAAAAATGCCAAGCAATTGATTATTTTCAATAACAATCACGCAACTTGAGCGTGCCTCAATATAAAAATCATCCAATGGGCTATCGACTGCTCTTGAAGCCGAATAGATAGCACGTACACTGCTCATCTGGAGGATCGCGTCTATCACTACTGTATCAGGAGTAACAACTAGTGGGTTACGGATGATCGCCGATTTGAGTTCGGCTGGCGTGAGTATGGTTGCATGTATAAACATTTGCCAAGATGTAATTTGAGCAGCTATTTTTAGAATACCCGTTATTACTAGCGGTGTATATAATATGGCTAACATTGGGGGCAACAGCCGCGATCGCTCTTGAGGAAAAATTTGCGATTTACTGAGTGTAGGTCTGTCCCTAATACCTGTACGTTCGCTTATTTTTGAAGGATGAGAAGAATTAATGCCTTACTGTCTAAGGAAACAAAGTAATTCTGAACCTAATCGTGGGAACACCATCTGCCCAAATCAGAACCAGAAGCATCCATCACCGCTTGAACACTGTAGCGTGAGCGTACTGCGCGCGGGAAAAACTAAGCAAATATCCGTAGTTATGCCAGCCATAATTAAATTAGTAGGATTCGTATCTTTGCAGTTGACGATAAAGATGGGGTACTGACATGGGGTAGCTTTTTGTGTGGAAACTTGAACATCCCGTACCTTTCCTCTTTCTGTCACCCTTGTCTTTTTCTGGAGACGCTAGTACTTAATGCAATAAAAAAATAGCGATCGCGCTTTCCCACTTGATAGTTTGGGAATACTAGGGTCACGGGTATATATTTCAAATCTTACAACCCCTAGTATGATGGCGACATTTATCAACTATTCTTTCCACTCTAAGAGTAAACTCCAAAATAACGGATTTATTTTGATTGTGGATGATAATCCGACAAATTTATCTGTCCTGTGTGAAGCGCTCAATAGTGAGGGTTTTCGTTTCCGTGTTGCAGTCGATGGAGAAAGTGCGATCGCTCAAGCTGAACGCAATCAACCAGAGTTAATTTTGCTGGATGTACAAATGCCTGGTATTGACGGATTTGAAACTTGTTGTCGCCTCAAAGCTAATCCTGTTACCCAAAATATCCCAATTATTTTCACCACTGCCTTAGCGGATACAGAGAGTAAAACGAAGGGATTTTCCCTTGGTGCAGTAGACTATATCCCTAAACCGTTTGCACAAGAGGAAGTCATTTCTAGAGTGCGCGTGCATTTACAACTCAAACAATTGACTGAATCTTTGGAACAACAAGTCAGCGATCGCACCAAGGCTTTGCAAAAAGCCCAAGTCAAGCTGGTGCAGCAAGAGAAACTATCAACACTCGGAGAGTTAGTCGCTGGTATTGGCCATGAAATCAACAACCCCATCAACTTTATTTCCAGCAATATTTCACCCTTGCAAGGATACATTGTAGCAGTAACTGAGTTGCTCCTACTGTATGAACAAGAGTATCCAAACCCAACAGCCAAAATTACCACTGCTATTGAGGACTTGGATCTAAACTTCGTTCTCGAAGATATTGTTATTTCATTCTAAGTTAAAAAAAGTATTTTGTCTTAAACTCTTACGACTACGACAAAAATATATTCTTTGTAATTTGGTTGAGACAGAAATCAGTTTTTGAGTCTTGATTGATACAAAGGAATTATGATTGTAAATTCTGTCCCTTTACCTGGTGGGGAAATACATTTTAATTTTCCTTGATGTTTCTCAATGATAATTTTGTAACTAATAGACAAACCTAACCCTGTACCTTTACCTACACTTTTAGTCGTAAAAAATGGGTCAAATAAAAACTTTTGCAATTTTTCTGGAATTCCCAGACCATTATCAGATATACAAATCATTACCTGTTGCTCATCTGTGACTTCAGTTTTCAGAATAATTTGAAGATTTTTCATTCTTTGGTTATTAGTAAATGCTTCTTCTAGAGCATCAATAGAATTAGCTATAATATTCATAAAAACCTGATTTAGTTGTCCAGCATAGCACTCTACTAATGGCAAATCACCGTATTCTTTGATCAACTCAATTGCTGGACGATGGGATGCAGCCTTGAGACGATGTTCTAGAATCATCAGCGTACTATCGATCCCATCATGAATATTCACTGCTTTCATTTCTGATTCATCCAAACGCGAAAACTTCCGCAGAGATAGGACAATTTCTCTAATTCTTTCGGCACCAACTTCCATTGAATTCAACAATTTAGGCAGGTCTTCGAGAATGAAATTTACATCAATCGCTTTTGCTCTCTGTTCAATTTCTGGCACTAGCTTAGAATTGTGCTGCTGGTAAAGTTGTATTAGTCCAACTAAATCTTCAATATATTGCTTGGCAGGGTGAAGGTTGCCATAGATAAAGCTAACTGGATTATTGATTTCATGTGCTATACCTGCAACCAACTGTCCTAAGCTGGACATTTTTTCGCTTTGAATTAACTGAGTTTGGGTGTTTTGTAGTTCGTATAATGCTGTTTCTAGTTCTTGTGCTTGCTGTTGGATGTCTGAGAGTGCTTGTTTGCGTTCTGTGATATCTTGGAAATACCAAATTCTGCCGTAATAATCTCCAGCAGGCGATCGCACTGGCGCAGAATAACGATCAAACGTCCGTCCATCCTTGAGCATAATTTCATCACGGCTTTTTTTCTCTGGATGTTGGTAGAGATACTCAACTTGAGCGAGGAATTCTGCTGGATTTTCCACTAGGGCTAGGACACATTCCAGGAGTTGCCAGTCCGAACCAGTCTGGATTATTGCCGCAGGAATTTGCCATAAATCGGAGAAATGTTGATTAGATGATGCAATCTGACGATTTTCATCAATAATCAGAATGCCGTCGATTGAAGCTTCTTTTTGAGCTTGCAGTACAGCATTACTACGGTGCAGGGCAGCTTCTGCTCGCTTCAGTTCCGTAATGTTAGTAGCTGTGCCAGTTATACCTAAAACATTTCCAACTTCATCGTACAACACCATCGCATTACATAATAAATTCAGCTTAATGCCATCTTTTGCAAGCACAACAGCTTCGTACTCAAAGACTGACTCTCCTGCCAATATACGGGGCAAAATTCTTGGCTGTTGCTGAAATTCTTCAACCGGCTCAAACTCACTACAGTGACGACCAATCATTTCTGCTGGTTCATACCCATAGATGCTTCTCACTGCTTCATTCACATAAGTCCAACATCCTTGGGTATCTACTGACCAAATCATGTTCTGGGAGGTCTCAACCAAGTCACGGTAATTTTTCTCACTTTCCTTTAAGCCAAGTTCTACTTGTATACGCTTGATGCCCAAGGAAATCTCGTTTGCAGCTAATTGCAATGCCTCTAGGGCTGATTGTGTCAGGGTTTGACGGGCAAACATTGCAATGACACCGATCAGATCCCCGTCTAAAATTAGGGGATATCCTGCAAAAGCAACCATGCCTTCCTGCTTTGCCCATTCTTGATTGCTTACACGCGGATCATCTAGAACTTTATTAGTCAGGTGAGGTTTACGTTCTTGGGCAATTAATCCAATTTTGAACATCCCTACAGGCACACGAGCGTGAGAACCATTAATATGAGTGTAAATTCCAGAACTAGCTTGTAGTTCCAGTACGTTTTCTTCAGTATTCAGCGTCCAAATGCGGGCAAAAGCAGCATTAAGATGCTTGACTAGAGCATCAGTACAATGCTTGAGAATTGGCTGTAGTGTCTGACCTTGGGTGATAGCAGTGTTTATTTCTACATGCAAATTTGCTAAACATACTTTTTCCGCTAGTTCAGCTTCTACTCGCTTTTGCTGTGTTAAATCACGAATAGTCCCAACTAAGAAATGAGCACCTAGCTCATCCTCAAACAAACATTTTTTGGTCAGGATAAAGTGTGTTACGCCATCGGAATCTGTAAAAAATTCTTCATTTTCATCAGTTATGCCTGTACTAAAAACCAGTTCATCTTTTTCCCAAAACACATCAGCTTCCGCTTTGGGGAAGAAATCATAGTCAGACTTGCCAATTAATTT
Organism: Nostoc sp.; assembly: GCF_036919675.1. Classification (GTDB taxonomy): domain Bacteria; phylum Cyanobacteriota; class Cyanobacteriia; order Cyanobacteriales; family Nostocaceae; genus Nostoc. The sequence continues at coordinate 12,350 of NZ_JBALCP010000128.1, forward strand.
TTCTCGGCTATACCCAATGAAATTACAAAAGGCATCGTTAATTAGTATCCACTGATGTTGGTGGTTTTTGACAAAAATGGGGTCAGATATCCTGTTGATCATCCGCAACATAAAAGCCAGCGAGAAGTTTTGTTGTTGCGTATATTCAAACAGGGAGGAGTCATTGAGAGATTTACAATCATTCATACGCTCAGTCGGATCTAAAATTCAGCTAAACAAAAACTGACTAGCTATGCATATGTCAGCTTTATTGATATTTATCGAAACAGAATTCTTCTTCATTATTCCCAGAAGTTTTGCTGTTTTAACACGTACAAATAGTCGTTTAACACCCAGACCCTAGTCAGAAATTGTACTGAAAACCATTTTTTTTACTTTAATCCTGCTTGAATTGCTCTTTGCCCGTCTTGTTCTGCGGATAAAAAACAATTTCGTTGCTAGAATTTAAAGAGTCAACTGGATTAGTAAAAGTTGGTGCATCTAAGCAGCGATTAAATGAACTTAAGTTTCCAAAAAATATCAGCTTCATTTATTATGTTTCTACTGTGCGCGATCGCAATTTGTAAGTAGCCCCTCGATGAATAATCGCTTTAATTCATCTTGATTTTTGAGCAAGGCGAATTAATCCGAAAGTCCTTGGGAGTATTTAAATAAATCGGGCAATGGGTAACAGATTATTGTCTGAGGATAGGATTGTCAGTGGTGGCATATTCTAGAGTACTGTTCCAGCCGCATCGGTAGGCAGTGTCTACTCGCAATGTCCTGCCGTTGCTGAACTTAATGTACTCCCGTTCGTTGTCAAAATACACATTCGAGACAAGGCGATTCCGCACGTCATAGCCCCATTGTTCTTGGGCTGCCCTCCACCATCTTTGTCCAAGGGATTGTAGTTGTGGCAGTTCGATAAAATCATCTTTCCAGTATTTCGTAGTCCACCGATTTCTCATGGACTCAATCAAAATGGCATTAGGACTGACAATTTCTTTGCCTTTGCTTTGGAGCCAAAGCATATAAACAATCGCACTTCGGAAGCAATCCTCAAGTCCAGAGGTACACCCCTCAAAGGCTTCTTGTACCTCTTCAAGGTACAAGTCTACTCCAAGCGCCATTAACGCTGGACGGTAAATGTCAATTAATTCGCGTTCTGCTAAATTAAGTTCCCACATTTAGTCACTGCGCCGAACAATTAATTAAAATTTAGCATCGTGAGATGAATGTTAGCTCGTAATTTTTCCCCTCGACGGGAAAATTATTTGGGATTGCTGTCCTCAGTCAGTCCATCAACAAAAATCCTCAAGCATTCTTACCAGCCGGGAACGGCTTTGAGTTTTTCCCTTTGACCTTCATAACCATTGAGAGCGATGTCTATGACGAGCTACGCGGGAGCATCCGGTATTATTTTTCCGGTTTGAACAAGCGATGACTAACTCTAAAATATGTATGCTGCGGTCAGTTGACCGACACTCTCCTGAAATCTTGTAGTGCTAGTTTTTGATAAAAGTTAGCACTACAAGATTAGCATTAAATGCTCCCGACTCTTTTTATGACAGCTAACGTATGATAAAAATTATCAATTAAAAATCTGAATTCTTGGGAATTAAGTAATGTCAGCGAAAAGCGAGGTCATAATTAAATTTAGTGGCTTATTACCAACAGCCACACCAGTAGAAAATAAAAAAGTTGAAATCTCACTGACTGACCAAAATGGAATAGTGTTCACAGCGCAAGTTAACGGAAAAAGCTGGCGCAAAGCTGAAACTAGCGTGGCTGAATTTCCAGACTGGGCGGGGACTGTATCAGGTAAGCTTGGTCAACGGACAGAGAACGGGTTTGAGATAATGGAAGCCGGGATTCAAATCTTTGAAAAGAAGGCAAATGTTGTCAAACCCCTTGTGGGCACTGCTGTATCTGAGACTGAATCAAGTTCATGAGTTTTGAAGAATATTGAACATTCTTTGTTCTAACTGAGCTTGATTAACTGGGCGATTTGGTACAGTGACGATTGCAAATATTGGGGGGATAAATATCTCTACTTCATGGGGATAGTCTACAAGAAACATTTCCCGATCGATGCTTTAGGGTTGGAGGCTTTTCTTCCACGTCCCACATTCTCGGAGTAATTAAAGCTGACTTGATGAATTTGTTTAAGTATTTTACGGATTGATAGTCACTGATTGTGGCTCTAATTTTCCATTGGATCATCTCGCCCAATGCCAAGCTCGCGCAGTTTTGCCTTAATACTTTCTGGATCGACTCCACAGTAATAATATTTTTTGCTGCTCAGATCAGCTAAATAGTATCCAGGCTTTCCACAATTGATCCGAAAAAGTTCTAAGGCAACCTTTTTTTTGCTTGTACCAAACATGAATTCTATATCGCTGTTCTGAGGTAAATTCAGTGGATTATAAAAGGTTCTACCTTTGATGAAATGCCAATAAGACTCTTCAAGGGTAATTTTACGCAAAATGATTCGATATTGAATCGGGTGAATTACTGTCATAATTTTATTTATTTAAGCTATGATTTTTTAAGGAAGCCCCCAAGTGCTAGTTGGGGGACTTTTCAGGCTACGGGTTAGTTTTCGTCTTCCTGTTCATCAATGTCTAAGTCATCTATGATGTCTTGTCTATCCTTGCAATGCCTACGGCATCGGTCGCCATATTCAGGCGACGGTGCTGCTTGCATGGTTACTTAGCGTAGCCGAAGTACAGCTTCCACCTGCACCGAGGGCATTTCGCCCTCCCAACAGTTGCATAAGTTTCCACGCCCAAGCGCGGTACTTTTACAAAATTAATTTGCGATTTTTAAGGGAAAATTATAGCTACTCCATCGGATCTTCCCGTCCAATGCCGAGTGATCGCAGTTGCACTTTTATGCTGTTCCAATCCTGTCCGCAGTAGTAATATTTTTTGTCTCGAATATTGGCCAAGTACAATCCTGGTTTGCCACCATTTATGCGGAATAATTCAACCAAAACCTTGACTTTGGTCAATCCGTTTCTTTCAAGTGTTGATTCTAGATCGGTAGAAATGCCACGAGGGTTATGGAAAATATCGCCGCCGTGGAAAAACCACTTTGTTCCCTCGCGCTCGTAAATTTGAAGGTAAATGGGTGCGTGAATTTTAACCATAGTTACAATAATAGTATTAGAAATTAATAGCCCCCAGAGGGGTAATCTGAGGGCTATTGGACGTTACTCGTCAGAAGATTCTTCTTCTTCGTCATCCTCGTCCATAAGGTCTAGGATGTCGTCTGTGTACTTCACATCAACGCGATCGCTCATGTCTTTGCTGCCCTGCTATCAGGCTGCAAAGACATGAGCTTTTACCTAAGAGGACTAGGAATTGAGTATCAGTTTGAAAACTTGGCTCTGTCAACTTCCCCCCTAATCAGCCACAAAAGTAGGATGATGTAAATCAAGCCCAGCGGTGCGATGCTACTGGGCATCGTCCACTGTAGTCTGTGCTTTGTGCGATCGCTCTACTTATCCTCTAAGAAAATGGGAAGCGATCGCATCATTCAAAGCCCAGTCATCCCAACTGGGCTTTTGAGTTTGAGAAATATTCTCATTTTTTTCGCAGAGGAAAATACTGAGTGCGAATCGTCCTCAGTCAGCACGATTGTGGATTACTTATCAAAATATTATTTTGCAGAATAACTCTTCCTAGAACTCCTATTTTGATAAGTGATGTTTGTTAGTACTGCTTCATCATTGATTTTGAGGATTCCGCCACCCCTGACGGAACACCCAGCTTCAGTTTACCTATCAACGCTTTCGCCGGGGTCTGAGCCGACGATGAAGCGGAGTCTTAATCTGGTTGCACAGCTGCTGACTAATAATGAAGCAGATTACTTAACTCTCGACTGGTCAGCACTCAGGTACAA